>DIKO01000037.1:31403-69019 GCA_002423615.1 Desulfobacteraceae bacterium UBA5616
GTATGGGCAGGCGACTCGATCTTACCGGCCACCTGATTGTGGAAAATCGTCCATCGCCGCGACAGCATGTAGCACACCGAGCAAACAAGCAGGCTGGGCAGGAGCAAATGGTATGAGTTGGTCATTTCACTGACAAAAATGATGGTGGAAATGGGGGTATTGGACACCGCGGTAAAAAAACCGGCCATACCCACGACGACAAAGGCACCGGGCTCCGCCACGATGCCGGGCATGAGGAGATGGAAACATTTTCCCACGACCCCGCCCATAGCACCGCCGATGACAACGGAAGGGCCGAAAACCCCCCCGCTACCCCCGGAACCGATGGAAAAAGAAGTCGTGAAGATTTTCCCGATGGCCAGGGCCAGAAGAAAGGGAATCGTCAGTTCACTGTGGAGCGCCTGCTGGGCATACCCATATCCGAACGCCAGGGTTTGGGGCAGAAAAAAACCGATGATTCCGGTGACCAGCCCCCCGATGGCCGGTTTTATATGGTTCGGCACCCTGAGGCCCTTGAAAAAATGGATGACCCCGTAAAAGGATTTGATATAAAGGACCGCCGTTATAACCAGAACAAGGGATAGAACCACATAAGGCCCCAGCTCAAGGGGGTTTCTGAAATGGAAATACGGGGTATCGAACAGGGAGCCCCAGCCGAATGCCAGACAGAAAAGGCAATACGCTACCACCGATGAAATTCCCGCGGGGATGATCACGTCGGATTCGAATTCCGGGTCGCGATACAACACTTCCGCGGCAAAAAGGGCTCCAGCCAGCGGTGCCCTGAAAATACTCCCCACACCCGCGCTGATGCCGGCGGCCATCATGACCCGCCTGTCCCTTTCCGAGAGCTTCAGCCGGGTGGCCAGAAAAGAGCCGAAACCCGCGCCGATCTGGGCAATGGGGCCCTCTCTTCCTCCGGACCCCCCTGTGGTGAGGGTGATGGCCGATGCCAGGGTCTTGATCAGGGGCACCCTGCCCCGGATAAAACCGGCCTTATTGTGGTAGGCGTCGATAGCGGCATCGGTGCCGTGGCCTTCGGCTTCCGGCGCGAAGGTATAGACCAGCCACCCGCTTAAGATTCCGCCCATGGCCGGCAGGCACAGGAGAATCCACCTGTTGAAAGGCCGATTACCTGAAGGTATCAGGTGTTGTTCCCCGGCCGGCACAGGGGGTCGGTACCCCGCCATGACATCCATGAAATAATGAATGCCCAACTGGCAAAGCCAATAAAATACAATGGCTCCCAATCCCGCGACAATACCGATGAGCACGAAATGAAAAGTCCACCTGCCCGCGGAAGCGATATCCGTGGATTTAAAAACAGCGGCAATAGACCGGACAGGGTTATTCATCATGTCGCCCGGCGGCATCTTTAAGAAAGGTCCCGGACACCTTGCAGAACAGTATCGAACAGTTCCCGGATGTCTTCTTCTTCGATGCAGGAAAAGGCCACCCGCAGATTTTTATCGCCAAGGGAAATCAGTCCCACACCGTAATTTTCCAGCAGATGGGTCCTCAACTTCTCGGCATTGACGGTTTTCAATCTCAGGCACATGAAATATCCCGAGTTAAACGGATACATATCCCATGCGTCTTTATATTTTTCATCCTTCAGAACTTCTTTTACCCGCTTGGCCCTTGCCTTTAAAATATCGAATTTTTCCTGTTTTTCCGAGAAATACTTTTCTCCCTGCATGGATTTTAGAATAATCGACTGTCCCAGATGGGAAGCGTTTGAAATGGTCCCCCGGACACATCCGGCTGTTTTTCGCTCCAGTGCGTCATAGATCCTCGTCAAATCGCCCGAACCGGTACAACCGTAGGTCACGAAGCCCACCCTCAGCCCCCACACGTAACTCTCTTTGGTGGCCCCGTCCAGCTTCACGGAAAGCAGCCTGGGATGGCAGTCGCAAAGTTTTGAAAAAAGAGATTCCTTTAACGTGTCTTCCTCATAAAACAGACCGAAATAGGCATCGTCGGCCGCCACGACGATGTTAACCCCCTCCTCCGCCAATCCTCTGAGGACAGCCACGATTCCTTCCCCCTCTTCGCAGGTTACCGTGTATCCCGTGGGGTTTTGGGGGAAATTTAAAAGAGCTACCACCTTATCATGGTCTTTCGCCTCTTTTCTCAAGGCATCTTCAAAGCCGGCCAGGTTAAATCCGCCGTCTGATGAAAACAGGGGAAATTGTGAAAGACGGGCGCCGCGCCTCACGCCGAAAATCATGTTATAGTTTCCCCACATCATATCGGGGACAACAATCACATCCCCCGGATCAACCCACATATCCGCAAAAACACTGATGGCATGGGTGATACCGGATGTCACCACAGGCAGGCTGACCAGCTTTCCGGCGAGCGAGGGATTTTTTTCGTACATTTCTTCCCGCCATTTTTTTCTCAAACCCGGGATGCCGAAAGAGGGGGCATAGGTCAGATATTCTCTCGGGCTTAAGTCGCGGATAGCAGCGGCCACCGAATCAAATCGCATGGTTCTGCCCTTTTCCATGGCGATCCCGATGGTGGCGTTCAGCCTATAGGCCTTCTCTTTGGCCTCGGCACTCTGGGAAAGAATGCCCTTGGGAAAAAAAAGTTTCCTGCCCACATCCCCCAGCATGTCAAAAATATGGGGATTTCCTTCCCTGATGATCTCATTTAATTCCGCCGCGATTGGATTCATGAATAATGCTCCCCTGTTGCTCATACGTTTTAGGTGAGCGAATTCTTTACCGTTCAGGCATAAAAAAAGTCAAGGGGAAAACAGGATTCAAAGGATGGAAAACAAGATCTTACGGTAAAAACGCCGTTTCACTTGAAACCGCGTTTTTACCGTAATCAATGCGGATTATTTTCGGCTGCGCTTGGAAGCTTTGAGCGGATTGATCTTGGCGGTTTCTTTTTTAGCCACCAGGACATGGGATGCCATGTTGCAGTTCCCATTTTTCCATTTTACGACCGGCTCCGGGCAGGTCGAGCAATACCATGCGTTTAGATATTGAACGGACCGTTTGCATCCTTTGCACTGTTCTACAATTTCACAGCAGATTCCTCCGTTATATGAGCACCCGCCGGCAGCCATAAACGGGCAATCAACACCTTGCTTAACCGTTGTACAGATCATTTTTACCAACCCCCTTGATTTTTCTATGTTTTTACAATGCCGCACTTCAGCCCCGAAGAATTCAAAGGCTGGAACATTACAACACTATAAAATTTGAGAGACTCAATATATTAGCCCTTTGAATCTTGTCAATAAAAAACAACAAAAAACATCAAAGTCGGCGTTTATTTTATTGTTCCTCATGAATAATTCTCATTTTTGTTTGAATAAAGAGCAAGTATTCTTTAAAATGCGCGACAATTCAAATCACATCTCAAACAACCGGAAGGAAAACGGGAAGAAATATATGATGATTCAACAAGCCATCGAGGTTCTGAAAATCGAGGCGGAGGGTATACTGAACCTGACCCGCAAAATCGGCCCCGAGTTCTCCAGCCTGGTGGAGACGATATGTCACTCCAAGGGCAGGGTCATTATCAGCGGCATTGGAAAATCCGGCATCGTGGGCCGGAAAATCGTCGCCACCCTTAACAGTACGGGTACGCGTTCCCTTTTTTTGCATCCGGTCGAAGCCATGCACGGAGATCTGGGAATGGTTTCCAGACAGGATCTTTTTCTCGCCCTCTCCTACAGCGGGGAAACGGATGAACTGAATCTGCTGTTGCCCAGTATCCGTAAAATCGGATGTCAAATCGCCGCACTTACGGGGAAACCCGGGTCCACGCTTGGCCGGAACAGTGATATCGTCATTGATGTGGGGGTTGAAAAAGAAGCGTGTCCTTTAGGGCTGGCCCCCACCGCCAGCACCACGGCACTTCTGGCCATGGGAGACGCTTTGGCCGTTGTCCTCATCAATAAAAAGCAGTTCAAATCCTCTGATTTTAAAAAATTCCACCCCGGCGGTAATATCGGGCGGCGCCTGTCTGAAAAAGTTGCAGACCTGATGATGAGCGGCAAATCCATTCCCAGGGTGTTTGAAACCCAGTCCATGGAAGAGGCCTTGAAGGAGATCGACCGCATTGGACTGGGAGCGGCTTTCGTTATTTCGAAAAACGATATTTTGGTCGGCATCATCACGGATGGGGACATCCGGCGGCTGGTGGCAAGGAAAAAAGCGGTTTTCGAGATGGCGGTCAAGGACGTCATGACCCCGACGCCCCGGACGGTACGGCCTGATTCCCCGGCCTATGACGCCCTTAATATCATGGAACAGTACCAGATCACCGTTTTGCCGGTGACTGATGACAACGCCCGGATTCATGGCATTCTGCATCTGCATGACATTCTGGGAAAAGGCGAGTTTAAGTTCAACGGAACCTATTAAATCTTGTTTGAAGAGGAAATCATGAATTATCAATCCGTACCGACCGAGATCCCCACCATCGGACCTGCAAAAATCTCTTCGCCGGTTCAGAAAAAGGAATACAACAACATCTGCAATTTCGTGCATGAAGAAGAGAGGGTTTTACTCGATATCAACCCCGAGTCCATAATGGATAAAATCAGGAATAAAGAAGCCGTTGCCTCTTTTGAAATGGCCGGTCCCAGAGAAAAAATATACTTCGATCCCAGCAAACTCAAATGTGCCGTCGTCACCTGCGGCGGATTATGCCCGGGAATCAACGATATCATCAGGGCACTCGTGTTGGAGCTGTATTACGGCTACCGGGTCCGGCACGTCTTCGGCATCAGATACGGCCTACAGGGGTTTATCCCCAAATATGGGCATGACCTGGTGGACCTGACGCCTCACGTCGTTACCAACATCCTTGAGATGGGCGGCTCGATTCTGGGCTCCTCCAGGGGCCCCCAGGACATCGATGAAATTGTGGACTGTCTTGAAAGATCCAATATTTCGCTTTTATTCATGATCGGTGGTGACGGCACCATCATGGCGGCTTCCAAAATCGCGGACCATATCTCCGAAAAAGGTCTCAACATCAGCGTTATCGCCATTCCCAAGACCATTGACAACGACATTTTCATGGTTTCCCGTTCCTTTGGTTTTGAAACAGCGGTGGAAGTGGCCACCCAGGCGATTCGCGGCGCTCACAATGAAGCGGAAAGCTATCCCAAGGGCATCGGCATGATCAAGCTTATGGGAAGATATTCCGGCTTTATTGCCGCAACAGCGGCTCTTGCCGAGCAAAGCGTCAACTTTGTCCTGATCCCCGAAATCGATTTTGACCTGGACGGTGAGAACGGTCTATTGAACAAACTGGGGAAACGTTTGGCGGACAGGAACCATTGCGTCATCGTCGTCGCCGAAGGAGCCGGGCAGAAATACTTTGAATCTGCTGAGAACAGTTGCGACGAATCCGGGAACATCCGGCTCAAAGATATCGGCATGTACCTGAAAGACGTGATCACGGGTCATTTCAGCAAAAACAACATTGAAATATCGCTCAAATACATTGATCCCAGCTATATGATCCGAAGTCTTCCGGCCAATGCCAACGACAGCATTTTCTGCAGTTTTCTGGCAAGAAATGCAGTTCATGCCGGCATGGCGGGCAAAACCAAGATGCTCATCGGCCACTGGAATGATTATTTTGTTCACATCCCCCTTTCGGCCACAGCCGGAAAACGAAAACAGGTGGACCCGCACGGGCCCTTATGGCGAAGCGTCCTGGAGTCTACGGGGCAAGGGGCATTGAAAAACGACTTATGAACGGCTGCTGACGGCAGGCCGGCGCCGGAGGTTTCGAATATCCTCCTTTCTTTAGGTTTCCCCCTATTGACAATTACCACATTGTGGTATAATTTCATTTTAACTCAATTTTACGTCAAAAGAAGGGAGGGACCATCATGAAAACGATATCGTTGTGGCTGGCTTCCTTGTTTTTGCTTTTTTCATCTTTGGCATTTGCCGAAATGGGTCATAAGGGCTGCCCCGCAATGGGTGATTCCGGCCGTCCCGCTGATTCAGGCGCCATGCATGATAAAAATACAGAAATGATGGAAATGCACCATCCGGGTACAGGCGAACCGGATGTGATGAAAAACAAGCACATGATCCCGGATACGGAAAAGAGCGGTTTTTATTCCGAGGAAAACAGAATTATCGATGATTATTTATAATTCTTACCGGCGGGGCGGGAGTTCATCTCACAGGAACCTTTCCAGTTCTTCCAGATGACCGCAGATCAGCCCCGCCATTTTTTTGGACGCTCCGATGTGAGGGGCGACATGGATGCCTACCTCAGGGTGTTGTTTCCTGAAGGCTTCAACCATTTCCGGTATATCGTAGGCCACATGGGTCCCTGTTGCCAGAAGATAGGGGATTATTAAAATATGGGTAATGCCGGCGTTGATGTAATCCTGAATGACCGTAGGAACAGAGGGTGTTTCCCTTTCCAGAAAAGCCGATGAAACTCTTTCATATCTGCCCGAAAGGATTTCCCTTAACTTTTCCGTAAGCGCCAGAATTTCTTGTTTCCCTTCCTTTATTCTGCTGCCATGGGCGATCAACAATACGGCTTTCATTCCTCAACTCCCGTGCCGGCAGACCGATCGCCTCTTTGAATTCGTCCGGGATCATCGATTTGACTTTTTTTAAGATGGACTGGACCAGACAGTGCCATGGTTCATTATTCCCCGTTGACCTTTTCCCGCAATGTACGGGAGCATTTAAACGTAACCACTTTTCTTGCGGGCAGCATCATGGAGGCCTCGGTTGCCGGGTTCCTGCCCCTTCGTTCCTGTTTTTCCTTGACGCAGAATTTTCCAAATCCTGAAATCAAAACATCATCATCGTTTTCCAGTGCGCTGATCATCATCTCTATGACGGTTTCAACGATATCAAAACTTTTGCTTTTGGGAATTCCGGTCTGATGATGAATGGCCTCGGTAAGCTGCTTTTTGGTAACGGTCATCGGGCGGTCCTTTCTGGCAATTTATTTTAATAACAATTGAAATATGTTACACGTTACGGAGGACGGGCAAAGATGTCAAGACAATATCTTCGGCGACATTAACGGCCTTCGCAATTATCATTTTCTCCCGGATAAGCCTTTTGATGGAAAATTTCGATGATGTCAGCGGGGTTCATGAAACTGTCCTATAAATTTAAACCCATATGAAATCAATCAAAAAATTGAGATCCGGAATGATCTTTTTTGACCGGATGAAGGGACCGGAAAAAAAGACCACCGCTGAAAAGCAACCTGATGACCACGCCCGCTAAAATCTTCTGCCGGGCTTCATCTCACCGGTCAGGGAAACCCCGGAGGGAAAAGTGCTATTTACACCGGCCTGAAACACCGGTCACTCGAGGATTTCCAGTATCGTCCGTTTTTTTCTTTTGGCGGAAACAGCGCCGAGAATATCTCTCAATGCCTGGGCGTTTCTTCCCTTCTTGCCGATGACCTTCCCGAGGTCTTCCTTGGCCACCTTCAACTCCAGCACGGTTGTCTGATCACCTTCGATTTCTGAAATTTCCACCTGATCGGGCTTGTCAACGATTGCCTGCACGATAAACTTAACGAGATTTTTCATGGTCATGTCCTCTTCTGAAACCAAATTAACTTAATTTCCGATCCAAGATTATCCGAACTCTGTTGCCAAAGTCGCCATGAGAAGTGATTTCATCTGATCTACCATTTCACAAGTGCAGTGCTTTTTGTCAGGTTTAAATGATTTTACTGTAAATTTCAATGATTAAGTAAAATTTAATCCTTTTTTCCCAACATCGCCGGCATAAGTTCATTTTGACAGGAGGATTAAAATACATTATTGTCCCGACATGCCAACAGGCGTTAGGTACGTCCGCACGTAAACTTTATCCGCTTTGGCGCACCGGATCAGATGTTTTTCAAACCCCAGGAGATTCAAACCCCTATATACAGGAGATTGTCATGAAAAAGAAAATCAGCCATGCCGTTTATGATGAAAAAGACCTGTACCCGTATCTCATGAGGATGAACGTACTGAAGGGTACCGGCGTGGATACGGATGAATGCGGGCAAAAGCCCATTATCGCCGTGGTGAATTCCCATACGGAAATGAACACCGGCCACATGCACCTGGCCTCCCTTTCCACCCGTGTCAAGGAAGGCATCCATGCCGGAGGCGGCATCCCCTTTGAATTCAACGTTCCCGCCCCCTGTGACGGACTGGCCGAGGGCAACGACGGCATGAAGTTTATCCTGGCCCAGCGGGATTTGATCGCCGACATGGTGGAAACCCATATGAGAAGCCAGCTTTTCGACGGCATGGTGATGATCGCATCGTGTGACAAGATCATCCCCGGCATGCTGATGGCGGCGGCCCGGCTGCGCCTCCCCGCCATCTTTCTGACCGGCGGACCTACGATTTATGAAATCCGTTTGCGCAAGACCTATAAAGGCACCATCCTCCATTCCGATTATGAGGATCTGAACGACAAGCTCAACACGGTTTACTGCGCCTCGTGCGGAGCCTGTGAAATCATGGGCACGGCCAACACTTTTCAGAGCCTTGCCGAAGCCCTCGGCATGGCGCTACCCGGAACCGCCTGTATCCCCGCATACCACTCTGAAAAACTCCGCGTGGCTCGTCTCACCGGCAAACGCATCATGAAAATGGTGGAGGAAGATCTTACAGCGGATAAAATCCTTACGAAAAAAGCCATTGAAAATGCCCTTTCCGTGGACATGGCCATCGGGGGCTCCACCAATGCGGCCCTTCATCTGCCCGCTCTGGCCCACGAGCTGGGAATTGATCTTCCCTTAACCGCATTCAATGATTTCAACAAGCGGATACCGACCCTCTGCCGGCTTTCGCCCAGCGGCCCCCACGGCATCACGGATCTTTATCAGGCAGGAGGCATCCCGGCGGTGATGAAGCGATTGAAAGAGAACCTTCACCTGGATGCCTTAAGCGTATCGGGTCGGAATATCGGCGACATTATCGAAAAAGCGCACGTTTCGGACGAAGATGTCATTCCCGACAAGACCCGTCCTTATTACCCAGAGGGATCAACGGTGGTGCTTTCGGGAAACCTTGCCCCCGATGGCGCGGTGATCAAACAGTCCGCCGTGGCCAAGGATCAGCATGTGTTTACCGGCCCCGCCCGGGTTTTTGAGAGCATTGCATTGGTTGTCAAAATTTAACTGTATTTTTAACATCTTGAATTAAAAGCATAATAACTTGCCATTTTTTGGGCTTGTTTGCTTTTATTCTGAAACTTTTGACTATGACGGGCACAATTTAGGCACATTCGAAGAAGGGGGAGTTTTAATCCTATGTGCCATACGAGCAAAATCAAAATCCAAGTTCGCCATCTTCAATTTCAAGAGCCAGTGATATAGCCAGGGCATTCCTAAGGATAAAGGCCCCATTATCTTTTACCAATTGTAAAAGATGTGAAGCAGCTTGGTCGCTCCACTCTGCATTAGAAACCAACAAATCCTTTAGATTTTCTAAACGGTCATCCTTTGCATTTGCAAAAAGACCATCATATTCATCAACAAGAAGGCCGATATTTGCATACGAGTTCATTCTGCCCTCCTCATCTAAATAAACAATGGCAGTTATTAGGAAAGTCTAAACTTATCCAGCAATTCTTTCCTCTGCCGCCAATTCGGAAGGCAGCGGGTTAAAAGCGAATAGAAAGATTTGGCATGGTTATGGTGTTTCAAGTGGCAAAGTTCATGAGTAATTACATATTCGATGCAATGCACCGGGACCTTTATCAGATCCAAATTTAATGTAATTCGTCCGGATGGACTGCAACTTCCCCAACGTCTGCGCATATGGCGGATTGTCATACCGGGTTCCGGTACCCCATGACGGGATGCAACTTGATAGCAGCTTTTCGTGTACCGTGCCAATACGTCATGGGCTCTTTTTCTATACCATGCCTCAATGGATTTTTTTATGTTTTGGGTGTCTGTCTTGTCTATTACCCAAACCCATAAAAATCTTCCTATTAGCTTTGCAGGTTGACTGACCCCGTACTCCACCTTTAAACGATATTGTCTCCCCAGATATACAAGGGTTTCACCGCTCACATATTGCTGCGGAACAGGCAAAGGGTGATAACCTTCCAATTTATCAAGCGTTTTGGCAATCCAAGGGGCTTTCTTTTTAATGGCTGAATTGAGTTCTTGGTCGGTTGCAGTTTCAGGGGCAAAAATGTCCACCATCAGTTCGGGGGTTACCACCACCCGCAAATTTTTTCGGTCTGAAAGGTGAAGTCGATAGCAAATTTTTCTTGTGCCGAATTCAATTGTATGCTGAACCTGATCAATCTTCATTGGCGATGGCCACCTCAATGCACCGGTCAATGATCGCATCATGTTCATCTAAAGAAAGTTCAATACCCTCTTCATTGGCTATTTCAAACAGGATGTCATCTATTTCCCCCCGCATTTTGTTGATGGCATCCACATTTGTCTGCCAATCCCGAATTTTATATTTGCCAATACGTTCGACAATTTGAAGGGCTATTTCAGCGCCGGTTTGATCGCTTTTCTCTCCATAGTCGGCAACTGTTTCCCGGACACATCCATAATAGCGGCGGGCCATATCTTTTCCCGCAAGTTTATAGGGAACCTGGTCGTCGGTATGGGTGACAACCTTTATGGAGATGTCTTTGATCTTTTCCAGAGCCTCAATCGCTTTGAGTCTTTCCTGATGGTATGCGTCAATGACTTCTTCGAGGAGTTTGGAAAACTTTTTATAAAAGGCCGGATCCTTTGCCATCTCCTGTTCGATCACATGCCGGGTTGCCGAAGCGATCATATCGGCCTTTGCTCCTGCACTTTTTCCCTGATCATCAAGAACCTGCTGTCTTTCATTTGCATCAAGAAGATTGATAGGTTCACAGAGTTGCTGGACTTCTTCGGCACCAACATGAGTGTTGATCAGTTTTTTTATCCTGGGTTCATATTCTGAAAAATCAATCGACTCCTGGTAACGCTGGGAAACCGCAGCTCTTAAATTCTGAAAGAACTTGAGATCGGTTTTGTATTTATGGATGGTTTTAAGTTCATTCGTTTCAAGAAAATTCGATGATGACAGGGCCAGTGAAAGGGTTCTGGCAAAAAGACTAAATCGATCATAAAACTTAATTCGAAGATCGGGTTCACGGAGGTGAACCTCATAAACTTCCGGATCTTTGGACCCTTTCACAGCATTGAATAATTCCCAGAGATCTGAATGGAGTTGGGGCAATTTCTTAGTCCGGTCGGTAATGTATGAAATCGTTTCTTCCAGGTCGGCCCGATCATAATCGGCAAGATTGCTATAAAAATCGATGGCTTCATCCAGTTCCTGAATAACGCCGCTGTAGTCAAGGATCAGCCCGTACTCCTTGCCTTCATGGATACGGTTGACTCGGGCAATCGCTTGAAGAAGCGTATGTTCTTTTAATTTGCGGGCAAGATACAGGACGGTGTTGCAAGGGGCGTCAAACCCGGTCAGCAGTTTATCCACCACGATGATGATTTCCGGGGTTTCACCATGTTTAAATGCATTGATAATCTGTTTGTTAAATTTATTTTCAGAACCATAACGGTCCATCATCTGTTGCCAGAAATTTTTCTGTTTTTCAGACGGTTCCGCCCCATTCCCCTCTCCTTCCTTCATGGTCGGAGCGGAAATTAAAACCTCTGCGGAGACCATACCGAATTCTTCTAAAAAGTCCCTGTATTGAAGCGCTGTTTCTTTGTCCGGTGTGACAAGCTGTCCTTTCAAACCGGTGCCCTGATAGGTCGTTGTATAATGAAGGCTCACATCCCAGGCAATCATTCGAACTTTTTGAATCGCTTTGTTAAGCTGGCGCTGTGTTGAAAATTTTCTTTTCAGATCCGCTTGTTGATCATCTGTTAGGCCCAGCGTAATTTTTGCAAACCAATTGTCAATGCCATCCTTGTCAACCTTTTGGGGCACATGCCGTGCTTCGTAAAGGAGAGGGACCACGGCTTTGTCTTCCACGGCCCGTGCAATGGTGTATGCTGGTCTGAAGAGATCTCCGAACTGGGCAAATGTATTCTTTTTAGCCGACTTGGCCAAAGGCGTGCCCGTAAAAGCAATGAAACACGCGCCATTAAGGGACAGCCTCATGCGGGCATGTTGTTCCTGGTACTGGCTTCGGTGCCCCTCATCCACCAGAACAAATGTGTCCCGGTCAACCCGGCCCATTGTTCTGCTGGCAGCCGCTGTTGCAAATTTGTGAATCAGCGTGGTGACAATATGAGCACGTCTGTCAAGCAACAATTCCGTTAAATGTTTTCCGGTGTTTGCCTGTTCCGGCTCCAGTCCGCATGCACGAAACGTCCCCAGAATCTGGTCGTCTAAATCGATTCTGTCGGTTACAAGTATGATTTTGGGATTGGTAATAGCCGGGTGCAGGGCTATGGCCTTTGCAAGCATGACCATGGTCAGTGATTTTCCGCTTCCCTGGGTATGCCACACTACTCCTCCGGACCGGGGTTCTCCGGGATTGGCGGACAATACACGCTTGATGATGTTTTGAACGGTAAAATATTGCTGATAGCGGGCGATCTTTTTTATGCCGTTGTCGAACAGGATGAATGTATATGCCAGCTCAAGCAAACGATCCGGACGGCACAAACAAAAGAGCAGTCTGTCTTGTTCGTAAATTTTTCTTCCTTGCTCCAATAAGGTTGCATAGGCATTGCCAACCTCCTTGAATTGGCCGGACAGCAGTTTGCCCATGGTCTCCTGATCCATTGGCCGGTCCAGCAGTTCCCTGATGGCCTCATCCGTGATTTCTTCTTTCCATACAGTCCAGAAAGGTCTCGACGTGTTTGTGGTACCATACTTCGCCTTATCCCTTGCCAGAGCAATCACCATCTGACAGTACAAAAAAAGTTGGGGAATTCCCTCTTTGGCTTGATAATCTCCAAGTTGCTCAATGGCAAGATCAATGGGCTGTTTTTTGGCCTGTGTATATGCCGATCGTTTACATTCAATGACAACCAGAGGTATGCCATTAACAAAAAGGACAATATCCGGAATATAATGCTTTTGATACCCGATCCGTTCGACCTTATACTCCGCAGTGCAATGAAAGGTGTTGGCACCGGGCGTTTTCCAGTCGATATAGTCGATGGTAAAACTTTTGGTATCGCCTTCCATTGTTTGGGGCTCACTTTTTCCAAGACACAAGAGATCATAGGCTTGTTCGTTCTGATGGGTAGCGCCTATGGCTCTGAATGCCTTTAGCGACTGGACAGCGTTTAAAACGGCATTTTCGGTAAAAGGATGGGCAGCACCTCTGAACTCATAGCGGCAATGGTTTCGTATGTGGTCCAACAGGATTGGTTCGAGAATGGTGCCCCCCAGCCGGTCTCCACGAAGACGGCTTGCTTCTTCCGGTGCCAGATAGTGCCAACCCATGCTGATCAATAACTGAAGCGCCGGAAGCTGGGATTGCACTTTTTCCAGGTAGCTGGGCGGTTTCTCATCAATTTTTTCAAAAGCGGATTGTTTTTCCATTTTTTCGCCTTATGACCTTGCCCGGTTCTTTTTGTCGATTTCCATCTTCATTTTTCGGCCCTTTTGGGTCAGCCTGTATTTCTGAAGCCTGCTTTTCGGTTTGTTCGGAATGGTCATTTCAACCACCCCGGCCTCTATTGCGGACAACAGGTATGCTTTACGAAAATAATCGACATTTTTGAGCGCTATCATTTCCTGGAGTTCTTTGCGCGAGTGTTCACCTGTCATGACATTTAGAAGTTTCCCGACTTCCATGGTGACTTCCATGGTGACTTCCATGGTGACTTCCGGGGTGGATGGCAAAGTTTCAGCAAAAACCGGGTGAATCGGAAACTCCACCAAAAAAAACGTGCGTTCGTCATCCGTATGGAATATGGGTTCCGGTGATCTGTTTTTTCGGATTTCCCGCAATATTTTGGGGATGCCGGTGCCGCGGCCTTCGGTCATTTCCAGTTCTTTTAAAAATTCACCCACCCGGCGGTTGCGGTAGCGGCGGGAGAGAAAGCGGAATTCGCGCAGATCCTGGTCCCGAATCGAACGGTCCGGACCGGGGAAGCTGCCGATGGTCAGACGGTCCGGCAGAACCCGCACCTCAACCGGCTCCCGTATTTCATAGGACCGGTGATATACCGAATTGCACAGGGCCTCTTCAATGGCAGCAAACGGGTAATTGAAAAACCGGTCCGCTTCGGGCCGGTCCGGGTACTTGACCACCTTTTCCGTGATGACCATGGATTGGATATAAGAAATCGCCTCCTGGAGCATGATATGCAGCGGCCCCTTGAAAATTTTTTCAGTAAACGCATCCGCATCCGGACCCTGGGGAAAATGGACAACGTCGATTTGGGTCTGGGGAAAGAAGCGGGAAGGTGATTCATTAAAAAACATGAGCCCGACGTTTTTCGGTTTTATCCATTCATCCGGCCCATCCACGATATTCATCTGTCTGCAAAGCCGGGAAAAATCCATTTCCGCAGATTCTGTAAACAGATCGCTGTTGATTTGCTTCAGATATGCGCGGATTAATCCCAGATCCAGGTCCGCCAACCCGGCGGCTTGATTCATTCGGTCGTCAAAAGGAACCGTGGCCGCCAAGGACATCAGCTCGGCTTCATCCGGATGGCCGGCACGAACCGTCACCGATCCTTTTCGAATAAAATAGGCGTATTCCCGTTGACCCTTGCTTAATGAGACCGGGGCTTTGTAGGGTCTGGTCTGGCCTCCGGACGCCCAAAGTACCAGAATTTGTTTTCCGTCGATTTCGTAGGGTGCAATGATGGGATGATAATAAGGAACGATCTTATAGCCGAGGGAAACGATTTCCTTCTGGATGGCATCGATTTGTTTTACCGGCAGGCCCTTGGGCGGCAGAACCGGACGCCCCTTGTTTTCCTTCACCCCCAGGATAATGTACCCGCCGCCGAGATTGTGAAAATCATTGGCAAAGGCGCACAAGGTATGGAGCACCGCTTCCGGGTTCCATCCGGCCTTGAACTCCAACCGCTCCCACTCAACGGTGCGGGCGGTCAATAAATCATGAATATTGATCGGAAGCTTCATATCTTCACCCGAATTTCGCCGGTCAGCAGTTTCTGCATTAGCCCGCGCTTTTGTTTTTCAAGGGCTGATAGTTTCTTTTCGTGGATCAAAATTTCGCGATCGGAATCTGAAAGCACATTTACAATACTTCTTTGTTCAACAATACTTGGAATTCTCACCTTAACTTTGGCAAAATGTGGAAATTTCAGATTTAATGTATCACTCACAAGCCCCTGGGAATGTCTCCAAAACAAATGAATAATTGGTGGATATTTGAACAAATATCCCATAAAGTCAGCGTCCACATCGTCTTTCGGAATACAAACGGTATATGCTGGGCTTACGATGCCTTCCAGTTTGGAAACGGCAGATACTCCTTGCCCCATTCTCATGGTATTATAGCCGATATCTCCAGGCATGATTTTTTTGTATCTTGACTTGTCTGCAGAAGATGAATCTCTTCGGTCAATTTCTTCAGCCGGGATTATACCGCGATTTCCTGTTATAGCCAAAAGCGGAAGATGATGGTTATTGGGTTCAACACGTTCATTAAACAACTTTCCAAGAGCAAACTCTTTCCATTTGTTATTAAATCCAGCCAGCCGCCTTTTCCCTGTCAGCAGTTGCTGCATTAATGCTTTTTTGCGTCGTCTTTTTGCTTCGATGAGGTTTCGAGTTTGTTCAATAGCTTCTTCCCAGGAAGAAAGGATTTCGGCTATCTTTTTTTGCTCTGGAAAAGGAGGAAGGCTGACGAGGATTGACGCAAAATCTTTGTAATAAAGTCTTAGCCTATCGCCCGTTATGCCGAAAGAATATGATTTCAGCCTATGTAATATTGGCTTAGATTTGAAGAAATAATATGCAAAGACAGAGTCTATGTTGTTTCCAGGCTTGCAAACAACATAAGCAGGACTAACAACTCCTCTCTTCTTGCAGACGGCAACAGCCCCCTGCCACATGCGCATCATATTGTATACGATATCGCCTGGCTCAATTAAAAGGCACTTATTGGGGCTAATATCTGGAGCCATTTTTTTATCAAGAGTATTCCGAAGAACTACTCCACGATCCATCGTAACGGACCATACTTGCAGATTTGGATCCCCATATGTCTTCCTATTTTTAAAAAGTTGACATAGTTTTAGCTTTATAGCATTGTTGCCTTGATACATCAGGACTCTCTTATTTTGTTTAGATGCGGTGTTCGTTGGTTTTATTAGTTACACTTTTAGCTCAGTTCTGATAGATATTTATCCATTTTTTTTCTTATATTGGATAAAGCACTCTCGATCTTTTCGATTTCCTTCTGAACAGCTACAATGTCGATTTCCGGTTCAGGCTCAAAAGTGTCCACATACCTTGGAATATTGAGATTGAATTCGTTTTCCTCGATTACAGAAAAACCAGCTAAATTAGAGTATTTTTCAATGGTTTTTTTATTGCGAAACGTATCGACAATTTTTTGGATATCCTGCTCTCTGAGTTGGTTCTGATTGGTATTCTGGGCAAATTCCCGGCTGGCATCGATAAACAATACGTTGTCTTTGCCGTTTAGTTTCCGGAATTTGTCGAATATCAAGAGCGCTGCCGGAATGCCGGTGCCGTAAAACAAATTGGTCGGAAGGCCGATTACGGCATCCAGCAAGTTTTCCCTGACCACGGCCTCCCGGATTTTGCCTTCCTGACCGCCCCGAAACAGCACACCATGGGGCACCACAACACCCACACGACCTTGGCCTTCGATTGCCGTGGCGAGCATATGGAGAATAAAGGCCCAGTCTCCTTTGCTTTTTGGTGGTGTGCCCCGGAAAAAACGGTTGAATTTGTCCGTGGCGGCTATTTCCTGGCCCCACTTGTCCAGGCTGAAGGGCGGATTGGCGACCACCACATCAAACTTCATCAATGCATCGCCTTCCCTCAGTTGGGGGTGTCGGATGGTATCTTCCCATTCGATGGTTGAGGCATCCATACCATGGAGGAACATGTTCATCTTGCATAAGGCCCAGGTGCTGCCGTTCATCTCCTGGCCATAAAGGGAAAAGTCATCCGATCCCACCTGTTTGCCTGTTCGGATCAGAAGCGATCCCGACCCGCAGGTGGGGTCGCAAATGCGGTCTCCGGGTTTGGGGGCAACGAGCCTGGCAAGGGTTTCGGACACCTCGGCAGGAGTATAAAATTCCCCGGCTTTTTTCCCGGCTGTGGCCGCAAACCGCGAGATCAGGTATTCATAGACATCACCGATAATATCCATGTGGCCGATGGCTTCCAGTCGCAGGTCAAGATCCACCAAGTCTTCAAGCAGGTTTTTCAGCCTCGCATTTCTTTGGCGGGTTTGCCCCAGGTTGGCCTCGCTGTTAAAATCGATATTTCGAAATACATTATGGAGTTTTCCTTTATTGGCGTCCTCAAGGTGCTCCAAAAGAATGTTGATCAGCACGCCGATATTGGGTCTGATGCGTCTTTCAAACAGCGCGTCAAAGGTTGCAAAAAATTTATCCTCCACCTTTCCGGAATTGTCCTGTATCTCAATTTCCGGTATGACAAACCTTTCCCTGTCCAGAGCCCGTTTGATACGAACCGGATCGCCTTTATATTTTTTCTCATACTCGGCTGTTTTGGATTTGTGAATATCGCTGAGATACTTCACAAAAAGCATGGTGAGAATATAGTCTTTATACTGGGCCGGATCGATAACACCCCGAAAGGTGTCACATGCCTGCCAGACTTTATTGAAGATGGCATTGCGTTTCTGTTGATCATTCATTTTACTTTCCTCAATCCTGTATTGTCGCGAACAGCCGCCAGACAGGCGGCGGTTATCAGATTTTTACGGTTTTCAGCCAATTTGTGTAGCAGCTCCATTTCTTTCCGCAAAAGCCCGTCCAATTTTGCAATACCGGCCTGAACCTTAACAGGGGGGACGGGGATATCCAGATTTTCCAGAACGTCTCTCCTCACCACCGGCATATGAACCCCTCTGCCGCTGTGTTGCCGGAAATAATTTTCCACCGGCTCCTGGTTTAGATACCAGAACAGATAATGCGGCTGAACCATACTGTTTGTCACCCGGACAATAAAAAAACAGGCCGCTGCCAGGACATTATCAGGAATTTCATTTATGAGAATTGAATAATTCCTGGCCCCCCGAGCCATAAACAGCACATCATTTGGTTCTAGAATCCAGTCTTTTCCGGACAAACCCGGGCTGAACCGGATAAGGTTGTCTGCATTATAAATCAGCCGCTTACCATCTACATCTCTGGCTTGTAAAAGAAAATGGGAGCCGTCATCAATAGACTCGATTTTCCCACGGCTAATGTAACCGCTTTGAATTTTAGCAATTTTCTTGAGCTTCATAATGAAATTTTCATATCACGGTATCATGTTAACTGCAAATAAAATGATGAAAACTTCATAAAATATATGCGAATTATAATATCTTGCAATATTTTATTGACAAAACAATATTTATGAATACAATATACGATATCTTGCAATTTAAATTTTAACTCTTTCAAAGGAAAAGACATGAAACCATCAGTAATTTTTTTCCCGGTTGATAACGGAGACATGACGCTTATCAAGCTCAGTGACAAGACGACTATTCTGACGGATATCAACCTTCGTGAGGCAGCGGAAAATGAGGATAATCCCGCATTCGACGCTGCAGCGGCATTAAAAGACCATCTTGAAACCGACGAAAAAAAGAGACCTTATGTAGATGTCTTTCTATTAAGCCATCCGGATCAGGACCATTGTCGGGGCCTTAAAAAATATTTTCATCTGGGACCATTATCTGAATACAATGATGACCCTCCGGAAGAAGATGGCCTTAAAATTGTGATCCGAGAAATTTGGTCCTCCCCGATCATTTTCAGGCGCGCCGGCAAAACGCACACCCTTTGCGAGGATGCAAAGGCGTTCAGTGCAGAGGCCAAGAGAAGGGTCAATATTTTCAGAAACAATGGCACAACTCAGGAGGGGGACCGCATCCTTATCATCGGAGAAGATGAAAATGGAAAAACAGAAGGATTGGAAACGATTTTGGTGAAAATCGATGATATTTTCAGCAAAATTAATGGGAAAAACAGCAATGAAATTTCCATGCGCGTTCTTGGTCCTATTCCGATTCAGGAAGATATCGAAAAAGAGGAAAAATTAGGCAAAAATCACTCAAGTGTCATTCTTCAATATACCTTTTCTATTGATGGCCAGGAGGATGCCTGTTTGTTCTTGTCCGGTGGTGACGCTGAGGTCTACATTTGGGAACAGGTATGGGAACTAAATAAGGGTAACACTTCAGCCATCCAATACGATCTGCTAATGACGCCGCATCACTGCTCATGGCATTCCATTTCATATGACAGCTGGAGTAAGGATGAAAACCCGAAACCCAGTCAGGATGCCCTATCCGCGCTTTCCCAAGCCAGGGAGGGTGCGTTCATCATTTCGAGCAGCAAGCCCATTAAAAATGATAAAAACGATCCACCTTGCTGGGGTGCAAAAGCAGAGTATTTATCCATCCTGAAATCGGTGGGCGGCGAATTTTTCTGTACAGGAGAGCATCCGGACAAGGAGGCTACCGAGCCATTAAAATTTACAATATCCGCAGAAGGTCCCCAAGCACCAGCAAAGAAGAGTGCAGCCATGTCCGGGGCCGTGATCGGCGCCAGGCGCTCAAGGGAACCCCTCTATCATGGCTAGAAATAAAGGAAAGACGATTAAGAAGGGCAACAAGAATGTTAACGGTGGAAATGTGTTATCGCAGGAAGCGGATTGCGCCTTTAAAACGATCCAATCCCATCCTGCCATCGTTGGGGGATCTCCGGTTCTTAGGCCTGGTGAAAATGGGGCATTTGAAATCTCTTTTAAGATTCAGGTCTCCATGCCAACGCGCTCAAAGCAAAAGGGGATCAGCAAAACCGGTGTAAAGGCGCAAGAGACGGTTACCATGTGCTTTCCAAAGACCTATCCCTTCCGTGCGCCGATGATTTTACTGGGAAGAAATTTCAACAGTACCCTGCCGCATATTTATCCGTTAATCAGTTCTGATAAACAAGGGAATGTGGTCCCCTGTGTCTACGACGGCCCGCTTGAAGACTTGCTACATCAAGAGGAAGATGGGTTGAGCAAGATTCTGGATCAATTGTCCGAATGGCTGAAGAAAGCGGCAGTCAATGATTTGATTGATTCAAATCAGGGATGGGAGCCTATCAGACGGGATAACACATTTGGATGGCTCGTATATGATATTTCAGAACTCAAAGACCTTGTTCAGGATAAGGCGGGTGCCTTGGCTTTCCGTTGCCGGGTTCTTTTGGATCGGCATCAGGAAAATGAAATCCACTTTTTTTCAGGAATAGATTATCAAAAAACATGCGAGATAACCCCCTTCTTAATTCAGAATTCTTTTTTTGAGGAAAATAGACATCCATTCTTATATATTTCCATGGCAATTTTTGTTTGGTCCGATCTGGGGATGACAGCCGATGGATACTTGGCTGAAACTATCTTTTGTTTGCACGATCTATATGAAAGAGCACGGGAATATGGATGTTATGATCAATTGAAAGATATTTTCGTCAGTTTGGGTGCTGCAATTAAAAAGGCAACGCCTCCCCATAATACTTTTTACGTTCCCATTATTTTATGTGCACGCCGACCATGCAATTTAATAGGAGATACATCTCCTCTTGAAATAATTCCTTATATGGCCCAGTTGCAGGTTGAGAAAAACCGTTCCCCATTTGGTGAGGCAGCAGTGCGGTTCAGTAACGATTCCCCGGTATATCCAATAGGACATCGGCATGCGATCACCAGTAAATTGCTCAGGCAAATGTCTGGAGGAAAAGGCGAATTGAAACATGGGAATATCGTTCACATCGGATGCGGCAGTGTTGGTTCTAAAATAGCCGTTCATCTTGCCCGTTCCGGCCAGGGTCCTTTCAAATTGATTGATAAGGGATTTTTCTCACCTCATAACGTTGCCCGACATGCATTGATGTCGCCATCGGAAATAGCAGGTTACCCCAAAGCGGTATTATTGGCTGAGCAAATCAAAACCTTTCAGATGAAGGCCGAACCATTTACCACAAACATAGCTTCATTATGTTTTGATCCTGAAAGCAAAAAGAAAGCATTTCCAGAGGACACACAACTGATTATTGAATCTACAGGGTCAATGGCCGTGAGAGAAATGCTGGCGGCATTACCACCCGAAAAATTTCCAGGAAGAATACTGCATGCCGCCCTTTACAATTTAGGCCAGATGGGAATTATGGCCCTTGAAGGCCAAAACCGAAATCCAAACTTATCTGATTTGGTCGTTCGGTATTATGACCTGGGAGTTGAGGATAAGGATATTAGAAAAAAGTTCCAGGACTCTCCCAATGCCTTAATTCGGCAAAGCATTGGCCATGGTTGTGGGTCGCATACGATGGTAATGCCAGATACCCGTATTTCTTTATACACCGCTGGGATGGCTGAACGAGCAAGACAGGTTCTTGAAAATAATAATGAAGAAAAGGGTGAACTATGGATTGGAAGGCTCGAATCAAATGAGATTCAGGTTAACTGGCGACATATCAATGTTGGCCAAACCGATATTTTAAAAATCAAGGCTTCACACAGTTGGGAAATAAGAATTCTTGATATTGCTGCTGATCAGATTGAAAAAGAAGTGGCTAAATATGAAAATATTGAAACAGGTGGCGTATTAATGGGAAAAATTTCTCTCCCCAGGCGCTGTATTACCATCAGCAGTCTCATTGAGGCACCTCCTGATTCCAATAGGTCTCAATCTTCCTTTATTTTGGGAACAAGCGGGCTTAAGGAAAAAGTCCTTGAAATCTTTAATAGCTCCGGAGGTTATTTAAATTATGTGGGAACCTGGCATAGCCACCCAAACGGAGGGGGGCCCTCCAGCCTGGATAGAGCGTGTCTTGAACGACTTAAAAAGCAGGGGTTGGGTGCACCGGCAGTGGGGTTGATATGGACACCCGCTGGATTCAAAACGATTTTAGATGAAGGAAAACTATCATGAGTTTATCAAAAAAAATAGATCAACGTTACATTAAAAACGAAAATCGTAAGTGGCTAATAATCTATCTTCTGATTCAGATAGTCCTCTTTGCTTTGTTTGCTGGGAATAGCAGTTTTAACCTTACTAATGCTGATCAACTCATCACAAAGATTAAAAATCCTCAAGGGTTTATTCCACTATCCGTTGCCATTCTGATTATTGTAATGGAAGGTATTTTTAAAAACAGTATTAAAGAATTCTTGGTGTTTTGGCGGTTTAAAAACCGGCTTCCCGGCCATCGGGCATTTTCACACATTTGTCCAAAAGACCCAAGAATAGACATGGAAAAAGTACAGCTTTTATTTCCTCATGGAATCCCGTCTGCTCCCAAAGAGCAAAATAATGAATGGTATAACATCTACCGAAAATATCAAAATGAGATTTTAGTATTTTATGCCCACAAGGCTTATCTTCTGACACGTGATCTTGCCTCTCTTACTGTTGTACTTTTACCATTCGTATTAGCAGGACATTTCATCATGGGGACTAAAGCCTCAATGATAACCTATCATCTAATAATTCTTGTTGTGCTATACATAGTTACATCATTTTCCAGTAGAAATTATGGGGAACGCTTTGTGGCAAACGTAGTAATTGAAGCTATAAATAGGCAAAATTAGCCAAACGAAAAAAATATACTTTATCTTTCAAAAGCAGCTCTTATTCACTTTGGGACGAAAATCATAATATGTGGAATCAAACAGATGCTTCCACAGACTTTTCTTCCAATATTTCCTCATAACAATGAATCAAATACGAATAGGACACCTTGATTTTATGAACATCGGCCAAATATTGGATGATCCACCGCCAAGATCTTCTTTCTTCGGGATCATATGCCCTACGAAATCTATGGATCATTTCAAAATATCGTTTTTCAATTTTCGATTTCAGAGGGGAGGATTTTTTTGATTTTTCCCTGAAATTAGAATCGATCCTGGCTATGTTTATCTGTTTCACCAACACCGCATCCGACTCACTTAGTTTTTCCTTTCTGTCTTTTTTCTTTTCAACATTCCTGACCTGGGCAATCCCGATCAAAAATGCAGCGTAATAGAATTCGGATTTCTTGTTGCCCATTTTATCGCGATTCCGGGATGCAAAGAAACCGGCGGCCTCATGGACCAAAAGCCGCCCGTATTCAGGTAATCCGGCATAGTACCGGACCAGCTCTTCCCTTTTCTTTTTGGTGAAACGAGTAAGTGATTCAAAATAATTTTCATTAAAATTTTCCATGATCCCTCCTTATCATCTGCCTTATCATTTTAGGCAAAATGATCTCTATCGTTTATCTTTATTGTTGATAGCAATCATCGCGGCAATCCGCCGCGCGCCAGCGCATAACATTTCGTTATTTCACTCAATAAGCATTACCGGAAGCCTTCGAAAATGAGCTTCCCGGGATATCGCAAACTCTGCTCAATATTTTGTCCCACATTCCCTTTAAGTTTCGTTTTGGGACAAAACCGCTTTACCGGGTTCTTATTATCGTAATTAAGGACACGGACAAGTGAACAATCCTTGAGCATTCAAGGTGAACCAGTTTTTTTGCTTGCCCTTTTGGGCAATGCAGCCTCTCCGCGAGGAGGGGACAACGTAGGATCGATTATCACCAGTCGAGACCTTCGATAATCCGCGAGCCAATCTGAGTCTGATCCGATGCTGCTGGAAGCCAGTCGGTAGCGTTCGGATGCCCTTTATGCGGTGATTGCCGGGAAATCCCAGGGGAAATTCAGTTGGCGGTCAAACTGGCCGGAGATTAGGTAGATGAAGAGAAAAATCTTCCTGCCTGTGAGAACCTTATTGATCGACTATCGCACGGGTGTTCCTCTGGACTTCGTGATTTGCAGGTCGGTCGCTCCTCAAACCGCTGAAGCCTTTTGAAGGCGGAAGTTGATTCTGAGTGGCATTTCAAAGGTATTTGATTTGAGATGCAGGGTTCAACCCGAATCACTTTTTTTTCGTTTTGCGTTGGCATCGTCCAAAAAAGAGAAGACGAGAGCGAGATGAAAAAAAGATTTGGGAAACAGAGGCGGGCCAACATCAGGCCCTGAACAGATTTTCATGTCTATAGTCTGTTAAAGATCGGGTTCATACCCACGAATCCGGATCAAAGATGTTGGGTAGAGAAAGCAACTCTGTCCATAAGTCCCCTATGTTGCGACAATAAAAAATGCTGTTGTTTAAGAATTTGTCCTAACCCGGGGACTCCAAACACACGGGAATCAAAACCTCCGCTAAGGATCAATATCTGCGTTGGCAAGATGGATTCAATACTCGAAATACAAAACGTATTCCTCCGTTTGACTCCATTATCCCGCCTTGATCTTGAACCTGATCGAATGTTTTGAAACCACTTCAAAAAAATAAAGGTTATAGAAATGAGAGGTAGTATTAAATATCAAGTGCATACGCTTTTTTTGAAATCCGGAATCGACAAAATAGGCCATTCCAAACACGCTGCAAAAGAAATGGTCCGGCAAAATATAAAAGCATCTGGACAACAGCCGTCTTGGCACAAACTGGGTAAAGGAATGGGCATTCATTCAACGGGTACTAGAGATACCTATGAAGGCACCTGGCGACAGGTACTTGAACATGCAAAATCAGAGTTCGGCGTCCGTGATATTGAAAAGCTGACCGGGCAACATATTCAGTCTTATCTGGAATCAAAAATTACAGATTCGGAAAACAGAATCTCGAATCAGACATTTTTAAACTATTCATCAGCCTGCGAAAAGCTGGAGACCGCCTTGACCATGAATGCCTGGCGCTTGGCGACCGGGAATTCCTACAGATTTACCCCGAACATCGAGGCGGTAAGGGAAACCGCCAGAGAAATCAAATTGGGCCGGTTTGAGGGAAATCGTGCCTACGAAAGCCCGAAGCTGCTGATCGATAATTTAAAATACGAAAGCCACCAATTGGCGGCACGCATTCAGTTTGAAGGTGGTGCAAGAATATCCGAAGCCAATCACATTGGGAAAGAACAATTAAAAGGTATTTTTAAAGACCCCTATTCCGATCAATTGAAAGGTTTATTTGAGGTACAGGGAAAGGGAGGAAAAATCCGGGATATTCAGGTCTCATTAGAAACATATAAGGCTTTGAAGGAAACCATCGATCAAAAAAACTCTTTTGATTTTAACGACCGCACCTACCGGAATGACCTTGAAAAAACAGCCCGCTTTATCGGTGAGGCCCCTGAGAACAAAGGATCTCACGGCTTGCGCTGGAATTTTGCCCAATACCGTTTTTCTGAAGTCCAGCTCAAAGCGGATGTAAATGAAATCCATGCCCTTTCCATTGTGTCAGAGGAAATGGGCCATATCCGGGCAAGTATCACAGAGCACTATTTAGGGAAATAAAGACCCATTGGATTTTAAAAATTCCCTACCATCTTTTTCCGGGCGGGACCGGACATCGATCACTTGACCCGGTTCGTACTATCATAATGACGGCATGAAATTGTCCCATTTTTATACAGTATAATTTTGGGACGGCACCATTGACACCAAACAACACTAAGATTATCAAAAGGGCCTGCAACAGTGGAAACAAAATCAAATCCCGTATTATTTCAAAAGCGTTTGTATTCCATCCAAGAACTTGTCAGGGAAATCGGCGCAACAAAATGGTTCTGGTGATCTCAGATATGGGACGGCAGATTGCCTTTTGTAAAGGTGGGCAAGAAACTCTTTGTGGAAAGCAAGGATATCGATACATTCATTACAAATTTCAAGCAGCATAATTGATCGGTGTTGTTCTTGCAAACCAGGGCTGAATATGAGAAACAAAATTAACCTATCTTGTGCCCGTCATAGCGAGATAGGAGGACCTTATGGGTGCGTTATTTAAACGCGGTAATATCTGGTGGCTCAAGTATTACCGAAACGGCAAAAACTATCGGGAAAGTTCAAAATCCGGCAAAAAGATGGTTGCCAAAAAGTTGCTGGATAGAAGGGAGGGAGAAATATCTCAGGGGAAAATCCCCGGTGTTTTTTTTGAAAAAGTGTTCTTTGACGAACTGGCGGAAGATTTTCTGCGGGATTATCGGGTCAACCGGAAAAAATCCGCAAAAAGGGCGCAACAGGCCGTAAACCATTTGATGAGGTATTTTGAAGGCATGCGAATCGTTGATATGACCACACCGGTCATTCAGGACTATATTGAAAAACGGATGACCTGGACCTGTAAGAAATGCTCAAAAACATTCGATGCCGAAGCAAAATGCCCTTTCTGTGGCGGCAGCGACTTAAAAGCCGGTGCGGCAAACGGTACGATCAATCGGGAGCTGTCGGCCTTGAAACGAATGCTCAATATGGGGGCAAAGCAAACCCCGCCAAAGGTGGATCGCGTGTCCTATATTCCCATGCTCAAGGAAAACAATATCCGCAAAGGGTTTTTTGAGTATCACGAGTTTCTGGCGTTAAGGGAAGCTCTACCGGATTATCTGAAAGGGTTTGTGACCTTTGCCTATCGCGTGGGATGGCGGGTATCCGAATTGATCAACCTGGAATGGCGTCAGGTGGACCGGCATCAGGGAATTGTCCGGTTGGAAACCGGCGAAACCAAGAATGATGAGGCCCGCACGGTTTATTTGGACAGTGAGTTGATTGAGATCTTCAACAAACAGTGGGAAGACCGAAAAGAAGCCGCCACATTGACCCCTTATGTTTTCCCGAATCCGGCCAAAACCGGCAGGATAAGTGATTTCAGAGCCTCGTGGAACACGGCATGCAAAGATGCCGAAATCGGAAAGAAGTACTTTCATGATTTCCGCAGAACCGCAGTCCGGAACATGATCCGGTCCGGCATCCCTGAAAGAGTGGCAATGATGATATCCGGCCATAAAACCCGCGCCGTATTCGACCGATACAATATCGTCAATGATGCGGATTTGAAGCTGGCCGCACAGCGTCAGGAAGCCTACCTGAAATCACTCATGGGCACAATTTCGGGCACAATCCGCGATTTCGGCACAAAAAAAGGGATCAGCCAAAATAGCTAACCCCTTGATTTTAAATGGTGCCGGAGGGGAGAATCGAACTCCCATGGGCTTGCGCCCGGAGGATTTTGAGTCCGAGCATGATTTTCTGGCCGCCATACGGGAGAAAAAGATCACCGAAGGGGAAGTCATCGTCATCCGGAACGAAGGCCCCAGGGGAGGCCCCGGCATGCCCGAAATGCTTGCCGCCACCATGAGCATCAGCGCTCACGGATACAGCCGTGTCGCCTTGATCACCGACGGCCGTTTTTCCGGAGCCACCTCCGGTCCCTGTGTGGGGCATGTATCGCCGGAGGCTTGTTCCGGCGGGCCCATCGGCATACTGCGGGACGGCGACAAAATCGCCATCAATATCCCGGAACGCACGCTTCATGTCGACTTGTCCGATGAGGAGATCCGGAGCCGATTCAAAACTTTTGCGCCTGTCCAGCGCGAAATCCCCAATGGATTCATGAAAAGATATGTAAGAATGGTCAGCAGCGCTGCCAGGGGAGCGATACTGGAGTGATCGGTATTCAGTTCATGTAAGGACTTCATCCACCACGAGTTCGGCGATTTGGTCATCGCTGAGCCCGAGGAACTCTTTGAGGACCTTTTCAGTGTGTTCGCCGAACAACGGGGCCGGAGAAAGGGGCTTGTTGTCGCACCTGGACAGGGTAAAAGGAGCCGTCGCGATGTGATACGGCCCCATTTCGGCATGCACCAGGCATTTGAAATGCCCCCGGTGGTTCAACTGGGGATCCTTAAAAAGGTCTTCGGCATTCTGGACCACCCCGGCGGGCACGCCGGCCGCCTGCATCATTTCCATCACGTCGAATGCATCCCGTTGAATCGTCCATTCTTCCAACAGCCTTTCCAGTTCATTTTCATTTGCCTTCCGGCCTTCACGGGACTGAAACCGGGGGTCCTTCGTCCAGGGGCGGGCCTTCGGGCCATCCGGTCAGCTCGAACCATCCGGCGATGGCCGTGGCCATCTGGCCGTATCCCCGATGCGCGGCATGGGGTCCGGTCTGGCCCTGGAGGCAGGTGGAAGCCATGATGATATCGGGATTGATCCGTTTTACGGCCTCATAATCAAGCCCCCATCGCTTCATCACCCCGGGGGCAAAGGATTCGATCATGATATCGGCCCAGTTGATGAGTTTCTCGACCACAAACCGGGCTTTTTCCTTCTTCATATTCAGAGACAGAGACAATTTTCCGGCATTGTGCACGGCGAAATATCCGCTGCGGTCGATATGGGGTGAATCTCCGGCAAAAGGCGTGGCAATCCGCAGGGTCTCCGGGTGGGCCAGGGATTCCACCCGAACCACCACGGCGCCGTGATCTGCCAGATACCGGGTGGTGGAAGGGCCCAGAACGGTGCTGGTGAAATCCAGAACCTTAATCCCGTCGAGGGGAAGCGCATTTTTTCCCCGGACATGGGCATTGAAGCGAACCCGGCATTCCTCCCCGCACTTCGTGGTCCAATCGCTCAGAATTTTCTCCCGGTGTTCATCCATGCGCGGGGCACCCTTCCCCGTTTTCCAGGGAGTTCTGCTCATCTTCACCGGGGGACCGGGAAATTTCAACGTCCTGTCCGGGGCAATGTGAATTTCCCGCCAGAAGTCCCGGGCAATAAGCTGGGGATCGTTCATCACATCGGCGATGGTGTTCACCGGCGCCAGCATGATGCCGCTCTTAACCGCCTCGGCCAGCAGATTCTCTTTTTTTTGGGTTTCAAAAAAAGCGCCGAATTCCCGGGTGATGTCGCTTAACTGGTCTTCATGAACGGAAAAGGCGCTCATCCCTTCCCAGTCGACGTTTTTAATCCATTCCGGGGCTGATCCTGCCCGGTCCATGAGTTCCACCACACGGCGCTGACCTTTAGCGCCGATGGCGCCGCCGGAAAACATAAATGTGATGTAACCGTCCAGGGCCTTCCACACGGTTCTGATATTGTTGGCCCCGAATTGCCGGAATATGCCTCCCCTGCCCAGATTGATTCTTTTCAGGTCCCAGAACGCATAGGTGTTGGTCAACATCCAGGACGGGCATTGCTGAGCCGCGACATCCACATGCTGGCCGAGGCCGGTTTTCACCCGGCAGAAATGGGCCATGAGGCAACCGGTAACGGCAATGGCAGAGGCATGGAGATAAGCCTGGGGAGGATGACTGATGCGCAGGGGTGCTTTTTCCGGCTCCCCCGTCATCCACATATAACCGCCCATTGCCCAGCACACCAGGTCGGGCCCTTTCCAGAGGGCCCTGGGACCGGTCTGGCCGAAAGGCGTAATCGATGCCATGATCAGTCCGGGGTTCAATTTTTCCAGATCCGCGTAGCCCAGACCGAGGGATGCGAGATAACCGGGCGGGTGCGATTCCAGAAGGAAGTCCGCGGAAGGGATAAGCCCCTTTAAAGTTTCCTTGTCCGCTTCCCTCTGGATATCCAGTGCAATACTTCGCTTCCCCGCATTGTAGGCCGCCCAGAATAGGCTTTTGTCCGGGTCTGACGGATCGTCTCCGTAAAAAGGCCCTGATGCTCTGGAAGGATCTCCCTGTCGAGGCTCAATCTTGACGACGTCGGCTCCCAAATCGGCAAAAATTCTGCCGGCGAGCTGACCGGTATCCGTTGTAAGATCCAATACCCTGTAACGGCTCAGGGCGCCACCGGCGTCTCCGTTCAATGATTTCCCTCCCCGTCCGGTTTGCCCGGAACCCTGAAGTGAAGAAAAACAGCGTCCAATGATCTGTTCACCTGATAACGCGGTTTGATTTCAAAGCCTTGATGTCCTCTTTCCCGTACCCGATTTCCTTCATGATGATGTCCGTATGTTCTCCCAGAGAGGGCGAAGCCGTCCGGGTGCCGGCCCTGTTTGCACTGAAGGTAACCGGATATCCCGGGATCACCGCCTTCCCCAAAAACGGATGATCAAAATCGACCACATATTGATTTTCCCGGGCCTGAGGATCTTCCATAATTTCTTCCATCTTCTGAACCGGAGCATAAAAGAACCCGTTCGCACGGAATACGCTGATCCATTCATCCCGTGTTTTGGTGAGAAACAACCGGTCGTACTCGGAAACCAGCTCCGCCGCGTTTTCCACCGGTTTCTCGGTATCCTCGTAGCGGGGATCGGTTTTCAGTTCGGGTCCGCCCGTCAGATCACAAAACCGATCCCAGAATTTTTCTTCGGGGTTGTTGGTTCCCATGATCCATTTTCCATCCTTGCATTTAAAACAGTTTCTCAAGGGGCTGTTCCTGTACCGGTCCCATTTTTCAACCGGATTTTTCTTCATAACGCCCGTGGCCAGAATATTGGCGTGTCAGCCACAGGGCGGAGCTGTATAAGGAAACATGGACTTCCTGTCCGATGCCGTGCCGCTCCCGGTAAAAAAGCGCGGTCAGGATGGCATGGCTGGCGGTGATGGAGGTCATCTGATCCAGCACAACGGTCTGCAGCATTACCGGTTCATCATCTCCCGTCAGGTAGAGCATGCCGGAAACCGCCTGCCCCATGGGATCGAAGGCCCCCACATCGCTGAAGGGCCCCTTTACACCGAATCCGGAAACGCCGGCATGAATGATCTGAGGGTTGATCTTTCTGATGCTCTCATAATCGATCCCCAGACGGGGTTTGGTGGAATTCCTGAGATTGGTCAGAAATACATCCGCCGTTTTGACAAGCCTGTGGAAGATCTCCCTGCCCTGGGGGGTTTGAATATCCAGGCATATTCCTTTTTTATTCCGGTTGGACAATTCAAACAGAAAACTCCAGTCACTGTTCCCCTGAACGTCGAATTTCACGCTCCCCAGTTGCTTGGCGGACCTTTCCGGATCACCGCTCAGGGTTTCGATCTTGATGACTTCCGCGCCCATATCGCCCAGAATGGCAGAAGCGCCGGGACCGGCGTGCCAGATGGCGTATTCCACAACCCGGATGCCTTCCAAAGGACCCGGAAGCGCGGGTGCATTTTTCTTCCCTTCAATCATTACAGCCTCATATGCTTTTATATTATAAGGTTAAGAATCGCTCATGAACGGAAAGTTAAATACAAACTCTATTTTTTTTGTCAATGCGCTTCACCCTTTCAGGTCAGCGAGGCTCCGGATGCCGATCACCTTAAGGAACATACCTTCGGGCCCGAAACATCTTGACAGGCAATTCAATTTTTCATTATGTACCGGGTATTTTCAGATCGGATTCCTAACGTTGACGAAAAACCTCATGCATTTATTCATGATTATCCTGCTCGCGGGGTTTACCGGCGAAATCGCACTTCCCAGTTCGGCTGATGCTGCACGTCAAGTCACCGACCAAATCGGAAGGACCCTGACCATTCCCGATTTTCCCAGGCGCATTGTGGCGCTTGCTCCCAGCATCACCGAGATTCTCTATGCACTGAAACAGGAGGATCGCCTGGTGGGGGTGACCCAGTTCAGCGATTATCCCGAAGCGGCTGAAAAGCTCCCGAAGGTCGGGTCTTATGTCAATCTGGATGTGGAAAAAATCGTTTCCTTAAAACCCGACCTGTGCATTGCCGTAAAGGACGGCAACCCCGTTGAAATTATCGCCGTGCTTGAAAATCTGGGCATACCGGTTTACGCGGTGGATCCCCGGAACCTTGACAGCGTGATGTATACCGTGACGGAAATAGGGGAGCTTTTGAACGCTGGAAAAAAGGCGGATAAGGTTGTCTTCGAGATGAAACAACGGATCTCCCGGGTCAAGGCCATGGTATCCAAAGCCTCTACCCGGCCCCGGGTCTTTTATCAGATCGGCATTTCTCCCATCGTATCGGCCGGTTCCAATACCTGTATTCATGAACTTATCGAAATGGCCGGCGGCGAAAACCTGGCAAAAGGACCGGCGTCCTATCCCCGGTTCAGCACCGAGCAGGTTCTGGCCCTTTCTCCGGATATCTTCATCATCACCTCCATGACCCGGGGCGCCGTTTTTGAAGAGGTTAAAGCCGAATGGCGGAAATGGCCCCAAATGCCGGCCGTCAAAAACAACCGCATCGTCCTTGTGGATTCAAATCTTCTGGATCGCCCCACGCCGAGACTTGTGGACGGTCTTGAAATGCTCTTCGAACTGATTCACCCGGAATTTTTCAAGGGAAAGCCATGAATTCCGAAAAGCCCGCCGTCCTGAAGCGCCTCTTGACCGTCCTTCCGGCGTTGGGTCTGATTCTTGCTTTGTCGATGTACGCGGGAATTTCCCTGGGTTCCACCCAAAGCGGTTTTTTTTCCGCCTTTGACGCCCTGATTTCAGGAGAAAACACCCATGGCCTGATGGACGCCATCATCTGGAAGATCCGTTTCCCCCGGGTGCTTATGGCAGCCCTGGTAGGGGCGACCCTTTCCCTGGGAGGGCTGGTTTTCCAGGCCATTCTGCGGAATCCTTTGGCTGAACCCTATATTCTCGGCATTTCCGGGGGTTCGGCCATCGGCGCCATTGCCGGTATTTTAATGGGATTTTCCCGTTTCCCCGGCGTGTGTCTGATGGCGTTTGCCGGAAGTCTGGCAACCCTTTTCCTGATTCTGGTCATGTCCTCGGGCCAGACCCTGTTAAGGCAGAACGCCCTCCTGCTTTCCGGGGTTATGGTCAATGCCTTTTGCGCCGCCGTCATCATGTTTCTGGTATCCATGACCCAGGACTCCCGTCTTCACAACATCATTTTCTGGCTTATGGGAGATTTTTCCATGACCGGGTTTTCCCAGGCCGGTATTCTGGCGGCCATTAATCTGCCCTGTTTCTTCCTGTTGTTCTTTCTGTCCAACAAAATGAATCTCCTTCTCATGGGCAAGGATCTGGCCCAGACCATGGGTGTAAATTTCGCCGCGGTGACATTGGCCCTGCTCGTTTCAACCTCCCTGATGGTCAGCGCAACAGTCTCCCATTGCGGTCTTCTGGGTTTTGTGGGGCTGGTGATACCCCATCTGTTACGCATGATTCTGGGACCCGACCATCGCATTCTGGTTCCGGCCTGCATCCTGGGGGGTGGTTCCTATATGGTGATCTGCGACACCCTGGCCAGGGCATTGCCCCATCAGGGTGAAATGCCGGCCGGTGTTATCACGGCGATGGTCGGCGCTCCCCTTTTCATTTACCTTTTAAAAAGATCCAGGCCATGAAACAGGCCGTTCTCCGTATCCGGGATTTAAGCTTTTTCTACGAAAAATCCAAGGTGCTGGAATCACTTTCCTTCTCAGTGGAGGACAATGGATTTTTCATCATCATCGGACCCAACGGTTCCGGCAAGTCCACTCTTTTAAAGCTCATGGCGGGCCTGATCAACCCGGTATCGGGACAGGTTGAAGTTTTAGGAAAATCCGTGGGAGCGTACAAAAGAAAAGCCCTCGCCAAAATCCTGGGTCTGGTGCCGCAGACCACATCCATGGATTTTCCCTTTACGGTGATGGACGTGGTGCTCATGGGGCGCTCGCCCCACCTGGGGATGCTGGGCCTGGAAAGGGAGGAGGATATTCACATCGCCATGCAGGCCCTGAAATTTACAGGGGTTGACGCGCTATCCAGCCGGGAAATGGGTCGGTTGAGCGGGGGCGAACGCCAACGCGTCTGTATTGCACGGGCCATTTGCCAGGACCCGAAAATCATACTCCTGGATGAACCCACCGCGTCGCTGGACCTTGCCCACCAGATCAGGGTCATGGACCTGATGGAAAAACTTCAGCATGAAAAAGGCATTACCATTGTGATGGTTTCCCATGACATCAATCTGGCGGCCATGTACGCGGACACCCTGTTGATTCTGAAAGACGGCAGAATCGTGGATTCCGGCCCTCCCCGCGATGTGATCACCTTTAAGACACTGGAACAAACCTATGGCTGCACCCTTCTCGTGGATGAAAGTCCTTTGGGGAACTACCCCCGCGTCACCCAGGTCCCCGGGAAATATCTGAAAACTCCAAATAAAACAGTTCATTACCCAAGGGAGAATTTAAATGACGCTTAAAAACAGAATCACCGAAAAGGCCTTTGAACTTGGATTTGAAGCCGTGGGATTCACCCACACGGCCCCCCTGGATCTTTACATCCGCGAAATCGAATCCCGGCCGGATAAAATGTATGGATGGGTCCAGACGGACAGTTTTAACGTCAAAAGAGGGGCATCCTTCGGCGTTAAACATCCATGGGCCAAGTCACTTTTAGTGCTGATCCGGAATTATCATCGCAAAGAGTTTCCCCGACAACTGGTGGGCCGCATCGGGAGATGTTATCAGGTGGATGAAAGGATCGAAAAAGGAGAGGAAACCGGAAAACTAACGGCATTTTTTGATTTTTTAAAAAAAGAAGGCATTCAGCGGAAATTCGATGAAGAAATACCGGCCCGGATGTCCGCAGCCCGGGCAGGCGTGGTCACATACGGGAAAAATTGTTTTGTCTTTGCAAAAAATGCCATGCGGGATGCATCATGGCTGGAAAGCATCCCCATCCTCCTGGATAAGGAAATAGCGCCGGATTCCCCTTCCATCGAATTCGGATGCCCCGAATGGTGCAAAAACGCCTGCATGGCGGCCTGCCCCACCGGCGCACTCTACGCACCCGGAGAAATGAACCCCAGGCTCTGTATCGCATATAACTCCTATTACGCCGGTCCCATGACGCCCATGAAATTGCGGGAACCCATGGGGACGTGGATTTACGGATGCGACAGATGCCAGGAAGTCTGCCCGAGAAACCAGCCCTGGATGAACCAGGCCCTGCCGGAAAACCCGAAACTTTCCGCAAGATCCGGCGATTTCGAGCTGACGAAGATCCTTTTGATGGACAAGGACTATTATGTCAGCAGGATATGGCCTTTGACCTTTTATATCGCGAAGGACAATATCTTAAAATGGCAGACCAATGCCGCAAGGGCATTAGGCAACCTGGGGGATCGGGAAAATGTGCCATTCCTGATAGACGCGCTAAAGAGCAGTCCCTATCCCGAGGTCCGCGGCATGTCGGCGTGGGCACTGGGCCGGCTTTCCGGGGACAGGGCCAGGTCGGCCCTGGAGGCCGGGCGCCGGCAAGAAGACGACATGGTCAGAAAAGAGATAGAGATGGCCCTTGAAACAACGCCGTAGAAGCCTGCTGAAAATTCCGCGGATCTGTAAGGAAACGCCTCCGAAACCGGAGGCGCTTTGTATTCAAGGGCCGGGTGGAAGGAAGTATGCCCTGACGGGGATTCTAAACCAGTTGCTTTCCCGCGCCGGGCCCGGGTGAAACCCCGTAAATTTCATCTATTTTTAAAATCACGGCGCCCTTGGACTTCAAGGGAAACCCGACTGCGTTACCCATGTCCTCGATCCATTTGGCCGTTTCCTCGAAACGCTTCCCGCTGGTCTCGATGACCACCGAACCTTTAAGCTGATATCCCTCATGACCTTCCCAAAAGGTCACCGACACCTTGGCATTGGACTTCATATTGGCCAGGGTCTTGTTGAAAAACTGGTCGGACAGAAGAATGGTTTCATCGTCGATGATCTTCTTCGCGCCCACCGGAACAGCGTTCGGGGAGCCGTCTCCCGATGCCGTAGAAAGCACCACGGCCGGAACTTTTCCAAACAATTCCTTCATGCGGTCCGTCATTTTTGCCATAATCAGCCCCCCTTTGAGATAGTAGATTCAAGTAGATTCGGGTAAAATAGGAAACATATTGATTTTATAACGTTTTCAGAACGGCATACCGGGACGATACGTGATTTTCCGGATCCGGTTAAAGGTACCACAATTTGTTTGGAAGTTTAATCCCGGCCCTATTTAGAGTCAAGTCTTTTTTGTTTCCCTGCCGCTTCCCGATTATTTTATACGGATAAAGAATCAAAAACCTGTTGACATTTTTCCGGGCTCCGGTTATGAACTGTATAATTATGAACGCTCGCTCGGTTTTGTGCTGTTATCCTATTGTATTTAAACTATGTTTAACTATTGGCATGTAACTCTATAAAGGCTATCGATAAATGATTTCATCTGATCTCGACAAGATGTTCAACCCCCGGTCCGTCGCCGTGATCGGTGCGAAACAGATAGATCCGAAAACCCCCTACCTCGGGATGTTCGGTTCTCTCCAACAGTACGGTTTCAAGGGACGAATGTATCCGATCAACACCAAACTTACGGAAGTAAACGGCGTTAAAGCCTATTCGGATCTATCACAGCTTCCTGAACCGGTTGATCTGGTGATCGTATCGGTTCCCGCCCCTTATGTGCCCGAGGTTTTGCGCGATTGCGCCGGAACGGGCAACACCCGGATCCACATCTTCACGGCCGGTTTCAAGGAAACCGGAGAGCCCCGGGCACTGGCCCTTCAGAAAGAAATTGAAACCATAGCACTTCAGCATCACCTGAAGGTGGTCGGTCCCAATTGCATGGGGATCTGCGTACCGGAAATCCGGCTCGGCACGTGGAACAACCCCGTTGAGAAGGTTGGGCCGGTTTCATTTATCAGTCAGAGCGGAGGACACGCTCAGGATTTTTCAAATTATGCATCAAAATTAGGGGTTGGTTTCTGCAAAATTGTAAGTTACGGCAATGCACTAACCTTGGACAGCACGAATTTTCTGGAATATTTCGCCCAGGATCCCAAAACCCGGATCATCGCCATGTACCTGGAAGGGGTTGCAGACTCCCGAAAACTGTTCACCCTGGTGCGGGAAATCAACAAAATCAAACCCGTCATCATCTTAAAGGGCGGATTGACCGAAGCCGGCAAAAAGGCCGTGGCTTCCCATACCGGTTCCCTTGCAGGCCAGGAACAGTTCTGGAACGCCTTTTTCCGCCAGACCGGCGCCATCAGGGCTTATTCGCTTGAAGAAATGGCCCATACGACCCTGGCCATGCTTCATCTTCAACCACCCAGGGGCCGCGGCGTAACCGTGATGGGCACCGGAGGCGGCATTGTCGTGGCGGCATCCGACGTTTGCAGCCGGGCGGGACTGGAATTGCCGCCTTTTTCCAAAACCATGCAAAAAGCGCTGAGGAAATTCGTACCCGAGGCCGGGAACATGATTAAAAATCCTCTGGACGCTCAGCCCATTATCATGGAACCTGAACAATTGATGCCTGAAACCCTGGATATGATTTATGATGCACCCGATCTGAATATGGTGATTCTTTCCCTTCACATGGACTGGATCGGCCCTGTTGCCACCCCCAGGCTGACGGCCGCCATTAAAACCCTGTTTCCGGCGCATCTCAAGGACAAGCCCTTTGTTGTGTGTTGGCGTCAGACCCGGAATGACCCGGAAATGGAAATGGTTTGCCGGAAAATGGAATCCGAACTCCTGGATGCGGGAATACCCGTTTACCGGAATTTTGAACACGCTGCGGACTCCCTTTCCAGGCTTTCCGGATACCATGAGTTTCTCGCAAAGCAAAAATCGTTTATGGCCGGCAGCGCGGAAACATCGGAAATGAGGTTGGCGTCCTGAAGAATTTTACAGCCCCCCCAACCTCTGAAGACATATTGAATTCAGAACCTATTTCAGC
>DIKO01000035.1 GCA_002423615.1 Desulfobacteraceae bacterium UBA5616
TGTCAACTAAATGGTGACATTGCCAGGTGACGGAAGGCTCGGATAAACCGGAAGGCAAATATTACAATGGATATGAGCATCCCATCCTGGACGCCGATCCATGGGAATTGTGGGAAAATTACCTGATTGAAATCAAGGCTAAAAACCCGAGATATCCCGAGTCCAAAAGAATGATCTGGATAGCCGATAAAATTTTTTATGCCACCGGCGCGGAAACCTATGATAAGAGCGGAAATTTCTGGAAAGGCCTGTACCAGGGGTATAGACCGGAAACCGTGTCCACGAATGAAACCGGTCCCTGGATGTCCTACCAGTCCTATTCGGATTTCAAAACTTCTTACTGGACCGGTGTTATCGGCCGGAAAGGCATCAATTGCGCGAATTGTGAATTTGATCCGAATATTCTGCTCCCCGGTGCTCTGGGGCAGAAATTGTATTAAAGCAGAAATAACCGGTTTTTAACCGGTCAGAAACAACCAAAAATCCGTCTTCCGATAATTCAGGGACGGATTTTTGGTCTTTATTCCCGAGATTTTATGCAGCGCGGCCTCGGAACTGAAAGGGTTTTTGATCTCTTTTTCGTCTTCACTGATCCTGCTTTGATTTCAGCATGTTTTCCAAAAGCAGGGCAGCGTCTTTCCGGGCTTCGGCAATCTGCTCCGGAGTCATATCCTCGGCTATGATGTTGATTGAATCTTTGGCACCTTCGTTTCCCTGATTTGATGCAACGCTCATCCAGGCATAACTTTTAACGAGGTCCACAGGAACGCCTTCCCCTTTGAAATACATAACCCCTAAATTATATTGAGCATCTTGATGCCCTTGCTCAGCAGCCTTCAGAAACCACTTCGTGGCCTCCGTTCGATCGGCAGGGACGCCTTCCCCGGCGTAATACATATTGCCCAGATTATATTGAGCTCGCTCATTTCCCTGCCCGGCCGATTTCAGAAACCACTTCATACCTTCCTTGTAGTTGACGGGTGTACCGTTACCGTTGGAATACATAACCCCTAAATTATATTGAGCAAGTTCATTTCCCTGCTCGGCTGATTTCAGGAACCACTTCATGGCTTTCTGATAATTTACCGGAACCCCTTCGCCGGTATCGTACATAACCCCCAGATTATATTGAGCTCGTTCGTTTCCCTGTTCCGCCGATATCAGGAACCACTTCATGGCTTCCTGATAGTTTACGGAAACGCCCTTGCCGGTGTCGTACATAACTCCCAAATTATATTGGGCCCCGGTGTTCCCCTGTTCGGCTGATTTCAGATACCAATCCAGGGCTTCTTGATAATTCACCGGGACCCCTTCACCCGTATCATACATAACTCCCAAATTATATTGGGCAAATTGATTTCCCTGCTCGGCCGATTTCAGGTACCATTTCATGGCCTCCCTGTGATTCACGGGCACGCCATGACCTTTATCGTGCATAAACCCCAGATTACACTGAGCACCGTCATGCCCCTGTTCGGCTGATTTCAGGTACCATTTCATGGCTTCCTGGTAATTCAAAGGAACACCTTCGCCGGCGTAATACAAATTGGCCAAATAATATTGGGCATCGGAATGCCCCTGTTCGGCTGATTTCAAGTACCACTTTACGGCTTCACTGTGGTCGACGGCCGTACCATTGCCGTTGAAATACATCACTCCCAGCAGAAATTGAGCGCCGATATTCCCCTGCCGGGCTGATTTCAGGAACCATTTCAGGGCTTCCTGATAATCAAGCGGCACACCTTCTCCATAGTAGTATATAAAACCCAGAAGAAACTGAGAAGTTGCATCCCCGTGTACGGCGGATCGTTTGGTTTTTTCAAATTGATTATCGGCATGGCCCGCACCACCAAAAACCATCAATCCCATCATCATGATGACCACGAGTAAAACCGGCCTTCTATGCATCGGCACCTCCGTTTTCAAAAAAGACGATCAGTCGTAACGGTTTTTTTGATCCACAGGAATTAAATTGTCACTATTCCATTGAGAAATCAATCGCTTTTCCTTTTTGGCGGATATTCTGCACTGATTTTGGATTTTCAATCCGTTAGTTGCCCGGTCTGCATAAACCGGTCATCCCTAACAACACCCGAATTGATTCAATTTTATTGAAGAAAACCCGGAGGGAAAGACGCTTTTTTAAGATGAGGAAAAATTAAATATTGATTATTTATCCCGTTCATAGAATAGCAGGTGACGAATTCGGGGAAGTTGTGGTAAAGGCATGGACCCGGGGAAAAGACCCAAAAAAAGGGAGATTCATTTGAATCCCCCGGGTTTCTTTGTTTTTTTGGTCGGGGCGAGAGGATTTGAACCTCCGACCCCTTGAACCCCATTCAAGTGCGCTACCAGTCTGCGCTACGCCCCGACACAATGTGGGCTCACTTAACATGGGCAAATGGCGATGTCAAGGATTTGTGTCTGCACATTTGCCGAATTCAGGGAATAAACGTGGGCGATAAAAAAATGATCATGATTCCCGATAGTTTGTCGCCGGGGGATAAGGTGGGCATCGTAGCGCCGGCAAGCCCTTTTGATCCGAAAAAACTGGAAGAGGGTGTAAAAATGATCCGGGACATGGGATTTCGGGTAGAGTGCCCTGAACCCATGTCGATAACGACTGGGTATTTAAGCGCCCCGGATGACTTCCGGGCCCGCCAGTTGAACCGATGCTTTGCCGACAAAGAGATCAAGGCCATCGTATGCGCCAGGGGGGGGTACGGTTCCATCCGTATTCTTCCGCTGCTGGATTACCCCTTGATCCGCAGGCATCCCAAAATATTCCTGGGGTATAGCGATATCACCGTTCTACTCACGGCCCTGTATCGGAAATGCCGGTTTTCGGTATTCCACGGCCCCATGGCGGCCGGTCTGGGAGATGTGGATGAAGATTCCAGAATCAGATTGTTCCATGCGCTGACTTTTGTGGACGCCCTGGAGTTTCCCCTGAAGGACGCCACGATCCTGTCGTCCGGAAAGGCGGAAGGTCCTGTGGCCGGCGGAAATCTCACCAGCCTCTGCCATCTGGCGGGAACACCTTACGGAATGAACTTTCACGGGCATATTCTGTTTCTGGAAGACCGGGGGGAGGCCCTGTACCGGATAGACCGGATGCTCATGCACCTGAAGCTGACCGGCTGCCTCTCCGGGATACGGGGGCTGATTCTTGGGACCTTTGATGAATGCGGGGATTATGCCGACATTGTGAATCTTGTTCCGGAAATATTCAAGGAAGAGGATATTCCCATCCTGGCTGGTTTTGGCGGGGGCCACGGCCGTCGAAACCTGGCCTTCCCCATGGGAATGCCCGCAACCCTTGACTGCGATAAAGGTGTTTTACGGTTCGAGCGAAGAAGAACAGTGCCATGAAATCTGTGGACAGACTGATGGAGAAGGGCCTTTTGGAAAATGTTTTTCCCGGCGCCGTTATACTGGGATCCCTGAACGGCGAGGTCCTGTTTCTCAAATCATACGGGCAGGCGGATATTTTTTCAAAACGGGAAATGACGCTGGAAACGGTATTTGATCTGGCTTCCTTGACCAAACCCCTGGCCACGGCCCTGGCCGTAATGAAGCTGGTTCAGACGGGGGCTCTTGATCCGGATCAGAAACTGGGGGATATCCTCCCGCCTTTCAAGTTGACGGATAAACGGGATATCGTGATTCGTCAACTGCTTAACCATACTTCCGGGATAGTGGATTACGTGCCCTATTATCAAACCATCTATCCGGTTGCGGAGGGTAAGCGGTTTTCCGAGGCAAAAACAAAATTAAGAGAATTGCTGTTGAAAACGCCCCTCAGCCATCCCCCCGGAAAAATCATGCTGTACAGCGATCCGGGATTCATGATCCTGAACTGGGTGGTGGAACGGTTGAGTGGAAAAGGCCTGGATCGATATCTGAACGAAACCATTTACGGTCCTCTGGGGCTTTCAGGAGAAAGCGGCCTGTTTTTCGTGGACCTGAACGGGCGGCCTGTAATCAAACAATTCGCCGCAACTGAAAATTGCCCCTGGCGGGGGGTGGTGGTCAGTGGGGCGGTGCATGACGAAAACGCTTACGCGGTGGGAGGAATTGAAGGCCATGCCGGTCTTTTCGGGTCTGTTTTCAGTGTCTACCGTTTATTATGGGCCTTGATGCAGGCGTATCATGAGGGCGATGACTCAGAGATTTTTCAACGGGACCTGGTCCGCCTTTTCCTGACACGCGACGAAAAAATCGGCAGGGCACTGGGATTTGATGCGCCTGCGCGGTCCGATTCCAGTGCTGGAAAATATTTTTCATCGGAGAGCGTCGGGCATCTGGGATTTACCGGCACATCTTTCTGGATGGACCTGAAAAAAAAAATTATCGTGGTTCTTCTGACCAATCGAATCCACCCCAGCCGCGCTAATGTGAGGATCAGGGAATTCAGACCCCGAATCCATGACAGGGTCATGGAAGAACTGGCAAAGGCTCAGCGGATTGTGGAATAGACCCTGCCGACAGCAGCATTCGCTACAGCCGTTCCATGGATAATTTTCCTTGTAATTTCGAGTTATTTCTGGTAGCCATGATTGGCTTTGCGGGACCAACGCACGGCATCCCGACGATATTTTTTAAGAATCTGGTTTTTTTTCGAAACAAAATAGACAACAAGAGGGCTTATGAGCTTTTTAGACGGCATTTTGGGCATATTTTCAAATGATCTGGCAATTGACCTTGGGACTGCGAACACACTGGTATATGTAAAGGGCAAGGGCATTGTGCTGAGCGAGCCCTCCGTTGTGGCGGTCAGACTGGACAGAGATAAAAACCGCGTGCTGGCCGTGGGGACTGAGGCGAAAAACATGCTGGGAAGGACGCCCGGCAATATCGTCGCAATCCGGCCGATGAGAGACGGGGTTATAGCGGATTTTGAGGTCACCGAGGCCATGCTGAGGCATTTTATTCATAAAGTCCACAACCGACGGACCTTTGTAAGACCCAGAATTATCGTCGCCGTACCCTCGGGGATCACCCAGGTGGAAAAACGGGCTGTCCGGGAATCGGCCGAATCCGCCGGCGCCCGGGAAGTGTTTTTGATCGAGGAACCCATGGCGGCCGCCATCGGTGCCGGTCTTCCCATCACCGAACCCATCTGTAACATGATTGTGGACATCGGCGGCGGCACTACCGAAGTGGCGGTGATCTCCCTGGCGGGTATTGTTTACAGCAGGTCCCTGAGGGTGGCGGGAGATAAAATGGACAATGCCATCATGCAGCACATCAAACGGAAATATAACCTTTTGATCGGCGAACGCACATCCGAGATCATCAAAACCACCATCGGCAATGCCTACCCTGACCCTGATGGCGTCGAAACCATTGAAGTCAAGGGAAGAGACCTGGTCTCCGGTATTCCCAAAATACTGGCCATTGATTCAGATGAGGTTCGTTCCGCCATTTCCGAGCAGATCGCCGCCATTGTGGAAACGGTGAAAATCGCTTTGGAGCAGACGCCGCCCGAGCTCGCAGCGGACATTGTGGACCGGGGAATCGTGCTTACCGGCGGCGGGGCATTGCTGAAAAACCTCGATAAGCTGCTCATGGAAGAATGCGCCCTGCCCATCACCGTGGCGGACGACCCCTTGTCCACGGTGGCTTTAGGCTCAGGAATGGCTCTGGACAGCATTGAGATTTTGAAACAAGTGATGATACCCTAACCTCATGTTTTCGAAAAACTCGGTAATTATCATCGCCGTGGTTTTTCTGTTCACGGCGAACATTATTGCCCTGACACTCGCCGACGACCCCTATCCTTCCACCTGGCCCGGGAAAATACTGATTTCAGTGATTTCACCCTTTCAGGAAATAACGGATAAGACCCTCCGCTTTGTCGAAGGCGTCTGGCGGAATTATTTTTCCCTGGTATCGGCTTCCCGGGAAAATGAGAGATTAAAAAAGGCCCTGACGATCGCCCTTGAAAAAAATAAGGACAGGATCGAGGTGGAGCTTTCCAATCTCCGTCTGCGCAACCTGTTGAATTTCAAAAACACCATGAACATGGAAGCCCTGGCCTGTGAAGTCATTGCCAAGGACCCGTCGGCCCTTATCAGGACGGTGATTATCAACAAGGGCGAAATGGACGGGTTATCACAGGGAATGCCCGTGGTGGTTCCGGAGGGAGTTGTGGGGCGGATTATTGAATTGTCCGGGCATTATGCAAAGGTTTTGCTGGCCGTTGACATCAACAGCGGCGTGGACGCTCTGATCCAGAGAACCCGTGCCCGAGGGATCGTCAAGGGAGCCATTTACGGCAACTGCCGACTGGATTATGTTATCTGGCGGGAGGACGTCAAAAAGGAAGATGTTGTGATTTCCTCGGGGCTCGACGGGGTTTACCCCAAGGGATTCCGGCTGGGAAGAGTATCCGATATCGTTAAGAACAATTCCGGTATTTTTCAGGAAATCATCGTTGAGCCTTTTGTGGATTTTGAGAAACTGGAAGAGGTGCTGGTGCTGCTGAACCCGCCTCTCTATCAATTTGCGACAGAACAATGATTCATGGTTTTTATTTTCTGATCTGCCTTGTATTTGTGATCATCCGGACGACGATCCTGCCGCTGTCCTTGCTCAAAGGTTTCGATATCCTGCTGCCCGTCGTTATCTTTCTTGGTTTTTTCCGGCCGGTTAAAGAGGGCATTCCCGTAATCCTGATTTTCGGATTGGTGATGGACGGCATTTCGGGGCCTGCTTTCGGTTTTTACCTGAGCGCTTACGGATGGCTTTACGTCATCCTTCAGGGGACCAAACAGTTCCTGCAGGTGAAAAACGTTCTGATGCTGTCTTTGATGACGGTTGCCGGCGTTTTGCTGGAAAATTTTATCCTTAACCTGATGATCGTGGAAAATCTGTTCCACCCGGAATTAAGCGTATTGACCGGTGTCCTTAAAATCGGTGTGAGCCAGGCAGCCGTCGGAATGATTTTGGGACCCGTACTGATTTTGTCCATGCAGAAGCTTCACGGGGCATGGCATTCGCGCATTTTCCGGATATTTGCAGGGAGAAATGAAGAATACCCCGTTTAATCCATCCCATGGGAAAACCGAAAGCGCCGCCGAATGAAAATGATCCCTGGGAGATATTTCGATGCGCCTGATATGGAATGGTACAAGCAACGTCTCACACGGATTGTGTTCGTCGTGATGGTGGTGTTTTCAGCGCTCTTTCTACGTCTCTTTTACCTTCAGGCCATAGGGGGGAGCGAGTATAGAAGACTTTCAGAGAATAACTGTATTCGCCTCCAAACTATTCAGCCGGCCAGGGGTCTTATCTTTGACAGGAACGGAGAGCTTCTGGTGGATAACCGGCCTTCCTTTGATCTGTATATCACCCCCAAGGATGCAACACCCCTGGAGGAAACCCTTCTTCGTTTGTCGCACTTCAGCGGGATTGAGTTGGCAGACCTTAAGTCCCGAATTGCCGAGGCAAAGGGCCGACCTTTCTATAAGCCGGTCCTGCTGATGCGTGACATGGGAAGGGATCTCTTTGCCGCTGTGGAGGTACATCGCTATGAACTGCCGGGGGTCTTCGTCAGTATTGAACCGCTGAGGCACTACCTCAATGAACGGTTTGCACCCCACCTGATCGGGTATCTGGGTGAAATCAACGGGCAGGAATTGGCAAGCGGGGAATATGTGGGGCGAAGACAGGGAGATGTCATCGGAAAATTCGGGATTGAAAGAACTCTGGAGAACTACCTTAAAGGGAAGCCCGGGGGACGGCAGGTGGAGGTCAATGCGGCCGGCCAGGTGATCCGGGTGTTGAGGACGGTCAACGCCGTGTCCGGGGACAAGATCTACCTGACCCTTGATAAAAGACTTCAGGAACTGGCCCAGACCCTGTTCGAAGGCAAGGTGGGATCGGCAGTGGCCATGGACCCGTCCAACGGGGAAGTCCTGGCCATGGTCAGCAGTCCTGGTTTTGATCAAAATGAATTCGTAGGCGGTCTGTCCCATAAAGCATGGAACAAATTGATGTCCAATCCCGATCGCCCCATGGAGAACAAGGCCATCCAGGGCGAATACCCTCCGGCGTCCACCTATAAAATTATAACGGCCCTCGGAGGCCTGGAAGAAAATGTCATTGATGCGCACACGGCCATATTCTGCAATGGAAAATACCGATTCGGAGACCGGGTTTTCAGAGACTGGAAAAAAGGAGGACACGGTTCCGTTGATGTGGAAAAAGCGATTGCCCAATCCTGCGATGTATTTTTTTACCAGGTGGGGCAGAAACTCGGAGTGGACCGCCTGGCGCGCTACGCCAGGGCTGCCGGACTCGGGGAGGTCAGCGGCATTGATCTCGGCAATGAAAAGCCGGGGCTCGTTCCCACATCGGCCTGGAAAAAACAGAAAACAGGCGTTCCCTGGAGGGGGGGCGAGACCCTTTCCGTGGCCATCGGCCAGGGTTATAACCTGGCAACACCGCTTCAGGTATTGTGTGTTACGTGTGCCGTGGGCAATGGTGGAACGCGGTACCGACCCCAGATTTTTAAAAAAATAGAAACTCCTTATGGAGATTTGGTCAGAGAGAATTTTCCCGAGCCGGTCGGAAAATTACCGGTAAGTGCCGAAAACCAGGCGATCGTCCGGAAAGGACTGTTCAAGGTGGTTAATGAACCCGGCGGCACGGCCTTTCAGTCCAGAATCGCGGGCATTCCCATGAGTGGTAAAACAGGTACGGCGCAGGTTGTGGGAAGGGGTGAAAGCCCAAAAACCAAAGGAAACAAAACATCCTGGAATTTTTTGGACCATGCCTGGTTTACCGCCTATGCACCATCCGATAACCCGAAAATCGCAGTTACCATTATGGTGGAACACGGTGAACACGGCTCCAGTGCGGCAGCTCCGATCGCCGCCAAAATGATATACGCCTACTTGTCTCAGGATTATAAAATTGAAGCCGAGCCCGTACTTTTGGAAGAGTAACCCAGGGTGAAGCGGGAGAAAACCTTCAGCATGGATTAAACCATCGAAAAAACGGGATTCGTCATGTTTGACAGAAAGTTGACGCAAAATTTTAACTGGGTCCTCATGGGACTCACCGTGGCCCTGGCGATAATAGGCGTCATGATGGTTTACAGCGCCGTCACTGCAGGGCCGGATGATGTTCAAAAGGGTCTGGTTTTCAAACAAATCATATGGTTCGCGTCGGGGTTCCTGATGGTGCTGTTCCTGATTCTGGTGGACTACAGATCCCTGGAGCCGTGGTCAAACCTTATTTATGTTTTTTGTCTATGTCTCCTGATTTTTGTGTTTCTGATCGGTAAAACCGCGGGTGGATCAAGGCGATGGATTGAGCTGGGTTTTTTTTCGATCCAGCCTTCGGAGTTGATGAAGATAGCGATCATCATCACACTTGCCCGGTACTACGCCAAAAGGATTACCATCGGCGGGCTCACTTTGCGAAACCTTTTTAAACCCATTTTAATCGTCGCAGTGCCTGTAGTGTTGATCCTGAAGCAGCCGGATCTGGGAACCGCCATTTTACTGGTCCTGGTCGCCGCCAGCGTTACCCTCTTCGCCAAAATCGAAAGGCGCTCCTTGATTTATCTGACGGCATCGGGAGTGGTCTGTGCGCCCCTGATATGGTTTTTTTTAAAGGACTACCAGAAGCAGCGGATACTGACTTTTTTAAACCCGGACCGGGATCCACTGGGGACCGGGTATCATATCATTCAATCCAAAATCGCCATCGGCTCGGGAATGATACACGGCAAGGGATTTTTAAAAGGAACCCAGAACGCCCTTTCCTTCCTTCCTGAACAACATACCGATTTTATTTTTTCAGTCCTGGCGGAAGAGTGGGGTTTCCTGGGGGCAGGGGTATTGCTGATTCTTCTGGCCCTGATCATCATTCTCGGAATCAATGTGGCCCATTCCTGCCGGGATCCTTTCGGCATTCTCCTGTCCGTGGGTCTGGCGGTATTGATATTCTGGGAAACCCTGATCAATATCGGGATGGTCATGGGATTGATGCCGGTGGTCGGCGTTCCCTTGCCCTTCATCAGTTACGGCGGATCATCGGTGCTTGCCAAGATGATCTGCGTGGGGCTGTTGCTCAATATCGGCATGAGGCGGCATATCCTTCAGAACTAGACCCCGTAAATATCGGGGCGATAAAGAAAAAGCCGTAAGCATGGAATATCGGTCGCAGAATTTTTTTTAAAAAACTTTTGACAAGACGATTCCGCTAATGTAATAGTCCGATTTTCTATGTAGTTGGAAAGATGATCACAACCAATTTCATCCCAGCAACGGAGGAGTCTAAATGAGATTTTGGGGCCTGCTTAAAGGATTTGCACCGGGGATAACACTGGCCACGGTATTAACCCGCCAAGCACACGCTTCTTCCGGAGGAATTACGGTTTTGCCGGACGGGTCGGTAATCATCCAGATTATCAATTTTATCTTTCTGATTTGGATTCTGAACATTGTGGTTTATACGCCGATCCGGAATATTTTATTGAAAAGAAAAGAGAAAATTTCCGGCCTGGAAGCCGGGATACAAAATACGTACAACGATGCCAAAGACCAGGAAAGTTCGTGGATGACCGGCATCAAAAACGCAAGGGCCAAGGGATTGGAACACAAAGATGGCCTGATCCAGGAGGCCGAGGAAGAAGAAAAAAAGATCCTGGACAGGATTAATCGCAAAGCCTCTGATGATCTTGCACAGCTTCGAGAAAAAATTTCAAGGGATGTGGATGATGTAAGAACGGCCCTTAGGAATGAAATCGATGTTTTTGTGGCTGCCATCAGCGCAAAGATTTTAGGGAGGAACGTCTGATGAGGAAATCGGGTATGCGCCGGAACCCAGGTCTAACATCATGCTTATGGCTGCTTGTTCTGCTTTCCATTTCAGTGCTGTTTTGTATGCCTGCTGTTGCGTCCGAAGAAAACGGCGGTCATGGGGATCCTGCCGCCAAAGGATGGGTGGCGACCGATACGTATCGGGTCATTAATTTCGGCATCCTTGCGGCGGCCTTGTTTTTTATTTTAAGAAAGCCCGCTTCCCAGGCCTTGAATTCGAGAATCAGCGGTATCAAGGAACAGCTTGAAGAACTTGAGATGAAAAAACAGGAAGCCGAAAAAGAGCTCGCCCAGCATAAGGAGAAGCTGGCTTTACTGGACAAGGAAGCTGAAAAAATCGTTGAAGAATACATCCGGCAGGGAAATGAGGCAAAGGCCAGAATATTGAAGGAAGCCGAGTTGATGGCGGAAAAGCTTGAAACCAAAGCTAAAAGAAATATCGAACATGAATTTAAACAGGCCAGAAATCAACTTCAGACTGAAATCATTGAACAGGCCCTGGCTAAGGCGGAAAAGGAAATCATAGAGAAAATTTCATCCGAAGACCAAACCAGGCTCGTTGACGAATATTTAGAGAAGGTGGTGGCATAGTGAAAAACGTGGTGATATCAAGGCGGTATGCCAAGGCGCTTCTGTTGATCGGACAAGAAGATGGTCAGGCGGAAAAATATCGGGCCGAACTCGAAGGCCTGGCCGGCTTAATCCAAAGGGAAAAGACACTGGGAGAGGTTCTCAACAACCCGTTGTATACGGCATCTGCAAGAAAGAACATTTTGAAGGCCGTTGTCGATAAGCTGGGTCTAACCGGCATGATGAAATCTTTTCTTCTTTTACTTTTTGATAAAGGACGGATTGGTTTTTTAGACAGTATCAGTGACTACTACGCAAAATTGGCAGATGAATTGAAAGGCGTGGCGAGAGCCAGCCTGACTTCCGCCACCCGGCTTTCGGATGACGCCATAGAAAAAATCCGCGCTTCCTTGTCGAAAATGACCAACAGGGAAGTAGAGCTGGATGTCAGACAGGATGCAAGCCTGATCGGTGGGGTTGTAACCCAGATCGGCGACCTCGTTCTGGACGGAAGCATCAAAACACAATTACTCAATATGAGAGAATCTTTAAAAAGGGGTGAGAGTGTCTAATGGAACTAAGAGCCGAAGAAATAAGTCAGATCATCAAAGAGCAGATTAAGGATTACGACAAGAAAGTCGAACTCAGTGAAACGGGTGTGGTCTTGTCGGTGGGTGATGGCATCGCCAGGGTATATGGCTTGGAAAAGGCCATGGCATTGGAGCTGGTGGAATTCCCCGGCGGTATTCTCGGACTGGCGTTGAACCTCGAGGAGGATAATGTGGGTGTCGCCATCATGGGCGAGGATATTCACATTAAAGAGGGCGACATCGTAAAAAGGACCGGCCGCATTGCCCAGGTCCCTGTGGGCGAAGGCGTTTTGGGACGGGTGGTCTCGGCAGTCGGCGAGCCATTGGACGGCAAGGGGCCCCTGGATACGGACCAGTCACGTCGTGTTGAAATGGTAGCGCCCGGCGTTATCGCCCGAAAAAGTGTTCACGAACCCATGTATACCGGTTTGAAGGCGGTTGACGCCATGACCCCGGTCGGCAGGGGGCAACGCGAACTGATTATCGGAGATCGCCAGATCGGGAAAACCGCTGTGGCGATTGATGCCATTCTTGCTCAGAAAGGGCAGGGCGTTTTTTGTATTTATGTAGCCTGCGGTCAGAAAAAATCAACCGTGGCCCAGGTCGTGGCAGTTCTGGAAAAACACGGCGCCATGGAATATACCACAGTGGTTTCCGCCTGCGCCAGTGATCCGGCAACCCTGCAGTATATTGCGCCTTACGCCGGTTGCGCCATGGGCGAATATTTCCGTGACAAAGGCCAGCACGCCTTGATTATTTACGATGACCTTTCCAAGCAGGCGGCAGCTTATCGCCAGGTATCCTTGCTCCTGAGAAGGCCCCCGGGGCGCGAAGCTTATCCCGGAGATATTTTTTACAACCATTCCAGGCTTCTGGAGCGAGCTTCCAAATTAAGCGACAATCTCGGTGCCGGCTCCCTGACGGCCCTCCCCATCATTGAAACCCAGGCCGGCGACGTATCGGCTTATATTCCCACCAACGTTATTTCCATTACCGATGGGCAGATATACCTCGAACCCGGTTTGTTCTTTGCCGGTGTCAGACCCGCCATCAATGTTGGCCTTTCCGTATCCCGCGTCGGTGGTTCCGCCCAGATTAAAGCCATGAAACAGGTTGCCGGGACGCTTCGCCTTGATTTGGCCCAATACAGGGAACTCGAGGCTTTTGCGGCCTTCGGCAGCGATCTGGACGCTGCAACCCAGAGGCAGCTCACACGCGGGGAAAGACTGGTGGAATTGTTGAAACAACCCCAGTATCAGCCGTTGCCCGTGGAAAAACAGGTTTTGATTATCTTTGCCGGCACCAAGGGATTTCTTGATAAATACCCCGCCGGGGTTGTCACTAAATATGAGGCGGGACTTTATCCTTTTATTGAAAGCAGATTTCCAAAAATCTTTACGGAAATCTCAGAGAAAAAACAAATTTCCGAAGATTTGGAGATATTAATAAGAGAGGCTTTAACTGCATACGACGAGGAGTTCAAGGATACCATTTAAACTAAAAGAGTTTCGGGAAATTCCTTTTCGTCTTCCGATGACGGTGCTTTATTGAATAAGGACGGGATGTTATGCCTAGTTTAAAAGATGTAAAGATAAAAATCGGTGCGGTTAAAAAAACCCAGCAAATCACCAAGGCTATGAACATGGTTGCCACTTCCAGACTCCGGGGCGCACAGACCAATATGGACCGATTCCGGCCCTATGCCGCAAAATTTGCCGAGGTTCTGGGCAGCCTGGCCGAGAAGGCCGGAGGTGATGTGAGCCCTCTGCTGATCCCGCGCGACGCAACCAAAAATATCCATATTGTTTTGTGCACCTCCGACAGAGGCCTTTGCGGCGGATTCAATGCAAACCTCATCGAAAAAGCGCAAAAATTTATGGCTGAAAGGAGCGGGCAGGAAGTGACCTTTTCCTTTACCAATTTTGGGAAAAGAGGCCGGGACTGGACTCGTAAAAATAAACTGAAAATGGTGGATCAGTACATCGGCGTCGTTGGAACCCGGATCGGCTTTAACGTGGCCCTAAAAGCCGGGCGAAAACTGATTGACGCGTTCCTGGATGAGACCCACGATGAAGTTTATGTGGTATATGCCGAGTTCGTCAGCATGGGCCGTCAGGTGCCGACGATCAAACAGCTTTTGCCCATTCCACCGATAGACAAAAAGGAAGAGAAGGCGCAAGAGCCCGTTGCCTACCTGGCCGAACATATTTGCGAACCGTCTGCGGATGAACTCCTGGGAGAGTTGCTGCCGAGAAATATCTACGTACAATTGTTCAGCGCTTTGCTGGAAACTTCAACGAGTGAGCACGCAGCCAGGATGACCGCAATGGATAACGCCACCAAGGCCTGCAAGGATCTGATTGAAAATTTAACACTTGCTTTCAATAAAGCACGGCAGGCCGCTATTACCGCAGAGCTCATGGACATCGTCGGAGGCGCCGAGGCGCTTAAAGGATAAAAAATAATACCTTTATATCTACAGGAGGTTATAAATGGGTGAGAATACAGGAACGATAACGCAGGTAATGGGACCTGTCGTCGACGTTGAGTTTGAACAAGGCAAGCTGCCCACCATATATACTGCGCTTTTGATTACCAACCCGACGATTAACGAAGAGTCGGACAACCTGGTAGTTGAAGTTGCCCAGCATTTGGGTGATAACGTCGTTCGGACGATCGCTATGGATGTTACTGATGGGTTGGTCAGGGGCCAGAAGGTCAAGGACACTGGAAAACCCATCATGATGCCAGTTGGGGAAGCCGGACTGGGAAGGGTGCTTAATGTTGTGGGGCGGCCCGTGGATGGCCTCGGCCCCGTAAGTCAGGAAAAAATGCTGCCCATTCACCGCCTGGCCCCGAGCTTTACGGAACAGGATACATCGGTTCGTGTTCTTGAGACCGGGATCAAGGTTATCGACCTCCTGGTTCCCTTTCCCCGTGGCGGTAAAATGGGTCTTTTCGGCGGTGCCGGTGTTGGGAAAACCGTTATTATGATGGAAATGGTCAATAACATCGCCCTGCAGCACGGCGGTATCTCGGTTTTTGCAGGTGTGGGGGAGAGAACCCGTGAGGGCAACGACCTTTACCATGAAATGAAGGAAGCGGGTGTTCTTCCCAAAGCGGCCCTGATTTACGGGCAGATGACCGAACCCCCAGGAGCCCGAGCCCGGGTCGCGCTGTCCGCGCTAACGGCCGCAGAGTACTTTCGTGACCAAGAAGGTCAGGATGTACTTATTTTCATTGATAATATATTCAGGTTTACCCAGGCCGGCTCCGAGGTTTCCGCTCTTCTGGGCAGAATGCCGTCAGCGGTGGGTTATCAGCCGACCCTGGCTGTTGACCTCGGTGAGCTTCAGGAAAGGATCACGTCGACGGATAAAGGCTCAATCACCGCCGTTCAGTGTGTTTATGTTCCTGCCGACGACCTGACGGACCCTGCTCCGGCCACGACCTTTGCACATCTTGACGGTACCGTAGTTCTTTCCCGAAAATTAGTTGAAAAGGGCATTTATCCATCCGTTGATCCCCTGGACTCGACCTCCAGAATTCTTGATGCCGCTTATATCGGGGAAGAACACTACCAGGTTGCTCGGTCTGTGCAGCGAACACTTCAGAAATATACGGAATTGCAAGATATTATTGCAATTCTCGGTGTTGATGAATTATCGGATGAGGATAAGATTACCGTATCCAGGGCGAGAAAACTGGAAAGGTTCCTGTCTCAGCCGTTCCATGTTGCCGAAGTTTTCACCAATACTCCGGGTGCATACGTGAAGATAGAGGACACCATCCGAGGCTTCAAGGAAATTTTGGAAGGAAAACATGACGATCTCCCCGAGCAGGCATTCCTTATGGTGGGAGGAATTGAAGAGGCTGTTGCAAAAGCCAAAAAAATGTCTGAAGAATAATTTTCGATGGGGATAAAAAATGGCAAATAATATCAAGCTTGAAATCGTAACGCCGGAAAAGACCGTTGTTAATGAAGAGGCAAAGATTGTCGTAGCCCCGGGAACGCTTGGAGAATTCGGCATTCTGGCCGGGCACACCCCCTTCATGACGACCCTTAAGTTGGGGACTATTCGGTATACGGATGCATCCGGAAGGGAAAGGTTTGTATTTATCAGCGGTGGTTTTTCAGAGGCCCTGCCAGATAAAGTGACCGTGCTTGCGGAAAGTGCCGAAAGGCGATGTGATATTGATATTGAAAGGGCCAGAGGGGCTCTTGAAAGGGCTGAAAAACGTTTGCAGGAACAGGCGGCAAAAGAAAATATCGATTTTGTAAGAGCAAAAGCTGCCTTGGACCGTGCTCTACATCGAATGAAAATCGCGGAAACAAGACGGTAGCTCCGAATTAACTTTTTTGGTTTTGAAGAAGGCGATTCTGATTTTATTAAAAAGGAATCGCCTTTATTTTTGCCCATATTTTACCACCTTACCTTGAAATGCCTCTCATAAACAGCTTGACTTTAACGGGGTTAAAATAATATATATAAAAAAAATGAGGTGATGAATTGGATAACGAAAATATTGTTAGACAATTTGAAGAGCTTGAGCAAAAAATAGACGCACTGCTGAAAGCCTGTAAATTTTACGAGGCTGAAAATTTAGAACTTAAAAATAAAAGCGAAAGGTTAGAAGAGGATCTTAGAGCCAAGGCAGAAGCTGAAAACAGCTATCGCCAGGAGAAAGCAATGATTCGAACCAAGGTCGATAACCTCCTGGCAAAAATAAATGATGTTGACAAAAAATAATTACAGCAAAAGATCGCGGGTATGCGGAAAGGCATGTTGCGCATTCATTGGAAAACCTTATCTCCATTAAGCTTTTTGGTCATGTCTATAAATTTAAAACCCAATCGGAAACGGTGAGCGCTCAACAGGCTGCGGATCTACTGGTTGAGGAAGTTGAGCGGATTCATGAACCGGTCACCGGTTATTTGCCGGATATGACGAAAATTACGATATTAATATCGGCCGCATTAAATTTTGCGCAACAGATCAATGATTTGAAAAAGGATCATTCGGAATTGGTAAAAAATCTGAATGAGCGCTCCGCTAGGTTGCTAAACGTTATTGACGATGGTTTTATCAAAAATGAATAGGGTTTTACCATTGCCGGTAATCCCCAGGCCTTTAAGCAAAATGCCCGGCAACATCTGGTTTGTTTGACGAATAATGAAAAACCCGGTTTAGTTTGGGACCCCCACCGTGTTCGTGATTGGAAGAAGTTCTTTGACCCAACACTTCATGCAAGGGGGCCTTCACTGGTTTCGGTGAGCAGGTTCCGATCTTATACGGAAAAGCCTAAAGAAACTAAAAGGCGCCCACATAAATAATTTTGGCTCAAAGGCCTTACGACACGGCACAATGGTGGGGGTTTCCAATCATTTATCTTATTTCGGCCAAACCCCATTATTCAATAACAAACCGCCTTGCGTTTCTTATCCTTCTAAGATCCTTTTCCTTGGAATCTCTCATTTTTCCATTTATCGTGTGAGCTGTCTGGATGTTCGTCATGGTTTTGAAAATGACTCGGCATCAAAAGCAGAATTCGTCCGGCAGATTCTGCACATGGGGCCAGGGTATTTTACAGACAGTTAAATATGGTAAACAAAAAAAGTGTTCCGTAATCTTTGAAATTATATGAATACGAGACGATAGTTATTTTGAGGTTACTGAAATTGATAAATAAAACCGGACCTGCTGAAGTTAAACGTCAATCGTTCTTAAGCCGCTGAGGAGATACATAATGATCGGATATTATATAATAACAGGTCTTATATCGTTTGGCCTGGGCCTGGTGATCTCACGCTGGGCATTGCTGAAAAGAGCGACGAATCAGGTTAAAGATGCAAATAGTGAAGCTGAAAGAACGATAAAGGATGCCCAGAGAAGGGCGGAAACCATTATCAAGGAAGCCGACCTTGATGCAAAAGACAAGCTTTTCAGAATGAAAAGTGATTTTGATGCTGAAACAAAAGACATCCGCGATGAATTTGCCAAAAAAGAAAAAAGATTGATGCAGAAGGAAGAGAATATTGATCTCAAGATTAATGAATACGATCAAAAATTCAAGGAATTAACCCGCCGTGAAGGCTTGGTCCTGAAAAAAGAGGAAACACTTGAAAAGGACGAGAAAAAATTTAATTCCCTGATTGAGGAGCAGCAGAGACAGCTTGAAAAAATATCCGGGTTGACTTCCGAGCAGGCAAAAGAATTATTGATGCAGGCGATGGAGAATGAGGCACGGTATGAAGGCGCTAAAATGATCAAGCGGATCGAATCCGAATCCAGGGAAGAGGCGGAAAAAAAAGCTAAAAACATAATCGCAACGTCAATTCAAAGATATGCTGCCGAGTTTATTTCCGAGAGGGTCGTTTCGGTGGTCCAGCTTCCCAATGATGAAATGAAAGGCCGGATTATCGGTCGGGAGGGCAGAAATATCAGGGCTCTGGAAGCAGCAACCGGCATTGATCTGATCATCGACGATACGCCTGAAGCGGTTATCCTTTCGGGATTCAACCCGGTGAGGAGGGAAGTCGCACGCTTGTCGCTGACCCGTCTCATTTCGGATGGCCGGATTCATCCGGCACGAATCGAAGATGTTGTTAAAAAAGTTGAGCAGGAGGTCGATAAGACCATTAAGGAAGCTGGGGAACAGGCGGCATTTGATTTGGGTGTTCATGGCATCAACCCTGAATTGATAAAGTATCTTGGGAGGTTGAAGTTCAGAACCAGTTATGCCCAGAATGTCTTGCAACACTCCATTGAGGTCGGTTTTTTATGCGGTATTATGGCCGCTGAATTAGGACTTAACCAGAAAATGGCCAGACGAATGGGACTTCTCCATGACCTCGGCAAAGCGGTGGATCATGAAGTGGAAGGCCCCCATGCAACCATCGGCGCAAAACTGGCCAAAAAATACGGCGAAGCCCCAAAGATCGTTCACGCGATCGCCGCTCACCATGAAGATGTGCCCCCAAACACTGTTTATGCCTTACTCGTTCAAGCTGCCGACGGGTTGTCCGGCGCAAGACCGGGAGCACGAAAAGAGATGCTCGAAAATTATATTAAAAGGCTTGAAGAACTTGAAAATATAGCTAATAAATTTGATGGAGTATCAAATACCTACGCCATCCAGGCCGGAAGAGAGCTGCGAGTTATTGTTGAAAGCGATAAAATCGACGATGGAGAAGCCATCCTGCTGAGTCGCGATATCGCCAAAAAGATTGAAGAAACCCTGACTTTCCCGGGGCAGATAAAAGTTACGGTTATTCGTGAGACCCGCGCTGTGGAATATGCCAATAAATAAATTTAATTAATGGGTTAAAGGAAATCCGAATGACAAGAATCATGGACGTTTTACAAGAACGGGGGTTCATTGAACAAAAAACCCATGAAGCTGAACTAACGGAATATCTGTCGGGGGAAAACACCTCCTGTTACGTTGGGTTTGACCCTACCGCATCAAGCCTTCATGCTGGAAGCCTGGTTCCCATAATGGCTCTGGCGCATATGCAGCGGAATGGACACCGGCCCATCGCTCTGGTGGGTGGTGGAACCGGCCTTGTGGGCGACCCCAGCGGCAAAACTGAAATGAGAAAAATGCTGACTCTCGAGCAGGTGAACGAGAATGCCGCCGCCATTAAAGCCCAGCTTTCGAGATTCATCGATTTTTCAGGCAATAAAGCCGAGCTGGTAAACAACGCGGATTGGTTGACGGAATTGAAATATATCCCGTTCTTAAGAGACATCGGCCGACATTTCAGCGTTAATCGGATGATTAAAACGGAAAGCTGCAAATTAAGGTTGAATTCCGAAGAGGGGTTAAGTTTTATCGAATTCAATTATATGCTTCTGCAGGCCTATGATTTTCTGGTCCTCGCCAATAAGTATGACTGCCGGCTTCAAATGGGTGGGAGCGACCAATGGGGAAATATCGTTGCCGGGATTGAATTGATCAGAAAAGTCAGCCGGAAATCTGCCTTCGGCATAACCTTTCCACTGATTACGACGAGCAGTGGCGCAAAAATGGGCAAGACGGCCGGTGGGGCCGTGTGGCTCGATCCGGAGAGAACCTCGCCTTACGAATACTTTCAATACTGGGTCAATACGGATGATAAGGATGTTGTTCGATTTCTGGCCTTATACACCTTTTTACCCATGAGCGAGATCAATGCAGCCGGAAAATTAAAAGACGCGGATTTAAATGCGGCAAAAAAAGTATTGGCCTTTGAAACCACCAAATTGGTACATGGACAGGATGAGGCGCTAAAGGCATACCAGGCGGCATTAAATATGTTCGGGTCACAGCCGATGGACAAAGATATCCTTCCATCAAGCTCCATACATGGGAATCCCCGGGAGGCGGATGCAATGTCAGTTCCCCAGACGGTTATGGATATCGGTGATTTCAAAGAGGGGATCCCGGTATTTAAACTGTTCAGACTGGTCGGTCTGGCAGATTCCGGTGGTGCTGCCAGAAGGCTGATTTCCCAAGGCGGCGCCTATGTTAACGGCCGACGGATAGATAAAATTGATGAAATGATAATGTTCAATAATATCATTGACATGGAGATTATGCTGAGGGCCGGGAAAAAAAAATACCATAAAATTAAGATTAAATAATAAAAAACCCTTGACCAAATTAGAAACTCAATGTAAAAAGCGCACACGTTTTAAGGAAAGCCATCCGGTAGATTTGGATGCCGGAACCGAAAAACATTCTTGACAGAATAATGTTCTTTAGTATATTTAAAAAATTTCCTGGAAGATCGCATTCTGAAAAGCCCAGACTAAAAACCCGAATTAGGGAAAATAATGGTTGACAGCTTACAGGAAAGTGTTGTAAAAAAATTGTCTCTTCACAATCAGTGAGGTGCCGGCCAACGGGTTGGGTTTGATCTTTGAAAACTAAATAGCAGCAGCTTGTGAGTTAGGTCTCAAGTTAATCGAGTTACTTTTCGGAGTAGCTATAAGGAATTAATTGGAGAGTTTGATCCTGGC
>DIKO01000120.1:0-7194 GCA_002423615.1 Desulfobacteraceae bacterium UBA5616
TCAATTTTAGGTTAGCACAACCACCTGATTTACATAAGTGAAAACGAGAATCATTTTTTGGAACTTCTAAAGAAATTACCTGAGCTTGAAACCAAAGAAAAATATTATGAAAGAAAAAAAATCGCAAAAAAAAATGATTGGAGAATAAGAACTGAAGAAGAATTGAATTTTTTTCATACACTTTTAAACAATTCAAGGAAATAATTGTTCAAGCAAATTTCACATGTATTCTTTCTTAGAGTAATTCTAGGTCTTGTCATTTTCATTACAGATATTTTTTTTGCACGCTATTTAGGCCCAACTTTTAAAGGTTACTACTATATCTTAATCATAACTCCCATCACCCTGAGTTTCGCAGCAGGTTTGGGACTGGACTATGCGCTAAACTATTTTGGACATCGACATTCCGAAAAATTATTTTCGCTTTTTCTCTCTTCGATTCTTATTACCCTGTTTTCCTGCTTTATTTTCATGATTTTTATCGGTTTAAATTTATTTGAAAGTTCTGATTTTCTTTACAAGGCCTTTCCCATTGAATATTCAAATTCAGTTCTGATATCCCTTTTCTTGATCCCAGCTCAAGCCATACTCAGTCTTATAGTGATGTTGGCTATGACTATGGGACGTCCCGATCTTTCCGTTTATTTCAGAATTATTCGAAGATCCGGGCTCCTTCTACTTGTTGTCTTGCTTTACCTTTTTTATAAAGCGGACGCTCCTTCCAAAATCAATTTGCTATTATTCGCTCAACTTGTCTCGTTTTTATTATGTTTTGGTTATTTCCACTTCAAAATAAGAATCCGATTTTCAGAAAAATTTTACCCTTTTAAACCTTTATTTATCGAAGGCTTTAGAGCTTATCCTGGAAGGCTTGCAGAAAGGCTTCAGATCAGGATTGGAAGCATCATAGTCGGAATGTTAAGCGGAGGAACTGCGGTAGGTCTCTTTTCTGTAGCATTGGGAATATCTGAAATTTTTTTTTACGTCTCCGGCAGCGCAGCATCTGTTCTATTTTCAAAAAAAATATCTGACACTGTATCAGATAAACATCTCATGTCGGTCCGCCTCATGCTTCCTTTAAGCATATTTTGTGCGATTGGCATCGGTATTGTCAGCCATTTATTAATACCTTTTGTCTACAGCTCGGCATTCGAGAAATGCAGATTTCTTGTCTGGCTAATTCTTCCAGGATGCATTTCTGAGGCACTAATCCAGACGATTTCGCCTTTTCTTGTCCAAAAAGGTCAATCAAGAATTGTGAGCATCGGATTAATTTGTGGGCTAGTGATGATGATTTTTACCAATATCCTGTTTGTCCCTAAATTTCATGAAACAGGCGCTTCATTAGCGTATTCTATTTCCTTCATTTTTGCTTTTTTTTTGATCCTTGCCTTGTCCATCAAAAAAAACCCGGATATTAAGGTAGCCGATTTCATTTTTGTCAACGCTAATGACATGGAAATCGTCCGCATGGCTGCACGAAGATTAACAAAATTCAAATTTTTTTAATTTTATACAATAATCCAGTTCTTTACCACCAAAGGGTATTATTAGATTGAAAAGAAAACAACTAAAACGGGTACTGCCCACATTTATTATTCCCGGGGCAAATAAAAGTGGTACAAGCTACGCTGCGCAGATCCTGGGATATCATCCTGATATTTTTATGTCTTATTCAAAAGAGCCCTCATTTTTCAGTACTCATAAAAAATTCGGGCAATATAACCGGGGAATTGATTTTTATTACAAAAATTTTGTCGATTACAAAGGTGAAAAACACATTGGGGAGGCATCTACGGTTTACATGTATGATCCCCGTTCCCCTGAGTTGATACATCGTCATCTTGGAAATATTCATTTAATATTTGTTCTCCGCGATCCCATTGACCGCGTATATTCAAATTACTGGCAATCCATCAAAGGGGGTTTAGATCTGCCAGATTTTAAAACTTTTATCCGATCCGATCATTCCCACTCAAAAGAACTGATTGATGTGAGTCGCTATGATATCCACTTATCACGTTATTTTGAATATTTTCCCCATAACAGGGTTCTAATACGATTATTTGACCAGTTAAAAGGGGAACCGGTTCTTTTCTTTAATGCCGTAACCGAATTTTTAAATCTCAAGCCCATGCCTGAAAGCATTGATTATGGAAAAAAGGTAAATCCATCATCTATACCTCGGTCAAAAATTATGGCAAAGGCATTAAAATATCGCCCTTTTATACAAACCATCAAAGAAATTATTCCAGCTCAATGGGGCCCAATTTTTCGAAACTATCTTGTTAAATCGCGCAAACTCGTTCAGGTACCGTTTACATACCCAGAAATCGACCCAGAAAGCAAAAAATTCCTTATTGATGAATTATATGACACCATTGAAAATCTTGAAGGTATGTTGGATATTGACCTAACCATTTGGAAGTCAAAATATATTTAAGTATTTATTCTCAAGAGGGAAAAGTGTTGAATTTTTTATTATTTAGCTCACTGTTTTTTTTATTTTATATTTATGGCGGATACCTTTTGCTGTTAAGATTCGTCTATTCTTTAACATACGTGATGAAAAAAAAAATAATTTTTAAAAATAATATTCCCATTGATAGACAGGATTTTCCAAGTGTGACAGTTTTCTTTTCTGCGTATAATGAGGAGGAAAAGGTCGAATCCCGGTTATTAAACTTGACACAAAACGGATATCCCGTAGATTTACTTGAAATTATTGTTGTTTCAGATGGTTCAAAAGACAGGACGGCTCAACTTGCGAAAGCTTTTGCGGATAAAAATCCTGAATGGAGAATCCGGGTAATTGAAATAGAAACAAATAGAGGCCGAGCGTATGCCCAAAACATGGTTGCAAAGGAATCACAATCGGAGATTCTGGTGACCACCGATGCCGAAACAAAATTCAAATCTGGTATGCTTCATGAACTTGTTAAACCCTTTGCCAATCCCAAAGTGGGTGTTGTTGGCGCTGTCGTGCTTTACCTAAATGAAAACGACTCTCCTATCGGAAATTCCTACAATACCTACAGATCACTCGAACGTAAACTTCGAAACCTGGAATCCAAACTGGGTATTCTTCCAAAAACCGATGGGCCTTGTACTGCTTATCGTAAATATATTTGGGAACCTATTGAAGATTTTGAGGACGTGGACCAGGTCATTTCATTGGTTGCAAGGAAAAAGGGGTATTTAACGATTCACGCCGATACGGCAGAATGTCTCGACCGTTCCAATACAAATATCCAACAAGAATTACTACAGCGATCCCGAATGACACGAAAAGCTCTATTTTCAACATTCGCGAGGTGGCGATGGCATGATGTATTAAATCATCCTTATTTCAGCTTCGCCCTTTTTTCCCATAAAATTATTCGTTTCTTCTCCCCCTTATTTTTTCTCACTTTTATAATTTCCATTTTTTTCCTGAGCATAAAACTTGATTTCAGAATATTAATCTCAGTAATAGCTTTTACATTTTTCCTGATATTAGTATTCAAATGGAAACTTTCCAACCTTTTTGATTTTATTTTTAAAAGGGCGTTATCCTTGTTAATCGCACAGGTAGGTTTCGCAATGGGCATTTATCAATGGATTACTGGAAACAAAACCGGCCAATATACGCCTACCAGAAAGGCACTTTGAAATCCCGGCCAATGGTTGAATTCCTGAATTTAAATTTTGGTTTCAATTTTTTATTTATTAACTTCTAATCCCCATCACTTTTTAGATTGGAAAACAATTAGGTTTAGGTTGATGAAAGAAATTAAAAAAAACAACATTACCTGGTTCAGCGGCCATGTTTCCCGTGAAGACCGGGAAAAAAGCCACGGTCACAAGGGCGCGGTGGTTTGGTTTACGGGCCTGTCCGCCTCGGGCAAATCCACGGTGGCACATAACCTTGAAAAGCTTTTATATAATAACGGCTGCTCCACCTACACATTTGACGGTGACAACGTCCGCCATGGGTTGTGCTGCGATCTGGGATTCGCCGCCCAGGACCGGGTGGAAAACATCCGGCGCATCGGCGAAATGGTGAAATTGTTCGTGGACGCGGGGATCATCGCCATCACGGCTTTTATTTCCCCTTTTCAAAGGGACCGGGAAAGAATCCGTTCCCTGCTGGAGGACGGACGGTTCCTCGAGATCTATGTAGACTGTCCCATTGAGGAATGCGAAAAAAGGGATAAAAAGGGCATCTACGCCAGGGCCAGGGCTGGAGAAATCCAAAATTTCACCGGTATCTCCTCACCTTATGAGAAACCGGAAAACCCCGATCTCGTGATCCGGTCGGACCAGGAGGATTCGATGGCGGCGGCGAAACGCGTTTTTGAACTGCTGAGGGTGAAGGGGATAGTAGGCGATAGACGATAGGCGATAGGCTATGGGCTATAGGAGATAGGCTATGGGTTGTCAGGTAAATCTCGCCAATATGGTTTTTTTAAAATCCAAAAAATCCTTCAATTCCCCTTGAAGGATCTCATGCACATGGGCGTCGTCGATCTCTCCATATAAATGTACCAGCCTGTTACGGAATTTTGCCATTTGACGAAGTTTTGTAGCAAATCCCGAATCAATGACCTTTTCTTCTTCCAGCACTGAAAAGGTATCCGCATAATCCCTGGGGGCACGGTAACGCTCGGCCGAAATAATATGATTGGCCACATCCAGGCAACACTCGATGCTGATCTGGAGGTAATATTTTGCACTTCCAATCAAAATTTTATCGTTCAGAAAAACATCGAGAGGAGCTCCCCGAATTTTTCCGAGAACAGCCAGGCTTTCGTCTAATTGCCCCAGCTTGTATGTTATTTTTTCAACAGAGACCATGATTGTCAGGATCGAGCCCTCTCCATCTCCCTATAGGTGAGCTGATATGCAGCAATTACCGGTAAAAAATCAAAGTAGGCATTTCGAACCCAGGTTTCGAATTCAACTCTCCTTTCCTCCTGCCGCGAATAGATGAGAATGCCTTCGGTCACGATTTTTCCTTTCACGGTCAAGGGGAGATCATTGATAATACGGACATCCGATTCCAAAACATGGCCCAGTTCTTTATCAATTTCCAGCGCGATAGAAAGTTCGAGCTTCAGTCCAGTGTCCGGTGGAATTTCTTCAACAAAAATCCCTATATCCAGGTCGCTGAAGGGGTGGCCCAAACCCACGGCCCGGCTTCCATAAAAATAAGCAAAGAGAACCGGAGTACCTGAGAATATCCCCGTAGCCATTTTTTTCAATTTCGCTTCGAAATCGTTCATAAATTTACATCTACTACAATTTCTTTTCAGTTTCAACCACCCCCATGAAACTTTACAGGCTGAGCGCATTCAGGATTTAAAGTTCATGAGTGGAATTTTTAAATTCCGATGAATTTTAAAAGGGAAATCCCTATCGCCTATTACCTATAGCCTATTACCTATAGCCTGATTCTTCTATGAATCGTCCTCAAAAAGACCTTATCGACAAATCCAACTGGAAACGCGTGCTTTTCAAGGGCAACAAGGTCTGGGTGGCCGTTGATTCCCAGGGGGCGCCTACTGTCCGAAACGGAAGGGTATTGATCAAATACCAGTTGGACCAGGACCATGAATACTGGGTTCATGAAAACAGCATCATGGCGCTGGAGGACGGAAAACCCCCGGAAAAAGAAAAAGCCCCCCGCAAAAGAAAACCTCCCCGCCTTGAGGATAAAGAACCTCCCCAAAATGCCGTGCATATATACACGGACGGCGCCTGTTCCGGCAACCCCGGACCGGCGGGCATCGGCGTGCTGCTGCGTTACGGGGACAAGGAAAAACGGATTTCCAGGTATATCGGCATGGCGACCAACAACATCGCCGAACTCGAGGCCATCCGGACGGGGCTTGCGGAATTAAAGACAACGAATCTTCCCGTCCGGGTCTACACGGACAGCAGCTATGCCCTGGGGCTGCTGAGCAAGGGGTGGAAACCCAAAAAAAATACAGCCCTGGTGGAATCCATCCGACTGCTTCTGAAAAATTTCAAGGATGTCGCGTTTATCAAAGTCAAGGGCCACTCCGGCCATGATGAAAACGAAATCGTGGATCAACTGGCCGTCCGGGCCATCCAGGAAAAAACCACCTCAACCCCCCTCCCCTGACCCCACCTCGATAGACCATTCCGACAACCTATCGCCTATCGCCCATCGCCTATTGCCTGTTTTTCCTATCCCCTATCGCCTTTTTCTTTCCTATCGCCCATCGCCTATAGCCTATGGCCTATTTTTTACCTCGTCATGACATCCGTTATGGCAAACCCGCCGTCATAGGCGCTGGAATAGCCTTCAACACCCGAAGAACTCACCGCTTTGATAAAATACCAGTACCCGGTTCCCGGAATGATTCCGAATGAACTGTCCGTGGTGGTATTGGACATGAACATCCCGGATACGGTTCTGATTTTGGTCCAGGGTCCCCATGGAGATGCTCCCCGATAAACATTATAGGAGGAGGCGCCGGTAACCGGGCTCCAGGATACATCTATTTTGGTGGTGGAGGTTCCGTCTGAAGCACTCACGTTTGCCAGTGCCGGCAGGTAGGTGGCCGTCGCGCCCTGGGCGGACCATCCCTGGACCGCAGCGCTGGGGGAACTCTGCCACACCGTCGGGTTATCGGCGGTATCGTTGCAGTCCAGGTCATCCTTATAGGTGGCATACACCCTGAAGTAATACTTCTTCCCCGGAATTGCGCCCGGGAAATAGGCGTAAGTGGTCCCGGCCAGGATATCCACCGCCACAGGGTCCGGGCTGGCTTCAACCGGCATGGCCGGGTCGCTTGCCTGGGGATTCACCCGGACGGTCAGAAACTTGATATAGGTCCCGTTCTCGGTATCGGACCACTCGACATCGTATTGGTTGATGTACCGCGCATGAACACCCTGGCCTTCGGGGCAGGTCTGGACCGGTTTCCACTGGATCCGGATTCTGTCGGTAAAGGTTCCCCGGGAAGCGGCTACCGAGGTGGGAATGGGGGAGGAGCCCCACCCCACGGCGTAATCGCATGGAGCGCCTTCATTCCCGGCCGTGTCAACGGCGGATATTTTGTAAAACAGGTAGATGGCTGGGGTGAGGGGCCCGATGTTGGCGTAATTCACGATGATATCCCCAGCCGAGTTGAGTTTTTCCCAGTCTGCTCCCTCGCTGGAAAGCTCATAAATATTGTACTCCGC
>DIKO01000120.1:7239-31328 GCA_002423615.1 Desulfobacteraceae bacterium UBA5616
CGATGACACCCGTGGGAACTGCAGGGGCTGTTTTGGCAGAGGCTGAAGCATAGGTTGAACTCGGCCCGCTCGTGTTACTGGCGTACAGCCTGTAATAATATGTCGTGCAGGGTGAAAGGGCGGTATCCGTGTACTCGGTCTGATTCGCTGCTGGAGAAAACGGCGTCCAGTGCCCGTCCTGACTTGTTCCCCGCTGGAGCAGAAAATAGGTCTCGTTTTCCGAGTTGTCCGTCCAGGTAAGCTTGATGCTGCCGCTGTTTTTCTGAACCGGGGCAGCCTGGAGATTGCCGGGTGCCGCCGGTACCGCCTGGACCGCCTCGGTGGTTGCGCTGGCGACTTCGCTGAAGACCGGCTCGGTAACGCTGAAATTCCACGAGCCCACCTTGTCAGGACGATGCTGGAGTCTGAGCCGGGTACGGCCTTGAAATCGGACGGGGCCGCAGGCGGGGTTGATGCTGCTGCCGGAGTTGTAACCGAAGCGGTATTGGAGTAGGCGGTCTTTGATCCGTCCTTGAAGGCCCGGACACGGAATTGATAGGGTGTCTGGGGAGAGAGGCGGTTTGCGGTGAATTCCGATATTACGCACTGCTGGATGTCCGGACCCACGGTCAGGACTTCGGAGAATTCACCGTCCCCGGCTTTCATTGAAATTTGGTTAAAAAACCGGATTTATCATGCCGGTGCCCGATACAGGCCGGAAATGGCCGATCTGAAAACCGGAATTAAGGTTAAGACAGAATCCTTTAAAACAGCATTTAATCGGAGGGCGAGAAACATGCAAGCGATGCGTAGGATGGGTGGAGCTTGCGGAACCCATCATTACACCGAATTTATGACGCGATGGGTTCCGCAAGCTCCACCCATCCTACTAATAGAATTTATTTTACTAAAAAGTCCCTATCAACGTCAACCTTTTAAGAGGTTAGGGTGCAACAAGTCCAACTGTGGTTATTTTTTTTATTGGGTCCCACGTAGGAACCGTAGCACAGTTCACGGTTATTTCTGTACCAAGGCTAATTGCAGTGAGTATCGTCGCATACATATTTTTTGCTCCTGGGTCTGCAGGGTCAATAGCCACCCTTACCATATTGGTAAAACGGGTTTCACCGGTCCCTGGTAGCAGTTGCATGCGAATCTGCCCGTCGGAGTATGGGAGAACTTTAGAAACAAGACAAGTATAAAATTCTGCAAAGACATTCCCCGCAAACATAAAAAAACATACCGCGACACATATTCCCATCATCAAAGCTTTCTTTTTCATTTCCCTTCCTCCCTGGTTTGAGTTCTCATTCAAATGGCATATTTAATTGATGGTTTCTAAAATAATCGGATTTTTTGTTATTGCGCCCTTTCCGCTTCGGGAAAATGGCGGACTTATCGTGAGATCGTTTTTTACGAGATCACTTTCATTAATTCAGGTAGAAAAATTTTACAATATGAAAAACGCTGAATTTGTGAAAGATTTTGGTTGTGATGTAAGCCCTGAATAACAAAATGCCGTGATTTTGTCAAAATATTTATCGACCAATGCCTTAACCCGGCCAAAAAAAACCCCGCACGGGCTTTGCGGGGCTTTTTATTCCGGTATAAACACTTTTCCGATATGCATCCTGTTATTTCTCGGATTTCAGGCTTTCGATCTCCTTTTTCAGATCGTTGATTTCCTTCTTGTATTTTTCAGGGTCTTCTTCGGCTTCTTCAGCCTCCGGGGCATCCTTCTTCCAGGTATCCTTTAATTCGTCAAATCCCAGATAAAGGGCGAGACCACCACCCATCAGAAGCATTACCGGAATAACGCCGGCCAGCAACTGCAGAAAGGCGTGGAACCATACCGCAAGACCGATCACACCCAGCACAGCCGCAACCGCACCACCTATCAACGTTTTCATAAAATAAAACCCTCCTTTAAATTTAGACCGTATCCAGATTTTCTTTTTAAAACTCGCATCAGCTTCTGAACCAGCAAGCGGAAAAGTTTAAATATGTAAATAATTCAAATGGTTATGCATAGAATACATTCGTTTTTGTTAATATCATATCCCCGGATGCAACGCAAGTTTAAATTTTTCCTTTCAGACCCGGCATTCGGGAACAGTTGAATAAATAATTGTTAACATTCAATTTTAAATCGCTCCAAACGGAATCAAATAAATTATTGCATTGGTATGGCGGGTCTGTTAGTTTTTTGCTTTTAATCGGAAAAAAGTCCTTCGCGCGTAAACGGCGCCGTCATTCCCGGTTTTGCGGAAACGACAGGCTTTTTGCCCCATCATCAAACAAGGAAGTTTTTTCATGATAAATTCGAAAGCACAGGTCTGGGTGAAGATCAAATCCCGGGCAAGATCCTGGTTAACCCAATGGATGGGAGGAACCCATGATCATTACTCCTGGTATCTGCCTGAAAAACGAAACAGCCTGGCCTCCTTTCTCCTGAACCTGTTCTATTCCGGCATCGAGCTCAAACAGACCCAGAGGCCGGCCTTTTCCCAGCTGCCCGAAGATGCCGTCATTGTCTACGTCAACAAGCACAAAAGCAAATTCGAATATCTGTTCTACCATACCCGTTACGGAAAGGAGAACCTGCCGTTTCCGGAAATCGGTATCGATTACCGCATTCTGGCCTGGCAGTCCCTCTCGCGGATACTGCGGATTCTCTTTGCCCATGTGGATTCTCTGTTCCGTTACAAACATTTCCCCGACCCTTACCGGAGCGGCTACATCCAGCGGGAAATGCTGGCCGGCAAAACACTTTTCCTGTCCCTCGTCGAGGGAAAAGGATTTTACCGGCGATTTGTCAAAGACAACACCGATCCGTTAGCCCATATCCTGGAACTCCAGAAAACCACGGACCGCCCCATTTACATCATCCCCCAGCTGATGTTTTTCGGGAAAAAATCCCAGCGCTCGAACCAGAAAATCGTAGACCTGCTGTTCGGCCCCGTTACCCGGCCGGGGGTCATCCGGAAATTCGTCACCCTTTTCAAAAGGCCGGAGACGATTTTTGTCGAAGTGTCAAAACCCGTCGATCTGAAAAAATTTCTTGCCCGGTACGAAGCCCGGTCCACGGGAAGCGCCCATTTATCCCTTATTCTCCGGCGGAACCTGCTGCACCAGATCAACCGGCACCGTCAGAACATCACCGGACCCGTGCTGAAATCCAGGCAGGAGCTCAAGGAAAGCATCCTGACCAGTGAGCGGCTCCGGGAATTCATGACCCATTATGCGGAAACCAAAAAGATCCCCCTGTATAAAATCCACAAGGAGGCGGATGGATATATCGATGAAATCGCCGCCAACTTCAGCCTCACGGCCATCAAGGTCCTGGAAGCGATCGTCCGGTGGATGACCAACCTGATGTTCGACGGTGTGATGATGAACGAGGCGGTGCTGAACAAAATCAAATTCATGTCCCTCAAAGGGCCCCTGATCCTGATCCCCTGCCATAAAAGCCATATCGACTACCTGATTCTGTCCTATCTGCTGTATAACCACAACATGCAGTGCCCCCACATCGCCGCGGGCAAAAACCTCTCGTTCTGGCCACTGGGCCCCATATTCAGGCTCGGCGGCGCGTTTTTCCTCAGGCGCACTTTCCGGGGGGCGGTGCTGTATTCAAAAATATTCTCCGAATATGTCCACAAAATGCTCGAAGAAGGGTTCAACATCGAATTCTTCATTGAAGGCACCCGGAGCCGCTCGGGAAAATTGATTGCCCCGAAACTGGGGTTTCTGTCGATTCTTCTCAATGCCTACAAAAACGGGGCCTGTTACGACCTGATCTTCGTTCCCGTTTACGTGGGGTATGACCGGGTCCTGGAAGAGGGCAGTTATCTGAAGGAACTCGAAGGGGAACAGAAAAAATCCGAAAACCTCTCTCAGCTCATCAAGGCCCGGAAATTTCTGAAAAAGCGGTTCGGCAAAATCTACATCAATTTTCACGACCCCCTTTCGTTAAACGCGCTGCTGACAAAGGAACACCACCGTTTCGCCGGAATGACCCAGAAGAATCAGAACCAGTTCTGCAGGGAGCTCGGGCAGCGGGTGGTCAACGCCATCGACGAACACACCGTCGCAACGCCCCACGCGCTCACGGCCAGTGCCATTCTGAACCGGACCCAGAACCGGTTTTCCCACGAGTCCCTGATGTCCCAGATCAAGATGTACATGGATTGCCTTGCTCGGCAGAATGTCAAGATGGCGGACACCCTTCTGGTGGATTACCGGTACGCCGTGGACGCCGTTCTTGAGGAATATGTTCAGTCCAAATTCATCGAACCGTCCTCGGAGACCCGGTCCCTGCCGCCGGAAGAAGCGGTATACACCATCAACGAAAGCAAGCGCCCCGGTCTGGAATATTACAAGAACAACTGCATCGCCCACTTCATCCCCCTGGCCGCAACCGCCCTGGTCATCCTGCAGAAAGACGCCTTTCAGTTCGCCACCCGCGAACTTTACGAAAGCTATGCGTTCATTCAGACCCTGTTTTCCAACGAATTCATCCCCAGCCTGGAAATTCCTTCGGAGCAGCTGGTGAGAAAATCCCTGAAAACCTTTATCGATGAGGCGGCCATCGTCCCCCACCCCACCCTGCCGGAAACCTATAACGTCACATCGGCGGGTTTCCGCAAATTAAAAACTTTTTCGCTGTTTCTGGCATCATACCTGGAATCCTATCTGGTGGTGGCCACTTTTTACAAGGACCCGGAGGCCAGATCCATGGATCCCAGGGAACGCATCAAAAAAATCCAGGCCCTGGGGGCGCAGATGCACAAAAAGAATATCATCGAAAGAAAAGAGGCCCTGTCCAAATTGAATTTCATGAACGCCGTGGACGTGTTCCAATCCAACGAGCTCAAAAAGGCGGGACACGACGAGGGATTTGCCTTCTACGCCGGGGAAATCGAAAAGTTCCTGAATGTTTTAAGGGCATAGGTTCTTATGAAAGCGCTGATCCTTGCCGCGGGATTCGGAACCCGGCTAAAGCCCCATACCCTTTACACCCCGAAATGCCTTTTTCCCGTGGCGGGCAGGCCCAACCTGGACATCATCATCGACCGGCTGGCCGAAGCCGGGTGTGATGCCGTGATGGTCAACACCCATCATCTGCATGAAAAAATCGAGGCGCATATTTCCCAGCGGCATTACCCGATTCCGGTCCTTACCACGCATGAACCCGAAATTCTGGGCACCGGCGGCGCGATTAAAAATCTGGCCGGCTTCTGGGACGATGGACCGTTTTTCGTCATCAACGGCGATGTGGTCGAGAACGTCGATTTCAAGGACCTTTTCCGCTTTCACCGCATGCATTGCCCGCCGGCGACGCTGGTCCTGTGCGACGACCCCGGGTTCAACACGGTTCGGGTTGACCGCGACGGATTCATTGCGGGGTATAACGGCCATCCCACGTCCTCCGGGGTTTTGCCCGAAGGCCACCTGACCTTTACCGGGGTCCAGGTCCTGGACCCGCTGATTCTCGATTTCATTCCTGAAAATCGCTTTTCCACCAGCATCGCGGCCTTTGAAAAAATGATGGCCGAAGGTCTGAAAATCCGGGCCTTTATCCCGCAGAACCTGTACTGGACAGACATCGGAAGCCCGGAACGGTATCGGGAAGCAGTCTTTGACCGGATGGCGCCGGAAGCATTCGAAAAGGCATGCGGACGGCGGGCGCAGGACATCGTTACCACAAGGCTTGAAGGCGACGGGTCGGACAGGTCCTGGTACCGGCTTACGGCCCGCAGGTTTTCCATGGTCATGGCCGATCACGGCATCCGGGGCCGGGACGGGGTTTCGGAAGCCGAGGCCTTTATTTCCATCGGGAATCACCTTTTTACACAAGGCGTGCCGGTTCCGGAAATTTTCCTGGGGGACGCGTTTTCGGGCCTGGTTTTCATGGAGGACCTGGGAAACACGAACCTTCAGGACGCCCTGCGGAACGAGACCCGGCCGGACCGCGTCTTCGCGTTGTACGCGTCGGCTGCCGAAGCGGTGATCCGGATGTCCGTGGCAGGCGCAAAGGGATTCGATCCCCGATGGACCTGTCAGAGCCAAACCTACGACAAGGAACTTATTCTTGAAAGGGAATGCCGGTATTTCGTGGATGCCTTTTTAAACGGGTATCTGGGGATGACCGTGTCATTCGACGATTTCCGGGAGGATTTTACCGCCATCGCAGACACTGCCGTCGGGTGCGCCGTCCCGGGCTTTATGCACCGGGACATGCAGTCCCGAAACATCATGATCCACAACGGCCGGTGCCGGTTCATCGATTTCCAGGGAGGCCGGACGGGCCCCCTGCAGTATGACCTGGCATCCCTTATCATCGACCCGTATGTGGACCTGCCGGTTTCAGTTCAGGAACGGGTTCTGAACCTCGGCTTTCGGAAGACCGCGCAACTTCATCCCATTTCCCCGGACTTTTTTTTCCGGGGGTATGACTATTGCGCCATCGCCCGGAACCTGCAGATCCTCGGCGCCTTCGGGTTTTTAACCCGGCGAAAGGGCAAAACCCGGTTCGAACAATACATCCCGGCAGCTCTGCGCACCCTGAAAAAAAACCTGGCCCGTCTGGATAACTGCGCCGTAAAAAACCTGAAACGCCTGGTTGAAAATCTGCCGGAATTTTGTTAGGCGGAATCCCATGCAACTGTCGGGGCAGGCCCCTGCGCCTGCCCTTGAATTTTTGAGGAATTGAAATGAAAAACATCAAAATCATGGTAAACGGCCTGCCGGGCCAAATGGCCGAAGCGGCGGCAAGTGAGGCGATCCGGGACGAACGGGTCACCCTGATCCCCTGTTCCCTTACCGGCCCTGAAATCACCCGGAACACCCACACTGTGGAAAATGTCGACATATCACTGATCACGCCGGAAAAGCGGGATGAAAAAATTTCCGACCTCATCCAAACCCAGGGACCTTTCATCAGCGTGGATTACACGCATCCATCGGCGGTAAACGCCAATGCCCGGTATTACTGTGAAAAAAACCTTCCCTTTGTCATGGGCACCACCGGCGGAGACCGGGAGCTGTTGTTGTCCACGGTGGCGGCCTCCGGGATTCCCGCCGTCATCGCCCCGAACATGGCCAAGCAGATCGTGGGCCTGCAGGCCATGATGGAATTCGCGGCCGACAATTTTCAGGATCTGTTTCGGGGGTATTCCTTGAGCGTCAGGGAAAGCCATCAGAAGGGCAAGGCGGACACCAGCGGCACGGCCGTGGCCATGGTGAAATACTTCAACGGCATGGGGGTTCCCTTTTCCGTCGACCGGATCCAAAAGGAACGGGACCCCGAAACCCAGGAAAAATCCTGGGGGGTGCCCCGGGAACATCTGCCCGGCCACGCATGGCACACCTACACCCTTGTCTCCGAAGACGGCACCGTAAAATTCGAGTTCACCCACAACGTCAACGGCAGGGCCATTTATGCCAAAGGCACCATGGACGCCGTGTGCTTTCTGCAGAAAAAAATCGAGGAAGGGGTTACCGGAAAAGCATTCACCATGATCGAGGTGATGAAGGGCAGGCTATAGACTATAGCCTATTATCTCATACGCACTTTCGAGGGCGCTGTCGAGATTTTCAGGCTGGGTGCCGCCGGCCTGGGCCATGTCCGGCCTGCCGCCCCCGCCGCCGCCGACCTTTTCCGCCAGCAGTTTGACGATTTCCCCGGCATGATACCGGCCCACCAGGTCCTTGGTGACACTTGCGATGAGCAGCACCTTCTCCCCTGAAACGCTGCCCAGGACCACCACACCGGACTGGATCCTGTCCCTGAAACGATCGGCCAGGTCCCGGAGCATATTGGGTTTATCAACAACGACCTTTTTGACGATCACCTTGATCCCGTTGATTTCACGGATATCCCCGTCCGTGTTTTCCGCCGATTTCGCCGCCATGGAAGTCTTCATCTGTTCTACTTCCTTTTCAAGCTTTTTCTGATCGGACAGGAGTTTCTCGAGCCGCTGCACCAGGGTCTCGGGCCTTTCCCTGAGCAGAAGTGCGGCTTTCTGGAGGATTTCCGAATTTCGCTGAACATGGGATACAGCGGCATCCCCGGTCAGTGCCTCGATGCGCCGGATTCCGGCCGCAACGCTCGTTTCGGCGAGGATCTTGAACAATCCCACATCCCCGGTCCGGGCCGTATGGGTGCCGCCGCAAAGCTCTTTGGAAAAGTCGGACACGGAGATCACCCGGACCCGGTCCCCGTACTTCTCCTCGAAAAGGGCCGTGGCCCCGGACTTGAAGGCTTCTTCAACTTCCATTTCGTCGAGCGAGACCGCGGCATTTTCCCGGACACGGTCATTGACGAGGGTTTCGATCCGGTTCAGGGTATCCCCGTCCACCTGGGAGAAATGGGTAAAATCAAACCGGAGCCGGTCCGGCCCCACCATGGACCCGGACTGTTTCACATGGTCCCCCAGCACCTGACGCAAGACCGCATGGAGAATATGAGTGGCCGTGTGATTGCGGGCAACGGCGTCCCGGTTGGTCTTGTCCACGGTCAGAGTCACCGGATCATGGGTCCTGACCGTTCCGGAAACCACCCGGCAGTGGTGAATGATCATCCCGGTGGGATCTTTAAGGGTGTTGTCGACGGCGATTTCCATATCCTTCCCGGAAATGCGGCCCCGGTCCCCCACCTGCCCGCCGGACTCGCCGTAAAAAGGGGTCCTGTCCGTCACCAGTTCGATGATATCTCCGGGGCCGGCAGTGTCGACTTCCTTTCCGTCCCGCACCAGGAGCAGAACCTTCCCGGTTGCGGAAAGGGTCTCATACCCCACGAACACGGGTTTCACACCCCTGGCGGTAAGACTCTTGTAGGCATCGCTCATGGCGGAAAAAACCGTGACGGATCTGGACTGTTCCCGCTGGGTGTCCATGGCGGCGTTGAAACCCGCGATGTCCAGGGTCATGTTCTTATCCCGCAGCACGTCCTTGACGATGTCCGTGGGAAATCCATAGGTGTCGTAAAGTTTGAAAATAATTTCCCCCGGCACCTCGGTTTTGCCCCGGGCTGAAAGTTCGGACAGGCTCTCGTTCAACAATTTAAGACCGTTATCCAGGGTTTCGGAAAACCGGGCTTCTTCATTCCGGATGACATTTTCGATAAATGCGCGGTTTTCGGCAAGCTCCGGATAGGCTTTTTTCATGATATCCATGACACTGCCCGCGGTATCGTGGAGAAAGGGACCGGAAAGGCCGATATTGCGGCCGTACCGGATGGCCCTGCGCATGATGCGTCTGAGCACATACCCCCGTCCTTCATTGGACGGCAGAACCCCGTCTCCGATGAGAAAAGCCGCGGACCGGCTGTGATCGGCAATGACTTTCATGGCGATGTCGGATTCCGCCGAGGCGCCGTAGGCCATGCCGGAAAGGGCTTCAACCTTCCGGATAATGGGAAATATCAGATCGGTTTCGTAATTGTTCGGCGTGTTCTGAACGATGGAGGCAATGCGCTCGAGCCCCATCCCCGTATCGATGCTGGGTTTGGGCAGCGGGGTCATGCGGCCGGACGCGTCCCGGTTGAACTGCATGAAAACGAGATTCCAGATTTCCAGGTACCGGTCGCAGTCACACCCTGCCCTGCAATCCGGACGGTGACAGCCGAATGCCTCACCCCTGTCGATCAGGATTTCGGAACAGGGGCCGCAGGGACCGGTGTCCCCCATGGACCAGAAATTGTCTTTTTCACCCAGCCGGATCAGTCTTTCCGAGGACACTCCCATGCGGTCGTGCCAGATGTCATAGGCCTCGTCGTCGTCCAGGTAGACGGATACCCACAGCTTGTCCGCGGGCAGGCCATAACCGGTGATGAGAAGATCCCAGGCGTATTCAATGGCTTTTTCCTTGAAATAGTCCCCAAAGGAAAAATTGCCGAGCATTTCGAAAAACGTATGATGCCTGGCCGTATATCCCACATTGTCCAGGTCGTTGTGCTTACCCCCGGCCCGCACGCATTTCTGCGATGTCGCGGCCCGGAAATACGCTTTTCTTTCTTCGCCGATGAACACCCGCTTGAACTGCACCATCCCGGCGTTGGTAAACAGGAGGGTGGGATCGTCCCGGGGCACCAGGGAAGAACTTCTCACCACCTGATGATCCTTTAGCTTAAAATAGTCCAGAAACCGGTCTCTGATGTCGTCGCCCGTCATAAAAACTCCGTTCATCCGTAATGCCGGGCAAGGAACCCGGCCTGCATAAATCCAAGCGCCTGGTGTAGGCCGGGATTCACATCCCGGCGCCCGAAGCCTGGGCTTCCGGTTTCAAGACCAGACCCATGGCATCCCTGACTTTCAGTGAAATCTCATCCAGCATGTCCGGATGGTCCTGGAAAAAAGCTTTCACGTTATTGCGTCCCTGGCCGATCCGCTCGCTCCCGTAGGAATACCATGATCCGCTTTTTTCGATAACGCCGACCGTGACGCCCACATCCAGAAGATCTCCCGTACGGGATATCCCCTCCCCGTAAAGAATGTCGAATTCCGCTTCCTGGAAGGGGGGCGCCATCTTGTTCTTCACCACCCTGACCTTTGTCCGGTTGCCGACCACGTCCTGGCCCTCCTTGATGGATCCGGTGCGGCGGATGTCCAGACGCACGGAAGCGTAGAATTTCAATGCATTGCCGCCGGTGGTGGTTTCCGGGTTGCCGAAGACCACGCCGATCTTCATCCGGATCTGATTGATGAAAATCACCGCCGTCATGGTCTTGCTGATGGTTCCGGTGAGTTTCCGCAGGGCCTGGGACATCAGCCGGGCCTGGAGCCCCATATGGCTGTCCCCCATCTCGCCCTCGATTTCCGCGCGGGGAACCAGGGCCGCCACCGAATCGATAATGATCACATCGATGGCCCCGCTTCGGACGAGCATTTCGGTGATTTCGAGGGCCTGTTCCCCGGTATCCGGCTGGGACACCAGCAGTTCGTCGCAGTTGACCCCCAATTTTCTGGCATACACCGTATCCAGGGCATGCTCGGCGTCAATAAAGGCCGCAATGCCTCCGTGCCTCTGGACCTCGGCGACCGCATGAAGGGCAAGGGTCGTTTTACCGGAAGATTCCGGACCATAAATTTCCGTAACCCTTCCCCGGGGGATTCCGCCGATACCCAGGGCTTTGTCCAGGGCCAGGGATCCCGTTGAAATAGCGGGAATATCCAGAATTTTCTGACTTCCCAGTTTCATGATGGAGCCTTTGCCAAACTGGCGTTCGATCTGCGTGATCGCCGTTTCCACGGCTTTTTCTTTTTCCGGTGCACTGTTCATTTCGTCCTCCAAAAGGCGTGTTCGCGGTTAACGGGATAGGGTCGTAGACATCAGAAAAGCATCATCAAGCGCGGTGTAAACCGGTCCATGGGGCTTCACTTCACTCCTGAAAAGCGTGACCCGGTCAACGGGAAAAGGTTCGGTTTCAAAGTCCCTGACGCCTTTGATGAACTTCACCAGCTGCGCCGGATCGATCTTTTCCTTCATTCTCCCGATGGTGAGGTGACCCGTAAAATCTCGTTTTTCCTTCAGAAGCCCCATTGCTTCCAGATGCTCGCCGATCCGCCGGTAAATTTCCCCCAGGTTTTTGACGTCCCCCCCCAGACCGATCCACAGGACCCGTGGCCGGGACATCGATGGAAATGCGCCGATACCTCTGGCACACACCGAGAATACCGGCATTCCGCTGACCGCAGCCGATAACGCCGCGCTCACGCGGGCGACATCTTCCGGGCCGATGTCCCCCAGAAAATGAAGGGTCAGGTGCAGGTTTTCCGGCGCCACCCATCGGATGCCGCTTAAGCCGGCCTGCAGCCGGTTCCGGGGTTGTAAAATTGCGCTTCGAATATTTTCGGGCAATTCAACGGCGATAAAAGTTCTGATCAGTTCGGTCATGGCATAAAGGTTCGCGGTTGTCCGGGTTCATCCTCAGGACGGCAGGGTCGACTGGGGTTCGCCCAGCAAAAAATCGCCTTTTCCTATCCACTGCTTCAATATCCCGGCAATCTCCCTGGCCTTGACCACGCTGGAAAGGGGAACGGTCTTGACGGTTTTCCCCTTCAGTTGGATCGTCCCGCTTTTCAGTTCGGCATAACTGACCTGGCCCAGGCTCTTGGATACGCCGCCGGGGTAATCGTTCCCGTAATCGATGATCTGGGTAAACAGATCTTCATCCGAAACCGCCGTGTATTGGGCCATTTCTTCATTTAATATGGGGATGGGGATGCCCAGCCCCACGGCAAGGGAACACCCATACCCGAGAAGACTCACCCCCACCAGCCATTCCGGACTCATTTCCTTTAAATCCCCCATGGTGAACAGGGTCCCGGAAGGCCTCACCGGCACCCCCCGGGGAGTTCTCTCCGCGCCCGGGTTGTGCTGGGTTCCCGGAAAGGTCACGTATCCAGCGGCGCCCCCGAGAAAAATCCGTGTTCCAATGCCGATCGTCCTGTAAAAGGGGTCGTTGAACAGCGGACTCAACTGGCCGGCGGAACAGTAGTTGGCATTGCCGCATTTGGGCTTTAAAACCCCCATATAGGTGTAGATGGTCTTGTTGGTCATGTTGACCGCGCAGTTGTAGTTCTGGTACCCGTTCCGGGGATTGCACAATATGGCGTTGGGCAATGATTTCAGGGATATTTCTTTTTCCAGAAATTTTCTCGGGTAGCAATCCGTCCCGTAGGCCATGGCCTTCAGATAAACTTTTTTCCCGGCGACCAGGTCCTGGATGACATGTCCTCCCCCGTAGTTGAATTCCCCGGGATAGACCTTGTTTAAGGGGTCATCCTCGCAGGACTCGGTAGCGCCTATGTAACAGTCGACCGCTGCAATGCCGCCATAGGCCGGGACTTTGTTGAGCCAGACTTTCGATGCCTTGATGCCCGGGGCGGAGTGACCGAAATTGATGAAAGCCCCGGATGAACACATGGGGGCGAATGTCCCGGTGGTGACCACATCGACTTGCCCGGCTGCGGCGACCGCGCCGTTTTCCTTCACGATGCCGATCATTTCTTCCGCCGTGACCACCACGACTTTACCGGACCTGATCTTTTCGTTGATTTCCCGATAGGTTTTCTGAACTTTATATTTCTTCATCTTCCGGCTTCCTCACCCGATGATGCCTCCCCGGCATTTTCATTCAAAACGGACTTCACTTCCCGGATCTTTGCGGTGATGTTGTCCCTGATCCAGTGCGCATCCCACCACTCGATGGGATTTACAAACGTGTCATGGACCAGGATGCTGAAATGAAGGTGGTCTCCTCCGGCCAGACCCGTGGTGCCCGTTTTTCCCACGACCTCGCCCCTGGCCACCATCTGACCCGGATCAACGCTGATATGGCTTAAATGGGAATACATGCTGAACAGCCCGAATCCATGATCCAGCAGAACGGAATTGCCGTAAATGCCCAGGTTATCGGTGAAAACAACCTTCCCGGCATTGGCGGCCGGCACGGGTGACTGTTGCAGGGATGCCAGGTCAACCCCCATGTGCGTCTGTTCGTCGATTTTTGCACCGTTGTAAAAATACTCCCGAAAATCGGCGAAACCCGCCCGGGGCGCCGAATTGGGCAATCTCAAAAAATCACCCTCCCAGTACAGGGTGTTTTCCGTTTCAGCGGTCACCCGCACGATTTCCTTGAAATTCTCCTTCCGGACATCCCGGTTGACAATAAGGTATTTTTCCAGATTCGTAAGGGGCTTGTTTTCCGGAGCATCCAGTTTGAATTCAGGCATCTTCCCGTCCAGAAACCCGTCGGAGATCGGAAGGCTGTCTTTTTTAAACGCTTTTCGCCGAATGGCGTTGGGGAATCCCGTACGACTCGTGTTCCCCGCCCTGTCCGTGGATAATACGACAAGTTTCGTTTCAGGCCCCTGAGTGTGCTCCAGGGCGAAGAACGCCGCATGGATGCCGTCGTCGTCGAAAAGCCCCGAATGACCGGGATAGAAATGCTCTCCGACCATGACCCCGTCTCTGGAACAGGTTTCGGAGAGCTTATAGATCACCAGCCCGGTGCCGCCCTGATTGACGTTGTGCATCGTCGTCAGCACTTCGGTCCGCGGGGGCTTAAAGTCGACCATAAGGGGTTTTTCAACCTGGGTTTTATTCCCCTTCCACCACCCCCTCAGGGAATGGTCCCAGGCGGTGATGCGGAGAACGGCCCGGCCTTCGGCCAGACCGAGTTTCTCGGGTTCGATCAAAAGGTCGATGATTTCCCGTTTATGATCCCCTCCCCTGCCGAACCCCCGGGAGGAAAAGGACTTATCGAAAAGTGTGTTTTCCTTTTCGCCCTGGACAATACCGATTTCTATTTTCCGGACGCCGCTTTTGGCATCTGAAACCGTGAAATTCACTTTCTGAGACCTTCCCAGGCTGACGATGGACGGGTTCACGGCCACCGACGGGATCTTTCCCTCCATCCGGTCCACCAGGTACCACCCGATGGACAGCATGATGATCGCAGCGAACACCCCGATCAGCCAGGACTTTGATTTAAATTTTTCACCCAATTTGCAGCACCTCTAGTTATCGTTTATTCCAAATTAAATTAAACTTCTTATCAGCATTGCCGCGGCTAATCAAGGCAAGTTTTCGTTTCTTGACTTTTCTACCTGCCCACGGTAAATGAGCCCTTAAAGCCCGGCGAAGCGCCGGTCTTTCGGACAATAAACCATGCCGGCGGCAGAGAATGCGCATAACACCCTTCCTGCCGGCGTTCATAAACCGGCAATAAGGCTGAAAATGGATTCAATATGGGAAACCCGGTCGTCATAGACCACATCCGGATCGGCGAACAGCACCCCCTGGCATTGATCGCGGGTCCCTGTGTGATCGAGGATTTCACCACCACCCGGCGCATTGCATCCTATCTGAAGGATCTGACCGGGGCATTGAAAATTCCTTTTATTTTCAAAGCCTCATATGACAAGGCGAACCGTACGGCCATCGATTCCTTTCGGGGTCCGGGGCTGGCGGACGGCCTGTCCATCCTTGAAAGAATCAAATCCGAACTCGGTATCCCCGTACTGTCCGATGTTCACGACATCAGCGAAATTCCCGCTGCGGCGAATATTCTGGATGTCCTTCAGATCCCCGCCCTTCTCTGCCGCCAGACCGATCTTCTGATCGCGGCCGCAGAAACCGGAAAACCGGTCAACATCAAGAAGGGCCAGTTTCTGGCGCCGTGGGACATGGCCAACGTTGTCCGGAAAATAGAATCAACGGGAAACCATCGCATATTGTTGACCGAGCGGGGCACCATGTTCGGCTACAACAACCTGATCGTTGATTTCCGCGGCCTGAGCATCATGAAGGGCATGGGCCATCCGGTCATCTTTGACGCCACCCACAGCATTCAGTTGCCCGGCGGCAAAGGAAACCGGTCCGGCGGACAGCGTGAATTCGCCCCGGTTCTGGCCAGGGCTGCAGTTGCCGCCGGCGCCGACGGGGTTTTCATGGAATGCCACTTCGATCCGGACAAGGCCCTTTGCGACGGCCCCAATTCCCTGAAGCTGGACGACCTGGAGGAATTGTTACAGACCCTGATCAACATCCGACAGGCGGCCCGGTCAGGCCGAACCTGATGGCCACACACTATTTTGGAAAGCGGAAGAACCATTAACACGTTAACCCCGATCGAGCTGCTGCTCCTTGATGTGGACGGCGTTCTCACCGACGGCAAGGTCATTTACGATGACGCCGGCGGAGAGATCAAGGAATTTGACGTTAAAGACGGACTGGGCATCCGGCTTCTTGCGGAATGCGGCGTCAGGGTGGGAATTATTACCGGTAGATCGTCCAAAGCGCTTTTGCATCGCTGCCAAAATATAGGAATTAAATTGTTATTTCAAGGAGTTGATGATAAGGCAGCCGCCTTTGGGCGGGTTTTGGAGCAAACCGGGATTCCGGCGGAGAACATCGCCTACATGGGCGACGATCTCCCGGATCTGCCCGTCCTCAACCGGGTGGGTGTTCCCATAGCGGTTTCGGACGCCCATGAAGCGGTTAAGTCCTCGGCCGCCATCGTAACGCAGGCAAAAGGAGGCCGGGGCGCGGTCAGAGAAATCTGCGACGCCATACTCAAGGCAAAAGGCCTCTGGCCCGGAGTGATAAAGCGTTTTGAATCATGATTTTTTTTAAAGAGCATTTTTTCGGCAGGTTAAGATGGGCGCTGCTACTGGCCATTGTCGCCGCGTCGGGCTTTGTTTTCTGGAAATTTTACAGTTCACGGTCCATACTTGACCAGGCCATTGAAACCGGTCTTGCCGTAATCCGAAAACCGGGGCTCTCCATCGGGAAGGTCCAGCATACGGCCACACGAAACGGGATAACCGAATGGGAACTGGAAGCCGGTTCCGCGGAATATATCAATGAGGAGAAAAAAGCCGTTTTAAAGGATCTTTCCATCACCTATTTTCTAAAAAACGATGAAACAGCCCTGTTGAAAGCAGACCGGGCTGTTTTGGCCACCGATTCATACGATATTGAAATCACGGGCAACGTCGTCATGAAAAACCAGGGATACAGCCTGAAAACCCAGGCATTGAACTATAAACATGAAAACCGAACCATTTTCACCCAAACGCCGGTTACTGTTTCAGGAGACTCGTTTTCGCTGACGGCAGACCGGCTGAAACTGGATCTGGCCAAAAACCAAACGATCCTGGAGGGACATGTCAAAGGAATCCTGAATGAAAAGCCGGAAATGTAATTATACCAAGGTGTTTGTTTTCGTCGCCCTGATGCTTCTGAACCATCCGTTCCTGCCCCGGGTTGTTCAGGCCCAGGACAAGGCCTCAAAGATCCAGAGCATCCGCATTGTCACCGATCAGGCCCTTGTGGACAGCAAGGCCCGCTTTACCGAATTCACGGGGAACGTCACCGTCACCATTGAAGATGATACCGAAATTCATGCCGACTGGATTAAAATCAGATTCAAACCCGGCATCATGAACGAAAAGGAACCCTCCTTCAGCGAGAAATCCGTTCAGGACATCGTTGCCAGGGGAAACGTTAAAATTATACTTGAAGACAAGGTTGCAATCACCGAAGAAGCATTATACATTCCGGATGAAGACACCCTAACCCTCTCCGGTGAAAATTCCAGAATTTCCATGGAAAATGACTTTATTACCGGAGAAAAAATCACCCTGAACCGAAAAGACGGGACCTTCAAACTGGAAGGCCTGGGCAAGAAACAGGTCGAGGCGGTTTTTTACCAGAAAGAAAAGCCGGAATCCGGAGTCAAGAAATAGCATGACGACCCTATCGCTGGAAAACCTGGTCAAAACCTATCAAGGCAAAAGGGTGGTCGATGAAGTCTCCCTTTCCACTCAGAGCGGCATGGTGGTGGGGCTTCTGGGCCCCAACGGCGCGGGTAAAACCACGACCTTTTATATGACCGTGGGTATGATCAAGCCCGATACCGGACGGGTCCTTTTAGACGATGAAAACATTGCGGGCTTTCCCATGTACCAGCGTGCGAGGAAAGGACTGGGCTACCTGCCCCAGGAAACATCGGTATTTAAAAAGCTTTCGGTCAGGGAAAACGTTCTGGCGATCTTAGAGGCCCTCGACCTTCCGGGAACGGACCTGGAAGACCGTGCGGGAAAACTCCTGGACGAACTGGGCATCCGGCATTTGTCCGGCCGGAAAGCCATGCTCCTTTCCGGAGGGGAGAGACGCCGGCTTGAAATATCCCGCGCCCTGGCCACCAACCCGTCTTTTATCCTGCTGGACGAACCTTTTGCCGGCATCGATCCCCTGGCGGTCATCGATATCAAGGAAATTATCGTTCATCTTAAAAACAGGGGCATCGGGGTTTTGATTTCAGACCATAATGTGCGGGAAACCCTTGAAGTCTGCGACAAAGCGTATATACTTAATGAAGGAAAAATCATCGAATCCGGGACGCCGCAACAAATCGCTTCCAGCGAAACGGCAAAACGAATTTATCTGGGAAACGGGTTCAGCCTATAGCCATGTCATTAGGACTCAGACAGCAACTTAAATTAACCCAGCAACTGGTTATGACGCCCCAGTTGCAGATGGCCATCAAGCTACTCCAGATGTCCCGGCTGGAGCTGATGGATACCGTTATTCAGGAACTCGAACAAAATCCAGCCCTTGAAGAAACCCTTGAAACCCTGGACGACAAGACCGCAAGCCTTGAAATCACGGGAAATTCCCCCGAGTCTTCGGCAGCCCCGGAAACGGATGAAGTGTCCATCGGCGAAACCATTCAGGAAGACCATGTTGACTGGAGCAATTATCTGGACGAATACAGCTCAACGGGAAAAGCGACCTTTGAAGCTGAAAAAAGAGAACTCCCCAGTTATGAATCCTTTATTTCCAAAAAAGAATCCCTGAAGGACCATCTGCTCTGGCAGCTGCTGATGACCCACCCCGGGCCGGAGGATGAAAAAATCGGCAGCATCATCGTCGGCAATTTAAACGATGACGGTTACCTGGAGATGACCCTGGAGGAGCTGGCGGCCACCGCCGATGCGACCCCGGAAAAAGCGGCCGAAGTTCTGGCACTGATGCAGACTTTTGATCCTGTCGGCGTTTGCGCCAGAAACCTGAAGGAATGCCTCCTGATCCAGGCCGATTTTTTCAATCTGGGCAATACCATTGTCGTCGAAATCATCAAACACCATTTAAATCATCTTGAGAACAAAAATTACAAAGTCATCGCCAAATCCCTGGGTATCGGCATTGACGAGCTGCTCAAAACCGTCAACATCATCAAGGGCCTTGAACCCAAGCCCGGGAGGGCCTTCAGCGACGAAGAACCCCATTACATCACCCCGGACATCTACGTTTTCAAGTTTGAAGACGAGTTTGTGATCACTTTAAATGAAGACGGCATGCCCAGGCTCCAGTTGAATTCTTTTTATAAAAACGCCGTCAAGCAGGACGGCGCCGTCCAGGCCAATGTCAAGGATTACCTGCAGGAAAAAATCCGTTCCGCGGCATGGCTGATCCGGAGCATCCACCAGCGGCAGAAAACCATTTATAAAGTCATGGAAAGCATTCTGAAATTTCAGCGGGAATTTTTCGAAAACGGGGTTTCCCACTTAAAACCCATGGTGCTTAGGGATGTTGCCGAGGATATCGACATGCACGAGTCCACCATCAGCAGGGTGACCACCAACAAATACGTGCATACCCCCCAGGGAATATTTGAATTGAAATATTTTTTCAACAGCTCCATCAGAAGCTATGGCGGAGAATCCGTTTCCTCGGCCAGCGTTCAGGATAAAATCCGGCAGTTGATCGAGGGTGAAAATCCTAAAAAACCTTACAGCGATGAAAAACTATCTCAAATTCTGAAGGAGGATCTCAACATCAATATCGCGCGTCGAACCGTGGCAAAATATCGCGAGTTCATGAGAATTTTGCCGTCCAGCAAACGCAAACAATTTTAGGGAGGATTGTATGCAGACATCCGTTACATTCAAAAACCTTGATTCGTCCGACAACCTGAAGGATTATGTGAAAGAAAAACTGAACCGGTTGGACAAATACCTATACAATCCCGCAGAGGCGAATGTCGTCCTGACCGTTGAAAAATTCAGGCATATCGCCGAAATCAACATCGTCGGCGACCGTCTGAACATCATCGGCAAGGAAGAAACCAATGACATGTATTCGGCCATCGACATAACCCTGGACAAACTTGAGAAACAGATCAAGAAAGGCAAGCAGAAAAAGCGGGAAAAAAGAAATGCCCCACCCTCGCGGGCCATGGCTCCGGGAGTTGACGACGCATTACTGACCGAGGACGGTTCCTCTGAAAATCTGACCGTTAAAAATATTGAATATAAACCCATGGATGTAGATGAAGCCATCATGCAGATGGGACTGGTTACGGATAATTTTCTGGTTTTTACCAACTCCAGAACAGACCAGGTCAATGTCCTTTACCGGCGTAAAAACGGCGGTTTCGGATTGATCGAGCCCAGCATCTGACCTTGATGGAGGCTGGCCTGTGAGGAGTCGAAAAGGCATTCCGCTTAAACTCTGATGCCGGTGAAGAAGTTATGAAAATCATAGATGTTTTACAGATGGATGCGATTCTGGACGACCTGAAATCCGACGACAAAAAAGGCATTTTGCAGGAGATGGCAGTCCCCCTGGCAGCCAGAGCAAATGTCAGCCCGGATTATCTCGTCAAAGTATTGATGGAAAGGGAACGGCTGGGCAGCACGGGCATCGGAGGCGGCATCGGAATTCCCCATGGTAAACTCAGAGATCTTGAAAACCTCATTCTGGGTTTCGGGCTGAGCCGGAAAGGCGTTGATTTTGAATCCATGGATGGCCGTCCCACCCATATTTTCTTTCTCCTGGTGACCCCGGAAAGTTCAACGGGATTGCATCTTAAACTGCTGGCCCGGATTTCGCGGATTCTCAAAAACGACCTTTTTAAAGACAAATTAATCAAGGCAAAAAATCGGGAGGAACTCTATTCCATCATCAGGGAAAAGGACGAGGAGTTCTAAATAGACGGCCCGATGAACGTGAAGAATATTCAGATAACAGTCATTACGGGCATGTCGGGTTCCGGGAAAAGCACCGCCATCGCGGCATTTGAAGATGCCGGCTTTTACTGTGTGGACAACATGCCCGTAGACCTGCTCCCCAAATTTCTGGAAATGCCCGTGGAGAGCAACCCGGAGTACGCCGGACTCGCCTTTGTCATGGACCTCCGGGAAAAAGGGTTTTTATCCAAATACCCGTCGATTTTCAAAACCATCAGGGAAACCGGATATCGTTTCAATGTCCTGTTTCTGGAAGCCGACGAGGATGTCCTGATCAAGCGTTACAGCGAAACCCGCCGGCAGCACCCGCTGATCCACGGGAAGAATCTGACCCAGGCCATCCGTTCCGAGAAAGCGCTTCTGGCGGATTTAAAAAACGAGGCCGACACGATCATCGACACATCGCATTATAATGTTCATCAATTAAAATCCAAGATCCTCGATATCGCCAGAGAAAGCCGCAACTGCGCATCCATGAGAATCCATATTCTGTCTTTCGGTTATAAAAACGGCATTCCGCTGAATGCCGATATAATCATGGATGTGCGCTTTCTCATCAACCCCTACTTTGACCCTGATCTAAAAGACCTGACCGGTGAAAACAAGGCCGTCGCGGACTATGTTCTGGCCGATGGTACCGCCCGCCTTTTTTTAGATAAATATTTAGATTTATTAGAATTTCTCATACCTCTGTATGAAAGGGAAGGAAAAGCGAACCTGACCATCGGCGTGGGATGCACCGGAGGTCAGCACAGGTCCGTGGCTATCGCCGTCCGGATCCGGGATCATATTCACCAAAAAGGAAAAGAGGTCATTCTGACCCATCGTGATATCCGGAGATTATCCGCGCCCGCGTCTTTCACATCGAATATGTTTTGATAACAATAGCATAAATTTGTATTTACTTTTCGCAGGATATCGTCTATTGGCTTCAGCGAGATCCAATACCGGAAAAATCTCAAAGGGAGTTCAATGATAGGCATCGTAATCGTCACCCATGAAAAACTGGGGGAAGCGCTCATAGAGGCAGTGACTTCAATTGTCGGGGATAAAACGGAATTCGTCAAGGCCGTCACCGTCAATATCAAGGAAAACGCCGACAACCTCCGCAATAAAATCGCGGAAGGGATCAAGCAGGTGGACAGGGGAAAAGGCGTCCTGATTATGACGGACATGTTCGGCGGGACACCGTCCAATCTGAGTTATTCTTTTCTGGAGGAAGGCCACATCGAAGTGATTTCCGGCGTCAATCTGCCGGTTTTGTTCAAGGCCATTGACCTGAGGGAAAAAATGGACCTGACCGAGCTTTCCGCGAGTGTCGAAACCTTCGGGAAAAGAAGCATCTCCCTGGCAAGCGGCATATTAAAAGGCAACAAGCGGGATGCCTGAACCAGAAGGCGTCTTATGATCAAGGAGGTTTTATGAAGATAAAGGTCGGCATAAATGGATTTGGAAGAATCGGGCGTCTGGTCTTCAGGGCCGCCCTGGATCATCCCGACATCGACATTGTCGCGATCAACGATCTTTCAGATCCCGGGACCATCGCACATCTTTTGAAGCATGATTCCGTCCACGGCACCCTGAAGCAAACCGTTTCCTTCAGGGACGATGCCATTGAGGTTGGCGGAAAATCCATCGCCGTCACCACGGTGAAAGAACCGGAAAAAATACCCTGGCAGCATCTCGGGGTGGATATCGTTGCAGAATGCACCGGCCTGTTCAGGGACTTTCAAAATGCCGCCAAACACCTGACCGCCGGCGCCCGTAAAGTCATCATCTCGGCTCCGGCCAAAGACCCCGATATCACCATCGTCATGGGGGTCAATTCCAGCCAGTACGATCCCAGAAATCATCATATCATTTCAAATGCCTCCTGCACCACCAACTGCCTCGCTCCCGTGGCCAAGGTGCTGCTTGAAAATTTCGGCATCCGGTCGGGGTTGATGACCACCATTCACTCCTACACCGGTGACCAGCGCCTTCTGGATTTTCCCCACAAAGACCTTCGAAGGGCAAGGGCCGCGGCCCTGAACATGATCCCCACCACCACGGGCGCTGCAAAAGCCGTTGCCCTGGTGCTGCCGGAACTCGAAAACAAACTCAACGGCCTGGCCGTGCGGGTGCCCACGCCCAATGTGTCGCTGGTCGACCTGGTGGTCAGTGTGAGCAAATCCGGCGTTACGGTTTCCGACGTCAATCAGGCCCTGAAGACCGCTTCGGAAGAGTCTCTTGCCGGCATTCTGGGGTACAGCGACGAACCCCTGGTGTCGACGGATTACAACGGCTGCAAATTATCCTCCATCGTTGACGGCCCCAACACCTACGTCATCGGCGATTTGGTGAAAGTTCTTTCCTGGTACGATAATGAATGGGCATATTCCAACAGGATGGTGGATCTTGCAGCCCTGATCGGATCCCAGCTTTAGGGGTGACACATAAACGCCGGAGGATAAAGTCATGCCAAGGATACAGCTCATTTCCGGAAACTGGAAGATGTATAAAACCGGAGAGGAAGCCGCTCAAACCGCAAAAAGGCTTGTTGAACTGATTTCCGATGTCATCGATGTGGACATCATGATCGCCCCTGCCTTCACCGCCTTGTCCGCGGTTTACAGCGTAGTGGCCGGAACCCGGGTGGCCCTGGGAGCCCAGAACCTGTTCTGGGAAAATGAAGGCGCCTACACCGGCGAAATTTCGGGGCCCATGATTAAATCCATGGGCTGCAGCCATGTCATCATCGGGCATTCCGAGAGGCGTCAATACTTCGGCGAGACCGATGAAACGGTGAACAAAAAAATCAGGGCGGCCGTTTCGAGCGACCTTGTTCCGGTATTCTGCGTCGGAGAAACGGAAAAGCAACGGGATGCTGAAGAAACATTTTCTGTGCTTGACAAACAACTGCGATCCGGTTTAAAAGGGCTATCTTTGAATGATCCGGGCGCACTGATCATCGCCTATGAACCGGTCTGGGCCATTGGAACGGGCAAAACCGCGAGTAAGAACCAGGCACAGGAAGTACACAGGTTCCTTCGGGACCTGATAGAAAAGCTGTATGGCGAAAAATTTTCCGGCGCCGTCCGGATTTTGTACGGCGGAAGCGTTAAACCCGCCAACATTAAAGAGCTGATGGCCATGCCGGATATTGANNGGCGCTCTGGTGGGCGGCGCCAGTCTGGATGCCGAAACCTTCAGCCAAATTATTCACTTTCACTAGACAACATCAAACTATGTCAATATTACTGATTATCATTCATGTAGCAGCCTGTATCGCCCTGATCATGATTGTTCTCCTGCAGACAGGGAAAGGGGCGGACATGGGAGCTGCCTTCGGCGGCGNNCTGTTCGGCAGCTCCGGGGCAGGCACGTTTTTCGGAAAGGCAACAACGGCCATTGCCATCATTTTTATGGTGACGTCCCTGTTTCTTGCCTATTTGTCCTCCAATCACAAGGGGGACTCCATCATGACGGAATTGCCCCCACCCGTGGAGGAAACCGTTCCGGGTAAAGCGGCGCCCCCGGCTCCTGTTCAGAAACAACAGGGTCAACCCGCCAAAACCCAGTAAT
>DIKO01000120.1:31393-31637 GCA_002423615.1 Desulfobacteraceae bacterium UBA5616
TTCAAGTCCGGCCTTCGGCACCATCCATATTTAAAAGCCGTAATCTTAAATGGTTACGGCTTTTATGGTTTCAGAGGGTGCGCCTGGGGTAAAGACTTGCTTCCTTTTTTCGTTACGTCAGTAACTGCCTCAATACAGAACAAGCGGATCCGAAACAGCTAATAAAATCCATTGTAAAACACGGGAACCTTGTGCGAAATCAGGCAAAACACTTTGACAAAACCGTTTCCGCATATTAGTGTTA
>DIKO01000108.1 GCA_002423615.1 Desulfobacteraceae bacterium UBA5616
CGTGGCCGATTGGATAGCGTGCTTTACCATATTCAGAATGATGATTATTACCCGGAATTTCTGGATAAACTCACGCATCTGTTTTTCAGCGCCAATAAATTCCACTGTTTTGAGGACGGGAATAAACGGATAGCCATTTCATTGGGTGCTCAGTTTTTGTTGTTAAACGGATATGTGTTTGTCGCGGGCCGTTTTATCCATGAAATGGAAAACATCAGCTATCATGTGGCTGCAGGACGGATTGGAAAAGAATTGCTGCAGGACATTATCGACGCCGTCATTCATGATGAAATGGACGATGAATCATTGAAATTGCGGATACTGGAAGCGATTTCGACGTAAGGGCGTATGGACATTTCAAAAAGGGTGTATTGCCAAAACGGGCGTATTGCCATTCGTCCCTATACTGTGAAACCGAATGTATTCCCTATGATTTAAGGATATGTCGCCAATGATCATGAATAATGTAGAACCTGAAAATCATATGCCGGTTAAAAGCCAATTCCTTTTATACACCACCCCTGATGGCAAAGAGCGGATTGAGGTAAGGCTGGAAAATGAAACGGTCTGGCTGAGTCAAATTNNGCATGGCCGAGCTTTTTCAAACCACTCCGGCCAATATCAATATCCATCTGAAAAATATTTACGGGGAAGGCGAGTTGCGGGAATCGGCAATTATTAAGGAATACTTAATAGTTCGCGAGGAAGGCAAACGCCGCGTCAAACGTTGCGTCAGGCATTATAACCTTGAAGCCATCCTTTCCGTGGCCAAAGAAGTGGCGGATAATCTGGCGCTTGAACAATATAAAATTTTTGATCAGCATCGGCTCACAATAGAAGCGGAACAAGAAATGCTCGAAGACGACAAAACATTGAAGGCTATTGAAAAAAAAGTTGAAAAAAGGAAGCATAAATGAAGCTGAAATTCGACGCCACGCTGGAATATCAACATGATGCGATTGCCTCGGTGGTGGATTTGTTTGAAGGGATGCCGGCCAGACAAAGCGCCTTTGAAATAAGCTCCGCCTCCCAGGGCCAGATGCACCTGTTTAATGAACTCGGGGTCGGCAATCAGTTGGGGTTAGCGGATGATCAACTCCTTAAAAACCTTCATGCGGTTCAGGAACGGAACAATATTCCCAAAACCCGCTTCCTGACTGAAACCGACGACATATACAAATTCCCCAATTTTTCCGTGGAAATGGAGACCGGCACCGGCAAGACCTATGTCTATTTGAGAACCATTTTTGAGATCAACCGCAAATTCGGGTTTAATAAATTCATTATTGTGGTGCCGTCTGTGGCGATCCGGGAAGGGGTGTTGTCTTCCATCAATATCATGGGCGAGCACTTCAAAGGGCTGTTTGATAATGTCCCCTTTGATCATTTTGTTTACAACTCCAAAGACTTGAGCAAGGTGCGCCAGTTTGCTGCCGGGAATGAAATCCAGATTATGATTATCAACATCCAGGCGTTTCAGAAGGATGCCGGAGATGTTGACGATTATTCCAAACTGACAGATGACCAGCGCAAAAAGCTCAATATCATTCATCAGGAACAGGATAAAATGTCCGGACGCAGACCCATCGAATATGTCCGGTCCACCAATCCCATTGTAATTATCGATGAACCGCAAAGTGTGGATAATACGCCAAAATCCCAAAAGGCCATCAAAACCTTAAATCCGCTGTTGTGCCTCCGGTATTCCGCCACCCATATCAACCCGTATAATCTGCTTTACAATCTGGACCCCATCCGGGCCTATGACATGCGGCTTGTGAAACAGATCGAAGTGGATTCCGTCCGCACCGGCCAAAATTTTAATCAGACCTTCATCCGGCTGGACAGCATAGGATACGCCAAAAAGGCCAAAATTCCCCACGCCAAGGCGACCATTCACGAAGACACCAAAACTGGCCCCAAAGAAAAAACGATCACCCTCAAACAAGGCACGGATATTAGCCAGCAGACAAACCGTTCTGGATATGACGGGTACATAGTCAGCAATATCAGCGCGGAACCCGGACTTGAGCATGTTGAATTCGCCAATGGCAAGGTGCTTGAGGTGAAACAGGAAGAAGGTGGCATGGGGGATGAAATTTTAAAAAAACAAGTATATCAGTCTGTCGAAGAACATTTTAAAAAAGAAAAGAAATATCAGGACAAGGGCATCAAGGTGTTGTCCCTGTTTTTCATTGATCGGGTAGCCAATTATCGCTGGTATGATGAAGAGGGCAATCCCCAAAAGGGGAAAATTGCTGAATGGTTTGAGGAGGCATATCGGGAGATATCAGAAAAAACGCTATACAAAGGACTGCTGTCTTTTTCAGTTGATGAAGTCCACGACGGCTATTTTTCGGCGGATAAAAAAGCCGGGAAAATCGTGAATTTGAAAGATACCGGAGGAACCACCAAGGCGGATGAGGAAACCTATGAACTCATCATGCGGGATAAGGAGCGGCTGCTGTCCATGGATGTGCCCCTGCGGTTTATCTTCAGCCATTCAGCATTGAAAGAAGGGTGGGATAATCCGAACATTTTTCAGATCTGTTCCTTGCGGGAAATGGGGACCGAGCGGGAACGCCGCCAGACGCTTGGGCGAGGCCTACGCCTGCCGGTGAACCGGGACGGCGAACGGGTGTTTGATGAAACCATCAACAAGCTCACGGTGATTGCCAGTGAATCCTTTGAAGAATACGCCCGAGGCTTGCAGGAAGACATTGAAAGAGATTGTCAGATTAAATTCGGGCGCATTGAGAAAGTCGTTTTTGCCAAAATGGTGGATGATAAAACCGGGCAGAAACTCGGTCAGGAAACATCCGGCCTTATCTGGAACGCCCTGAAAGAAAACGGCTATCTGAATGCTTTGGGGGACATTACGGACAAATTCGATCCGGCAAAAGAGGGGTTCAAGCTGGAATTGCCGCCGGAGTATGAGGTTATGCGACCGGTGATCGTGGATGAAATGAAACGTCATATTTTCAAAAACCGCATTGTCAACAAAAGAGATCGGAAAACGCTCAAATACAACAAGCGGATCGAACTCAATGAGGATTTCAAAGCCCTTTGGGACAAAATCAACAAGAAGACCCGCTACAGTGTTCAGTTTGAAACAAGCGATCTTATTGCCCGAGCTGTTGAAAAAATTAAAAATATGGAAAAAATACAGCCGGTAAAAATTTTGATTGATAAAACGGAAATGAAAATTACAGATGCAGGCGTTGAAGATGGAAAGGTATTAGAAACAAAAACCGAAACCGTCATTACTCACCGGTTCCTCCCGGATATTCTTGCTTATTTGCAGCGCGAAACAGAGCTTACCCGTGCGACACTGGTTGAAATCCTGAAACAGTCCGGAAGGCTGAAGGAATTTACGGTAAACCCCCAGGCATTTATGACGGAAACCGCCCGCCTCATCAACCGTTCCCTTCATGAAATGGTCATTGACGGCATCAAATATGAACAGATACGGGGTCAATATTATGAAATGCGCCTGTTTGAAGAACCGGAAATAGATGAATATTTAAACCGTCTCTATGAGATCCGGAGCAATGATGACCGAACGCCCTATGATTACCTTCTCTATGAGTCCGCATTAGAGCGGGAAGTTGCGGAAAAACTGGACGCCAATGAGAACGTCAAATTTTTCTGCAAGCTGCCCCGATGGTTTAAGATTCCAACCCCGCTGGGCACATATAATCCGGATTGGGCGATTGCGACCGAAAACGGCGTAAAATTGTACATAGTGCGGGAAACCAAAAACACCTACGATTCAGACAAACGAAGGGATGCGGAAAACAGGAAAATTGCGTGTGGCAAGGCCCATTTTGAAGCCTTGGGAGTTAACTTCAAAGTGGCGACGAGTATTCATGAGGTGCTGGAGGGGTAAAAGGAGATTTAGTCAAAATTGGCATTAAAAAGACCTCGCTTCATATGCGGTTAATAAAAAACTCCGCTTAAATCGCCTCTCAGTGCGTTTGCTTGTTTTTTTTCACATAGTCACATCGCTCTCTTTTTTAAAAAGCCTCTAAAACCCGCGTGATCGTGAAGCGGATTTTGCGCAAATACGGGTATCCCCCCGACAAACAGGAAAAAGCAACCCAAACCGTTCTGGAGCAGGCGGAAGTTCTTTGTAAAGAGTGGATCACGGCATGAAAGAAAAGACCGTCTAATCGGGTAGCCGGGGTATTTCTTTCCCCAGCCCCACAACACATAGCATGAGGGTCTGCACAAGGCGGTTCCCATGAGCCGCTGAAGCGAACAGACAATTTCCATTTTCGAAATCAGATACTTTCGCGCTCTGAAGTTATTCGCGCCTTATTAAAAACGGGCTTGAAACTAATGCCTTCTGAAATCGGTAGCAGGGGTTTTGTCTGGAGCTCCGGGTGCAAAATCCCGAAAAATGAGAGTTTGCATTCGAGCGTCTTCTTCAGGTCTCCTTAAACAAACGGCCAGGATAGCCCCAGCCGTGAATGAATTGCTACACAAATTGGAACGGTCTTACGGTGATATGGCCTCTATGCTGATCGTTGCATTTTGACGGATTTTCCCTTGCTCACGTGCCTTTTGTAATATTTCCGCGCTGGCCCCCTGTCCCTTCTTAGCTGGATTCTTACCCATGCGATAAGGGAAGATCTTGCATTTTGTCGAAGGGCATTCAGCGATAAGCGCCGACTGCCCGTTTATGCATTCAGTACAAAGCTTCCGAAAAACCTTGACTGGAATCCGTTTTCCCAAGCGATAAGGGAACAGAGCGCAACCGCCGACGCAGGTATCGCCCTTGCAATGTTCAATCTCGGATCTGTTGTATTGAGGCAGGCCCAGGCATTCCGTGCAAAAGGCCCTGATGGTCTGGTTCGGTGTTAGGCGTTTCTGACTCATCAATTCGTCCTTTCGTCCTGGTATAAGTGAGAATGACCGCTGCAAGCAGCCGCATCTAAACAACCGCCGTATTTCGGACATCTAACATTCCGGTCACCAAGTCAACGTAACCTGCTGGAATAATTCCCGCATTATGTTCAGCGTTTCTTCATCAACTGTCACATCGCCGGCCTTTTCCCCCAGGTCTATGATCGCCATTGGCACCGAAAAGATTTTCCGTGGAATGCTGTTCCGATCGGCCCATTCCCTGCTGGCCTCCTTCACTGCTTCGAGTTGAGCGGCCGAATGTTTTGACTCTCCGCGCAGAGTGTCGAGCGTCATGCATCTCTCAACAAAGGAGGCCTCTTTTAAGTCCCCACTGGCCGCCAGCCAGCCTTCACAAAAAGCGAGAACCTCTGTATATTGCAGGAGCTTGTTTTGCAGTTGGATCATGAAGTCTCCAGCCATTCGATTGTAAACATCCAGTGCCTGCCCAATGCCAAGGTAAGGCTTTCCTTCGCCTTGCCCCCTCGGGCAAGTACCAATCAGCTTTTCTGCCTCTGCATAATCTTCCCGGTTGATTGCCAGATAAGCGGCAATGGCCCGGGGGACTGGGGGCAGCGATTGGTATGTCGATTTTTTGATTTCCATAATGTCTCCTTCATGCGGTCACTATCCGCTATTCAGGGCGATAGCTCTCGCATGTTTTGTTTTCGAGTTTCATTTTGGCCCTCGTTTGTAGTTGATTGCAGACTCCAGTGCCGAGAGGCGGTCTTTTAGTTCTTCAATCTCGCTGACCCGCGCCAGGGTCCCAATGCCCTGCAAAAGCTGGGCGGCCACATCAGGCGGACATTCGCCATTGGCCGTCGCCTCAACAATGCGTCGACCAATCTCCACCAGATTATCCGCGGCGGACAGGTCAATATGGACTGGGGCTTGATGGTTCCGGTACTGCGGAAGAATCCGGGAAAGGCAGACGTTAAGAGCCCCGACATCGCCGTCAAGAGCCTTCTCTATCGCTTTGTTAACGAGCTCTTCTGACTTCTCCAGAAGCAACCGCCGGGCCGGATTCGATACTGGCCGACCGGTTGGGTTGCCGCTGGCACCCGCTCGCCATCGTCCTTTGTTGTCTCGTGTTTTTGTCGTGCTATCAGGCATAATCTCCTCAATTAATTACAACCGACCATGATTCAGGTTTTGCCTGACCTCATCGCCAGTCAGATAGGGTCTTTCAAAACCGGACCACGTCCCCAGCATTTCAAGCCGCTGTGGCCGCATCCACCCGTCCACTTTTACCACTCATCAACATAATTCTGGAGCACTGTGCGTTGAGCGTTCATCTTGGTCTCCTTTGCTTGGTTTGTCTTTCGGCATCCATCGGTCGCATGATTCCGGTAATACGGACCCGGGCGCGCCAGGTGTGCCGTCAAACAATGCCCTTGCAAAGCACTGGTAGCTGCCGCGCCAGAAGGCACAAGCCCTGCAATTCTGGCATGTTTTCGAGTCCGCCGAAAGATGGGTGATGATCTCGGTCTTGTGCTGTCTGAGCTTGGAAAGCATCCCGGCATCCATCGCGCCGGTCGGTGCTCTGTATTTCAAAGCCCCGGCATCCAGCCATAAGGAAATGTCGCGTTCTTTGATCTCGGTCAGGAGGGTAATCATATAGTCCCCTCCTCATATACCGTTTCAGATTCGCCATGTGTTGATTTTGGAATGTCCGTGAAAATAACGTCATTGTCGTCATTAACGTCATTCAGCCTGTAACCGCAGGCGTTTTCGCCAGTGACGTTATTTTTCGTGATGTCATTAATGTCATTTCCTTGGGCATCGCCCCCGTCTGTGGTGTGACGTTTGTGACATGGCGATTTTGAAACGTCATGGGCGGAGAGGCTTGTCGTTGGTGGTTCTGTGACGTTTGTGACATTAATGACGTTTCCGATTGCTCTCAGTCGATTTAATGCATCTTCGGAAATGGAAATCATCCGAGCCGATCCGGTTCTTTTACCCGGCAACCCCAACTTTGAACAGGCACGGCCAGCTGCCCGCGGATCAACATGGAAAGCCCCATCCTTAACAGTATTCACCCTGTCCGTGATCGCCGCCGTGGGCAGTACCCCGTTCTTGATTTCCCCGGCCAGGTCCACGATGGCGGAAGCAACCCGCCGGATCAACGGCGTCTGTTCCGATGTGGTTGTGGATGAAATCAGCTGCCAGACAGCCCTCTGGTGTTCCCGGAACCATTCCGCCAAGAGGATCGCACTTTTCATTGTTTCTGCTGTGACCGCTGCCGTGTCATCCGTGCCGGTCGTAACAGCTTCCAGCAGGTGAAGGATCAGCGCCAATCTCAGGCATTGGTCACGAAGTTTTGAAAGAACACTCTGTTCGTCATCCCCGGACCCCATCCATGCCGCCATTGAAAGTCGGTCATGCCAGTCGATGTAAACCCGCCGAGCGTCGCCCGTCATCCCAATGTAAACGGGCCGACCCTGTACATCTAACTCCAGGCCCAGCAAGCCCCGAACAATATGGTCAAGCTCTGTATCGTGGTCGAAGACGGCATCTGTCCATAGTGATGGCCCGCCCGGTCTGAATCGAACGAAAAGAAATCTCGGTAAGAACCCAGTTAATTGATCCTTTGTGCAGAATGCATCTACCAGCGCAGCAGGTTGAATCCCTCCGAAGATACTCAGCGCCGCATGTGGAATGTGGGCGATTCGGTTCTCGGCGATACGGCCAACTTTGATGGGTCCGGCATCGTAGCAGGACATCAGCCGTGTTTTCGTTGCGCCGTTTTTCCCTGAATACTTGTCGAGGTCCAGGAGTAACCCGGCCAGCTCATCTCTCTGCCATAAAATACCACGTGGGTTATCATTGAAGGCATCCACCAATGATTCAAGACTCTCATCGTCGGCCAGTATCCGCCGCCGCGGAGGACGTTTCGGAGGTGGCCCAGGGTCCGCGCCTTTGCCATGTAAATGCGCTTTCGTCGCTGTCCGATAGTTTTCGGTTTCGGCCTCATACGCGGAATGCTCAGCCGTCCACGTCTGATGCAATTTGAAATCGACCCGGTGAACAGCCGATAAAATCTTATTCACGCATGGACTTTTCCCCGTCCCGGATGCCCCAACCAGTGCAAGATACAGGTTCGCGTGCGGTGTCCATCCGGATTTCACGACGATAGCCCTGGATCGACCTATGCATCCCGCGGCCAGCGCCAGCACTGCAACCGTGGGAACCTCCAGAGGCACGACAAAAGCCCGCGCTGCGTCATTTATGATCGCCTGGATCAGTTCGGGAAATGCCTCAACTGGAACAGGTGGTGGTGCAGGTAAGACTTGGCATTCAGGCCCGGTTTCGGCATCTGTGTTATCATCCGCCGCGCGCGAAAATTCTTCGAACCGTGCCCAGAAGTCTTCGGTCATTTCAAATTTCATTATCCGACCTCCAGAATTGAAATAGCTCTTGTTCGCTGCCGGAAATCAGTATTTCAAGCTGATACTCCAGCACTGGGATTTGATGATAAATATCTCCGAAACGCTCAAGGTCGGCAACGGTCCGGATCTGTCCGGTCAGCCGCCTTGAGATTCTTAGAATCGTTCCGACCTCATCGGCCTTGGCTGTCTTCCATTTTCGAAAGACCTCCATCAGATCCTGGCGTCGCTTCTGTCGGCGTTCCTCATCTATGGCCTGTGGCGTCATCGGTCCGCGTTCAATGCCCAGGTGCCTCAAAGCATCAGGAAGGCTGAATCCGTTGATCTTGCGGACAAAGTCAATGACATCGCCGCTTTCGCCACATCCAAAGCAGTGGAAACGCTGCCGGTCCGCGTTCACCGTGAAGGAAGGCGTTTTTTCACCATGGAAAGGGCAGAGCCCCCAGTGGTGAGCGCCGCGTCGATGCAGATCAACTCCAGCGCTCTGAATGACCGATATGATGTCGATCTGTCCCTTTGCGTCTGCGATTGTTTGGAAGGGCATTTCATCAACCCTCCTGCCGATATCGGTTCCTATAGGCGTCTAAATCTTCCCGTCGATAGCGAACGATACGAGCCCCGTATTTGACATAACGAGGCCCGCCGCCCTTGCAGCGCCATTTTTCCAATAAGGCTGTCGATACGCTCAGATAATCCGCAGCCTCACGGGTGTTCAAATCGCTACGAAGGGTTCGGTTGGTGTGGTGGGTGGTGTTGGCGTTCTGTGGAGGTCTAAATTTTGAAATCGTCATTACATCGCTCCTCTATCTATGTTTACAGTTCACCCGCCAGAGGAGGAGGTAATTTTCGATTCAAGAAAATTTGATTACAAAAATATTGTATTTTGTATGCAAAGATTCAAGAAAATTTGATTACAAAATGCAATATTTTGTTTACAAAGATTACATGGTGTAATATAAAAAAACACATGTGTTGTGTCTGTTTCATTCTTCCGGACGTTACAGCGTCCGGAATATCAAGAATGAACCAAGATGGAATCGAAAGCCCACCCCCCAGTGGGTTTTCGTCTTTCATACCACAAGATACATACTGCACCTAATTTTTTTTTACATCCCCTAAATTAAACTATCTCGCGTTTTTGAATTGTATCACGTTGTCCGCTTTTTCAGCCCTGCCTTGAGATGTAACCCAGTCCGCAACCATCTGAATTTCTTTCGATAAATAACGAAGATCACTTGTTTCCGTGTAGCTGTTGATGGTCACATCTCCAGACATCCGATGGTTCAAAAGTAACTTGCAACGGTAAAATTCAATCCCGCATTCGCCCGCAACGGCCCGGAAAGTCCGCCGAAGGTCGTGGGCTGTAACCGTAGCACCAGCCGCTTCAGATATTTTTTTCATGATGGCCCGTCCATCGTTGACGTATTTTATACCATCGCGCCCAGGAAAAACGAACTGGCTTGTTCGTGGGCGCGCGGTCAGGATCGCCACGATCTGAGACGGCAACGGGAATGTTACGGGATTCCGGTTTTTGGGGTCAGGCAGGAACCACCATTTTTCGTCAAGATTGACCCGATCCCAAGTCAGCCCCGCCGCTTCGCTCCATCGTGCTCCGGTGAGCAATAGAAACCCGGCCAAGTCTGCCAGTGTCCTTGAAACAGCAGTCTGTTCGGGAGCGTGACGCTCCTTCTCGATCAGACTCCATGCAGCGCCGATCTTGTCCAGAGGCACCCTCCCGGAACGTGGATCGATACGGTGCCATTTCTTTTTTTCGCTCAGCACCCTGACAGGGTTTTCAGGAATCAGAGGTTCATCGTTCGCGGTCCGCTCCGCCATTGCATAGTTAAGAATACCTCGCAGCAGCCGGAAAGCGAGGTTTGCTTGCGCATGTGATTTTTTTGAAAGCTTGTCGAACCGTCTGTCTGTCATGTTCCGCGTGATCTGCGTGACTGGCTTGTTGACCCAATCCGAAAAACTTGATTTCAGGTGCTTCTCAATGTCCCTGATGGAGTTTTCTTTCAGGTTCCTATCCTTTATATATTGGTCCGCAAAACTTCGCAGGGTCAGAGACTTGCTCCGTCTATGTGACGGATCGATGCCCTTGAGCATGTCTCCGAGTATCGTCCGCGCCTTCTTCCGAGCATCCGAAAGGGTCATGATGTCGCATCTCCCAACTGAAACCCGGCGACTTTTCTGAGTCTTGCTCACTCGGCCCTGAACGATGTAGGTCTTAGCCGATGGCGTCAACCGGATTCCGAACCCGCTCAATTCGGTGTCCCAGGCAAGAACCTGCCCTTGCTCCGGCAAGGGCAGACTATCGATATATATCTTGCTTAGCTTCACCTTTCCGGCCCGTTTTTCGTTTCCCATTTTTTAACTCCTTGGCTCAGGTTGTAAGCGCCATGTAAGCACCATGTAAGCAACTTTTCAAAAAAAATACCCTCGAAATGTCAAACACATGGGATTATTTAAGACAGTAAAACATAATGATGTCAAGGTATAATATGATTATATAAAATTATGTAAAAAACCGTAAAACACAAATACGAAGAACTTAAAATCCCTCGGTACTGAGTGCTGTACGGGTTCGATTCCCGTCCCAGGCACCATAAAAAACAAAGGGTTACGGCGTTTCGCGCCGTGGCCCTTTTTCCTTGGTCTTTATCCTGAATGCAAGCCGGCACAACTTGTTTACAACTTTTATGTTGCCGGACACGAACCCGGATGCCGCTAAAACCGGAGACGGCTGAATCGATAAACCGGAAGTTTTCTCCCCTGCCCTCACGCCACCCTGCTTCCGGAAACAAAACATTCCATCGTTTTTGACAATGGTGCGGAAGAAATTTTGTGAGCCTCCGGCGGCAGAGGCCTCAAAATTTTGAAATGGAGGGAATCTTGGAATCGTCTTCAATTAGAAACATGTGCATGAAAGTTCCTTAATGACAATTTTTTGAAAAATATATGCAAAAATTGTTACATTCGCAAGGACCAGGGGGGTGAACAAGGCAGTTGCCTTGGAAATCCATGCCTGTTTTGCCCGAAAAAACTGTTGAAAAGGGTTATAGCGTCAGATGGTTTGATATTTGTTTTTTCGGTACGAAAATTGCAAATTAAAAGTAGCTTTAAAAGTCCTGAATCAAGGAAATTATTTTAAAAATGCGTTAAATAAACACAGGGCAGGATGTTTCCAAAAATCGGAATTTTGAGGGTTATCCAAGCTTATCAATAGATTTTTGAACATTCGCCCTTTCATTCTTGACAAAATTCGCGCCCGGACCTTCTTTTAAGGGTCCGCCGTGGAACGTTTTCCAATTGGCCTGCTGAACAAGCATGCAATAAATTAACACAAAATATTTTACGCGAAGAATTTTTTTTATAGAATTTTTAACGAATTTATGGTTTGCTTAAATTGATCTAAGCTTGTAAGTAATATGGCGTCGTTGTTTTTATAAGCATAATATTCTTTATATAATACATAAGCTTTCAGGGTTTTGTTTACTCAGTTTTTATATAAGTACCGGGCAATTAACCAACGGATGAGGAGGCGGGTATGATGAAATCGTTTTTCAAAATCGCGGTCATTGCCTTTGCGGGGATAATGACCCTCGGAAGCGGCCAGGTTCAGGCCGACAATTTACCGAGAGCGGTTAAGCACGTACTTAAAACGCACCCACAGATCAAGGAACTGGGCTATAACCGGCAAGCCAGATCCCAGGAGGTTGTACAGGCAAAAGGAGCATATTACCCGACCCTTGGCGGCGCATTTTCGGTGGGTTATATGAAACAGGATAAACCGGAAATTTCCGACGACAAGTCCTGGCCCAAACAGCACACGCTGGGCGCTCGCCAGAATATATTCCGGGGCGGCGCGGATGTGGCCGATGTGAACCGGCAGAAAGCGCGCGAAAAGTCCCAAGCCTTTCTCCTGCAGGGTACGTCGGAAAATATCGCCCTTCTGACGACCCGGGTTTACATCAATGTGCTTCTGAGCAGCGAACTCTACGAGCTTGCCAAACAAAACCTCGCCAACCATGAACGCATTGCCGACCAGGTCAAACTGAGAATGCAGTCCGGTGTGGACAGCAGAGCGGAACTCGAACAGGTTATGGGTCGTCTTGCGCTGGCGCAGTCCAATGTCGTTGTGACAGCGGCAAACCTGAACGACGCCATAACGGATTACCAGGCCGTAGTCGGCCGGCATCCGGGACCGCTTGCCGAAATAGAGCGTCTGGAGTCGGCCCTTCCCGCGACCGTGGAGGAGGCGGAACACTTTGCCCTGAACAACTATCCCATTGTCAAGTCCGCCAAGGCCGATCTGGAGGCAAGGCAATTCCAGTATGAGGTCGCCAGAAGGCTGTTGTCCCCGACACTTGACCTCGCAGCGGATTACAACTGGAATGACGATGTATATCCCGAATTTGACCGCCGGGACTATTTTTCGGCAGCCGCCGTTGTCAGCTACAATCTTTTCAACGGCGGAAGGGATTATGGACGCATTCAGGAAACAAAGTACCTGGTCAAGGAAGCGGAAGAAATTCTAAAAAACACCGAACGTGAGACTGTCCAGTCGATTCGCCTTTCCTGGGAAGCCAACGAGGCGACCAAGGAACGCGTCGCCCATCTCGAGGACTATGTCAAAGCCGCCGAAGCAACGGCCGATGCCTTTGCCACGCAGTGGAGCATTGGAAGACGCACCATGTTCGATCTTCTGGACACCCAGGCGGAAGCAATTAACTCAAAATCCGATCTCACAAAAGCCAACTACGATCAGACTTACGCTCAATTCAGAATCCTGAGCGGAATGGGCAAGCTCGTTCATTCCATGGGTCTGGAGTGGCCTGAAGCAAGTATCGTCGAAGAAGCGTCGGCGGATGCCGGCGCCGAGGCTGCGACCGCGAAAGAATAATGGGCGGCGGATGCTCCGCAGGAAATTGAGTCTCCCCAGACGGAGGAGACAGCCAGGCGATCCGGGGCAATATAATTCCCGCAACCCGGATTAGAAAGCGGAAGCCCCTCCTCTCAAAAGTCGCATCAACGTTCTGTATAACCTTTGAATAATGGATTCGCCACGTGCGGATCCATTTTCAAAGGTTATTTATATATGCAACAGTGGTTCTATAAGGAAGCGGCTGCGCCGGGAAAACGGCATCGTGATTTTTCGCGTTTTTCCAGGATCAACATGATTGTGAGGAGGTCGGAAAAATCGGAAGGATTGATCGACTCAGGTCGCGGCGCGGTTCAACGCTGACCGTCTTCATCGGGCATGCCTTCAGAAACAGGTCTTTCCGGCTGATTTTGATTCTGCTCACGGCGGCGGCTGTTGCCGGCGCCGGAATGGATGAAGGCTTCCGAATCAACCGGGAACTTCTGAAACAGGCGGAGATCAAGCATGGCCCGGATGCGGCGACGCGTCTACTGGAATGGGAAGACATCATCCGCACGACAGGCGGAAGCAAATCGGACCTGGAAAAACTTGAAATCGTCAACCATTTCTTCAACAGCCGGATCCGGTACGCCAGCGATATCGAAGTCTGGGGTGTGAAGGATTACTGGGCCACCCCCCTGGAATTTCTATGCAGGAATGCCGGGGATTGCGAGGATTTCGCGATCGCCAAGTTTTTCACACTCAAAGAAATCGGGGTGAAGGAAGAAAAGCTGAACATCATGTACGTCAAGGCCCTTCAGTACGGAATCGCCCACATGGTTTTGTCCTATTACAGCACACCGGAATCCGAACCGCTGATTCTCGACAATCTCATCGACGGCATCGCTCCCGCATCGAAGCGGCCCGACCTGCTGCCCGTTCTGGGCTTCAATGGCAGCGGCCTCTGGACGGCCAAACAGCGGTCGCAGGGAAAACTCCCCGCAAGAAGCGAACGGCTCAAGCCCTGGCGGAATCTGCAGAAGAAACTATCGGAGAGCAAACTGTAAAATGAGGGCGGAAACATGACGCTTTATCGACAACTGATCATTTTTACCCTTGCCTTGTTTTTCATTCTCTTTACCGGAACCTGGCTTGCCAAAATAGAAACCACGCGCACGTTCCTGGCAGATCAGCTCGAGTCCCATGCACAGGATACGGCGACCTCCCTTGCGCTGTCCATCACGCAGTATATGATCGAAAAGGACATGCCGACCATTGAGAGCATGATCAATGCCGTATTTGATCGCGGTTATTATGGTTCCATTCAACTGTCGGATATAAGGGGCGATGTTCTGATCGAGCGCAATCTCGACGTGACCATCGAGAATGTGCCCCCGTGGTTCATTCGCCGGATTAAGCTGGAAGCCCCTGATGCCCGCGCCAGCGTCATGTCCGGATGGAATCAGGCGGGGGATGTTTATGTGAAGAGTCATCCGGGCTACGCCTACAAGACGCTCTGGGAAGACGTAATCCGGACGACCGTCTGGTTTCTGGCCTGCGGCATTTTCATACTCGGCGCGGGATGCCTGGGACTGCGCATGCTGCTCAGGCCGCTGGTGCTGGCCGAACGGCAGGCGGACGCCATCTGCAGAAAGGAATACGAAATTCAGAAGCGCATACCCTGGACCATCGAGCTTCGGCGGGTGGTCGAAGCCATGAACCGCATGACGCATAAAGTCAAAGAGATGTTCGAAGAACAGGTCGTGCTGGCGGAGGGACTTCGGGAACGTGCCTATCATGATCCGGTGACGGGACTGGGCAACCGTCGCTACTTCGAGACCCAGGTCACTGCCCGGCTCGATCGACGGGGCAGCGACACAAAGGGAATTTTACTGATAGTCAAGCTGAACGATCTGGACAAGCTCAACCGGGATAAGGGGTTTCAGGCCGGGGACGCGCTCCTGAAAAGGGTGGCCGCAGAGCTTCAGGACGCCACCAGACAATGTGAGAGCTGCGTTCTCGCCCGGCTCACCGGGGGCGACTTCGGCATTCTCCTTCCGGACGCCCCGTCCTGGGACGCAGAGACGATCGCCGGCAAAATCGCCAATCAGATGAGCCAGCTTGCCGCTGAGCAGTTCGCCATCATGGACGATATCGGCTGTGTGGGGGCAGCGACCTATGAAACCACCGTTACGCTCAGCCGCCTGCTTTCGGAAGCCGATCTGGCGCTGGCCGCGGCCAGGCAGACGGGACCCAACGGCTGGAGTGTCCGTGCGATTTCCGAAGAAACAGACAAAATGCCGCTGGGTCAGCAGCAGTGGAAGGAAATGCTTGAAAAAGCCCTCAAGGAACGAAGCGTCAGCCTGGATGCTCAGCCCGTCGTGAAGACGGCGGACAGGAATCAAATCCTCCACCTGGAGATTTTCTCCCGGATCATTCAGGAAGACGGCAAACTCCTGAGCGCGGGTGTGTTCGTGCCCCTGGCCGAACGCCTGAAGCTCATATCCTCCATAGACCGCATCGTTATCGAAGAGGCGATGCGGCTCGATCGCAGCCAGTTAGAATCCGGAAACATTGCCGTGAACCTCTCGCCCGCGTCGCTGAAGGATGATTCGTTCCGGCAATGGCTCCAATCCTCGTTAATGCGCCTGCCTCAGTCGGCGCCGCGGATCATCTTTGAATTCGCCGAATTCGGCGCGTTGCAGAATCCTGCACTGGTGAAGGAATTCAGCGCCTTCGTGCGGGGACTCGGCCACGCCATGAGCCTCGATCACTACGGGCAGAGCTTCTCCAACCTGGGATATCTCAAATCCATGCGTCCTGACTACGTCAAGATCGACCGGGCGTACACCGGAGAACTCAAGGACGAGGAAAGCGACAGCCGCTTCTTCATCGGCTCATTGTGCAGCGTGGCCCACAGCATCGACATCATGGTGATCGCGGAAGGCGTGGAAACCGAACAGCAGGTGCAGATTCTCAGGCAACTGAACGTCGACGCGATCCAGGGATATGTCGTGGATCGCCCGAAACCGATTCAGGAGATGCTGCGAAAGTAGTTGATGCGTATGTACTTACAGGATATCGTCGACCGTCAGGGTCTGGGACGTGATGGTCTCTCTCAACCGCTTGCGTTTTCGGAGTTTTTCCTGGGCCTGTTCCGGAAGTTCCGTATAGCAAATGACGTTTTTCTGAATCAGGAGGTCGATCAGGTCTTCCACCAGACGGATGATCCCCATATCCGACAAAGACAGGAGCAGCTTCCGGGAATCGGCACTGACGGTTTTGTTCAGAAAATCCAGGACTTCCTCATCCATAACGGGTTTTTCTTCACCGACGTTCTGTTTCGGAGAGCTGTGCATCGCGATGATGTTGCCTTCTTTGTCCCGTTCTACGTACAACATGGAATTGCCCCCTGATGATTTACCGGAATAAATTTAATTTTATAAAAAATAACATTAGTTTTTAAAAAAATATATAGTAAAAAGAATGATCGAAAAACAATAGACTCGGATTCACTGCGCTGCGAACCATGGTTTTCCTGGATGGTAAAAAATGAATACGCCTGAAACAAAGGAACAGGCCCCGCCGGCAGATTGGAAGCTCGGAGGGGATATGGATGCTTTCGACGACCCGCTTCTGGATTGTCTGGTCCAGCTCACAAAGCTGCACGGCCGGCCTGCTGCCCGGACGGGACTGGTTTCCGGACTGCCCCTCGTGAAAAATCGCCTCACCGTGGAGCTGTTTTCAAGGGCGGCGGACCGGGCCGACCTGTCTTGCCGCGTTGTGAAAAGGTCCCTCGACAGGATTTCTCTCCTGCAGCTTCCGGCGGTATTGCTGCTCCGGGAGCGGCAGGCCTGCGTTCTGGTCGGCAAAGACGCTTCCGGCGAACAATTCAAGATCCTGCTGCCGGAAACAGGGATGGGGGAAAAGGTCGTCACAAAGGACGAGCTGTCGAAGCTCTACACAGGCTATTCTATCTTCGTACGTCCGAAATACCGGCTGGAGAGGAAATCCCTGGACGAGCCGGCCCTCGGTTCGGGGAAAGGCTGGTTCTGGGGAACGGTCTTCAAATCCTGGCGCATATACCGGGATGTACTGGTGGCATCCTTTCTGATCAATGTGTTCGGCCTGGCAAGCCCCTTCTTCGTCCTGATCGTCTATGACCGCGTCATTCCCAACAACGCGGTGGAAACCTTATGGGTGCTGGCCATCGGCATCACGGTGATCTACTTCTTTGCCGTGCTCATGCGCGCCCTGCGGAGCTACTTCATCGATGAGGCGGGGAACAAGGCCAATCTCAGAATCTCCGCCATGCTGCTGCAGAAGGTTCTCGATCTGAAAATGGAGGTCCGGCCCCAGTCCATCGGATCCTTTACCCGGAATCTTCAGGAATTTGAAGGCATTCGGGATTTCGTCACCTCATTTTCCATCACCTCCGTGATCGATCTGCCCTTCATGCTGATGGGGCTTTTCGTGGTCTGGTATCTCGGGGGCCCGATCGTCTACATCTTTCTGGTCGTGATCGCGTTTCTTATGATCTACGCCCTCCTGATTCAGATTCCCCTGCAGAAGGCGGTCAGCAGGACCTTCCAGG
>DIKO01000046.1:0-7116 GCA_002423615.1 Desulfobacteraceae bacterium UBA5616
ATGGCAAAGGGCTGGAGAAAGCTTTCAAACTGGGCGGCCAGCACCATGTAAGTCAGGAGCACGGCGAGCGTGAACGCCAGGAGGATATACTGTCCGGTCTCTACAAAAGTCTCCCCTTTTCCGACAAAGCTTGAAGAATACCCTTCCGGAAGAATTCCCTCGGCCATGCGCCTGACTTCCGGCAGTGCCTCACCCAGGAGTTTTCCGTCGAGGTTGGCGTAGATGGTGGCGGAGCGCTGGCGGTCCCGTCGGTTGATGACATTGGGCCCGACGCCGATTTCCAGTGTGGTGAAATTGGATATGTCCACCAGCTCGCCCCTGGCCGTCCGGATCCAGATTTTTTCCACGTCCTGGGGCAAAATCCGTTGATCATAGATCAGCCTCACCCGGATGTCGTAGCTTTTCCCCCCCTGTTTAAAGTCCGCCACATCCACGCCGCCCAGAAGCGCGGCCACGGCTACCCCGATGCTCCGGACACTGACACCGGCGTCCGCGGCTTTTGCCCGGTCAATGATCACGCGAACCTCAGGTTTTCCGATTTCCAGGTCCCGGGTCACTCCGATAAAACCCGGTGTTTTGGACATGCGTTCCATCAATTCACCGGAGTAGCGGTCGATATTCTCAATGGAAGGACCCTGAATCACCATCTGAACGTCTTCATTCCGCGAACCGCCGCCCATGGGCGACACATCGGTTACGGATCCTTTGACATCGGGGAAATCCTTCAGCATGCCGCGTATGGCCGTCTGGAGATCGCTCTGGGTGCGTTCCCGTTCACCCTTGGGAACCAGGGTGATAAACGCGATCCCCTTGTTGGTTCCGCCGGAGCCTGAAATGGAGAAAAAATGAAGGACTTCGGGAATTTTCTGCAGTTTTTCCCGGAGACGGTTCATGACGACATCGGTCTTGTCAATGGAATAGGACAGGGGCAGCTCGATCCGGATCAGGACCCTGCTTTGATCCTCCGCCGTGACGAATTCCTTGCCCACGAGGCTGAAAATCCAGGCGCCGAAAATCATGGCCGCCACGGCGAAAATCAGAATGATCAGCCGGTGCATCAAAGACCATTTTAACAGGTTGCGGTAGGCATCGGTCAGCCGGTCCATCACCCGGTTGAAAATATGAAACCCGTACCCCGATTTCCGGGTTTGGAGACGCAAAAACCGTGAAGACAGCATGGGAACGACGGTGAGCGCCACCAGCAGCGAACACGCTACGGCAAAGGCCATGGAAATGGCGAACTGGAAGAAAAAGCGTCCGACCACGCCCTGCATGAACGCCACCGGGATGAAGACTCCCAGAAGCGTCATGGTAGCGGCCAGGACGGGAAAGGATACCTCGGACGAGCCCTCCAGTGCGGCAGCCATGGATCCCTTACCCAGTTCCTCACGGTGACGATAGATGTTTTCCACCATGACGATGGCGTCGTCGATGACCAGGCCGACGGCGGTGATCAGGGCCAGCATGGTCATGTTGTTCAAGGTGAAATCCAGGGCATAAATACAGGCGAAGGTGGATATGATGGAAGTGGGAATGGCCAGGGCGCTGATCAGCGTGGTGCGGATGTTCTGCAGAAAGAGCAGTATCACCAGCGCCGCCATGATGGACCCGAGCAGGAGCTGGAACTTTACTTCGCTGATGGACTCTTCGATGAATTCCGTGGTATCCGAAGCGATCCGGACATTCATTCCATCCGGAAGCATCCGCCGGATTTCCGGCAGGGCCTCCCGGACTTTTCTCGCAATCGCCACATTGTTGGCCCCGGACCGCGGGGCCACCCCAACGCCGACGTTTTTGAAAATTCCTTCCCGGGTCGCGAACCGGGCCGCCGCCATGCTGTCCTCCCGGCCCGTCTCGGCGTATCCCAGAAGCTTCAACCGTATGGGCGCGCCTTCGCGATAGGCGACGATCAGGTCGTTAAAGGCCTCGGCGGATTCCAGTTCGCCGATGGTCCGGACCAGAAATTCCTTTTCCCTGGATTCGATCTTACCCGCCGGAATATCGATGTGCTGGCTCCGGACGGCATCGATCACCTCATCCACGCCCAGCCGGTAGGCGGCCAGCCGTTCGCGGTTCAGCCAGATTTTGATCTCTTTTTCCCGGGCCCCACCCAGGCGGACTTCCCCGACGCCTTCGATCTTCTGCAGGAGAACCCGGACCTGTTCATCGGCAATCCGGGTCAGCTCCTCGATGGCGTATTCACCTGTTACGGCCAGCCAGATGATGGGCTGGGCGTTCATGTCCAGCTTGTCGATAACGGGCACGTCGGCATCATCGGGAATTTTGTGAAGCCGGGCCGAAATCTTGTCCCTCACCTCCTGGGCCCCCACGTCGATATCCTTGGTGAGCTCAAATTCCACCGTAATCCGGGACACTCCCTGCAGGCTCTGGGAAGTGATGTGTTTGAGCCCGCTGACGGAACTGACGGCGTCCTCGAGTTCATCGGTGATTTCATTGTCTATTTCTTCGGGGCGGGCGTTTTGCCAAGTCGTGGTAACGGTGACCATGGGAAAATCCACGTCCGGATATAAAGCGATGCCCAGCCGGCTTAAACCGATGAGACCGAACACCACCAGTGCGGCAATCATCATAAAGGCTGAAACGGGTCTTCTGATGGAAAACTCAGGAAGTATCATTTTTCCAATGCTCCTTGATCAGGGGATTTTTCAGCGGCATCATCGATTTTCACAGCTCTGATTTCCGACCCCTCCCTGACGGAAAATTTTCCCTCCACGATAACGGCATCTCCGGATGACAGTTTCGAATCCAGGACTTCCGCTCGATCCGCATCAACCTTTCCCAGCCGGACCGGGTGCTTTTTTGCGGTCTTTCCCTCCACCGCGTAGACATAGGTTTCGTTCTCCGTCTGGATAATGCTCTCCCAGGGCACGGTCAGCGCATTCTCATGCACCTCGGTGACGAGTTCGGCCCTGGCGAACATCCCGGGGTTTAAGGTTTTTTCCGAATTTTCCACCCTTGCTTTTACCAGAAAAGTCCGGGTGTCCACCGCCACTTCAGGATCAATGAAAAAAATCCTGCCGGTAAATTTTCTTCCGGGATAGGCATCCACGGTGAGATAGACAGCCTGGCCCGTTGAAATATGCTGTTTGTATTTTTCAGGGGCCTTGAAGGAGATTTCCAGGGCGTTCAGATCGATAACGGAAACCACGGGGGCGCCGACATTCAGGTAATGTCCGACGGAAAATGTCCTGGGCCCGGCAATGCCGTCAAAGGGCGCCCGGATCAGGGTGTCGGCAAGTACATCCTTTTGCCGGGCCAGATCCGCCTGGGTCTGGAGGATCTGAGATTTGATTTCATCAATTTCGGTCTCGAGGTTATCGTACATCTCCCTGGAAACCAGGTCCTGTTCCACGAGCAGGCGGTTTCGCTCCAGGCTTCGTTTTTTGTTCTCCAGCCGGATTTCAAGCTGTTGGATCCGGGCCGTGAGGTTTCTGATATCCGCTAGGATTTTCACATCGTCCATCCTGACCAGGACGTCGTCTTTTTTAACCGATTTTCCCTCGTCGAAAAGGATATCGACAACCCGGCCCTGAATTTTGGATTTAAGGGCGACCTCCTGGGCCGCAACCAGTGTCCCCACCTGCTGCAGCACATATTCCACACGCTGGGTTGTAACCTTTCCCAGGGTCACGGGAACGGCCGAAGGCCCTGCAGGCGCCGTTTTTCCGTTATCGCCGGGTTTGTTCCGCAACATGAGGACAACCCCGAGAACCACGACCACGGCTATTGCGATGAAAAGTACTTTTTGCTTCATTCTCCCAAATCTCCTTGCCCGGGCAGCCGGACCTTCATGTGGTGGTGGTCCAGAATATCGCCCATGCTGTAGTATAAATCCGAAATTCCCTTGTTGAAATCGATAATCGCCGTGGTTTTCCTTATTTTTGCGTCGATCAGATCGTCCTGGTACTGCAATATCCTGAAAGTATCCGAAAGCCCCTGTCCCAGCCGTTTCATCTCCTGGTCCAGGGTTATGGCCGCGAGGGATTCGAATCGTTCGGCCACATCCACCCGCGCAAGGCTTCGACTGGCGGTCACCCAGGCATTTTTGACCTCGGTTTCACAGACCCCCTCAGTGCGTTTGTATTGATAAACCGCCCGTCCTTTCTCTTCTTCGGCCTGCCGGCGCCGGGATCTCGCCGCGCGGTTGCCCCATGGATAGCTTGCGGTCAGGCCGAGTTTCCATTCATACCCGTCGCCGTCCGTCATGCTGGAAAACGCGTCGTCATAGTCTCCCTGATATTGGCTGTCCGGGGAAAGGGGGTTCCGTTTTTCACCGGACAGCCCGTTAATGCCCAGGGTTGCCGAAAGATCCAGCCTGGGCAGGGTCTGGTTGGCGTAATAGGCGATGGTCATATCCCGGTTCTCAATCTCCAGTGCCTGGTGTTTTAATTCCGGACGATGGGTCAGAGCTCTTCCCAGGGCCTGTTCCATATTGGGAAGGTCGGTGTTCATAATCTTTATGGTTTCGGGAATGATCATTTTATCCGAAACCGGGTTCTCCCCGCGAATATTCAGAAGATCCTTCAGACGGTCCGAGATGATCTCCACCTGCTGCCTGGCAAGCAGGACCAGTTCATCCCGGGACGCCAGCGCGGTCTCGGCCCTCTGGACCTCGCTTACCGGAACCACACCGGCCTGAAACTTTTTTTGATTGCCTTCCAGGAGGGTCCTTGCCAGTTCTCTGGATTCAATCTGGAACTCCAGGGTCCTGGAGGCCTTTGCCAGATCATAATAGGTGGTTTCAATGGACCGGACAATCTGGTTGATCCGGTTTAAGTATCCGAACTCGGCCTGTTTCCTCTGGTTTTGGGCCACCTTCAGATAAGTCGTGTTGATTTTTTCACCAAAATCCCGCAGGAGGGGCTGGGTGAGATCCAGCACCAGATAATCCCGGTAATCCGGGGCCAGAAAAGAGGAAGCCGTGTTCTCCTCAAGGCGATAGGTTTCCAGGGAAAGTCTCGAGGATAGACCGAACCGGGACTTCTTCCCGATCCCCGTTACGATACCGCGCTCATTGATATTGAGATTATCCTTCGGGGTTGTGGATAAATTGATGGGGGTTTTTTCCTCGGATGAAAAAACTCCCGCATCCAGAACAGGATCAAAAACCGAGTCCTGGAAGGTCACTTCTTCATCGCTGACCGGAATATCCACCCGGGTGATTTGAATGTCCAGGTTGTTTTCGATTCCCCGGGTAAGGGCTTCTCTTAAAGTCATCACGGGTTTTTTGTCAACTTCCGGCCCTTCCGCGGCATAAGCCGCTCCCAGTATGGAAATCAGGTAGAAAAAAGAAAAACCCAATACCTTTTGTTTCATCGACGACCCTCCATTTTGGAAGCAAGACGCGAATTGCATCAACGAAAAAACAATCCCTGCCATGCGTCCCTGAATCAGGACCCTCAGCCGGATTGCGGATGGATGCAAATATGTGAACCGGATGCAGGCAAAAGGTTCACTCTATCTGGGGAAGCAGGTTCATCACTTCGACTTTCAGCGTGTTTCCTTTAATTTGAATAATGCTCAAGGCGCCGTTGGCCTGACGCAGCTCCCTGAAGTTGTCGAGGCTGATGCCCCTGGCGTGGCACAACAGGCTTAGAATGACAAAATTATGGCTGCAGATCAGAAGGGTGCTTTTTGCCGGGTGTTCAGAAATAATCCGGTTCAAGGCACTGACCGCCCTGTTCTGCACCTCTTCAAGGCTCTCTCCCCCCGGCATACTCACCTTGGCGGGGTTTTCCCACCAGGAAGTCATAAAGTCCTCGTATTCCTTGGCCCAGACCTTGGCCACCATGCCGTCAAAGTCCCCCAGGTCCATTTCGATAAACCCCGCTTCCTCGATGATAAGGGTTTGGGGATGAAAGGCTTTGATTCTGCGTGCAGTTTCATAGGCTCTTAAGAGCGGGCTGGTGTAGATGGAGGTTAAGGATTCGTTTTTCAACATTAACGCCATGGCTTCGGCCTGATTGATGCCGGTCTGGTTCAGCGGCGTATCGCTTCTTCCCTGGAACCTGTGCGTCCGGTTCCACTCGGTCTGGCCGTGTCGGACCAAAAGAACTTTCACGTCCCAATCACTCATGATGCGTATGCTCCATCTGCTGGTTTGAAATCATGTCCCGAGTTTATCCGTTATGATTTGATTCACGATCTTTGGATTGGCCTTTCCCCTGGTTTTCTGCATGACCTGGCCCACAAAAAATCCCATGAGCTTGGTTTTGCCGTTTCTATACTGTTCCGCCTGTCCCGGGTTCTCGGAAATAACGGCATCCACAATTTTCTCTATGGCGGCGGTATCGGAAACCTGAACCAGTCCTTTCTCTTCCACGATGGCTCCGGGCGGTTTGCCGGATAGCGCCATTTCATCAAAAACGGTTTTGGCGATTTTCCCGCTGATGATATTTTTATGGACCAGGTTGAGGAGTTCGGAAAGGCTTTCCGCTGAAATGGGCGAAGATTCAATGGTCTTTCCCTGGGCGTTGAGCAGCCCCAGAAGGGATCCCATGATCCAGTTGCTCACCATCTTGGCTTCGGGAAAAAGCTTGACGCAGGTTTCGAAATATTCGGCCAGTTCCCGGGAGGAGGTGAGCAATTCGGCATCATAGGCAGGAAGGCCGAACTGGGACTGAAACCGATTTTTCTTTTCAGCGGGCAGTTCGGGGAGACGATCCCGGATTTCGGTGACCCATTTTTCGGAAACCACCAGGGGAACCAGGTCCGGGTCCGGGAAATACCGATAGTCATGGGCTTCCTCTTTTCCTCTCATGGGGTGGGTACAATTTTTATCCGGGTCCCACAGCCGGGTTTCCTGAACAACCCGGCCCCGGTCAAAAAGGATTTCCTGCTGGCGCTGGATTTCATAGGATATGGCGTTTTCCACATGCTTGAAGGAGTTCAGGTTCTTGATTTCCGACCGGGTCCCGAAGGCATCTTGCCCTTTTGGCCGGATGGACACATTGGCGTCGCACCGGAAACTGCCCTCTTCCATATTCCCATCGCTGATCTCCAGGTATCTCAGGATGGACCGCAGTTGCTTTAGATAGGCGGCGGCGACTTCCGGGGACCGGATGTCCGGTTCGCTGACGATCTCGATGAGGGGAA
>DIKO01000046.1:7157-29147 GCA_002423615.1 Desulfobacteraceae bacterium UBA5616
TTGCCGGCGTCTTCTTCCATGTGGATGCGGGTGATGCCGATGCGCTGTTTTCCGTTTTCCGTTTCCACTTCGATATAGCCGTTTCCGGCAATGGGAAGCTCAAACTGGGAAATCTGATATCCCTTGGGAAGGTCGGGATAGAAATAATTTTTTCGGGCCCAGCGGCTTTCTCCGGCCACGGTGCAGTGGGTGGCAATGGCCATCCGGACGGCATATTCCACAACCTTTCGGTTGAGTACCGGTAGAACGCCGGGCATGCCAAGGCATACCGGGCATACATGGGTGTTGGGAGCGGCGCCGAAAGCCGTCGAACACCCGCAGAAAATTTTAGTTGCCGTTTTCAGTTGCGCGTGAACTTCCAGCCCGATAACGGGTTCAAATTCCATGTTCGGTAACCTGCCTTTTTTCCTGATCGTTGTAATTGCGCCAATCTTTTCAAGCATGCCATTTTTAATTTTAAAATTCAACATGAAGATCCGGTTCGATTTTAACCCCGAAGTATTTTTTTTGACAAAGAAACGGCAAGATCCTATACAGGACGCTTTAACCGGGTTATTTTTTTCATGAAGGAACATCGATAACGTGTATTCCCTGGATGACTACAATTATGATTTGCCCGAGAACCTGATCGCCCAGCATCCCTATCCCCGGAGGGAGGGGTCGAGGCTGCTTTACCTCAGGCGTTTTTCCGGTGAAATGACCCACCACCGGTTTTCCGAGGTCCGGGAGTTCCTGAACTCGGGCGACGTGATGGTGGTGAACAATACCGAAGTGGTTCCGGGCAGGCTCCTGGGGAAAAAGGAGTCCGGCGGTAAGGCTGAGCTTTTGATCCTGGATTATGCCGAAGGACTCAAGGCCCTGGCGGAATCGGGCGTTTTTGAATGCCGGTGTCTGGTCAAGGCGTCCAAACGGCCCAAAAACGGCACTGCCATAATTTTTCAAAACAGGGTGAGGGCCACCATAACGGATTTTAAGGACGGTGTTTACCGGGCTGCTTTTTGTTCCGAAGGGGATTTTATCCAGGACCTGTTTGAAATCGGGAAAGTCCCCCTGCCGCCCTACATCAAACGCAATACCGGGGAAAACGGATGGGACGACCGAAAGACGTATCAAACCGTGTTTGCCCTCCATAAGGGAGCCGTTGCCGCCCCCACGGCGGGACTCCATTTTTCCAACCCCTTGATACAAAAAATAAAAGCAAAAGATGTGAAGGTTGTTGAAATTACGCTTCATGTAGGGTATGGAACATTTTTGCCCGTCCGGGCCACGGATATCCGGGAACATGCGATTCATTCGGAATGGTATTCCATTTCCGATAATGCTGCGGAAACCATCAACAGGACCCGGGAAAAGGGCGGGCGGGTGGTCGCAGTGGGAACCACATCGGTAAGGACCCTCGAATTTAACGCAGACGACAACGGCAGGGTGCGCCCCGGCACCGGGAACTGCGACCTTTATATTTACCCGGGGTACCGGTACAGGACTGTGGACGCCATGATCACCAATTTTCATTTGCCCATGTCCACGCTTCTCATGCTGGTGTCCGCCTTTGCCGGCCGGGACCGTGTTCTGGCAGCTTATCGCGAGGCGATTGAACGTCGATACAGGTTTTTCAGTTACGGGGATGCGATGTATATTGCGTAACATCCAGCCCGGAATTTCTTTCATCAGGAAACCGTCGTCATTAAAACATATGGAATTTAAGGTCATTTCTCAGGATATCCGAAGCCGGGCAAGAACCGGGGTGATCCATACCCGGCACGGCTCCGTGAAAACGCCCGTTTTCATGCCGGTGGGTACCCTTGCCACGGTAAAATCGCTGTCGCCCGAAGAACTGGAGCAAATGGGGGTGGAGATCATTCTGGGCAATACCTATCATCTGTATCTCAGGCCGGGATGTGACGTCATCGATCGCTTTGACGGGCTGCACCGCTTCATGAACTGGAACAACCCGATCCTGACGGACAGCGGCGGCTTTCAGATTTTCTCTCTGGCCAGGCTGACCAGGATCAAGGAAGAAGGCGCCGCATTCCAGTCCCATATCGACGGCTCCTCCCATCTCCTGACCCCGGAAAAATCCATGGATATCCAGATCCGTCTGAATTCGGACATCGCCATGTGCCTGGACCAGTGCATTCAGTACCCGGCCACCCGGGATGAAACGAAAACCGCACTGAATCTTACCACCCGGTGGGCAAGGCGATGCAAGGATCATTGGGAGGCCCGGGCCGATGGAGATAACGCCCTTTTCGGCATCGTCCAGGGAGGGATGTACCCGGATCTCCGGAAACAAAGCGCCGACGGACTGGGGGATATCGGATTCTCAGGATACGCCGTTGGCGGATTGAGCGTGGGTGAACCCAAGGAAACCCTTCTGGAAATGGCCCAATGCACCCTGTCGCTTCTTCCGGATGAAAAACCGAAATACATCATGGGGGTGGGGACCCCGGAGGATCTGGTGGACCTGGTGGCTCTGGGAGCCGACATGTTCGACTGCGTCATGCCCACCCGGAACGCCAGGAACGGGCAACTGTTCACCTCGAACGGAACCCTGAATATCTGTAATGCCCGGTATCGGACGGATGCCGATCCCATTGACCCGGGATGCGGCTGTTACGTCTGCCGGAATTATTCCAGGGCCTATCTGCGCCACCTGTACATGACCCGTGAACTTTTCGCCTATCGCCTGAACACCCTCCACAATGTTTATTATTATATTCACCTGATGGAAGAGATCAGGAGCGCCATCGACCAGGGCCGGTTTGAAAGCTTCCGGAAGGACTTTTACGAAAAACGAAATAAAGCGGTTCTAAATTGATGTGTTGTGAGGGAAACGCCATATGACCATTTCAAGAAAAATTGAGAACTATATATCCCGGAGTTCCTGGATCCGGAAAATGTTTGAGGAGGGCGCCCGTTTAAAGGAACAGTACGGGGCCGGCAAGGTCTTTGATTTTTCCCTGGGCAACCCCAATGTGGCCCCTCCGGAAAAATTCAACGTTGTTTTGCAGGAAATCGTGGCGAACTCGGTGCCCGGGGATCACGGCTACATGGCCAATACCGGTTATCCCCAGGTCCGTCGGAAAGTGGCCGAGTACCTTTCCGCCGAACAGCGGGCAACGGTGACCCGGGACCATGTCATCATGACCTGCGGCGCCGCCGGGGCCCTGAACATCACCCTGAAAGCCATACTGGACCCGGGGGACGAGGTCCTCAGCCCTTCGCCTTATTTCGTGGAATACGGATTTTATGCAGACAACCACGGCGGGGTGTTCAAAACCGTTCCCACCCGGGATGATTTCACCCTGGATCTTGCCGCTGTTTCAAACGCCGTCAATGAAAGAACCAAGGCCGTCATCATCAATTCCCCCAACAATCCCACCGGCCAGATTTACGACAGGGAGAGCCTTTCAGCCCTGGGCCGTCTTTTAAAGGAAAAAGGGGAAGCTTTCGGCCGGACCATTTACCTGTTGTCCGACGAACCCTACCGGAAAATCGTCTATGACAATGCCTGTGTCCCGGATGTTTTCGGCTGTTATGACGACAGCATCATCGCCACCTCCTATTCCAAGGATATTTCCTTGCCCGGGGAACGCATCGGGTTCGCCGCAGTGAACCCTAAAGCCGTCCATCGCGAGGCATTGCTGGCCGGCATGGCCCTGGCCAACCGGATTTTAGGCTTTGTCAATGCCCCGGCCCTGATGCAGCGGGTCGTGGGCGAGTTGCAGGGCGTGACGGTGGATATCGCCGAATATGCCCGAAAAAGGACATTGCTGTGCGACGGCCTGAAAAGGGCCGGTTATGAATTCATCCTGCCCAAGGGGGCCTTTTATCTCTTTCCGAGGTCTCCCCTTGAGGATGAAGTGGAATTCGTTAACCTGCTCAAGGAAGAGCTGATTCTGGCGGTGCCCGGCGCAGGATTCGGATGCCCCGGTTATTTCAGGATCGCCTTTTGTGTGGAAGACAACACCATCATCAACGCCCTGCCGGGATTCAAACGGGTGATGGAAAAAATCAAAAACCCATAAACCCCCTAATAAAGGAGAATGTAAATGAAACTGTTGAGAATAGACCATCTTGGCGTTGCCGTGAACAACATCGATGAGGGAAAAAACTTCTGGACGGACATTCTGGGACTTAAGCTGACGGCCACGGAAACCGTGGAAGCCCAGAAGACCACCACAGCCTTTTTGCCCGTGGGCGAGAGCGAAGTGGAACTTCTGGAATCCACGACGGAAGACGGGCCCGTGGCCAAATTCATCGAGAAAAAGGGCCAGGGAATTCAGCATGTGGCGTTTGCCGTTGATAATATTGAAGAAGCCCTTCAGGAACTCAAGGACAAGGGCATCCAGCTCATCGATCAGCAGCCGAGAATTGGGGCCGGGGGAGCGAAAATTGCATTTCTGCATCCCAAGGCCACCAGCGGGGTCCTGGTGGAACTCTGCCAGAGGGATTGATCCGATCCATCATTGCAGCTTGAATACGTACAAATCATCTTGACACAATTCAAGATCTCACGTATGTGTGTTTACTTTATAAAGTAAGTATCACTTAATTTAAACCCATTGCATACGAGGACCAACCCATTGATGGGGTCCGCTGTGTTCGGGCCTCATGAACAACAGAAAAAGAAGAGATGAGGAGCATCAGCATGTCAGAACATCCCAACAAACAAAAATGGATTGATCTTGCGACAAAGGAATCCAGGGGAAAACCCCCGGAATCCCTGGACTGGGCGACCCCCGAGGGCATTCAGGTCAAGGCCCTGTATACGGCGGAAGACGTGTCCGGAATGGAACATGTCAATACCCTGCCGGGCATCCCCCCCTATGTCCGGGGACCCAAAGCCACCATGTATGCCGGACGGCCCTGGACCATCCGGCAGTATGCCGGCTTTTCCACAGCCAGGGAGTCCAACGCGTTTTACCGGAGGAACCTGGCCGCCGGTCAGAAGGGCCTTTCCGTGGCCTTTGACCTGGCGACCCACCGGGGATACGATTCGGACCATCCCAGGGTCTCCGGGGACATCGGAAAGGCCGGGGTCGCAGTGGATTCCGTGGAGGATATGAAAATCCTTTTCGACCAGATCCCCCTGGATGAAATGTCCGTGTCCATGACCATGAACGGTGCGGTAATTCCCATCCTGGCCGGATATATCGTGGCCGCCGAAGAGCAGGGCGTTAAGCAGGAACAGCTCACCGGCACCATCCAGAACGACATTCTTAAAGAGTACCTGACCCGGAACACCTATATTTATCCGCCCACGCCTTCCATGCGCATTGTGGCCGACATTATCGGCTATTGCTCCAAACACATGCCGAAATTCAACACGGTGAGCATCAGCGGGTATCACATCATGGAAGCCGGGGCCGATTCCGTTCTCCAGACGGCGTTTACCCTGGCGGACGGCAAGGAATATATCAAAACAGCCCTGGCGGCAGGGATGGACATCGATACCTTTGCTCCGAGATTGTCGTTCTTCTTCGGCATCGGTATGAACTTTTTCATGGATATCGCCATGTTGCGGGCGGCCCGGTTTCTGTGGCACAAAATCGTCAGCGAATTCAACCCGAAAAACAAGGACTCGGCGGTATTGAGGACCCATTGCCAGACCTCGGGATGGAGCCTCACCGAACAGGATCCTTACAACAACATCATCCGGACCACCCTGGAATGTATGTCCGCCGTACTCGGGGGAACCCAGTCCCTGCATACCAATTCCTTTGATGAAGCCATCGGCCTTCCCACGGACTTTTCCGCCAGGATCGCCAGAAACACCCAGATCATCGTTCAGGAAGAATCCCAGGTCTGCCATGTGGTGGATCCTCTTGGCGGTTCCTATTATATCGAGGCCTTAACCGACGGCATCATCAAGGGCGCCATGAAAATCATCCAGGAGATCGATGAACTCGGCGGCATGGCCAAGGCCATCGAGTCAGGCATGCCCAAAATGCGCATCGAGGAAGCCGCCGCGAAAAAGCAGGCCCGCATCGACCAGGGCCTGGACATCATTGTCGGCGTAAACAAATACAAAATCCAGGAAGACCGTGAACTGGATATCCTCGAAGTACCGGCATCGGTCCGGGACGAGCAGGTGGCAAGATTGAAGGAAATCCGGTCAAAACGCGACAACGCCGCCGTGCAAAAGGCCCTGGAAGCCATCACCAAGGGCGCCGAATCCGGGGAGAATCTCCTGGAACTGGCCATTGTCGCCACCCGGGCCAGAGCCACCGGGGGCGAAATTTCCGACGCCATGGAAAAGGTCTTCGGACGGTATGTGGCCACCACCCAGTGCATTTCCGGGGCTTATGCTTCCGAATACGGCGATCCGGAAATCATCAATTCCCTGAGAAAACGCACTGACGACTTCGAAGCCAGGACCGGGAGGCGGCCGAGAATCCTTCTGACCAAGATGGGACAGGACGGGCACGACCGGGGCATAAAAGTCATTGCCACGGCCTATGCGGACTTTGGATTCGACGTGGATATCGGACCCATGTTCCAGACGCCGGAAGAGGCGGCCAAAATGGCCATTGAAAACGATGTCCATGTGGTGGGCGCATCCAGTCTGGCCGCGGGGCACAAGGCCCTGGTGCCTGAACTGATCGACCATCTGAAGAAAAAAGGCGGCGAAGAAATCCAGGTCGTTGTGGGCGGCGTCATTCCGCCGAAGGATTATCAATTCCTTTATGATGCCGGCGTGGTGGGCATTTTCGGTCCGGGGACCTCGGTGATCGAATCCGCCAACAAGGTCTTGAATGCTCTCGAAAAATAAGATCATGACCGCAAAAGATCCGGATTTTTATATCCAGGGGATCTTAGCAAGGGATAAACGGGTCCTCGCCAAGACGATCACTCTGGTGGAGAGTTCTCTTCCGGCGGATCAGGAACTGGCGAAGATCATTATCGACCGGTTGCTGCCGCATACCGGCAAGGCCGTCCGGCTGGGCATTACCGGGGTTCCCGGCGTGGGGAAAAGCACGTTTATCGAAAGCCTGGGAACCTACCTGACCGGCAAGGAGCATCAGGTTGCGGTCCTTGCCGTGGATCCTTCCAGCAAGAGGAGCCGCGGCAGCATTCTGGCCGACAAGACGCGCATGGAAAGACTCTCCGTGGAGGAACGGGCCTTTATCCGCCCGTCTCCTTCAGGAGGGACCCTTGGCGGCGTGGCCCGGAAAACCCGGGAAACCATGCTGCTCTGTGAAGCGTCCGGCTTTGACGTGATCATTGTGGAAACTGTGGGGGTGGGGCAAAGCGAGACCACCGTGGCGTCCATGGTGGATTTTTTTCTGGTATTGATGCTCGCCGGGGCCGGAGACGAGCTTCAGGGCATCAAAAAAGGCGTTATGGAACTGGCCGACGCCGTGGCCATCAACAAGGCCGACGGCGACAACATCGAGAAGGCAAAGCTTGCGCGAATAGAATATGAAAACGCGCTTCATTTTTTAAACCCCTCCTCTCCCAACTGGATGCCGCCGGTACTGATGTGCAGCGCGCTGGAAATGAAGGGGATCGAGGAAATCTGGAATGTGGTCCTGTCCCACCGGAAACGGATGTCCGAAAGCGGAGAACTGTACGTTACCAGAAGAAATCAGGCTCTGGACTGGATGTGGGCGCTTGTGGATGAGGGCCTGAAAATAAGATTTCACCGGAATGAAAACATCAAAGGCAGGCTCCCCGCCCTGAAGAGCGCTGTTGAAAACGGCCATATGGCGCCCACTGCGGCGGCCATGGAGCTGCTTTTTTTATTTGACCACCCTTGTTCAACATGAATTGGGGATTATTTCTGCCGGAATGATTTTAAATTGATTTTCCCGTGGGTCCCGGCAGACGGGAAGCCGATTGATAAGAATAGCATTTTTCAACGAAAAGGATGCAAAGATGGGTATTATTGAAGACAAAATCAAAGACCTAAAACAGCGGCAGCAAAAGATCCTGCAAATGGGCGGTGAAAAGGCCCTGGGCAAAATCAAGGAGCAGGGGAAAATGAACGCCCGGGAGAGGCTGGACTACCTCTATGATCCGGGTACGTTTCGGGAACTGGACATGTTCGTGACCCATCGCTGTGTGAATTTCGGCATGGAAAAAGTCGAAATACCGGCTGACGGCGTCATCACCGGTTACGGCATGGTGGACGGACGGCCGGTTTTCGCCTATGCTCAGGATTTTTCCTCCAGGGCAGGAAGCCTGGGCGAGATGCAGGCAAAAAAAATCTGCAAGGTCATGGATCTGGCCATGAAAGCCGGGGCCCCCTGCATCGGCATGAACGATTCCGGAGGGGCAAGGATTCAGGAAGGGGTTGACGCCCTTTCCGGGTACGGCAGCATTTTTTTCAGAAATTCCGCAGCCTCCGGAGTCATTCCCCAAATATCGGCCATCATGGGGCCCACGGCAGGCGGAGCTGTCTATTCACCGGCCATGACGGATTTTATTTTCATGGTGAAAAACACCAGCTACATGTTCATCACCGGCCCGGCGGTCATCAAAGCAGTGACCGGCGAGGAGATTTCCCAGGAAGAACTCGGGGGCGCCATGGCCCATAATGAAAAAAGCGGTGTAGCCCAGTTCGCCTGTGAAAGCGACACGGATTGCATCGACCAGATCCGGAAGCTGCTGAGCTATCTGCCGTCCAACAACATGGAAGACCCGCCTGTACTGGAAACAGGCGACAGCCCGAAACGGACGGACCCGGCCCTGGACGCCATCATTCCCGACAGCCCCAACAAGGCCTATGACATGAAACAGGTCATCCGTTCCATCGTGGACAACGGCGAATTCTTTGAACCCCATCTGTATTATGCGCCCAATATCATCGTTTGTTTCGCCCGCTTGAACGGCCGGGCCATCGGTATCATCGCCAATCAGCCCAGTTACATGGCCGGTTCCCTGGACATCGACGCTTCGGACAAGGCCGCCCGGTTCATCCGGTTCTGCGACGCCTTCAACATTCCCATGCTGACCATTGCCGATGTTCCCGGATACCTGCCCGGAACCCACCAGGAATGGGGAGGGATCATTCGCCATGGCGCCAAACTCCTGTGGGTTTATTCCGAGGCCACGGTTCCCAAACTTCTTCTGGTCACCCGGAAAGACTACGGGGGGTCATATCTGGCCATGTGCGGCAAGGACCTGGGGACGGATTTCGTATTTGCGTGGCCTTCGGCCGAGATTGCCGTCATGGGCGCAGGAGGCGCGGCCAACGTTATCCATGCCAGAGAAATCAAGGAGGCCCAGGATCCGGTGGCCAAGCGCAAGGAAAAAATCGCCGAATATGAAAACTTGTTTTCAAATCCCTATTGCGCGGCAGCCAGGGGATTTGTGGACGCGGTGATCGTGCCCAGCGAAACCCGGCCCCAGCTGATTGACGCCCTGGAGATCATGTGTTCCAAACGGGAAACCCGACCGCCCAAGAAACACGGTAACATTCCGTTATAGGGATGAAACCTGAATTAACAGGGTGAACCCTGGGGAGATAAAATGGAAAACAGCAAAAAAAGAGCGGCAGCCCTCGCAGCGGTTGCTAATTATATTAAATCGGAGCAGGAAGCCCTCATCGCCGCCCAGACGGCCTGTGATTCCGGGACTTCCAAAAGGCCTTTCGCCGGTGTCGGCGCCTGGAGCCTTTCCGGTCGCCAGTCTCAGATGCAAATGCGCGGCCTGATGCAGATGAAGTCATTTCACGGCGCAAGATTAAGATAACTTTTGCATCGTTACATGGTACGCAAAATACAAAGCCATAATCAATATTGAGGAGAACCATAACATGAGCGATCACAACCAAGTCAAAATGACCTCCATGGAATATGGACCGGACAGACCCAAGGCGAAAAATCCCGTTTTGATCGAGGATTTGACCCTTCGCGACGGTCATCAATCCCTGTTCGCCACCCGGGGCCGGACGGAAGACATGATACCCGTGGCGGAAATGATGGACGAAGTCGGGTTCTGGGCCATGGAAACCTGGGGAGGTGCAACCTTTGACACCATGCACCGGTTTCTGAACGAAGATCCGTGGGAAAGAATCAGGACGCTGAAACGGTATATCAAAAAGACCCCCTTTTCCATGCTGTTAAGGGCCCAGAACCTTGTCGGGTACAGAAATTACGCCGACGATGTGGCCAAGGTATTTGTGGAGCGGGCCGCGGCAAACGGCATGGACATTTTCCGCACCTTCGACGCCCTGAACGATTACCGGAATTTTGAAACCGTGGTTCCGGCCATCAAGGCCGCGGGCAAACATTTCCAGGGCTGTATCTGCTACACCATGACCGAGCCCCGGATGGGCGGCGAAGTCTACAACATCGACTATTATGTCAACAAGGCCAAAGAGCTGGAAGCCATGGGCGCCGACAGCATCTGCATAAAAGACATGGCCGGCCTCATCGCCCCCTATGACGCATTTGACATCGTCAAGGCATTGAAGCAGAAATGCAAGGCCCCCATCCACCTCCACAGCCATTTCACTTCCGGCATGTCGCCCATGAGCCATTTAAAGGCGATCGAAGCCGGCGTGGACATCATCGACACCTGCATGACGCCCTATGCATACCGGACTTCGCATGCGGCCATTGAACCTCTGGTCATGACCCTTTTGGGAACCAGCAGGGACACGGGGTTCGACATCAAACAACTGGCTAAGATCAACGCGGTCCTCGAAAAAGAGGTGATGCCCAAATACAAGCACCTGCTGGACGATTCCAAGGTGTCCATCATCGACATCAATGTCCTGCTCCACCAGACGCCGGGCGGCATGCTGTCCAACCTGGTGAATCAACTGCGGGAAATGGACGCCCTGGACAAGATCGACGAGGTTTACAAGGAACTGCCGAGAGTCCGAAAAGACCTGGGACAGATCCCGTTGGTCACCCCCACCAGCCAGATCGTGGGCATCCAGACGGTGAACAATGTGTTGTTTGACGACGGAAAAGAACGGTACAAAATGATCACCGCCCAGGTCAAGGACCTGTGTTACGGACTGTACGGAAAAACCGCCGTGCCCATTGATCCGGAACTTCAGAAAAAAGCTCTGAAAGGATACGAGCGGGGAGAAGAGCCCATCACCTGCAGACCGGCGGAAGTGCTGGCCCCGGAACTGGCCAAGGCACGGGAAGAAGTGAAAGACCTGGCCGTGGATATTGACGACGTCATCCTTTACGCCATTTACCCGGTTACCGGAAAGAAATTTCTCAAGTGGAAGTACGGAAAGGAAGAAGCGCCGGCTGAAACGCGGCCCCGGACGATGGAACAGGTCAAAAAGGAAGAAGAACTCATCAAAAAGGCCAAGGCCGGTCTCCTCATTGAAAAACCCAAGGATGCGCCGCCCAAGTCCGCCAATACACGGGAATTCAACGTTTTCGTGGATGAGGAATATTACAAGGTGGAAGTGGACGAAATCGGCGGCGCTCCGGCTGTAACCTATGCGGCGCCGGTCCAACCGGCGGCGGCTCCTGCTGCAACCGCTCCGGCCCCTAAACCGGCCGCAGCCCCCAAGGCGGTCGCCGCGCCTGCTCCGGCACCGGCAGCAGCCGTTGAGGGCACCCCTTTAACCGCTCCCATGCCCGGCATGATCGTCAGCTACGCCAAAAAAGTCGGGGATGCGGTTGAAGCCGGAGAAACCGTAGTGATCCTGGAAGCCATGAAAATGGAAAACGCCCTACCGGCGCCGGTTTCCGGTACCCTCAAGTCCATACTGTTTTCCAGCGGCGATTCCGTTGCCAAAAATGCCGTTCTCTGTGTGATCGGATAGACATCCGGGGATATCCGGACAGGGATTCCATCCGGCGGACAGTGGACGGATGGAATCCTTTTGTTGAGTTGGAGATAACTTAAACGTTCAAGGAGGCAAGGACCATGAAGATCCATGAATATCAGGCAAAAGAACTGTTCAGAAAATACAATGTTCCCGTTCCCAAGGGTGGGGTGGCCTTCACCCCGGAAGAGGCCGGGGAAGTGGCCAGGACCCTGGGGGGTTTTCCCGTTGTGGTCAAGGCACAGATCCATGCCGGGGGCAGGGGCAAGGGCGGGGGCGTCAAACTGGCCAAATCCCTGGATGAAGCCAAAACTCTTGCCGGTGAAATTATCGGGATGACCCTGGTCACGCATCAAACCGGCCCCGAGGGGCGCCTTGTAAAAAAAGTTCTGGTGGAACAGGGGTTGAGCATCGTCAAGGAGCTGTATCTCAGCATTCTCCCCGACCGGGCCACGGCCAAAAACGTCATTATGGCCAGCGAAGCCGGTGGAATGGACATCGAGGCGGTTGCTGAAAAAACACCTGAAAAAATCATCAAGGTTTACGTGGACCCACTTCTGGGAATCCAGGCCTACCATCTGCGGCAGGCGGCCTTCGGGCTCAATATCCCGGCAGGCGCAATGAAGGGGTTCCAGGCGCTTTTGAAAAATCTGTACAACCTTTTCGTGGATTACGACTGCTCCCTGGTGGAGATCAATCCCCTGGTGCTCACGGCGGACGACGGGGTTCTGGCCCTGGACGCCAAGGTGGACATCGACGGCAACGCCCTGTATCGGCACAAGGACGTGGTGGAATACCGGGATTTTGACGAGGAAGATCCCCTGGAAGTTCAGGCCTCCAAATTCAATCTCAACTACATCAACCTGGGCGGCAACGGCAACGTGGGCAATATGGTCAACGGCGCGGGGCTGGCCATGGCCACCATGGACATCATCAAACTGGCCGGTGCCGAACCCGCCAACTTCCTGGATGTGGGCGGCGGTGCCAATGCGGAAATGGTGGAAAACGGTTTTAAAATCATCCTGAGCGATCCCAACGTCAAGGGCATCCTGATCAACATTTTCGGCGGCATCCTTCGCTGCGACATATTGGCCCAGGGGGTGGTTCAGGCCGCCGGCGCTGTTGGGCTCAATGTTCCCGTGGTGGTCCGGATGGAAGGCACCAACGTGGAGGAAGGGCGAAAAATTCTGGCGGAATCGGGTCTGAAGCTGATTTCGGCGGTGGATCTGAAAGACGCGGCCCAGAAGGTTTCCGAAATCGTCAAATAGTTCTTTCAACCGAGAAAAGTGAGGATAGCACCGTGAGTATATTTGTAAATAAAAACACAAAACTTTTAGTTCAGGGAATTACCGGGAAGGAAGGACAGTTTCACACCCGCCAGTGCGCCCTTTATGGGACCCAGGTCGTTGCCGGGGTCACGCCCGGGAAAGGCGGTCAGAAAATGGATGATATCTCTGTTTTCAACTCCGTGTCCGAGGCGGTCCGGGAAACAGGGGCCAATTGCTCCATGATTTTCGTACCCCCTCCATTTGCCGCCGATGCCATCATGGAATCCGCCGACGGCGGTGTGGACCTCATCGTGTGCATCACCGAAGGCATCCCTGTCATGGACATGATGAAGGTGAAAAATTACCTGAAAAACAAACCCGTCCGGCTCATCGGGCCCAACTGCCCGGGCATCATTACGCCGGGGGAATGCAAGGTCGGCATCATGCCGGCCCCGATCCACAAACCCGGCGGCCCCATCGGCGTGGTGTCGCGCTCCGGGACCCTGACCTATGAAGTGGTTCATCAACTGACGGGGCAGGGCATCGGCCAGACCACCTGCATCGGTATCGGCGGAGACCCGGTGAACGGCACCAATTTCATCGACTGCCTGGACGCCTTCCAGAAAGACGAGGCCACCAAGGGCATCGTGATGGTGGGAGAAATCGGCGGAAGCGCCGAGGAAGACGCCGCGGATTTTATCAAGGCCAACGTGACCAAACCCGTTGTGGGCTTTATCGCCGGCCTGTCGGCGCCTCCGGGACGGAGAATGGGCCATGCCGGGGCCATTATCAGCGGCAAAAGCGGTACCGGCCAGGCCAAAATTGAAGCCATGAAAGCCGCGGGCATCCATGTCTGCGAGAATCTCGGACTTTTGGGAGAGCTCTGCGCGAAAGTTTTCTGATGTACCCATAAACGATAGAGATGAATCATGAACAGACGCCCGGGGAATCCTCCGGGCGTTTGGTTTAAATTGACTTGAAACGCGCCGTGGATTAAATATGAAATCAGATTCCACAACAATGGAGGATTCCCATGCACATATTAAGATTCATGGATGACACCAACGAAGTCTGCTATGGTACGGATTTCCGGGAGGACAGGGCGCTTCTCCTTTCGGGAGATCTGTTCACCGGATTTCATAAAACCGGTGAAGTCATAAAGGTCAAGAAGATCCTTTCGCCGGTCACTCCTCCGGCGGTGTTTTGCATCGGCATCAATTACCGGGCCCATGCCGCCGAAACCGGCATGCAGCTTCCGGATTATCCCGTTGTATTCATGAAAAATCCGGCCTCCGTCATCGGACACCGGATGCCGATCGTATTGCCCGCCTCCTGCAGGGACCCCCTCCAGGTGGATTATGAGGTTGAGCTGGCCGTGATTATCGGAAAATCGGCTAAAAATGTACCTGTGGAAAAAGCCCTGGATCATGTGGCCGGATACGCCGTGGCCAATGATGTCTCCGCCAGGACCTGGCAGGCCAATGCCGGGGCCAGACAATGGATCCGGGGCAAGAGCTTTGACACCTTCTGTCCCCTGGGTCCCATGCTGGTCACCCCTGAGGATGTTCCCGACCCGGACAAGCTTGCCATCCGATGCGTCTTAAACGGGCAGGTGATGCAGGATAGCAATACATCGGACATGATCTTCTCCACCCGGGAGCTGATTTCCTACCTGTCCGAGGACACCACCCTGCTTCCGGGCACGGTGATCCTCACCGGGACCCCCAGCGGCGTAGGATTTACCCGGAATCCGCCGGTGTTTCTGAAACCCGGAGATGAACTTGAAATGACCATCGAGGGACTCGGGACCCTGATCAATACGGTTCAATAGGATATATCGCACCGGGTAAGCATAAATGGAAGGTCTTGAACAGCACCTGACGGCACTTGTGAAACAATGGCGAATTACCGGTCTTCCGGGCCGGGACACCCTGATGAAAACCGGGGAAGCCCTGCTGGCCTGGAAAAGGGAAAACAATCTTCCGGGATTGTGGTGCTCTCCCTCTCTTTTCATGACGGCCACTCTGGACGATGCCTGGGGTTTTGGGCTGGATATCATCGAACTTTATGCCAAAATTACCGGGCTTAGGGTCTTTCGTATTGGCCTACTTAAATCGCCGGGGGAGATCATTGCCGCCTGCAGGGAAAAAAATCCGGACTTCCTGGGAATGACGGTGCTTCAACTGGATTCCGCCGATGACCTTTCCGAAATAGGTTCCAATATTCCCTCCCACACCAAAATCATTGCCGGGGGTCCGGTTTTCAGGGCCGACCCTGAAATTGCCCGATTGGCCAAAATTCATTTTGTGGCCCCGGATGTGGAAGCATTTCTGGAATTTCTGATGTCATGCCGATAATCTCAGGCGAATCGATGAAAAGCCTGTTGAGCATAAGCGGTTTCAATTCTTAATCCTTTGCGGCGCGTCACTGTTACACCCATTGGATTTTTTCTAGTGTCATGTCAGATTGGACATTACCGGTATTTGGTACGCCCTCCGGCTCAATGAGAATTGCTTTGTATCCGTTTTCGGAGGAAGGTTTATGCTCAACTCCTTTTGGGATGACAATCATCTCTCCGGCATTAATCTCCACTTTTCGGTCACGGAAATTCATAACAAGGGTACCTTCAATGATGATAAATGTCTCATCGGTGTCGGAATGGCTATGCCAGATAAAGTCGCCTTTGAATTTAACGATCTTGAATTCATAATCATTCATTTTAGCAATCAAGCCTGCTGCATAGTCGCCGGTTGGAAGTTGCTGGAATTTTTCCAATAGATTGATTTTTTCAGGATTCATTTTTTATCCTCAGGTTCGAATAGTTGCAGGGCGGTATGGTCCTCGCCGTCCCCACCAGCGACAGATCGGCCATCGGGTTGATTATTCTAAATTTTCGGCATCGGCTAAATCTTGCGGACGACCAGTGGCCCGTTTATTTTGTTTTAAATTCTCGAGATCAATAAAGTTTATTTTAAGACCTTGAATATCAACCTCAACTCTTTCTTTATAGCAGTCCTGAAATTTTATTTGTTTTAAAGTAGTCAAAATATCGATTCTATTCGGAGGATAACCAAGTTGAATTATCTGCTCGCTTTCAAGGAAATCTTCCTGCTTGAGACCCAATGATCCAAAGCCGAATTCTTCAAGTGCCTTTATTACATTATCGGCGTTTTCCGGCGAGAGCTCAATCCATACATCAAGATCTTTTGTATAGCGCGGATATCCGTGAAAAGCGACGGCATACCCGCCGACCACCAGATATCTAACGTTATGCCCGTTTAATAATTCGATAAACTCTTTGAAATCCTTGCTCAGCATTATATCTCCAAGAATTATATTCTTTTCGTATTTGCTCTAAGGCGTCCAGCCGCTCTTCATATGATCGTGATTGCCAAAAGACAAAATCAATCGGTTGTTCATCAAGTTTATATTTTTTTATAACTTTGCTTATCGTCATGACATCCTATTCCAGTCTTGCTGTTGTGTTCGTTTTTCAGCGACCTTTCTCCACCCACTTGGCATCCTGCGCAAATTTCTCACCGGACATTTCCGGTTGACGAATCAACGTAAAAAAAATTTCGCTGCCATTGCCGTTGGCAATGACTCTCATTGGGTTATAAATCTTTACACCGGTTTCTAAGACGACCTCGTGGTCTAAGATTCCGAACTTGTTATCATCCACAAATTTGATCTTCACTTTGCCTGTCGGGGCATCCGCAATCCACTCGCCATTTACCTTCTTTATTGAATCGCTCAGCCCTGTGGCCCATTTCGGAAGGTTCTCATTCGCAGGGGCATTATCTGCATCTATGAATAATGCTATTTTCTGTTTTGATTCATCCATTTCTGGTTGAACCTCCTTACCAGCTTAACGAATTGCCCACCATTGAGTGCCGCTTTTTGGCCCGAATCCGGTGCAGCAAATAATTTTACCATTTCTAACGATATCCACAAGTTCTTTTGTTGTGATATTCGCTTTTATAAAAGTCACAACTAAAGGAGAAGATGCGGGCTTGGACGGTTTTATGTTCTCCGGATTTCATTTAAGGGGCTCCAGTCTCAGGGCGGCTTGTATTTTGTCCCGCTGATCCGGATTGACGCGCGACTCATCCGCATAGTCCCGCCATCGCGCCACGACATCCCTCACTTCACCAATAATCGTCTCCGCGCGCCCGCGCTTCATCGAAGCGCTGTTTGCACACGCCTTGAAATCCTCAAGAGTAAATTCACTCCGTTTGCCGTTCATCGTCATTTGATGGCTCGATGTCCATTTCCCGCCTGGTTGATAGCTGTAGGTCATGTCGAACGCAGGCGAGAGCGACCAGTTTCCCGACCGGTCCATCAGGAAGGCGATGTTCTTTACGTGATCATCCTGGTTGCGGGCCACGATATTGAAAACCATCCGTCGGAACAGCTCCTCGACGGCAGCCATCGGCAACTCCAACCGCCGAATGACCTGTAATGCCTGCTCGTAGCCGTATGCTCCCGCCTGGTTAAAATCATAATGCGCCATTCCGCAAAGGGACTGCATGTGCAGCTTGCCTCCGCCATCCAATCGGTCGAACCGTTTCGTCATGAAATGTCGCCGCCCGTTCTCCTCGAACAGGCGGCACGGACTCATGGTGATTCCCGCGTCCACCGCCATCCTGTAATAGGCATACTCAATCGCACCGTAACCCTTCGGGTCCTCCAGTTCTTTATCCTTGTTGCCGCTGACCCCGTCGAATTTCATCAGCCAGTATTCAAACCCGTTGCCCGCCTTCACCTGCCCTGACCGGACTTCGTTCGTTTTCGGATTCCAGGCGATCACCGCCTTGGCTCGCGCCCCGCCCGCGGAAGTACCGACCCGCAGAAGACCCCGTAGTGCCGTTTCCTTTCCCTCCTCGTTGAGCCGGCCCCGCAGGTTGTTGCGATGGGTCAAAACCTCCGAAGCAAGCTTTACCAGCTGGTCGACTTCGATACGGGAGGCACCGGGTGCGGCCAATCGGGTTGCCGGCGCATACTCCAGCGCCCCCATGCCGCGCGACCCCGTATAACAGAGGCGCTCCACCGCATTGAACGATTCCGGCATGCGTCCGGACCGGGCAAGCCAGGCATCGATCAACGCATTGCCGAACCGGTCCGGCAAAGAATCCGCCAGAAGCCCCGGAAGACCGTGGAAGGTTTCCGGTCGCAGCGATGGAAAGGAGTAGAGCCGGCCGGACAGCGGCATCATCAGCGGGGCCACCTCGATGCCGCTGCTGATGAACGCCGGGTCATACTCAAACGTCGCGGCCGCGGCCCCGTCTTCCAGCGACACCGCACCGATCGTGCGTCCCCACAAGTTTACCTTTGCCGTTGTGGTCACGTTTCGTCACCCCACTGCCACGGTCCCTTGGCCGCAGTCTTCCTCTTGCCACTGGCCCGCTTCCGCGCCTTGCCTTTCAGCTTCACCAGATCCATCGGACGCGGCCCGGCCTCGGGCGCCAGTGTTTCCAACCGATCCAACAGCTCCAACACCCGCAGAATACGGATCAACGTCGACATTTGGGCCGTGGCCCCGGCCTCGATACGCTCGACTGTCCGTTTGGATACGCCCGCCTGCTCCGCCAGCATCTCTTGCGTAAGCTGAAGTTCCAGTCGACGCTGCGCAAGGCGCCCGCCCAGCTCCGCCAGAATCGCCTCGTCCGTCAATAATCCTTCAATCTTCATCAGGCCCCCTTTATATGGAGGTTCTATATCGTAATTTATGACGATATGCAATGATTAAATGCATATTTTTCGTCATATATGGCGACTTACTAATATGAATTAGGAATGTACAATTAGTTAATTGAGGTCCCCAACTCATTGGGGTTGCTATGGCTTTTCACTTAGTTGAGGTTATCCCCGATGCACCCTTAACTCTGCTTCATAAGTCTCATAGTCGCCCAGGTGGGCGCGCATCAGGATCTTCCATAGTTTTCCATGGTTTGGAATAAAGAAGTGCAGCAGCTCATGGACGATGACGTAGTCCCATAGCTCGCTTTTCAGATTGAGCAGATCGGTGTTGAAGTTCAGGTGGCCGCTGGTGGAGCACGAAGCCCATTTGTTGCGCATCGGTCGCACCCCGAGCCAAACGACATTCACATCGAGTTTGCAGGCCCAATGGCCTACCCGCTCCTTGAAGGCCGCCTTTGTGTCTGGATTGCCCATAAATTAATTCCGGTCTGCCTTTTCAAGGACGCGGAACAGATCGTTCACCAATGGGGTTACCGCGTCGAGGTCGTCACATTCCGCAAAGATGGAAAAAGTAACCTTCTTGCGCAGCTCCCGAAGCTGGCTATCGCTTCGTTTCCAATTCGGCGTTTCGACAAAGGCCTCCCGGATCATGCGGCTGACGGCCTCGGCGTTCCCGATCTTGGCATCCTCCAGCATGCGAAAGACGAAAAACGTCAGACCGTCGATTCCTTTGGCAGCCTGTTCCTTTTTGCGGGCTTCGTTCGCCTCCACCTCGTCTATCAGCTTGGCCAGCGTTTCGGCCGTGGTGGCCTGACGATCTTCAAATGCCTCCTGGACAACACGCGCGCGCTCGGCCATGGCAATCAGATAGGGATCGTCACTTTGTTCTTCCGCCGCCTTTCCGATGCTCTTGATCAGGTTGATGACCTTGCTGTTGTCGCCCCCCTTTTTGTCGACGATATACTTAACGGTATCCTCGTTGATTTTCAGGGTGTCCGCGACGGGCAGGATATAGCCGGTTCCGATATGCCGCTGCACCAGCTCGCTGGTCTTCCTCTGGAAGTCCCGGTCCACCATGATCCGCCTGGCGTAGGCCTTCCGAACAACGGCATAGACGGCCGCCAGCGTTCCATAGTCGCTGATGAACGGCCGCAGGAAAGCGTCCGGCGAGATGATCTCGTAGAGCATCTCGATCTCCTTGTATTCCTTGAAAAACGCCTTTCGCCGTTCGGGATCGCGGAAGTGCTCGATGAGGGTATCGACGTCCTTGTCGTCGAAGTTGCGCGCGATCAGGCAAAGATACTCCGGCGCCTTGCATTCCATCTTATTTTTGAAGAGCACCTTCAGGAGCTTCAGGTCCTTGACGATGGCGTTGATCTCGTCGCTGTCGAAGGCCAGAGCCTTCTCCAGCTTGTCGAAGATGCCGACGAAATCCAAAACAAAGCCGTGGGGCTTGACCATCTCCCGGGCCTCGTTCTCGTAGGGGCGGTTCACCCTGGCGATGGCCTGCAGGAGCGTGTGGTCACGCATCGGCTTGTCGAGATACATGGCGTAGAGCACGGGCGCGTCAAAGCCGGTGAGCAGTTTCTCGGTGACGATGAGGATCTTCGGCTGCCGGTCGAGCTTGCCGAAGCTCTTGCGGATCTGTCGCTCCTTTTTCGGGTCGAGGTGGAATTCCTTGAGCAGGGCCGAGTCGTTGTTGCTGCCGGTATAGACGACCTCGGAATACTCGGGCGGCAGGAACTGATCGAGGGCGTGTTTGTAGTAGGCGCAGGCTTCGCGGTCCACGCCGACGAGGAATGCCTTGTAGCCCAGCGGCTCGACGTTCTCGTGGTAGTGTTCGGCAACGGACTGCGCCACCCTCCGTATCCGGTCCTTGCCCTTGAGGAAATTCTTCAGGTTCACGGCCCGCTCGAGGATCTTGTTCAACTCCTCGATGTCGGCCACGCCTTCGGCTTCGGCCAGGGAGAGGAACTCCGCGTCCAGCGTCTCGTGGGGGACGCGCATTTCGTTGGGGGCGAGCTGGTAGTAAAGCGGAAGCGTGGTGCCGTCCTCGATGCTGTCGGCGATGGAATATTTGTGCAGGTAGCCCTGGTCGTCTTCGCATCCGAAGGTCTTGAAGGTGCCCTTGCCGTAGGCGGTCTTATCCACCGGGGTGCCGGTGAAACCGAGGAAGGTGGCGTTCGGCAGGCCGGCCATGAGGAAGTTGCCGAGGTCGCCGCCGGTGGTTCGATGGGCTTCGTCGATGAGCACAAAGATGTTCGAGCGCGTGTTGAGGCCCGCCGGCATGTCGCGGAACTTGTGGATCATCGTCACGATGATGCCCCGGTAGTCGTCTTTCAGAAGCCGGTTGAGCCGGGAGATGCTGCCGGCGTGTTCCAGATTGCCCAGGCCGAGTGCGGCGAGGTTCTTGAGCATCTGGTCTTCCAGTTCGTTGCGGTCGATCATGAGAAGTACGGTCGGCTTATCCGCCTCGGGAGCGCGAAAAAGCTGTTCTGCCGCCTTGATCATGGTGAAGGTCTTGCCGCTGCCCTGGGTGTGCCATATGAGGCCGCGGGTCCGCCCGGGATCGAGGGCACGGCCGACGGCTGCTTCCACCGCACCGGTCTGGTGCTGGCGCAGGATGTATTTGGTCAGCTCCTCGTCCTTCTCGGCAAAGAGGATGTAGTCCTTCAAGAACGACAGGATGTTCGGAATCGAAAAGAAGGTTTTGACCTTTGCTTCGAGACGGCCGGGAACGGAGGGGGGACTAACGGAGGGCGGACTTTCCAGTCCGCCATTCAAAGACTGCAACGGACCGGGAAGTCCTCGCTCCCATTCGTAATGTAATGGCGGGTTGGGGTTGGAAAACCCGCTCTCCTTTAACTTTGCCTTCAGCGGATTCTCGCGAATATATTCCGCCACCTTGAAGAAGTGCTGCTCGCTCCGGATCAGCCGGTCCCAATACTCATCCTGCCACAGCGCCCCAGTCTTCCCGATCCGCTTGTTGATCTCCCGCGCCGAAAATCCCTTCCACGACTTCACGATGCCCGCCAAAACATGCTTCCCAAGTGGACGAAACAGCACATGCACGTGATTCGGCATGACTACGAAGGAGGCCAGCTCATACCGCTCGCCATCGAAGTGCCGTAGGGTATCGGCTGCGATCCTGGAGTTCTCCGGGTCTTTCAACACACAGGAGCCTGCCCCTTGGTCCAGCCACACGTCGATCTGGTGGGAAAAGCGCTCGTGATACGCGGCCTCGGTCTTCTCATCCCACGGTTCGTGATGATG
>DIKO01000088.1 GCA_002423615.1 Desulfobacteraceae bacterium UBA5616
CTGCTGTTATTGACCACACTTTTTCGAAGGATATTTACAATCGCAAGTCAAGAATAGCAGCAATTTATGACTAAAGTCCCATATACAATATATGGTATGCACTGGAGTCAAGTGCATACCCAGGTAACGGAATTTTCAACCCCTTTTTGTAAGGAGAAAAAATGACATACGGTCTGACGGACGAACAACTCATGATCCAGTCCATGGTGAGGGAATTTTCTCGCAAGGTCATTGCCGAAACCGCCATGGAAAGGGACAAAACCAAGGCGTTTCCAAAGGAAAACCTGAAGAAAATGGCCGAACTGGGATTGATGGGGATGATGATCCCCATGGCCTACGGGGGGGAAGGCGCCGATACGGTCAGTTATGTGCTCGCGCTTTCCGAAATCGCCTATTCCTGCGCTTCCACCGCCGTTGTCATGTCCGTACACAACTCCATCGTCTGCGAGAGCATTTGCCGGTTCGGAACCGAGGCCCAGAAAAAAAACCATCTGCCCCGGTTGGCCGCTGGAAAGATCATCGGGGCCTTTGCCCTGACCGAGCCCCATGCCGGTTCGGACCCCGTTGCCCAGTCCACGACCGCGGTGCGGGTTGGAGACGACTATGTCCTCAACGGCACCAAGCGGTTCATCACCAGCGGCAGGAATTCCGGCCTGGTGATCGTAACGGCCAAAACCGATGAAGCCATGCGCCATAAGGGAATCAGCGCGTTTATCGTGGAAAAGGACCGGCCCGGTATTATCGTGGGAGAACCCGAAGACAAAATGGGGCTTCGTGCGTCGGACACCACGGACCTGATATTCAACGACTGCCGGGTTCCTGCCGGAAACCTTCTGGGAAAAGAAGGGGATGGTTTTAAAATCGCCATGACCGCCTTGGACGGGGGCCGAATCGGCATTGCAGCCCAGTCCGTCGGGGTGGCCGAGGCGGCACTGGACGAGGCGGTGAAATACGCCAAAAGCCGCGACCAGTTCGGCCAGCCCATCTCCAAATTTCAGGGGCTGCGGTGGATCATCGCCGACATGGCCACGGAAATCGAGGCGGCCCGCCAGCTCATGCTCTCAGCTGCCGCCATGAAAGACCGGAAAGAGAATTTTTCATCCCAGGCCGCCATGGCCAAACTGTTTGCCTCGGAAATGGCCAACCGGGTCATCCCCAGGGCCCTGCAGATCCACGGCGGTTACGGATTCACCAAGGATTATCCCATTGAGCGCATGTATCGGGATGCCAGGGTGTTTACCATTTATGAAGGCACTTCCGAAATTCAGCGGATCGTCATTTCCAATCACGTCCTGAAAGACAGGCGAACACCTTAACCCGTCACCACCCGTCTCATTGGCGTTTCACGGTTTCCCTGGTAAAAAAACCGGCGATAAGGGCGATCAGGCTTGAAAGGAAAAAGATCAGCATGACCTGTTGATAGCCGCGAAGGGTAAAGGCATCGTTGACCCGGCCGTTTCGTTCCAGCACATAACCGAGAAACGGCTGAAACAGGGCGCCCCCCAGGAAGGGGAAAATATTGATCAACCCGATGGATGTTCCGGCGATGCTCACCGGAAAAAGCTCCTTGGCCATGGTAAATCCCACAGCCACCACCGAACCGGAAAAAATGCCGATGGCGAGGAATATGACGTACAGCATGGCCATTGGAATTTTATCGACAAAGACATACATGATGTACATCAATGGCATAAGGATCAAGCTGCACAGCACCAGAACGGGTTTTCGGCCTTTTAAAACACGATTGGACAAAAAGCTGAGAATGGGACTGCCGATGATGAGCCCTATGGAAAGCATGGACAGTACATGCCCCGCCCCTGCCTTGCTCAGGTGATAGACTTCCATGAGGTAAGGCCCTCCCCACAAGCCGCCCAGGGCAAAGAAAACAGAGACATTGAAAAAAATCCAAACCGCCACGACCCAGAAGGGCGGATGGGAGAACACCCTTTTAACGCCTTCCCAGAGGCCGATGGCAGGGCCCTCCTTTTGAATGTGGACTTCGGGTGAGGGCCAGCCCAGGTCCGCCGGCCGGTCCCGGACGATCCGCCAGATCAAGGCGCCAATGATGAGTGTCGCGATCCCCACCGATGCAAAAGACATACGCCAGCCGATAAGAGAACTCATCCATGCCAGAGGCGTGGCCGATGCCAGAGACCCCACGCCGCCGATGGCGATGATGATGCCGCTCATGAAGGCGAATTCCCGGGTAGTATACCATTCCGACATGACTTTCATGAAGGGCACGAACAGCACGGATACCCCCAGCCCCACCAGAACCCGGCCGATAATGGCCCAGAGGGCGTCAGGCGCCGCAGCCAGAATCATCGATCCGATAAACGCGATGAGCAAAAATGAAGACACGCTTTTTCTGGCACCCCAGGAATCGCTTAAAAGTCCGGCGGGAAGCTGCATCAGCGCATAGGGATAAAAATAAGCGGAGCCCAGCACGCCGATCAAGGGGCCGCTGGCGTTTAAATCCCGCATGATGTCCTTGGCCAGGACCGCCGGACAGAGACGATGGAAATAGACGATGACATACCCTATCCCCAGAATCCCGAATATGAAATGCCGGTACCTTAAGGTTTTGGATAGATCCTTTGATGTCATGATTCCTCCTCACAAACAGGAAGACAAATTGAAAAATAATTGAACCCACCGTATGTCTGAACGGCCTGGGCTTGTCAAGTTTTAACCGAAGCTGATGGAAAGGTGTAAAGGTTTGCGGAATAATAAATCAAACCATCGAAATGTTGTGGTATTTTGGCTGAATTTATGCTTTATCTAAAAAATATGGGATCACGGTTCGGCGCCGGTTTTCTGAAACGGGGCTGAGCCTCACGATACAGGGGGCGAAATAACATTTTGCCGTTGGAGAAACATTCATATGGCCCTGAGAAACAACATATTTAAGGGGAAAGGTTATGATCGACCAGAAATCCATTGCGAGCTATGAAGAAATCTACGGGGATTATGCTGAAAGAAGAAAAAAGATCAAGCAGATGGGCGGGGAAAAGGCCGTCAGATCACAGCATGAATCCGGAAAAATGACCGCACGCGAGCGGCTTGAATATTTTTTTGACGACGGAACCTTCACGGAAATCGGTTTATTTGTAAAGCATCGGACCACGGCGTTCGGCATGGATCAGAAAGAGGTGCCCGCCGAGGCCGTCATCGTCGGTTTCGGGAAAGTGGACGGCAGATACGTCATGGCGGCTGCGGAAGATTATACCTCCATGGCCGGGACTTTCGGCGAAAACCACGGACGGAAATTTTCCGAAGCCGTTAAAATGGCAAAAGAAAAAGGCGTCCCCTTTGTGGGATTCAACGATTCCGGCGGAGCCCGTCTCCAGGAAGGAATGGACACCCTTCAGGCCTATGGCTGGCTGTTTAAAAACCAGATCCTCGCGTCGGGAATCATCCCCCAGATCGCTCTGATTATGGGGCCCTGCCTCGGGGGCCAGGCCTATCATCCCATCATGCAGGATTTCATTATACAGTGCAGGAAGACCGGATTCATGGCGATCGCAGGCCCGGCATTCGTTAAAACACAGCTGCGCGAAGAAATCAGCCTGAAAGACCTCTGCGGCGTAGAAGTTCAGGCTGAGAAAAGCGGAAACACCCACCTCGTGGCCGAAGATGACCGGGATGCCATGGACAAGGCCAAAAAACTCCTGAGTTTTCTGCCTTCCAACAACAAGGAAAAGCCCCCCCGGATCGAAACGGATTTCAATCCGGAAAGGATCGATGGCTCCCTGGATGAGATGCTTCCCGTGGAACCCTTCAGACCCTTCGATACCCATAAAGTGATTGAAAGAATTGTCGATAACGGCGATTTTTTTGAGATATTCAAGGACTTCGCCAAAAATGTCATAATAGGCCTTGCACGCTTCAACGGGCGTCCGACCGGAATCGTGGCCAGTCAATCCTCCTGGATGGGAGGCGTTATCGACTGTGACGCAGCCGATAAGGTCGCCAGGTTTGTCCGGTTCTGCGATCTTTTCAACATCCCCCTGGTCAACCTCCACGATACTCCGGGATTTCTCATCGGATCCACCGAGGAATACAAGGGAATCCTGAGGCACGGGGCCAAAATGCTCTATGCCTACGTCGATGCCACGGTCCCCAAAATCACCATCATCATGCGAAAATCATTTGCCGGCGCATACCTCGGCATGTGCTGCAAGGACACCGGAGCCGACCTGGTTTATGCCTGGCCCAACGCCAAGGTATCGATTGTCGGCGCGGAAACGGCGGCGAGCGTGATTTTTGCCAAGGAAATCAAAAGCGCCGACGACCCGGAAAAAGTCAAGGCGGAGCGAATTCTGCAGTATCGAAATGAATATGAAAATGCTTATGAAGGAGCGAAACGCGGTTACATCGATGATGTCATCATGCCCAGGGAGACCCGGAAATACATCAACCGGTCCCTTGATATCCTGGAAAACAAGGAGGAGGCCAGGCCTTTCCGAAAATATTCCAACATCAACCTGTGACCCACCGGCATAGCCTGCCGAAAAGGAATCCATGATAAATTCGAATAACGAAAATGAAAATGCCGCCAACATCGTTCCCGTTCGCCTGGGTCTTTCCAGCAACTTTGAATTTGAATGCCATAAAGGGGTTAAATGCTTCACCAGATGCTGCAGGGGCATCAATATCATCCTGACGCCCTATGACATTATCCGGATGAAAAACCGGCTCGGGCTTTCTTCAGATGATTTTTTAAGCCTTTACACCACTCCCCGGATCTGGGAAAAAACGGATCTACCGGTGGTCACGTTAAAACTTCTGGATGATGAACAGGAGTCCTGCCCGTTTGTCCGGGACGATTGCGGCTGCATCCTCTATGAGGACCGCCCCACCACCTGCCGCTATTATCCCATCGGATCCGCCTCCCTCAGCCATAAGGAAGGGGCTGACGACGAAGGATTTTATTTTTATGTTCACGAACCCCATTGCCTTGGGTTTCAGGAAAAAAAATCATGGACGGTGGCGGAATGGCGTAAGGACCAGGGCGTGGATATCCGCGATGAAATAAACTCCCAGTGGACCGACATCATTGTCCGGAAACGCTCCTTTCCCGCCAACATCCAGCTCACGGAAAAATCCAAGGAACTCTTTTTCATGGTCAGTTACAATATCGACCAGTTCAAGCGGTTTGTTTTCGAAAGCAAATTTCTGGAACGATTTAATGTCGAGCGGGACACTGTTGATGAGATCCGAAGCGATGAAGTCGCATTGTTGAAATTCGGGTTGAAATGGCTGCGGGAGATCCTGTTTCAGGACAAGCAACTGGAGCCTTATCAAAGTTAGACGTAAACATTCGCCATGAACCTTTCCAACAAAGTCGCACTGGTGACGGGAGCCGTCAAGGGCATCGGCAAAGGCATCGGGCTTGCCCTGGCCCGTGAAGGCGTCAGGGTGGCGCTGAATTATTTCGACTGGGAGGAAAGCCTCCCGGACCTCGGAAGAGACTTTGCCCGGACCGATCACCTGATTTTAAAAACCGACCTTCTGGACACCGGAAAAATTCCCGGACTGATTCAAAGCGTCATCGACCATTACGGCCGGCTGGACATCCTTATCAATAACATCGAGCGGGGGGGATGGCCGGTGGTCCACGGCCCCTACACCATGGACCAATGGGACCTGGAAATGGCCACCACCTTAAGGGCCAAACGGTGGCTTTTCGATGCGGCCCTGCCCCATTTAACAGCCTCGGGAAACGGTGCGGTCGTCAACATTTCTTCCATCGCCGGTATTGTGGGGAGATCGGGACCCGCCCAGGAGATTTTCAACGACGCCTATTCCGCCGCCAACCGGGGGATTTCCCTTCTCACCGAAACCTGGGCCAGAATGGGGGCCCCATCCGTCCGCGTCAACGAACTGATGTTAGGCATTGTGGAAACCCGCCATGGAAAAGATACCCGCGGCTGGGGCCTTTTAACCGAAGCCCGGAAACAGGCCATCCAGGATCACACCCTTCTGGGACGAACCGGGACTTTGGAAGATGTGGCCAAAGCCGTTCTGTTCATTTTAAAAGACGCCCCGTTCATGACGGGAAGTGTTTTACGACTGGACGGCGGGTATGTTCTGGGTGGCGAAAAAACCGGCCCCATGCCTGCAGGGGTATTGTAAATGAATTGACACAGATCATCTTGTCTTTAGCTGCATTTCGAAAACCCGCACGAATGGCACACCAGGCATCCCTCCTCGTGGGACAGCTTGTCGCCGCATTCCGGGCAGATTCCGGCCATGGTGCCGGCGTCGGTAAAATCCGAATCCGTCAGGTTTTTCAAAACCTGGGCGATCGCATCCGGGCAGGACAGGACCATTTTCCCGTTTTGCCAGGAAGGCGAGGGGCAGCGGATGCCGATGAGCTGCTTGATGATGGCGTCCGGTTTGACGCCGGACCGAAGCGCAAGCGAGGTCAGCCGGCCCGCCGCCTCGATCTGGGACGAGGCACACCCGCCGGTTTTGCCCATCTGGGCGAAAACTTCGCAGGTCCCCTGTTCATCGTAATTGACGGTGACATAAAGGTTTCCACATCCCGTGCTGATGCGCTGGGTGAGCCCGCGGGTTCTTTCCGGCCGGGGCCTGGGGACAATTTGGGATGATTCTTTACCATCCCTGCCGATATTTAAAACCTGTTTGTCCCGGCTTCCGTACCGGTAAATGGTGACGCCCTTGCAGCCGCTTTGATAGGCCGTGACGTAAGCCTCCTTGATATCTTCCCGTCTGGCGGAATTGGGAAAATTGATGGTTTTGGAAACAGCATTGTCCGTGTATTTCTGAAACGCCGCCTGAATGCGGATATGCCATTGGACCGGGATGTCATGTGAAGTTACGAAAATCCGCCGGATCGGTTCGGGTATGGCGGCAATGGATTGAACAGAACCCGACCGGGTGATTTCATCATACAGGGAGTCGGAGTAAAATCCCTGGTTTCTGGCTGTTTTGAAAAACAGGGGATGGATCTGGGTCAGCGTCTTGCCGTCCAGCACATGACGGGCATGGGCAACCGCGAAAATCGGCTCGATGCCGCTGGAGGTTTCGGCGATCAGGCTGATGGTCCCCGTGGGCGCAATGGTCGTGGTGGTGGCATTTCGCATGAAAGGCGTCCGGGGATTATCGTAAATGCTGCCTTTGTAATTTGGGAAATTCCCCCGTTTTTTTCCCAATTGAGCCGATGCCGCCTTGGATTCATCCTGGATAAAGGCCATAACCTTTTCCGCATGCCGGACCGCCTCATCCGAATCATAGGGGACGGCCAGTTGAATGAGCATATCGGCAAACCCCATGACCCCCAGTCCGATTTTCCGGTTGCCCTTGCTCATTTTTTCGATCTGGGCAAGGGGATAGCGGTTGATTTCAATCACATTGTCCAGAAAATGAACAGCCATGTGAACGGTGCGTTTCAGCCGCTTGAAATCAACGGCCCCCTTGTTCACCATCCTGGAAAGATTGATGGATCCCAGGGTGCAGGATTCATAGGGCAGAAGCGGCTGTTCGCCGCAGGGGTTGGTGGATTCGATATCGCCCAGAAGGGGGGTGGGGTTGTCCTTGTTGATGCGGTCGATGAAAATTACGCCGGGTTCCCCCGAATTCCACGCGGAATTGATGATCCGGTCAAACACTTCGGAAGCGGATATACGTTTTACGGCAAGTCCGGTCCGGGAATTGATCAGTTCATAGTCGTCCCCTCTCTCGAGGGCTTCCATGAATTTATCCGTCAGGGCCACTGAAATATTGAAGTTGTTGAGGCGGTCGAAATTTATTTTGCAGTCGATGAAGGATTCGATGTCCGGATGGTCCACCCGCAGGATTCCCATATTGGCGCCTCTTCGGGTCCCGCCCTGTTTGACGGTTTCGGTGGCCATATCGAATACGGTCATGAAGGACAGGGGGCCGCTGGAAATGCCCGCGGTGGACAATACGACATCGTTTTTAGGACGGATCCTGGAAAAGGAAAACCCGGTGCCGCCGCCGCTTTTGTGAATCATGGCGGTGTATTTTAATGTCTCGAAAATGCTTTCCATGGAGTCTTCGATGGGAAGAACGAAACAGGCCGCGAGTTGTCCCAGCCTCCTGCCCGCGTTCATCAGGGTCGGGGAATTGGGAAGAAACCGGAAACCGGAAAGAAGACGGTAAAAATCCTCTTCGGTTTTATCCACCCCGGCCTTTTCATCGAAAAGGGCATCTGCCGAGGCAACGGTTCGGGCTACTCGCCTGAACATTTCTTCGGGGGTTTCAATGATTTCTCCGGCCTTGTTCTTTCTTAAATACCGTCTTTCAAGAATAACCGTCGTGTTTTCTGAAAGTGTGAGCGTCATGGCCTTTTCCCTGTAACCAATTTTGCCTGCGGCGGCGGATTCAGGACTTCTTGGCGTATTTTTCCTTTAACCTGGCGATAATCGGGGCCGGGGCCATACCCTCCACATCCCCGCCGAACCGGGCCACTTCCTTGATGATGGAAGAACTGGTAAACACCCACCTCAATCCGGTCATGAGAAATACGGTCTGGATCTCCCGGTTCATGCGGCGGTTCATAATGGCCATTTGAAATTCATGCTCGAAATCGGATACCGCCCGCATGCCTCTTAAAATGACATCGGCGTTTTGCTTCTGGGCGTAATGCACCAGAAGCCCGTCAAATGAATCCGCAGTGGCATTGGGGTAGGGTCTCAGACTCTCCCTCAACATCTCCAACCGTTCTTCCACGGAAAACAGGGATTGTTTGGCGGGATTGACCAGAATGGCCACAATCATTCTGTCGAAGAGTTTAAGACCTCTTTCGACAATATCCAGGTGACCGTTGGTAAAGGGGTCGAATGAACCGGGATAGATGGCAAGTTTATCCATGGAATTCCTGTTCCTTTCGTCAGTGCCGGGATGAGATGTAGGTTAAAATGGAAACGGTTGTTTTTCCGTATTGTCTTTGGTCGCTCTTTTCATATCCGGTTATTTCATCCGGAACAATCTCTCGGGATCCATGTTCTATAACAATTCGGGCCCCGTTTTTCAACATGGCGGAAGTGTGAAGATGAATTAATGCCGGATGTACCATGGCTTGATGGTACGGCGGATCCATGAACACCAGATCAAAATTTTTTCCGAGGGTTTTAAGGCAATCCAGATTCCGTGCAAGATCCCACCCCAGAATCAGGGTGCAATTTTCCAGACCACAGTGGGCTGAATTTTTCCGGACCAGATCCAGGGCATTTTTGTTTTTATCGATAAAGACACAGAACTTCGCCCCTCGGCTCAAGGCTTCAATGCCCATGGCCCCTGTTCCGGAAAACAGATCCAGCACAACGGCATCGCTGACCTGGGTGGAAAGGATGTTGAATATGGATTCCCTGAGCCGGTCCGAAGTGGGCCGGATGTTTTTTCCGGGAAGGGTCTGGAGTTTTCGTCTTTTTAAAGCGCCTGCGATGATTCTTATGGCCATAATTTGATTGATCCCCATTAAATCGCATCAGGGGCCTTGTATAATCATGGAACGCTAAAATTTCTTTTCAGGTATTCCGGTCTTACCCCGATGGAGGAGGCTGTTTTTTTGACGTCATGGTCAAATTTTGCCAGTTTTCTTCTGATATATTCTTTTTCAAATGCCCTTTTGGCGGATTTAAGGTCCTTCATTGAAAACAAACCCTGCTGGTCGATTTCCACTTCCTGGCTTTGATCGGGATGATACAGGGAGGACACGTCATGCGCCTCGATCCTGTCCTTGTCCGTCATCAAGATCAACCTCTCTACAAAATTTTTCAGCTCCCGGACATTTCCCGGCCATGGAAAACCGCACATCAGTTCGATCGCTTCGGGAGAAAAGGATTTCCGTTTTTTCCGGTTCGATTTTTCCGAATCTTTCAGAAAAGTTTCGATAAGCAGGGGAATATCCTCCGCCCTTTTCCTCAGGGGGGGCACATGGATGGGTATTACGTTCAGACGGTAATATATGTCTTCCCGGAAGTTTCCCTTGTCGATTTCGGCCTTGATGTCCTTGTTGGTGGAGGCGATGATCCTGGCTTTGATATCCAGTGGCCGGCTGCCTCCGATGCGTTCGAATTTCTGTTCCTGAAAGACCCGGAGGAGCTTGCCCTGGATCTTGGGGCTCATATCGGCGATTTCATCGAAAAACAGCGTGCCGCTGTCGGCCAGTTCGAGCTTGCCGATCTTTTTTGGGCCATGGTCTCCTTTTTCGCTGCCGAACAGCTCTATATCCATGAGACTTTCTGAAAGCGCTGCGCAATTCACATCAATCAGGGGGGCATTGGCCCGGGGACTCAACTGGTGAATGGTTCTGGCCACCAGTTCCTTGCCGGTCCCGTTTTCACCGGTGATAAATATCCACTTATCGGCCGCGGCGGCCATGAAAACCTGATTCTTCAGTTCCATGATGGTCGGGCTGTTCCCGGTCAGGGAATGCTTTTCCAACGCTTTTCGGCGCAAATACCGGTTTTCCTCTTCCAGCCTTCGAAAATTTAATGCATTGCTGATGGAGACAATGACCTTGTCGATGGACAGGGGTTTTTCGATGAGATCAAAGGCCCCGATTTTGGTGGCCTTTACCGCGGTTTCAATGGTACCATGCCCGGTAATGATAATCACCTGAATATGGGGATTACTTTTTTTGATTTCCTTCAGGGTTTCGATTCCGTCCAGCCCGGGCATCCATATATCGAGAAGAACAAGATCGGGAGATTGATCTTCGATGACCTTGAGCGCTTCATATCCGTTGGAAGCCGTGACCACCTCAAATCCCTCGTCGGAAAGGATTCCGCTTAAGGACTGGAGGATGGACGGTTCGTCATCAACGATCATTATGAATGGAAACATTCGTGTCTCTCCTTTTTCACCGGTCTTCAGAAACTCCCCTTGCCTCAGTACATGGCCTCATCAACACCGTGATGTAAATATTTCAAACGACCTTGAATTATGGGGAGACCGGATGGGTTGAGCGCGGCGCAATCCATCGCAGGACTAGGACAGTGTCATTTTCAGGCGGGAAATTCAATAACAAATTTGGCTCCTTGGGGATGGTTGTCGTGAACGCTGATCGTGCCGTTATGATCCAGAATGATGTTGTGGACAATGGTCAGCCCCAGACCCATTCCGGTTTTTTTGGTAGAGAAATCCGGTTCAAACAACCGTGTTTTCTCCTCATCGGATACTCCGGTACCGTCATCGGCCACTTCCAGGCGGACCTTGTTCAGCATGGCGTCATGACTCACGGCAATTGAGATATTCCCGTGGTTCTTGACGGCATAGACGGCGTTTTCGAAAAGATTGATCATGGCCTGCTTGATCTGCTGGCGGTCAAGGTTGAGCACAGGAATGCTCTCGCCGACGTTCAATTCAAAATGAATGGTCAGGTGGCCCTCCCGGTACAGGGCGATGGTCTCTTCCACAATTTCAACCAAATCGCAGGGCCTGGGATCGGCGGCCGGGAAACGGGCGAAAGCCGCAAATTCATTGACCAGGTTGCGGATGAGCTCCACGTGGGTGATGATCATCCGGGTACATTCTTCAAAAACATCGTCATCAATCTGAGCGGCATATTTTCGTTTCAATCGTTCGGCGGAAAGGGCTATGGGCGTCAGGGGATTTTTCACCTCGTGGGCGATCCGCCGGGCCACTTCCCGCCAGGCCTGCATGCGCTGGGCCCTTTCCAGATCCGTCAGGTCGTTAAAGACCATTACGATTCCCATCTGTCCCCCGGATTCATCCTTTAATGCATTGACATGGACCCAAAAGCTTCTGGGTTTTCCCTCAACAACCAGTTTAAACGGCATCTCCAGGTCTCGATTGCCGCCGATGCTGAACTGGGTCATAATCTGATTGATGAATTCCAGATCTTCTTTTTGTTCCTGTTTTTCAAAACTCTGTTTCAGGAGGCGGTCGGCGTTAATGCCGAGCATTTTTGCCGCGGACTTGTTGATGGTCAGAAGACGTCCGTCGCGTTCCACGGTAATAACCCCTGCCGAGACATTCTTTAAAACAATTTCAATGTAGTTTTTGCGCCCTTCGATTTCGATGTTCTGTTCCTTGAGCATCCGGTTCGTACGCTCGATCTGTTCACGGTATGTCCTTAAGTCCCGGGTCATGATATTAAACGAATCCACCAGGGTGCCGATCTCGTCATCCGCGCTGGGCTCGATTCTGAAACTCAGGTCGCCCTCGGCGATCCTCTTGGTGCCTTCGGAAAGTTCCATGATGGGAATGCTGATGGATTTTGCAAGGGAAAAACCAAACCAGACGGCGCAGAATACCACCAGGAGGGCCACGATGGAAAGCGCGAGATAATAGCTGGTCTGAATCGGTTGTTTTAATAATTTGATTTGTTGATATTCCTCGTAACCCCGGGAAATGGACTCCATTTTTTCAGACAAACCCGGGGGAATGAGAACAGACAGCACCACAAAGGCTTTTACCGGTTCATCATTTTCCTGGAAGGGAATCGCGCCGACAGTTCTTATCAATTCTCCATCCGGGATGATCTGAGAAAAGGTTTTAATGCCTTTGGCCTGAATGGTTTTCTGAAGATGCTTCGGAGACAATGCTTTAAGGGAATTTTTTTTGGGCCCTTCGGCCACGGCATAGGTTAACCGCATTGCATTGACATCATAAACTTCCACGGAAAAAATATTGAATTCCCGTTGAACGATTTCGATGTATTTTTTGAGGTCCGGGGCTTCCCGGGAGGATAACAATTTTTTGCTTTGGATCTGATAGGAAATTCTTTGAAGAAAAAACCGGTTGTTGTCCTCACTGTGCTGATAAATCCGCCTCCCTACCTCCAAAGAATTTTCAAGGGCCTGTTCCACGGGGACATTAAACCAGAATTCAATACTGTTGCTGATAAAATTGATGGAAAAGAAAAAGAGGATAATGGTGGGCAATAACGTAAGGGTGATGAATGTCGCCACCAGTTTCGTTCTCAGTTTTGATCCGATCACTTTCCGCTTCCGGTCATAAAAAAGTTTGACCAGATTTCTGAAAACCAGAAAAATCAATAAAATGAGGAGCAACAGATTGATGTTGATGAGGATGAACATCAGAATGGTATTGGATACCGGGAAGTCGCTGCCGAAGTAAACCAGGCGGTTTTCAACAAAGGTCAACGCCGTCACCAGCGCTATGATGACGAAGATGAGAATTCGTTCCCATTTGCGTTTTTTGAGCTCGCTTCCGTTCTGAGGTGGTGATTTGGGCGGAAAAGATTTACGCGTCATGGCGGCTAATGCTTAACCTGAAATTTCAATAAATGAAATCAATGGTGTACCAGTCTGTTTCAAAATCCCATAACGACATGGAAAAAAGGACATAATGCAAGTAGAAGGGGAGTGTTTTTTTGCTCAGTTCGGCTTTTGCCCGGACCTGGTATTGCTGGCCTTTTTTGAGTTTTTGAATATCGCAGATCGTTAAACCCTGGATATTGGTCATGAGCTTCTCTGCTTCTTCGATGGAATCCGCCGTCAGAAATTTATCCTCTCCCCAGGACCGCAGGATGATATACTCTTTTTTCAGGCTGTCGTATTTGAGCGTCTGAATGATTTTGAGTGCGGCTATTTTTTTGTCGATCCATATATTCCGCACCTGATGGAGCTGGAAAAAGAAAGAGAAGGTGATGGGGACCCCGCTTAAAACGGCATTTTTCATTTTTTCCGTAAAAGCGCCTTCCACATTCATGTAAATCAGAAGGCCGTCCCTGGTATTGGTGATAATGATGTTTTCCAGTCTTGCTTCCTGTTCCGCAGCCCCCGGTTGAGAAACCAGAAGTAAAAAACTCAGGATTAAAACCAATATTTGTTCTGCTTTTTTTAATGGCATTCGAATCTCTGTCGAGTCGGTTGGGAATGTAGAATATACCGGGGTTTGCCCGACCCGGCGACTCCTGGTGAAACCCCCGTCTCTTTCGGCCCTGCAGCCGGATAAATATTTAATTTT
>DIKO01000093.1 GCA_002423615.1 Desulfobacteraceae bacterium UBA5616
TTGGCCCTGTGAACGGTTACCAAATCGGCGTCGGAACCGGAGACCCCCGCAAATTCGTCTCATACGACGATGTGTGGAACGCCTTCTGCCGCCAGGGCGAAAATGTCATGCAGCACACATTCGCCCAACAGTATGTGGCCGACAAACTGAAATCCCGGTTCATCGCTGCGCCCATGTCCTCCATGCTCCATGATCTGTGCATGGACTCCTGCCGGGATATGCATTCCGGCCCGGTTCCGGGCGCGCTCTACCTCGGGTTCATCGACACGCTGGGATTTGCCACGGCCATCGACTCTCTGGCTGCGATTAAAAAACTGGTCTTCGACGACCAAAAACTTACGATGACCGAGCTGCTCGATGCGGTGGACTGCAATTTCGAGGGCAAGGAGGCTATCCGGCAGATGTGTCTCAATGCCCCCAAATACGGGAACAACGACCCTTTTGCCGACGATATCGGCAGGGAGATTGAAACCTTTTTTGTAAAACTCACCCGGAAGTATAAATCCGCATTCGGCGGGGAACTCGACATCCGGTATGTGACGATTACAGCCCATGTTCCCTTCGGTGCGGCACTGGGCGCCACTCCCGACGGCAGAAAGGCCGGAGAACCCGTCGCCGAGGGTGTCAGTCCCTCTCAGGGTGCGGATAGAAAAGGGCCCACCGCAAGCCTGATGTCGATCGCCAAAACCCGGGCCTCGGGATACAAGGAACGTGCGGCCCGCCTGCTGAACATGAAACTTACGCCGTCTTCCGTGGCCGGGCCTGATGGAACGCGAAAGCTGATGTCTCTGGTCAGAACGGCGTGCGATCTGAAGATGTGGCACCTTCAGTTCAACATCATCAACCGGGAAACCCTGATCGCCGCCAAACAAAATCCCGAGAAATACAGGGATCTGCTCGTGCGGGTCGCCGGATACAGCGCCTATTTCACGGATCTGACGCCTCAGCTTCAGGATGAAATCATCGCCAGAACCGCACATGCATTCTGACGGGCCCGGCCGATGAAAGACAAAAGCCATCTGAATACCGTTATGGAGGGATGCGTCTTCAATATCCAGAAGTTCTCCCTCCATGACGGCACCGGCATCCGAACCCTGGTGTTTCTCAAGGGCTGCCCTTTAAACTGCATGTGGTGCGCCAATCCGGAGGGGAAAAACCATTATCCCGAAATCGCTTATAATCCGGAAAAATGCATCGGTGTGGATCAGTGCGGCGCCTGCCTGAGGATATGCCCGAATGGCGCCGTATCACGGGATGCCCAAAATAAGGCGTTTATCGACCGGAACCTCTGCAACCGATGCGGACTGTGCGCGGATTGCTGCCCGTCGCGTGCAATCGAGGTGTTGGGCAGGATGATGACCGCCGAAGAGGTAATCCGCATCGTTGAGGAAGACGGCGCATTCTACAGTCGGTCCGGAGGCGGATTGACGCTAAGTGGCGGAGAGCCCCTGGACCAGCCGGGTTTTTCGCTGGCGCTACTGGAAAAAGCCCATGGCCGCGGGCTTCGGACAGCCATTGAAACATCGGGGCTTGCCCGGTGGGAAATTCTGGAGGCGCTCTGCCGTCATGCGGACCAGGTGTTTTATGACATCAAATCCCTTGACCGGAAACGGCATGTCGCCGGTACGGGAGTTGATAATACGCGCATCGCGGAAAACCTGAAAAAATTATGCGCCGGTTTTCCATGCCTGCCCATCACCGTGAGGACCCCCGTTATCCCGGGATTCAATGATTCTGCCGCTGAAATCCGGGCCATCCGCGATTTCTTGTCCGCTATCTCGGCCGACATCATTTATGAACTGTTGCCCTACCACCGATTCGGCGAATCAAAATACCACAGCCTCGGGATCGACTACCCGCTGAAAGACGCCCCCGGCCTTACCGAAAAAATGATGGAAACATTGCGAAGCCTCAGTGACAGGCCTTCGCGCCTTTAGTCGGACCATAGGAGACCGACCATGGGGGTGTTCACAACCGAGGGCTTTATTCGCGCTGTTTTCGACAAATACTGCAAACGCAACGGATTGATGATCCGGGCAGGATGTAAAGACGACCTTGTGAGACTGCCGAAAAAACTTCCGGGGTTTGCCGATGGCTCAGCCATATTGGAGTGGTCCGACTATCTTTTGAACTACGCGCTGAACATTATTTCCCCAATGCGAAAGACACCATGATCCCAGCCGGGGACAAATTACGCCATGACGGTTATTATGAAGGATAAAGTGGAGTCAGCCCTGACCATAAAAGCATTTGACCATGCTCAATCAATCTGGTTGAGGAACTATGCCTGAAACCGTATTTTATTTACTAGTAAAACGATCATTGAAGTATGGATGAACCAAATGGAAGGTTTGGATATAGAATTAAAATTTAGACTCCCTGTAAAATTTACCAAAAAAAGAAAATGGTATGTTGCTTCATGCCCTGTTTTGGATGTTGCAAGTCAGGGAGAGACGGAAAAAAAAGCACGTGACAATCTTGTTGAAGCCTTAACCCTGTTTTTAACGACTTGTATTGAAATTGGGACATTAAATGGTGTCCTCAAGCAATGTGGTTTTAAATCCGGCGAAGCTAAAAGGCTTAAAACAAAAGAAAAAAATTATATAAACATTCCTCTTTATCTTCTTGCAAATCCTGAGGGATCTAAGGTTTGCCGCGCATAACTCCCATAAAAAAGATCAAATAAAAAGGGTTTACGTTTTTAAGCGCAAACCCTTTATTTTTCCTGGTGGAGCTGAGGGGGCTCGAACCCCTGGCCTCATGACTGCCAGTAATATACTTTATCGTAACTATCTGATTTATAAATTATTTTAATTCTATAATTTTCGAAAATAATATCTTTTCCGCCTATTTTTTAAAAATCCCCCACAAAAAATCACCACCATAAAGGAGGCTATGTTTTATGAAAAGGCATTGGATGTTTTAATCCCTCAGGGTCAATTCCCCGCCGTTTGCGGCGAACAAAAAGAAACGATCGTCTGAGGGATACCCCGTCCGCTTGCGGCGAGGTAGTTTATTTAAAAAGTGGGTATGCAGTTAACTCAA
>DIKO01000111.1 GCA_002423615.1 Desulfobacteraceae bacterium UBA5616
TAACAAATTGGTAATGCTCCCGATTAAATCCGCCTTTGGTTTTAAATTGGGAAGGGTCTGCCCGTATCTGGAAAGTGCGGATATGGTCGTTGGAGAAAACACCTGCGATGGCAAGAAAAAAGCCTATGAGTCTTTTAAGGGTTTAGTCCGCAACCTCTATGTCATGGATCTGCCCCAGGTCAAATCCGATACGGGTAAATCCATGCTCAAGGCTGAATTTCATCGTTTTAAATCCGCTGTTGAACAGCTCACCGGTGTTTCCGTCACGGCCGGGTCATTGAAAACCGCCATCCGCACCGTAAACGCAAAACGATCTGCGATCCATCGGCTGTCTTCACTGCGAAAGGCGGACCCAGCGCCCATTTCGGGCCTGGACGCCCTGTTGGCCAACCAGGTTTTCTTTTACGACAACCCCGCCAGATTCACCAAATCGGTGAACATCATCTGCGATGAATTGGAAAAGCGGATAGACCGGAACCAGGGCGTTTTTCCCAAGAACACGCCACGCATCCTCGTATCCGGCTGCCCCCAGGCAGTGCCTAACTGGAAGTTGCCGTATATCGTGGAAACTTCCGGGGCGGTCATCGTGGGTGAGGAATCCTGCGTTGGGGAGCGCGGCACCCGCAACCTCACGAATGATTCAGGCAACACCATCGAAGAAATGATGGAAGCCATCGCAGACCGGTATTTCAAGGTGGACTGCGCTATTTTCACACCCAATACCGAACGGCTTGACCATATCCGTGAGATGGTGAATACCTACAAGGCGGATGGCGTCATCCTCTATGGGTTGCAGTTCTGCCAGCCCTATCTCATGGAAGCGATCCCGGTTGAAAGAGCCCTCGAAGAAGTAGGCATACCCTGCCTCCGTATTGAAACCGATTACGCCAGGGAAGATATGGGCCAGTTGAAAACCCGGGTTGAGGCCTTTATTGAACAGCTCCGGTAGATGATGTGATGGATATCTGCAATGCGCTTTGCGGGAATTGACATTGGATCGCGAACAATCAAGCTTGTGGTAGTGGACGACCAGGGCGGCATCCTTGTGAGACGCCAGGCGGAAACCGGTTTCGACCCGCTGATGGAGGCGTCAAAACTGATACACCAGGTTGACTGCGACAGGATCATGGCCACGGGCTACGGCAGGCTTCTCTTCAAGGATGCTTATCAAGTGCCGACGGTCACGGAAATTAAAGCCCATGCAAGAGGCGCCAAGGCTTTCTTCCGGAATCATCATGCCGTTCTGGATATTGGCGGCCAGGACAGCAAGGCCATTTCAATGGCTGAGAACGGAATGGTCAAAAAATTTGAAATGAACGATCGCTGTGCTGCCGGAACCGGAAAATTTTTGGAAATCATGGCCAAAACCCTTGGTTTTGAAATCCAAAATTTCGGGCAGGAGGCCCTATTGGCGGATGAAGAACTTGCCATTTCCAGCATGTGCACGGTATTTGCCGAATCCGAAGTCACATCGTTGATTGCCAGAGGCCAAAACCGCCGGAACATTGCTTTAGGTCTCCATACTTCCGCCATCAGTCGGATTTCCGGCATGATCAGCCGGATTTCTCCAACCGGAGACATCGTTTTTACCGGCGGGGTAGCCAAAAATCCCTGTATCATCGAGCTTCTTGCAAAAAAAACGGGCCGCCGAATCCATGTGCCACCCGATCCCCAGTTGATAGGGGCATTAGGAGCGGCCCTTCAGTTTACCGGAGACAGATGATTAAAATGCCGGGGCGAGCTGGGTTGTGAACAGGTCCGAACTGGATTAATTCCTTCATTGATTTTTACAATTCAGAAAATAAAGATTGGGGAAAATGCGGGCAGTGTCTGGACGATTGCAAGGTGCGCTTTGAGAATAAAAATCCTGGTCAGTGAACCCGATGAATCTTTGGGTTCTGATAAACGTCCATAACACTAGACACTGGCCTTGCCCCGGATTATGGGGTCCGGGCAAGGCCGACTTGATTTACGGTAAATCCGCATTCTGTGTGCATTCCATACCGTTGCCGTTATCATCGCTCATGGTCGTGAAGCACCCAAAGCAATCCACGCAGTCAACAATATCCCCCTTATTTCCAGCAAATGACTTTTTGACCAGATCCGGATCGGCAATAAGAGCCCTCCCAATGGCCACCAGATCGGCTGAACCCTCGGAAAGAATCTCTTCCGCTCTATCTAAATTTTTAATCCCACCCACACATATTACCGGTACCTTCACTTCTTTTTTAATTGCGGCCGCCATCTTTACAAATGTGCCGGAAAACATTTCCGTAACGCCCTTTTCGTTCATCCTCGCTGAAACATGGATAAAATCCATCCCTTTATCTGCGAACCATTTACAAAATATCTTTGAATCGGAGAGGGAATAGCCACCCGGTAAAAATTCATCGGCACCTAATCTGACACCTACGACCGCGTCTTCACCAACCGATTGCCGGATTTTTTCCATGATATTAAGCGCGAAACGTGCCCTGTTCTCAAGCGAACCGCCATATGCGTCGGAGCGGTTATTGGTGAGCGGGGACAGGAATTGATCGATCAAATAACCATGGGCTGCATGAATTTCTATAAAATCCGCGCCTGCCGATAAAGCACGCTGTGCGGCTTCTGCAAATGCCGTCTCAAGATTTTTGATTTCTTCCAGGGTCAATTCATGCGCTTTAGCGCTTTTATCCGGATATTCAAGGGGAGACGGGGCAACCAGGGGAAGGCCTCCGGTCCTTTTGGAATTGGTTAAAATGCCGCAGTGGTACAACTGAATGCCGACAACATTGTTTTCCGTCCTTGTTTCCTTAAACAACCGCTTTAGGCCCGGTATAAAGTCATCACTATAAATGGCGGTGTTGCCCATCCACCCCCCGCCTTCAGGTGCCACGGCAGTTGCGCCGACGATTATCATGCCGGCCCCGCCTTTTGAAATCGATTTATAAAATGCTATCTGCCGCTCACTGATGGTGCCATCAGGATTTGAATAGCCGGTAACAAACGGCGGGAAAACAATACGGTTGGGAATAACAAGATTTTTGATGGTCAGAGGCTTTCGGACGAAATTATAACGATCCATGGACAGCTCCTTTTTTTTGAAGAATTAAAATGTGGGTGAAAAGACGACCAAGGCAGTGCAGTCATACATAGCCAAAAAGATCGAAGAAGTCCAGAACCGGAACTGGAAACAGTGGGTTATGGAATTTCATGAACGAGAAAAAATAACAGAATATATTGCCAATACCGCTTATTTTTGCCATAAGGGGATATCTTTCACCAACAGCCTTCAAGCATTTGGAAGCAAACTCCCCTCACTAAAAGGCAGAAAGTTCTATGTGGAGTCAGCCATGACCATAAAAGCAATCGACCACATTGCCCTTCCCCTGGAACATGTCGATGAGATGCTGTGTTTTTATCAAGCGCTGGGGTTTGAAATTTCACGTCAATTCGCCCCGGATTTCTATTCGGCCGCCTTCGGAAACCATAAAATCAATTTCCATGCGCCTCATATCTGGAAACGGGAAAAAGTTCTTCGAGGAACAACGGCATTACCCGGCTGCGGTGACATCTGCTTCGTGTGGGAGGGAACGGAAGAGGCCTTGATCTCATTGTTAAAAGAAATCGGTTCGGAAATTATTGACGGACCGGTAAAGCGTCTTGGAGGCGGCAAGTCCGGCCGGGCTGTCGGCATAAGCCGATATGTGCGGGACCCTGATTCCAACCTTTTGGAATTCATCGTTTATTGAAAATGGATCAAGGCGTAATGATTCAATATAATGCCGTCGGAAGGTTGGACGGCATTTTTTTACGACAGATCCCTTCCGGATACGGGTTCCGGTATTCGATTGAACGGCATTCCAAGTATCTGAACCAGTGTAAATAATAGATTTTTATGGGACGGTGCTGCCGGAGATGGGGTAATGTTTTAAAGTACCGCGCTATCACGAATTTTTTTCCTTGACATGGCGTCGGCGATATGACACAATATCATTATTATGACTTCATGTCGTTAACCAAACCCTTGCCGGATCGTTTTGCCATGAACAACCGCAGAAGAATCAACCAGGAAAGGGTGGCCCGGACGGACCGCATTCTGGACAGCGCCGAAACCCTTTTTGTCGAAAAGGGTTTCCTGAGCACATCCATTCAGGACATTGCCGAAAAAGCCGATTTTTCAAGGACCTCCATTTACCAGCATTTCAAGAACAAGGAAGAGGTCTATGCCCGTATACTCGAGAGATATACGGATGGTCTCATCGAACGGGTGACCCTGGCAATGGAATCGAAAACCACGGTCAGGGATAAAATCGCCGCGTTCGTGGGAGAAATGCGAAGTGTCGCCAAAGACACGCCCAATTTCTTCGAACTTTATTTCATCGAACGCCATCAGCTGGAACCCAGACTCCCCTCAGACATGAAAATCCGGCTGAACAAAAAACGAAAGAAGCTGGAGAACGTGTTCCGCGATGTTTATCAAGAAGGGGTCCGCAAAGGAGAAGTCCGCGATATCCGGGCAAAGGACGCATCCAACCTGTTTTTCGCCCAGATTATGGGCATGATGCTTCTGCACGCGTATTACGATGAAGAGTTTGACGTCTCCCTTGACGGCCATCTGGATTTATCCCTGCAGCTTTTCCTGGAATTTGTCGAAAAAACCGCCGATCATCAAAAAGTGAAAAAATTATCTTTCACCCCAAACCCACAGGAGGGAAACCATGATGATGCAAACCGCTGAGGCTGTCTTGTCGCCCCAGGAAGAAAGAATCGAAAAAGGCCAGGCCATCGGCTTGATCAGCAAAGAAGCCCAACAGAAGCGCCGGCGGATTCACGCCATGCTGGCCGGGTTCAGGGACAGGCCGATCCGCCTGAACCTCGAACGGGCGCTTTTGCTGACCGAATCCTTCAAACTCACGGAAGGTCAGCCCATGGTATTGCGGTGGGGAAAAGCCATGGCCCACATCCTGGAAAACATCTCGATCCATATCGACGAAAACGAGCTCATTGCCGGCAGCGCCGGCGCTCCGGGGCGATCGCCATTTTTTTTCCGGAATTGGAAGAACATTTCTTTTCTTCGGACGTCCGGCCCAGTGCCCCGGGCGATACGCTCCAGATCACCCGGGAAGACATCGACATCATCAACACGATCCTGCGGCCTTACTGGGAGGGGAGGCAATACAACAGCGCATATATGAATGCCCTGCCCGATGATACGCGGAGGATGATCGACAAACTCGTGGTGGTCACCCCGACCGCAACCGCCAGATCCTGTCTGGCATGGAATCATGACTACGAAAAGGTTTTGAAAAGGGGTATCAGCGATATCCGGCGCGAAGCGGTGAATAAACTCGATACGCTCGACCCCTTCAATCCCGAGGACAAGGTGGAAAAAGCGGCGTTTTTAAAAGCCGTTATCCTCGTATGCGACGCCATTGTCAGGTATGCCGGCCGGTATGCGGGCCTGGCTGAACAACTGGCGGAGGAAGAACAAAGCGCGAAACGAAAAGCCGAGCTGCTGGAGATTGCCCGGATATGCAGGAAAGTGCCGGAGCACCCCGCGGACACCTTCCACGAAGCCATTCAGTCCCAATGGATCATCCAGACCGTCTCCCGGCTGGAGCAGCGAATCGGCGGCACCGTCGGAAACGGCAGGATCGATCAGTATTTCTTCCCCTACTTTGAAAAGGACTTGAAGGAAAAGCGGCTGACGGAGGATGAGGCGCTGGAACTGCTGGAAAGCCTGTGGATCGGCATGGCCAAAAACGTCGAGATTTACACCGCACCCGGACAATTTTCCTATACCGACGGATATGCCCACTGGGAAGCCACCACCATCGGAGGCGTCACCAGGGACGGCAAGGATGCGACAAACGCGTTGTCCTATCTGATGCTCAAATCCAAACGTGAGTTTCCGCTCAATTATCCGGATCTGGCGGCCAGGATTCACGCCCAGACGCCGGAACCATTCCTGCACGCTGTTGCGGAAACAATTAAGGAGGGAACCGGTTTTCCCAAACTTTTCTTCGATGAGGAAATCATCCCGCTATTTCTTGCCAAAGGTGCGGAAGTTGAAGAGGCCAACGACTATTGCATCTGCGGATGCACGGAAGCCAAGATGATCAACAGGGATGCGGTCACCACCGGATGTGCCTGGACCAATCTCGGCGCAGTGGTCGAAATGACGTTGAACGACGGCAGACTCAAAATATTCGGCGATGAACAAATCGGGTAATTGTTCACAGGGTTAGA
>DIKO01000053.1 GCA_002423615.1 Desulfobacteraceae bacterium UBA5616
AAGACGGGACAAATTCACCCTGGTTCTTTTGCCTTGACACGGGATGAAACTGCTTTATAAATATTAACCTATCCATATTTTCACCTGCCCCTCAATTTCCGGAAAGGAGATTCATGAAACCGGTCAGCGTCAATCGATGGAATAAAATTTTGAGAATATTCCTCATGGCAGCTTCTTTAGCCCTCCCTGTTTCGGGGGTGCCTGTCCAGTCTGGCGAGGACCACCTTCTGGGAGTGGGTGGAGGGGTAATGGGAATTCTGGACCGGCATAAGGTCAATTATGCAAGCTTCGAGGTCCGCCCTGCCGTACAATTGTTCAGACTCCGGCCCTGGCTCGGCCTGGATATTGCGGATGACTTTTATTACACGGCTGCCGGTGTTTTAATGGATTTCGAGCTGGGAAGAAATTGGATGCTGACGCCTTCTTTCGGCGCCGGTTTTTATGATTTTAACGGCGACGACGTGTTCGACCTCGGGCATCATCTTGAATTCCGTTCGGCCCTCGAACTCGGGTACCGGTTCAAGGGGGCGGGCCGGCTGGCATTCTCCATCAGCCATATTTCCAATGGCGGCATAGACGATAAAAATCCCGGTTCTGAATCGATCAGGATAATTTATTATATTCCGTTGGGGTCAAAATGAACGGAGGGGTTGAGGATGTTTTCGATTCCCTTCAACCCGTCGTCGTCCACGATTCCCATCCGTTTGGCCATTTTTGGATTGAGCAGGACAAAAGTCCCTGACGCCTTCGCGCAAATTTCACCATCGGCGTCGCAAACCTCCCCTTCAACCAGGGCTTCATGCCTGCCCATTGTTTTCACCGGCCGGCCGAGGGCCTTGAGTTCATGTGTGATGGAAACGGGTTTGATGAATTCAACGGTCATGGATTTGGTGAGAACGATTTTTTTATACACGTGGAGTGCGGCCCAGCTCATGATTTCATCCAGGATCACCGAAATAATCCCGCCGTGCACCAGTTTGTTCCAACCGCACATGTGCCGCGGGACGGTGATATAGGAACAAACATCCTTCCGGTTCCCCAAAAATGTCATTTGAAGGCCATAGGGGTTTACGGGGGAGCACCCGAAACATTTATTGGCACCGCTGCTTTTCAGGGGTTCGTAGCTCGAATCATTCATGACGTATAGACTCTCCGCTCATCTAAAGAATGCGTTTAACGACCGTAATCCTTTTCAGGTAGATTAAAGAATTCCCCTACCAGATCAGGGCAGGTTGAATCAAACTAATTCCAGGGTTGCCCCCCCACGGCCGAAATGGTATAGGTCAGGGCCATATGATTTCCAATGATTTTGACCCTGAAATTGAAATTGTTCCGGAAAGCCTTGAAAGCCTTCCCGATTACGGTAATTCACCCGAAACCGGCCTGGACTGGGATCATGTCTTTACCCTGCCCCAGTGGATGAAAGCATGGTGGAAATCCTTTGGCGGGAAAAGCGCTCTATATCTGTTTTCCGTTCGGAAACAAGGCCGTGTCCTGGGCATCGCACCCCTTCAGATCAAGGGTGATGCCGCAGCGCTGGTCGGCGACCCGGATGTGTGCGATTATCTGGATTTTATCGTCTCTCCGGGAGAAGAAAAGAATTTTTTTGCGGCTGTTCTGGGTCACATCGCCGGACAGGGGATAAGCCAACTGGACCTCCGGTGTTTGCGCCCGGATTCCGCAGCAATCCGGGCGTTGCTACCCCTTGCCGAAAAAAGGGGGTTCCAGGTGATTCGCGAACCCGACGGCATTTCCCTTGAAACCGCCCTGCCCGGAACGTGGGAGGGTTATTTAGAATCCCTGGCATCCAAACAGCGGCATGAGGTGAAGCGAAAATTCAGAAGACTGGATGAAGCCGGATCTGCGGAATTTACCGTCTTTCACGATTCCCGGAGCATCCATGAACGGCTGGACATCTTTTTCAGGCTGTTCCGGGAAAGCCGCACCGATAAATCCGAGTTCATGACCCCTCACATGGAATTTTTTTTTAAGGGCATGATAGACGCCATGGTGGAGTTGGGGATCCTGAAGCTGGGGATACTGGCCTTAAACCGGGAGACCACGGCCGCTGTCCTGTTTTTCGACTACCGCAACCGGATTTACCTATACAACAACGGCTATGAACTAAAGTTCGGCCATTTGAGCGTCGGGATTCTGAGCAAGGCGGTTCTCATCCGGTACGCCATCGACAATAAAAGAGAAATTTTCGACTTCCTCAAAGGCACGGAGGTCTATAAATACAGGCTGGGCGGAAACGAAGTCCCTCTGTCCCGCCTGAAAATCACATTGGACCCGTCCTAACCCTTTCTTGAGGCAGGGCATGAACATCGCCATGTTGAGCATCCACAGTTGTCCCGTGGGAGAACTCGGCACCAAAGATACCGGGGGGATGAGCGTATACGTCCGGGAGTTGGCAAAGGAGCTGGGCAAACTCGGCTGCCGGATCGATATTTTCACCCGCCGTCATGATGCCCACCCCGCTCCGGTAACGGACTTGAACGAAAACGTCCGCCTGATCCATGTGGGTGTTGCTGACGAACGGGACCCTTCTAAGCTCGCCGTTTACCCGCGTATTGCAGATTATGCGGAAAGCGTGATTCGATTCGCGGGGCAGGAGAGCTTCTGCTACCATCTGATTCATTCCCACTACTGGCTCTCCGGCATGGTCGGACGCTCTCTGGGTAAACGTAAACAATGGGACATTCCGCATATGATCATGTTCCATACGCTTGGGGCCGTTAAAAACACCCTGGGGCTCGGGGAGGACGAACCGTCCTGCCGTATTGCCGGAGAAAAGACCCTTGCGGCCGGATGCCGGAAAATCGTAGCCCCCACCGCAAGGGAAAAGGAAAATATCATCCGGTTTTACGGCGCCGACCCGGAATCCGTCTCCGTCATCCCCTGCGGGGTGGACCGGGACCTGTTCAAACCCACGGCAAAAGAGGCCGCCAGGAAAACCCTGGGCTGTGATGCGAAAGGAAAAATACTCCTGTATGTGGGAAGGGTCGAGCCGTTGAAAGGATTAAACCGCATCATTGAATCTCTCGCTTTTTTGAAGGGCAGGATGTCTCCAAGGCTCCTCATTGTCGGCGGTGATGACCCCCGTCATTCCGGCATGAATCAACTCAAGGAATACGCGGCCCTTAAGGGCGTTCTTGAACAGGTGATATTTGCCGGACGGGTTGACCAGTCTGAGCTGCCCTTGTATTACTGCGCCGCCGACACCCTGGTGGTGGCTTCCCGGTATGAAAGCTTTGGGCTTGTGGCCCTGGAGGCCCTGTCCTGCGGAACGCCTGTGGTTTCGACACCGGTCGGGGTCATGGATACCTTGATTCGTGACGAGCAAAACGGGTTGCTGGTACGTGACGAAGGCGTTCCTGCCATGGCCCTTGCAATCTACAGGGTTATCTCCGGATCCCGGTTTTATGAAAAAAACATCGCCGCGATCCGAAAATCAACGGAGAGTTTTTCCTGGCCAGGCGTGGCCTTGCGAATGAAGCGTGTATATGAATCCGTGGTCGGTTCGGCTTAAGCAGGGAGGAAATGAATTTCGGTTTTCCGGTTTTTCCGGATGTTGAAGAACTTGACTTCATCGGTCCATGGGAAATAGCGGGCATGTGGCCGGAGCGGATGGGGCGGGCAAGGTACACAGTTCGCCGAGGCTCTATTATAGACTGACTGAGGGGTCAGGTCCCGGCCGCCTGGTTGAAAACCGTAAGGTTGTTCTCAAGGAGAGCTCCTTCCATGAGATCTTCCATCGCCTGAAGATAATGACCCGGTAAAACGCCGGGCAAAAGTCCCAGTTTGCAGATAGTGCCCAGCAGGACCATGTTCTGCATCCGGGGCGATTTCAGGTCTGCGCTGAAAACAGGGATAACCCCGATGCCCCGTTCCCCGCATTTTTGAAGCACAATCCCTTCGCTCACTTCATCAGCCAGGCCGAGACGGACATCAAGAGGCTGCCATACGGCATTGTAATAAATCAGGGTACCCTCGTTTTTTAAAAATTGAAGCGCTGCCCGA
>DIKO01000038.1 GCA_002423615.1 Desulfobacteraceae bacterium UBA5616
TTTTTTTTTCGCTGAATAGTTACGATCTTTTTTGTATTCTGGAATACCGGAAAAAATATCACGGAAAAAATTTCATCTTGGAAATATTAATAGACCGGTCGTCTACTTGATGTCAAGCTTTTTCCGTCCATCCGGCAGGCGGAAAAAGAAGCATTTCACCGTTGCCGTTTTTCAATAAATTTCATACCCACCAGGCTCGCTTCAAACAGGAGGTAAAGAGGCCCGGCCAGAAGGAGGAGATTGATGACATCCGGCGTCGGCGTTATGACGGCCGAAACCACTGTAATTCCCAGAACGGCATATCTCCGGGAATGGGAGATCCGTGAAGCGGAAACAATTCCAAGCTTTGAAAGCAGCATCATCACCAGGGGTAACTCGAAGACAAGGCCGAATCCGAAAATAAACACCAGGCAGAACGAGACAAATTGCCGGACGGAAATAACCGCTTCGATTTGATCGGATTGGTAACTCAGCAGAAATCGACTGCCGAATTTTAAGGTTACCGTCGTGCAAAACCAGATCCCGAAATAAAACAATAAGATGGAAATTATCAGAAAAGCAATGCGGCTCCGGTTCCCCATCATCGTTGAAAAGTGTTTCTGCAGCAGCACGAGGATCTGGTAAAAAAGATAGGGCAAGGCCGCCATTACACCGGCGGCCAGAGATATTTTAAGGACGGCCAGAAACCCGTCGGCAATGCCGAAAGCCGCCAGCATAACCCCGGTCAGGTTTTGGAACCACTTGAGGATATCATCGGATACGGGATAAAAACACAATGAAAACACTCCGGTTGCCAGCCCGAACCGCAGTATCGCACGGCGAAGCCCTTCCAGGTCGATCCGCTCCAACATCATCTTTTATAAATCCTTAACCAAACAGCTTTTTGGCTTCCTCCCTTAAGAAGTCCCGGTGATCGGGATGGGCGACGTTGATCAATTCCTCGGCCCGCTCCCGGTGGGTTTTGTCCAATAATCGGGCCACACCAAATTCGGTGACGATGGTGTCGGCAAACTGACGGGGGATGGTCACCAAAGCACCCTCGTCAAGCATGGGAACAATGGTGGAAACGCCGCCCATGGCGGTTGAAGGCAAAAGCGAGATGGCCCGGCCCCCCTTTGATATGAAGGAACCGATATGGAACTCCGTCTGTCCGCCCTGCCCGTTGATCATCCGGTTGCCGAACTGGGATTCCGAATTGATCTGTCCGGTCAGGTCGATCTGGAGGATATTATTGACGGCCGTCATGTTGTCGTGCTTCGCTATGGTCTGAATATTGGCCACATAATCGGAGTCATACAATTCAAAAGCCGGATTATTCGCGATAAACTCAATATCTTCGGCATCGCACCCTGCGAATGTGGAAAAAACCGCCTTCCCGGGATGCAAAGTCTTGTATTTACCGTTGACGATGCCCCTCTTGACCAGATCCGCGATTCCCGGAGCACCCATTTCCGTATGGATTCCGAGGTCATTCCGCTCGTCAAACACACCCAGCTTCACCATAAAAACACTGGGACGCCCCACTCCCACCTGGATGGTACGGCCGTCGCGGATCAGGCCCTTCAGATTTTTGGCGATCCCGATGGTGGCTTCCGAAGGCTCGTCAAGTCCGAAATGGGGCGCCATGAAATCCCCTGCCGCTTCAAGTCCCATGGCCCTGCCCACTTCCAGGATCAGCCGCATGACCCGGGGTTCGGCCAATCTGAACTTGGAGGACACCTCGTCCTGCGACTTTTTGTGGAACATTTTATAAACGTCTCCCCATTCTTCAGGCGTAAGATCGGGCTGGGACGCCGGTTCCACAAAATAATCGATTTCAGAAACGTGGATGTAATTGGTGCCGTATGTGCGAATGGCATTTTGTTGAATTTCACCGATGACGCATCTGGCCCGCTTGGCATAGCTTCGCTTGTTCCACATGGTGGCGCCGAAGCTGCAAAACCCGTTTGCGTCCGGAGGCGATACGGGAGTAAAAAATATAAAATCCTTTAATCTTTCACTGGCCCGTCTCCCCTCATCAATTCCCTTGAACCGCATGGAAAAAAGGTCGGGCAGATAGGTGATTCGCTTATCGTCCATGGCGGGTCTTACCCGCGATCCGATAAAGAGCTCCGCCACGATATTAAAGGAGTCCTTCATCGCCGGTTCGGCCCATCCCGGATCGATGGAGGTCGCCGAAACCTGAACGGTGACATTCTTAAGTTCCTCGCTTCTCGCTGCCAGCGCATCCATGAGAATGGCCGGCTGATCCGGCAGCGGCGTCACCACATAATCACCGGATTTAACAACCTCCACGGCCTGTTCGGCGGAAACCAGTTTTCGCTTGAACTCTTCCTGCCAGTTGACTTTGTAATGCAGCTTTTCCAGGTTGGACTCCATTCCTCCCCCTTTCTTCAGAAGTGATGATGAGAAAAAACGACAAGCCTCTTGTTATCAGAACCGCATTTAAATTTTCGTTGTTTCGGGTCTCTTTGGATTCGTCGGACCGACGAATTTGAGAATGTAACAAGATTGGCGGATTGGAAATGAACTGACACCATCCGCTCGGGTAATTACCGGGTTAAAATAACTTGACATTTATATTATTTTTCAATCTAATTAAACTTCTCATAGCATATCAGTGTCCACAAATCAATACAATTGGACGCTCGCTGAAATCGAAATTTCTGCCCTTTTACCCCATAACAATTCTAAAGACAAAAGGAGAAACCCTATGACAGACATGACCTTGTATCAGCAGTTGGCCGAAAGCATCGGCTTCGGACATTCCAAAATGGTCCCCAAAATGTTCGCCATGATCGCCGATGAAGACAAAGCCCGGTTTGTGCTGGCCGCCGCACCCCCGGCAACGGTGGAGGAAATTGCCGCAAAAGTGGGGCTCCCCCTTGATAAGGCAAAAAAAATGGCGGCTTCGCTGTTCAAGAAGGGCCTGCTGTTCAAATCGAAAAAACCCGGGGAAACCCGTTATTACAAACTCCGGAATTTTGTTCAATTTCACGACGGCACCGTTCTGACCCCCGGTATTTCCAGGGAATACCTGGATATGTGGAAAGAATTCGAAGAAGTCGAAATGCCGGCCTATCACGAAGCGGCGAGACAGGCCAAAGCCAAGCCGTTCATGCGGGTCATACCCGTGAATGTTACGGTGGAGGCAAACCCCCAGGTCATGGTCATTGACGATATAACGAAAATGATTGACCAGGCAAGGATCATTGCCGTGACCAACTGCTCCTGCCGGACCATTAAACCGGTTCCCGACGTACCTCTTCAGGTTTGCATGCAGCTGGACAAGGCGGCCGATTATGCCATTGACCGGGGAACCGGCCGCGAGTTGACGAAGGCTGAGGCCATCGACCTGGTGAAAATGTGCGAAGAAGTGGGACTCGTGCATACAGCGGCCAACCACAGGGGACTGGGATATATGATCTGCAATTGCGACAGGGACTCCTGCGGGAACTGGCCGGATAAAAAATACGCCAAGAGCTTCACGGCGCCCAGCCGGTTTATCGCCCTGGTGGACCCGGATACCTGTACCGGCTGTGAAACCTGTGTTGAGAGGTGCTTTTTCGACGCCGTCAGCATGGCCGGCGAAGGGGGCACCGCCGTCATCGATGAAGAAAAATGCATGGGATGCGGACTCTGCGAAGTCACCTGCCCGGTGGACTCCATCACATTAAAGGCCATCAGGACGGAAGACACCATCCCCGTGGAATAATCCCCATCTCTTTGGGGCCGACGGCCAGGCCGGATTGCCGATTATTTTCGGTATTCGGCCCGGCATCCCGGCAGGATTGAAAATATGAGGCTTACCGGTCTCACCCCGGATTGCTGTTTCAATTTTAACCCGATCATTTTTCAAAGGGCGTTCCATGGTGGAGAAAACTTTTCTCTCGGATTCCAATACAGCTCAGTTCATCTGTATTGCCTGCAACCGGCAGTTTATTGTGGACATGACGGAATATCTGAATATTCCTTCCATCGTAAAGATAAAAGTCAAATGCAAATGCGGGCATTCCTGGACCACCGCTATCGAAAAACGACGGCATTTCAGGAAAAACGTCCATCTGACCGGGACTTACAAGTATAGGGAGCATGGCAAAGAAGACGCTTACGGCAGTATGACGGTTCTGAACATTTCCAGAAAAGGGCTTAAAATCAAGCTTCATGACGATGAGCATCATTTTAAGGACGGAGACTGGCTTGAGGTGACCTTCCGTCTGGACAACCAGACCAGAACACTGCTTAAAAGAATGGTCCATGTCAAGAATGTATTTGGAAACTGTCTGGGCGTCGCCTTCAGCGATACCAAACACGAAGATGCCGACATCGGTTTTTATTTATTGCAGCACCTATGCACGGAGCAAGTAAAATCTTAACCCTGTTAAAACCATTTCCCCATCATTCACGAAAACGGAAATTAAAAATAGAACTTTTTTTCCTGGCGATCATGGCCCGCATCATGTCTCCGGCATTCTCGGCATGATCGGCTATGGAACCGATGTTTTCCGCCAGCCGGATCAGATGGAAGGTACTGATGGGATCATCCTCCATGGCGAATATTTTCTTTTTCAGGTCCGCTTCCAGCCGGTCGGCTTCATGCTCCCGCTTTCTGAGGTTGCGGATGATGTCTTTTACGATCACCCGCTGCCTGTCCGAATAGGTTTCAAAGTATTTTTTCGCTTCCGCCACCATCCGGCTGAGATCTTCAATGGGTTCAATAACCGAATCCACCAGCAGAAAAAAATCCTTCTGAAGTTCCTTGGGGATTCCGGGCATGATGCGGTAGGAAATCCAGTCCAGTGTATCTTCGACGGAATCCAGAACCTTGTCCTGTTCCTTCAGATAAAGAAACAACTGGAACTTTGAAACGGGCAGTCTTGAATTGACCGGCAAATGACCGCGGATACGGCGTTTTATGCTATCCGCCTGGCTTTCCAAACGGACCACTTCGGTGAGGTACTCTTCAAACGCCTTGCACCTTTCCGCGGCGAAACACTCGATGGCCTGCTGAAAGGCCCAGACGCATTCCTTTGCTTTTTCGGCATGTTCCTGAAGTTCGTCAAAAGGCGAGGTGATAAACAGGTTGAAAAACGGTAAACGCATGGTATTCTCCTTTAATCTTCTTTCGTGGAGGCATCGACTTCATTCAGGCTAAAGGAATCTTTAAAAATATTCAGCAACTGGATGGTATGTTCGGATATCTCCAGGCAGTTATCCATGATACCGTAAAACAGAATGCTGAGCCGGGTTTTGGAGGCGCCGCTCTGAATCCGAAGGATCTGATTTTTGTCGAATTCGTCGACAAATTCCTTTAATTTATTGAACTGATTGGCGATATAATCATAGTCCACCTTCTTTCGATTCAGCAGCATGATGGAGGTGTTCCACAACAGGCGATTGAGGTTGGTCTTGACATAACGGAGTTCTTCTTTCTGCTCCGTGTTGAATCCGGTGTGATAGTTGTCGAAATGTTCCAGAACCCGCAGAACGATATCCCTGTGCCCCTCGGATATGGCCTGGAGGGATCTGATGGCATGGGAATATTTCTGAGCATCGGAAACATCACATTTATTCAGCAGGAATAATGTCTTAAAAACATTCGCCACAATAATGTTTGACCATTTTTCAATTTTTTCCCCTTCTCCCCGGACATCCTTGAGCCTTTGCCGGTCTTCCAAGAAAACAGCCTCGATGCAGCTGCCCAGACTGTCGCTGATTTCTTTTAAAAATATCCCCGTCTGTTGAAACGTGGTTTGTATGGCCTCCTCAACCTTATTGACATTTTTCAGGCTGAAGTTTTCAACAACGCCGCTTTCTTCTTCTTTTTTACCATGATAGCGATAGGTCTGAACGATTAAAAATGCACAAAGAGCCAGCAACAAAAGAATGGCCGGCAGTTTGAAAATGAACATCGCGCTTCCGAAGAGGAGGGATATTGAAAAAGCCAGAATCGCGGTAAAGAACCATCCGCCGATCACGGTCAGAACCCCCGATACCCTGTACACGGCACTTTCCCTGCCCCACGCCTGATCCGCTAGAGAGGTGCCCATGGCCACCATGAAGGTGACATAGGTCGTAGAAAGCGGGAGTTTCAGAGAGGTCCCCAGGGATATCACGGCACTGGCGACCATCAGATTGACGGATGCCCGGAGCAGGTCGAAGGACGGTGTTTTGCCGTATTTTTCCCGGGTATGGTCATAGGCGTTCTGGTCCATTCTTTTTGCGATTCTCGTTTTAACGGCGCGGGGAACATAGGTGCTGACAATGGCAAAAATCCCATAGACCATCCGGACGAGAATCCTGGATAAGGCAGATGCCCCGAATCGCTCGATTCCTTCATCCTGCCGCGCGAGGCCCACTTCCGTACTGGATACCGTACGTGCTTTTTTCGAAAACCACAGGGTCAGCACCATGATTACCCCGGCCAGCAGGAGCAATAACGTATTCGACTGCACGGGCTCCCGCAGTGCCTCCATGGTCACGGTGAGCGGACTGCCGGTGGAATGTGCCACGCGGTAAGCGCTGATACCGGCCAGGGGAACTCCGATGAAATTTACCAGGTCATTGGCGGCAAAGGCCATGGCCAGGGCGAAAGTCCCTATGAGAATAATGGGTTTGAGAATATTGATCCGGGTAAAGCTGGTTAAGATCTGAAAGATCACGGCAAAGCCGGCAAAACTCATGAAAAGCACGGTCCAGGAGTGGGTGGTGATCCACAGCACCGTATCCGGAGATAAAAAGGACGCTCCCTTGGCCCCTTTGATCAAAATGAAGTAGGTGATCACGGAAAGGGTCAATCCACCCCAGATCCCGCCATAGCGTTTCAAACACACGGCATAATCGAAGGTAAAGACCAGGCGGGAAAAAAACTGGGCCAGGGCACCGCAAACAAACGCGATGACGACTGAGAGCAGTATCCCCATGATGATCATCAACACCTTGGCCGTATTGATGTAGTGGAGGAGGGTTTCAAGATTCTGGCCGGAGGAGTATACTTTTATGATGGATACGGCGACGGCGGCTCCCAGCAGCTCAAAAACAAGGGAAACCGTCGTGGAGGTGGGAAGACCGAAAGTATTGAAAAAGTCCAATAAAAGAACATCCGTGAGCATGACCGCCAGAAAGATGGTAACCAGTTCCGGCATGACGAATAACTGGGGATGGAATATGCCCTTCCTGGCCACTTCCATCATGCCGCTGGAAAAGGTCACCCCGAAGAGCATGCCCAGGCTAGCCACGATCATGATGATGTGACGCGGTGCCACCCGTGAGCCGATGGAAGAATTCAAGAAATTCGCCGCATCATTGCTGACCCCGACAACCAGGTCGGAAAGCGCCAGTCCGGTAAGGATAATAAGCGAAAACAGATAAATATCCATCAAGATGACCTTTTATCGACAGTGAACATGATGTTCCTTTACGTCATGGCTGCGAATTTCGCGAAACCGCTTGATTGTCTTATTTGCGTTCCCGACTACCATATAAGGACAGGGGATTCAACCCTAATCGAATTCTAACCTCGAAGTTAATGGACTTTTGATCCATGTGAGGGGATTCCGCTTGTCCGGACTGCCATCGACTTTTTTCGGGGAGATAGGCGGCTTAAACGGGTGGAAGAAGGATACGCACCAAAGTTCCTTTGGCGGCTGGACCAGGCAGGTTTTCAATATTTCTATCCGGCATAATCATCACCGCTTCATTCAGCGAACGATGCAAAAACCGATGCGAACCGCCTCGGTTCGTTTTTGATAATCCAGCAAATTTTCAGCCAGGGCGTTGACATACTGGATATGGAGGTAAAAACCGGCATTTTGAAAAAGAAGCCGGCTGATGGGATAGGTCGTATCGAGTTGAAAAGAGCCCCCCTTGCTCGCCCATCGACAATTGGAACCCAGGACAAAACCGTCCTCCTTTCCCATTTTCAGCCCAAGATCGAAATATCCCCGGTAGTCCGCAAGGTCTGGGTTGGTCTCGTCGTCATTGCCGATATAGGTTGAAATTCTGGAGGCGATCTCCAACCCGTTGCGGGTACTTGGGTCGTAGAATACGAAGACCGGCTTAACGTAGAAATGGTTTGTGCTCCTGGAGTCCAAGCCGCCGCGCCCGTTGGATTCATGCTGAAAACCGCTCTGGACGAACAAACCCCTCATCCAGGAGGGTCTGAGTTCCAGGTTGGGTGAGATGAAAAATATTTCCGGCTTGTAATTTGTTGAATCAAAGGGGGCTGATTCTGATTTCAGATCCCAGAACGAGGTCTGGGTATAGCCGAGGTTGACCCCCTGCAGCCACGGATATTTTTGAACAAGCCCGCCTGCGGGGTTGAGCAGCTGGTATTTGAAACTGATCTGGAATTTACTTTTTTCAGGACTCGTGCCGACGAGAAAGTACATGGGGTGGTAAGCGGAAAAGTTCACCAGATAGGGCTGATAAAGCTTGAAAAGCGAATCGAGTGGGACTTTTTCTTGCCTGCTTTTGTCTTTGGCAGCTGTCAGCGGTTTCTTTTCTGAATCAGGAGGAGCGATGGAAAACATCACACCCGCCGCCTTAAGCTCGGAGATGTCCATGCGTGCCGGGCCTTCCATGCCATCGGGAACGGTGAAGGCATACCGCTGTTTCAGGAACCGCCCTTCGGCGATGTCGATGGCACCTGTCGTGATCGGTTTGACGGCATCCGCAAAAACAACTTCGGTCCGGTCTGCGCTTGCGATGCTGCAGGTTATGCGGGAAGGGAGCTGGACGGAAATACCCTCCTCCCCCGAATTATGGACATAAACCGCAAATTCCGCTATTCGGCCGCTCAGGGTGGCCGCAGGCGGCACAATGACGGTTTCCATTCCACCGGCAAAGGCTGCGCCGGCGATCATCAGAATACACAAAGCACCCATCAGTCTCATTCGATTGCCCTTTATCAGATTATAACGATGTTGTGACAGGTTATCTTTTCTTGGCCGCATAAATCAGGAGTGCGCCACCACCCGCGATTACCCCCAGGCCGGCCCAGAGCGGTATGTTGACGGTCTGCTTTTCCGCAACCGACATTTCGAGCGGACCCAGTTTAATATCATGAGTCTCTTGGGTGTAACTGAACTTGCCGTATAAAATCCCCGCAACACCGACTAGGATCAGTACGATAGCCAGAATTTTAACTGAGCCCATTTGTCTTGTCCCTCCACCTTAATAATGTTTGAGTATCCGGCTTTAACGGGATGATTTGCCACCCCAAGCCCTATCTCCCGATACGAAGTCCCGAAATGGAGCCGATGACCCCGAAGACGCTTAAAAGCCATAAAATCACGACGACCACAACGACGATATTGAGGATACTCTTGATTTTACGATCCATGGGGATGTAGTTGTTAATCACCCAAAGGATCACGCCGACTACCACCAGAATAATAATTAAATTGATCAAAGGCATATCCTTCTCCTTTCCTGCTTAACGCCTTTCGGCCTACTGATTTGGAAAAATACAAACGCCATTCGGTTCCGGTTTACGGTTGCATTGCTTTTGTATTTCCATGCCCTCATTTTTCAAATGCGCCCAAATAACAGAAGCAGGAGCACAATCAAAAGGGCCAGCCCCAACCCGCCGCTGGGATAATATCCCCACGCCTTGCTGTGCGGCCATGTGGGAAGCGCCCCAATCAATAAAAGAACCAATAAAATAAGCAGTATTGTCCCTAACATGTTATCCTTCCTTCCCGCCGAATACCCGGCATGGCGTTTCGTTCTCTTGCTCTTTTTATTTCACGATGAGATCATTTTTTACAGCTGTAACCCCGTCCACGCTCCTTGCGATTTTACCCGCTCTATCCACCGCTGCTTGAGAATCAACAAATCCGCTCAATTCAACCGTGTCCTTGAAAGTGACCACGCTGATCGTTTTGAACGAATAAGACTCATCTGCCGATGATGGTAAACGGCCATGTGTTTCATTCGCCAACACTTGGCCGTTGATTAGAAACAAAGAGGTCAAGCCTGCCATCAGAACCCATGTCATTGATTTTTTCATCGGAGATTTTCTTTTCTTAAACAGATTTTTTCTTCAACTGCCTTGGATCCCATGATTCAATCCCCACCAATCCGGTCCCGAGAAGCAATCTAAAAGTCCGTCATTCCCGCCTTCGCAGGTATGTAAAGGCTCATCATTAACCAGATGGTCGTATTTGACCCTTTTTGTATTGATGCGCCTTGCCAAATGCCGACATCAAACGGTAATCCGCATCGGCGTATAGGAGGATGCTTCCGCCGGAACGGCATTCGAAACAACATGTAAGCCGCGGCGGCCCATGGAAGCGCTCCGCAGGCTCCCTTGAACGGCCAGCCCCCATTTATAGGGAATAAACAAAATAGAGGTTTCGCAGGCTATTTTGAGGCCGTTCTTTGTCAGGCCCATGAAATGGATTTGTTTCCTCGCAAAGGCGCCGCGGCACCCATGGTGGTAAAGTTTCCAGATCAGGCGGCGGCTCTCCGGCGCAATGAGGGTCTCCGGATCAAAGTCGGGAGCACAGGCTTCTTCCGGGGTTACGCCGAAGAGTTCGGCGAATGGATCGTTGATGAATTCCAATCTCCTGTCGAAAATGACAAAAACGGCTTCCTGCATATACGACTTCGAAGGGATGGTTCGGTCCGCTTCATGTCCATAAATTTTCAGGATTTTCTTGTAATGTTTTTCATCCATTTCCAGCTCGGAAATCCTGTTGCGCAAGGCTTTCATTTCTTCCATTACGTCTTTCATCAGTTCTTCCTTTCAATTTCCCTTTAAAGGGAGCCCTGTCTTCTTAAGGTCTTCGGCCGACAGGCGCTATCGGCGGCTGCCTTTGCGTTCACGCAGAAGACCGATAATCTGTTCGGCCAGGGTGATCCCCAGGGTCAGCGCCATAAGCGTGCGGCGGGCCCCGCCCCGGACATCAGCGACTTCCATATGGATCAGGCTGCGGCGCAGGTCACAGCTTACGGCCAGGCGGTTCTTGGCCTCCTGGATGTCTTTCAGTTTTTGGTCGAGAAACATGCCATGTCCTTTTTCAGTTCCGCCAGGCTCTGGTCAAAGGCAAGCGGTTTTTGTTCCAGGCGCCGGCGAAGCATCAAAAAGACGGCCGCGCCGGCCAGCATGCCGGCCGCTGCCGCAACAGCAAGTCCGCAGAGTCGCCATTCCGGGGCCAAAAAGTATAATCCGGCCAAAACCAGCAGCAGGAGGCCGAGCAGGGAAAAGACCACACCCATGCAGGCCAGGATCAGTGCCTGGACAAAACGGATTTTGGCCTCCCGCAACTCCAGAGACAGGATTTCCAGACGATCCTGGAGAATTTGGACGGCTGTCCCCCCTAACCGGCCGGTAACGCCTGTGAACCCGGAAATGAACAACGGCAGTCTGTCCATGCTATTTCCTGAACGCTAACCAGCCCAGCAACAGGCCGGTAAAAAATGATCCGCCGATGACATAGTACGGCTTTTCGTGAATGTATTCATCCGCGGCCCGGACCTTCTCCACGAGGCCGTCTTCAAGCTCGCCATACTCGCTCTTGGTGGATTCCAGACGTTCCTTCAGGGCGGCTCTGGCTGCTTTGATCCGGTCGTCCAGTTCTCCGGAAGTCGCTTCCAGGAGCGCCTGGGCATGGTCGATAATCTGCTGCATTTCTTCGCTCATGGTTTTGCTGTTGTCCTGGGTCTTTGTTTTGGTATTCACCTGTGCCTTTGCCATGGTGTTAATCTCCTTAAGTTTGCCCCCCGGATGATGAATTCCTGGAAGGATAAAATTTCAAATATTCTTGTTTGGATGTTTAAGATCGGCCGTTATTGTCAAAACCTGTTTTTCAAAGAGCGAAATCAACGTGAAATGATCCTTCTTTTTCTTATCCATTAACCATCCTCCAGTCCTTCCGGTTGGAAAACGGTATGAAACAAAATTTCAAAGGGCTCTTTAAGAAGATTCGCCGCCCCCCGGAGCACCTTAAAACGCTCCGATCGCATATGGCGTTTAAGGTTCTCCTCGGTATCCCATTCCTCAAGAAGCAGGAGGTCGTTTTCATTCTCGACATTCCGGCAAAAGTCACAGCGTCTGCAGCCATTATCCGATCTTATGGAAACGGCCAGGGAAGCGATCGTCTGAGACAATTCCTTGTGCTTCTCCGGAAAAACCTTCATTCTGATGATGGCCAGGATCATGACCAGTGTATTGCAAAGAGTTTGCCAACAAATTGGAAAAGACAGGGGTTTGAAATAGATGTTGATTAACGGCAAGTTATGTCTATCAAAGCAGGGACCGGGGGTTTGGAAAACGGCTCAATTGCCCTCAGTATTTGGCGGGGCCTCAGCATTTAGAGGAAAATGTTGAGGACGAAAACCACTTAATCCCAGTCGTTTGTCCGGGGCCTTTTAATCCCGAGCTTATGCATCCTCGCTCTCAGGGTGCTGGGGTGGATCCCCAGGATCTCCGCGGAGCCCCCTTTTCCCTCGATGCGCCACTTGTTTTCCGAAAGGGTCTTCAGGATTTGATTCCGCTCGGTTGCTTCCAGTGTTTTGGCGGAGGATTCCAGTGAAAGGGAGGACATCTTCAGCTTATCGACCAGTTGCAAAACGGGTCCCGGACACAGGATCACGGCCCGCTCTATGATGCTTTCCAGTTCCCGCACATTTCCGGGCCACTGATAATCCTGAAGCGCCTTCATGGTTTCTTTTGAAATCGACGTAATCTTTTTTCCCAATTTCCTGGAATACCGGGAGATGAAGGCTTCCGCCAAAACCGGAATGTCTGCAGCGCGCTGCCGCAGGGGAGGAACCGTGATGGGAAAGACATTGAGCCGATAGAAAAGATCCTGCCGGAACCGGCCCTTCGTGACTTCTTCCTCGAGATTTCGATTGGTGGTCGCCAAAATCCGGATATCGACTTTTAGGGTACGGGATGAGCCCAGGCGCTCAAACTCTTGATGCTGAATGACCCTGAGCAGCTTGGATTGCATATCCAGCGGCAGCTCCCCGATCTCATCGAGGCACAGGGTGGAGCCATTGGCGATTTCAAACCGGCCGATCTGCCGGCTGTCGGCCCCGGTGAACGCGCCCTTCTCCCTCCCGAACAGCTCGCTCTCAATCAAATTGGCAGGCAGGGCCGCACAGTTGACGGTGATCATCGTCCGGTCTTTCCGGGGGCTCATGTTATGGATGGCGGCGGCGATCAGTTCTTTTCCCGTACCGGTTTCACCGAGGATCAGGATCGTCGTATTCGTGGCCGCAACCTGCTCCGCCCGGTAGAGAACGTATTTGAGACCATCACTTTCTCCGAGAATCCGGCCGTATTTATGTCTCATTTTAATTTCCTGACGAAAATAAATATTCTCAGCCTCCAGATTTTCTTTCAGGTCCTGGATTTCAGAAAGAGCTGTCCGCAGTTCATTTGTCCGCTCCGCTACGCGTTGTTCCAATTCGGTGTGGGATCGCTGGAGGGCATCCGCCATTTTTTTCTGCTCGGTGATGTCCATCAGCGTAACCACACAACCTTGAACCTTTTTGGATTGGTTTAACAAGGGACGTGCATTGAGCAAAAGTTCAAACACCTTGCCGTCGTCTCTCCGGAAAGTCACGGGTACACCGACAACAATCTCACCGTTCAAAGGCGTTGAAATGGAAAATTTTGACGAATTCGCCCTCTCCCGGCTCTCCTGAATAGAAAACATGGCATCAAAGTGCTGGCGCAGCAGGTTCTTTCCGCAGAGTTCATGGCCCATCTGACTTGCCCTGGTGATCTTCCCGTTCTCATCGCAGACAAGGACGGCTTCCGTCGCCTGATCGAGAATAGAGCGGGAGAGCCTTTCGGATTTCAGAATCGCCTCGTTTCTTTTCTGTTCGGTTAAATCCGTTACCACCATGCTGATGAACTGCGTATCGGCAAGTTCCAGGGGATTGCAGGAAATATACACGGGGATATGGGTTTCGTCTTTCAGGGAAAGAGCGACCTCTCCTGTTCCCCTCTCCCTGAAAATAGCACCAAACAGCTTTTTGTCCGCCGGTGAAATGACATCGTATATCGATGAATTGATAACCCTGGGGTGCGGCAGTTTAAGCATTTGCGCAAACTGGTTGTTGCAGTACATAATGCTGCCGTCGGGTGTGAGGGTGACAGCGCCTTCTTTCATGGTTTCCAGAAGGATGCGGTAGGGATAATCATCAGTCTTCAGGGTAAAAACCCGATCGCCGTCGATCCCCGACACCACCAGGGCGTCCACCTCGCCATGACGGATCGCCTGCAGCGTTTCTTCGGCTTCTTCCAGACGGCGGCGCAAATCCTCATTCTCAGCCAGGAGGTGCTCTTTGATCATGTGATCGTTTTTCATAGAATCATCTTTTCCGGACCCTCAAATCCAGCCCCAGGAGAACCCGTTCCGTATTCGAGAGGTCGCCTATAAAACTTCTCAGAGGGAGGGGGAGTTTTTTGATGAGCGTGGGGGCGGCAAGGATCTGTTCCCCTTTGGCGAGGGCAGGATGCTGATAGATATCAATCACCTCAAGGTCGTAACGGCCATGGAGGTGCTCTTCACAAATCATTTTGATGTTGGCAATAGCCCTCTGGGACCTTGCCGTTAAACCGGTAACATACAACCGCAGGACATAGGTCTCTTTACCCTTTTCGTCAAAGGATTGCTCCGCTGTCGGTGCCGGCTTGTCAGTTTTCACCTCCGCCCCCTTTCAATATTGCAAAACCGCCTGTACCTCCATCGGTTATTGCGGATTATGCCCGTGATTTGATATCCAGGCCCACCAGAACCCGTTCGGTGTTGGAGAGATCCCCGATAATTTTCTTGATAGGCTCCGGAAGTTTTCTCACCAGGGTCGGAATGGCTAAAATCTGATCCCCCTTCGCCAGTTGGGGATTCTTCATGAGGTCAATCACTTCTATCCGATATTGGCCCTTGAGGTGTCCTTCGCAGAGAGTCTTGAGATTGACCAGGGCCTCTATGGATTTCGGCGTTTGCCCTGCAACATAAAGCCTTAAATCCCAAATCTCACGCGGGCCCTTTGCGTTTTTTTCGGACGGCGCCGGCTGTTTCATTTTCTTTTGCCTCCCTCGGGGTTCCTGTCCGCCTTGCGCATTCGGACGATGGCATCCCTTTCCCGGGCAAGGCGTTTTTCCCGCTCTTTTTCCTGATCACTCAACTTTTTCATCTCAGCGGAAGCCGCCTCAAGCTCGGCATGTAAAGCGGCGATCTGTGCTTCCACGGCCTTTTGCTTGCACCCAAGGTTGATCTTTCTGAACGTAACCTCCTGCTGATGGACAAGTTCCGCTTCTTTCTCCATGGATTCCTGAGCGAGACGCGCGGATCCGGTGAGAACGCCTGCTGCTCCGAAATAGACATCAAGGAGGGTGATCCCATGGTCCGTCAAAAGAAACTCGCGGATCTGATTCGAGTGGGCCATGCCGCGGGACTTGAGAATATACAATCCGCGGTTTCGCTCCCCCCCGATTTCGATGCTTCGAAGCAGAAGCCAGGTATCGGCCAGAGAGGAGACGTCCACCTCGGATTGTTCGAGATCTTTGCCGGAGGACGTCAGGGTGGTGAACAGGGTGGTGATTTGATTCATCTTCAAAAAATCGATCAAGCGGGTCAGCATGGATTTGACATCCAGGGGATCCCCCGCGTGGATAAAATTGGTTATCGGATCAACCACCACAACGGCCGGTTTAAATTCAATGATTTTCCTGTACATCGTCATGAGGTGGGTTTCCAGCCCGTAAACAGAAGGCCGCTCTGCATAAAACCGGAGAAGACCTTTCTTCACCCAGGGTTCGAGGTCTATCCCGATGGAGGACATGTTGCGGACAATCTGCAATTGGGATTCTTCAAAGGAAAAGAAGATACACCGCTCGCTGCGCCGGCAGGCCGCCTGGATAAAAGAAGCGGCAACGCTGGTCTTCCCCGTTCCCGCCGTACCGGAAAGGAGAATACTGCCTCCCTTGAAATATCCTTTACCGCTGAACATCGTGTCAAGGCGCGGAATGCCGGTGGAGATGCGCCGGGTCGTGATTGGGTGGTTCAGCCCGATGGAGGTGATCGGAAGAACGGAAATCCCCTGATCTTCTATCAGGAAGGGATATTCATTGGTGCCATGGGTGGACCCCCTGTATTTGACGACCCGCATGCGGCGGGTGGAAAGCTGGTCCGTCACCCGGTGATCGAGGAAGATGACACAGTCGGAAACATATTCTTCCAGGCCTTGGCGGGTCAACGAATTTTCTCCCTTTTCACCCGTAATGATGGTTGTCATGCCCTTGTCTTTAAGCCACCGGAAGAGGCGTCGCAGTTCGGCCCGGAGAATCAGCGGGTTGGGCAACCCGGAGAAGAGGGATTCTATGGTGTCGAGGACGACCCGCCTGGCCCCGATGGAATCGATCGCGTATTCAAGGCGGATGAACAGTCCTTCAAGGTCATACTCACCGGTATCCTGGATTTCGCTTCGCTCCACCCGGACATAGTCCAGCAAAAGAAGTTTGGAGGCCACAAGATGATCCAGATCAAACCCGAGAGAGGCGACATTTTCGGTAAGTTCTTCGGTGGTTTCCTCAAAAGACATGAAAACCCCGGGCTCATTATACTGGGTAGCCCCGCGTACAAGAAACTCCGTGGCAAAGAGCGTTTTGCCGCACCCGGCAGCGCCGCAGATCAGTGTAGGGCGGCCCGTGGGCAATCCCCCACCGATGATTTCATCCAGGCCCTGTATTCCTGTGGGCGTTTTCGATAAGCCGATACGGGGTGCTTTAGCTCTTTCCTTGGCCATCAACCTCTCCCCTCTCTTGATAAACTTTGACAATTGAATAGAATGAGTTTGCGACACCGTGTTGGAATTTACAGGCAATCCGTTTTCGTTACAAAAAAGTATCACTCCCCTTTGTGAAAGTCAAATTCAACCCCCCACTTTCATCTTCATCATCTTCCCTTCATGGTTGGCGGCTTGGGTTTTCCCACGGCTCTACACCATCACTTCCACCGCATGTTCCCGACCATCATTCATCAGTGTTATTGACTTCCCCGGTTGCACCGCCCCATCCATCGTAACCCTGATGGTTTCTTTTTCACCTGCCTGTTTTGACATCACCCTGATGTGATAGATAGTTTCACGAAAGCGGTAGTGCAGGGTGAAAGACTCCCAATCGGGCGAAAAACAGGGCTTAAAAGAAAGCTTGCCTGCTTTCAGCCTCAAACCCAGGAGTGACTCCACGATGAGGCGGTACATCCATGCGGCTGATCCCGTGTACCATGTCCATCCGCCCCGGCCCGTGTGCGGCGTGACGGCATAGACGTCGGCTGCGACAACATAGGGCTCGACTTTGTATCTTTGGATTCCCTCCGCTGAGTTGCCGTGGTTAACGGGGTTGATCATGGCCAGAAGTTCCCAGGCGCGCCGGCGGTCTCCTGATTCGGCAAAGGCCATGGCGGCCCAGATTGCCCCGTGGGTGTACTGCCCGCCGTTTTCTCTCACACCGGGAACATAGCCCTTGATGTAGCCCGGATTCAAATTGGATTTATCGAAAGGCGGGTCCAGAAGCTGAATCAGGGCATCGTCCCGACGAACCAGATATGTGTCCACCGCATCCATGGCCATTCGCGAATGCCCCTTGTCACCAGCGCCTGAAAGAACGGACCAGCTTTGCGCGATGGAGTCAATCCGGCATTCCGGACTCTTCGCCGAGCCAAGCGGCGTACCATCATCGAAAAAAGCCCGAAGGTACCACTGACCGTCCCAGCCATGTTCTTCGATGCTCCGGCGGAGCCTGTCGACCTCACTTTCGCAGCGGCTGCTGAAAACCAAATCCCCGCGGCGCCGCGCGATTTCGGAGAACCGGGCCAGCACGTCGCATTGAAAAAACCCCAGCCACACACTCTCGCCTAAACCACTCTGGCCGACGAGGTTCATGCCGTCGTTCCAGTCGCCGGAGCCGATCAGGGGAAGACCGTGTTTGCCGAACCGGAGACCCCGGTGAATAGCCCTCACGCAATGATCATAAAGGCTTGCTGTTTCCCCGGAATGGACGGGAAGATCATAGTAGGAGTCCTCATCGGGATTGACGGCACGGCCCTTGATGAATTGAATCGATTCGTCCAGTATCCCCATATCGCCGGTGCTCCGGACGTAGCGGCAAACAGCCAGCGGAAGCCAGAGAAAGTCATCGGAACAATGGGTACGCACGCCCCTGCCCATTGGGGGGTGCCACCAATGCTGGACATCCCCTTCTGAAAACTGATGGCCCGCACAGAGAAGCAGGTGCTCCCGCACGAGGCCCGGTTCAGAATGGATGAGGCTCATGGTATCCTGTAACTGGTCCCGGAAACCAAAAGCACCCCCGGACTGGTAATAACCGCTTCGTGCCCAGAGCCGGCAGGCGATCGTCTGATACAGGAGCCAGCCATTGGCGAGGACATTGACCGATGGATCGGGTGTTTCCACCTGAATAGCGCCAAGCGTATGGCGCCAGTAGCGCCATACGGCTTCGAGCGCCTTTCGTGCCGAGACGGAGTCACGGAAGCGGCTCGCAAGATTTGCTGCCTCATCGGCATCCCGGCCAGCACCCAGGGTGAAAACAATCTCCCTGTCTTCACCGTGGTCCAGATCAAAAGTCACATGAATAGCTGAACAGGGATCCAACCCGCCCCCGACCCTGCCGGACAGGCATAACCGGGTCAAGGCTGCGGGATTGGCCGGTGTACCATTGCGACCTAAAAACTCGGTTCGATCCCCGCTTACTGTCCGGGTGGCATGGTCCACGTTAAAAAAGGCCACCCGGTTGCCGAATTCGGCGTTGTAGGGGTTGTGCGCAAAGAGCGCGCCGCTTTGAGGTTCCACCTCTGTGATGACATGCATGACGGTTTTCGGCCGCACATCCCCGAGCACCCACTCCGTGTATCCGCTTAGGGAGAGCCGCCGCGGTCGGCCTGACTGGTTGCGCACCTTGAGCACCGTGAACTTGACAGGCGCGTCGATGGCCACGTATACCCATGCCTCTGAACGGATACCCCGCTCCGTATGCTCGAACACGGAGTAGCCGAATCCATGCCGGGTGACATAGGGTGTTGCACCCCTTGCAGGATGAGGCATGGGGGACCAGAAATGGCCCCGCTCCTCATCGCGAAGGTAAAAGGTCTCTCCACCGGGATCACTGACGGGGTCATTGTGCCATGGGGTGAGGCGGTATTCGTGGGCATTCTCGCTCCATGTATAGGCAGATCCGTTTTCCGAGACAACCGAGCCGAAATGAGCGTTGGCCAGCACATTGACCCAGGGCGCCGGCGTCACCTGACCGACACCGGTTGAAATGACATATTCACGGCCATCGGGGGTAAATCCGCCGATTCCGTTAAAGAATATCAGGTCCAAACGGGGTTTGACCGGAACAATGGGTAAAGCCGGGCGGTGGGTGCGGGTCGGCGCAAGAGACGGGATGATCGGCGGTACCGGAAATCGGCGATTCATCTGTTCTTCAAGCGTTCCCCTGCTGTCGGTGATGATAGCGCGGGCCACGGCCTGGAACAGTACACGATCTTCCTCCGATATCTGGTCGGCGTTTCTCACAAAAATACCACCGGGTTGATCCGTCAGGTTGACCTCAACGCCGGCGGCGATGAGCCCCATGATCTGGTCGTTCAGCACCTGCCGGTACCCGGCATGGTCCTCGTTCCAGATCACAAGGTCTACGGTCAGTCCCTTGAGACGCCAGTAGGCGTGGGCTTGGATGAGCTGGCGCGCCAGTATGAGGTTTGTCTGATCTTCGATCCGAAGCAGCACGATGGGCAGATCGCCGCTGATGGAATATCCCCAGAGGCCGGATTGACCCCGAACGTTCTTGATGAGAAGGCTGGACCCCGCGCGAAGCGAAAAATTGGCATAGAGAACCGAGGCAGCAAGCCTCACGTAGAGTTGTGCGTCTGCTTCCGTTGCGTTAATTTGTCTCAAAAACACCTGGCTATGGGTCCATGCCAGCTCAAAAACGCGGTCGGCAAGATACCGGTCCTGGTATTTTCCCACAAGTGCCGCACATATCTCCCGGGTTTCTGCGGCGCCTGTGACGACATTGACGGTTGCCGATTTTTCCGGGTCGAGGGTTATGCGACACCGGATGGCCACAATGGGATCAAGAACCGGCCCTTCGCTGCCGGATAGGGAAGACAGACTGCTCATGGCTTCGGGGGCAGCCAACGTGTTCCCCCGCCCGATAAACCGCAACCGATCAGTTTCATATGACATCTCACCTATATCCGCGCCATGCACCGCCATTTTGTGAAACATCCATGGCGGCTGCTCGTCACCGGAACGGGGCCTGCGGGTTGCCATGATCGCACTCTGGCTCCTGAGGATCTCGGTTTGAACGAAAAGATTGCTGAAAGCCGGGTGGAGATTATCCGCCGCAGACGACGCCAATACGACTTCCGCGTAACTGGTGACCTCGATGGTTCTATGCATCTTGGACCGGTTGGTAATGGTGATCCGGCGCATCTCGATATCATCTTCGGGTGAAACAGCGATCTCCGTATGGGTGTCGATATCCTCGTCCCGGCGACGGAATTCGGCTCGGCCCTCGGAGAAAATCGCTTCATACTGTTTGGAGGATTTAAGCGTCGGCTGGTATGCCGTCGACCAGAAGACGCCGCTTGCCGGGTCACGAATGTAGCAGAAGGCTCCCCAATGGTCACAGGTGGTGTCTTCACGCCAGCGTGTCACGGCCATGTCTTTCCAACGGCTGTACCCTCCCCCTGAATTGGTGATCATCACATGATATCTTCCGTTGGACAGGAGCTGAACGTCCGGTACGGGCGTATCCGGTGTCGTATGAACACGTATCGGCTTGGCTTCCAGGGCGCTTAAAACCGCATGGTCTTCGGAGAGTTCGACGATTGGCGAATAAACGGCTGTGGCCTTTGGAATCCGTTCCTGAAGCAACAACACGGTCGCCTGAAACATGGGATCCGACTCGAACCGTTTCTGCATGGGGCGATCGAGCAGCAGAGAAGCAAGGGAGAGAAGACTCATCCCCTGGTGATGTGCCATAAAAGATCGAACCACAGCGCTTGACTGACCTCGGGGGAGGTGGGCCGGAGTGTAGTCGATGGCTTCGTAAAAACCGTACTTGCCCTGAAATCCTTGAGAAGCGAGTTCCTCAAGATTCCGGCAGGCCTCCTCAGGCGCCACCATGAGCGCCAATGCCGAAGCGTAGGGTGCAATCACCAGATCCCCGGCAAGCCCCCGGTTGAGACCCAGACCGGGTACACCAAAGGCCTTGTACTGGTAGGTGAGATGGCTGTCGGTCAGATTGTAGCCTGACTCTGAAATTCCCCATGGCACGCCACGCTTCTTTCCATATTCAATCTGCCGTAAAACAGCCCCTTTGCAGGTCTGGTCGAGAAGTGTCAGTTCGTAGGTCGGCATCAGCAGCAGGGGCATCAAATATTCAAACATGGACCCGCTCCAGGAAAGGAGAACCGTTTCTCCCCCGGCATTATTCAGAAGACGCCCCAAAGCAAACCAGCTTTCCTGAGGAAGTTGCCCCTGGGCAATGGCCACAAAACTGCTGAGTCTGGCTTCCGAAGCCAGCAAGTCATAATAACTCCCGTCCCTTCGGCCTTCGCTGACGTTGTAACCGACGGCCAGGAGATGGCGTGTTTCATCATACAGGAAGCCGTATTCCATATGGTCGGCAAATTTCCCGGCTTCGCGACCAAGATCTTCGAGAAGGGCGATTCTCTCCCTCGCTCGAAGGCTGGATTTGAGAATGAGCCCCTTGATCATTTCAAGCTGATCTTTTTCCTTTGATGTTAAGTTTAACCGTCCCCTTTCCTCAAGGAGCGGCAGCACGTCATCATCGAGACAGGCCAACTGCCTCAGCGTCGGGATACGGCCGGAACAGCAAAATGTTTCAAGGTCCTGGTCCGGGGGCACCTGCCCCACCCAGGGCGCAAGCAGCGTCAGTTCATCCATGGCAGACCGGACCTGTTTGGCGAGCGCCTGCACCCACCACTGAGCCTCGCTTCCGGTGCCCGCCTCACCAGGATAAACCAACCGGCTGACGGCCGCTTCCAGCTGCCCCAGGCTTTGTCTCACATCCCTGAGCGTTCCTTCCGCCTTTAAAGATTCCCCTGACGCCGTCTCTTTTATGAATCCTACCAGTTCCGCGGGCAGGGGCTCTTTCGCAACATTCGCAAGGACCATCACTGTGTCGACAAGACCCTCAAACAGGCGTTTCCCCAGCAGGATCTCGTCGGGAAGTGCCAGCAGTCCGGCCCGAAACGTCAGGAGGCTCGCGGCCATGTTCCCGCTGTCTACCGACGAAATATACATGGGCAGAAGCGGCTTGAGGGATTGGGTATCGTACCAGTTGTAAAAATGGCCACGGTAACGCTCCAGCAAATCCATTGTCCGGAAAGTCCCGGCGGCGCGATCCAGGAACTGCCCGACGGAAATGTAGCCGAAGTCACAGGCGGACAGGTCCGAAAGCAGCGAGAGTCCCATATTGGTCGGCGAGGTGCGGTGTGCCACCACGGGCAGCGGCTCCTCCTGATAATTATCGGGGGGCAGCCAATGATCATCCGGCCCGACGAATGTCTCGAAAAAGGCCCAGGTTCTTCGGGAAAGCGTTCTCAGAAAAATGACCTGATCATCGGCCAGTCGAGAACTGCGGGAACTTAAGGGCATGCTGATCCACCAGGCGACAAGAGGAGAAACCCACCAGAGAATCAAGACCGGAAGGGCTACCGGCAAAACTTCCACTCGACCATAAAACAGGTATCCCGCCATGGCCATGGCAAGGACGGGCCCGATCCACATGCTTCGAAAGGACCCGGAAAGGTCTGTCCATTTGTTAGAAACACCTTCACCCGGCAGGTTCCATTCGAGAAGCCCCCTGCCTGAAACCAGCATGAGCCAAACCGCGCGGACAATGGCGGTGCTGCTGAAGCAGGCCTCATGCGGCAGACAGAGCAGCCTGAATACCGCCTGGGATAGGCATCTGCCCGTGGAGTGGACCGCTCCGACAAGGTGCTGCCGGATCAGAGCGTCGCCGGGCTTCCTGAACAGTCCCATGAGGGGCGTCAAAAAAGAAGGAATCAGCACAATGCCGATGACGGAGACAGTATAAAACCACGGAGAAGACAATACGGTCCAGCCGAGCAGAAGAAGCAGGATTATCGCCGAAGGCGCAAGGCTCCGCCGGAGATTGTCAAAAATTTTCCAGCGGGATAATGCGGAAATCGGATTTTTCCGGAAAATCCCATTCGGGCCCGGCACCCGGGGCAGAAGCCATAACAGGATCTGCCAATCCCCGCGGATCCAGCGTCGTCGTCGGCGAACATCCTCACTGTATCGCGATGGATTAGCCTCGTATAACTGCACATCGCTGACGAGTCCGGAACGGGCATGGCAGCCTTCGATCAAATCATGGCTGAGGATCAGGTTCTCGGGGAAACGGTCCTTAAGAACCTGCTCGAAGGCATCCACGTCATAAATTCCCTTGCCGATGAAGGAACCTTCGCCGAAAAGGTCCTGATACACATCGGAGACCACACGGGTGTAGGGATCGATTCCGGCATCACTACCCCACATGCGGGCATACCGGGACCGGTTTGCGCCGGGCAGGCTGACCGCCACCCGGGGCTGCAGGATGCCATACCCGTCGACAATGCACCCCTTATCTCCGTCGTATTCAGGACGATTGAGGGGATGGGCCATGGTCCCCACGAGCTTCCATGCCGAATCTCGCGGAAGGTCCGTGTCCGAGTCCAGGGTGATGACATACTTCACCTTCGATAAACTTTCGGTATCCCCGACGATCAGAGAAAAACCGCTCCCGGAACCGCCGCGCAACAATAAATTCAGTTCCGCAAGCTTTCCCCGCTTTCTCTCGTAGCCCATCCAGATCCGTTCCTGAGGATTCCATTGCCGTGGACGATGAAACAGAAAAAACCGCCCCCCCTTATCCGCGTATCGCTCATTCAAGGCGTCTATGCCCTGCCAGGCCTGCAATAACAGCGCTTCATCCCCGACATGTTTTTCCTCCGGCGCATCCTTGAAGTCCGTCAGCAATCCGAATTGGAGGTTTTCATCCGGATTCGCCAGAAACCGGACTTCCAGAGAACCGATCAGCGTCGAAACGTTCTCAATAACGGTCAGCATAGTCGGAACCACCACCAGCGTGGACGATTCCTGCGGAATCCCCTTCGAAAAATCCATTCTTGGCAAAGGATCAGGTCTGGAGAGATGGGTTGCAAAGAGGTCCACCAAAGCGATAGCGAGCTGGCCGGCGGCTGGAAGGGAAAGAAGGGCAAAGAGCCAGAGCAAAGAGCCGTTCAGATCATCTAAAAGTGGCTCTGCCAGCAACCCACCGGCGAAAAGCACGGTGAAAAAGAAAACGGCGCCCAGATAGAACGGCAACGTAAACCGGCGACCGGTTCTTCGAATTCTGTCCACGACCGTTCGTCTGATCTTCGCACGCTTTTCGAGTTCAAGCAGGCCCTTATCGATGAGGTGGAAGCCCACATGAGTCGCCTTGTCATTGCCGTTTTTCCCGGCAGCGCCTTGCCGGGCCAGGGCGATCGCTTCAAGGGCCACCTGTTCTTCGGAGAGCCTGCTCTTTTTTGCAATCTTCTCCACGACATGACGGTATTGATCACGGGTCGTAAAATCCATCCGGTCATAGATTCCCGCAGGGTCTTTTCGCAGGATTTGTTCAACGGCGCTCATGGTTTCGACAAACGTTCGCCAGTCGATGGCGTTCAGAAACCGAAGGCTCCCGATACTGTTGCTGATGGAAAGCTGATCCGCCGCTTGCTGCTGATTCTCCGATTGAACCAGGTGACTGATGGTCAGGTAGGATGCTGAGAGTTGTTGCTCGATCCAGGTCAGGGGCAATGCAAGAGAAGCGCCCTGCCCCTGGAGGCGACGGGCAAGCTCCGCGACAAAGGAGCTGACCATGGGCGGGTCGGATCGCGCCATATCTGCAACCGTCAGAATCAGGCTCCTCGGGTCCTTTTCCGCGGTCTCCGTCATTCTGTCCGCCCAATAATTGGCCCGGTTCCGCTCGATCCTGTCAATGGCAACCCGCGCGGCAACCCGCCTGAGGTTTTCAATCAATGCCAGGCGCAGCATGATGGGAATTGCCCATAGTTCGCCCATCCGCAATTTCGTAACCGTCTGATAGGCTGCAACGAAACTGCCAAGCCGCTCCGGATCGACCAGGCCGTCGCCGTGAGAAATCGTCTCCAGGGCGATGTCGTACACCCGGGGAAGTCCTTTGGATGAGCCGCTTTTAAGGCGGGGAAGCCCCTTGGCGTACCCTTTCGGTAATAGCCTCCTGGCGGTCCGCACCTGTTCCTCGATAAGATAGAAGTTGTCCAGCAGCCATTCCCCGGCCGGGGCAATCATGCGGTTTTCCTTCACGGCCTCAATCAACAGATCGCGGACCTCAAGGAGCACCCTTTCATTTTCGGCAAGCCTTGTCAGCAAATGCTCCGGAACATGCGTATCGTCCAGGCCGTGCAGGCCGGCAAGTGTTTTTCCGTGCTCCTCCATCTGAGCGGAACTGAACAGCTCCGCCCGCAGCGGCATTTCTTCACCACCGCCTTTTGATCCCGGTGTCCCCTTGAGGAAACGCCCCTTAAGATGGAATATCATGGTTATTCCAATTCCGATTCCATATCGTCAAAGGTATCTTCGATGAGGTAAAGAATTTTATCAGCCTGGGATAGCTTCCAGTCGGCGATATTTTCTTGAATGTTTTTATAATAGGTCCGAAGCTTTCCGCTATGCCGGAGAAGCACCTCTCTGAGCGGCGTTCCATCATGGCGATAAAGCAGCTGATCCAACTGCCCGACCAATTCGTAGAGTGAGGGATTCCGATCCACCAGCTTCGAATCCAGAATTCCCAAATGGCGCGCCAGTTTAGGGTAAGTCCCTTGCAGATCTTTTGGATAATAGGGATGGACCTTAACCGTCAGTTGCATGATTTTACTCATGGTTGACCTCCTGTGTCATGGGTCGGGCTCGGTTCGATGGGTTTTCGATTCACGGCAAACCGAGCCTTTCTTTTTTTTGTTCCGGTGATGCATTGTCCGCCGTTTTATACCGGCTCATGTCGGTTTTTCACGGGCGGCAAGGACCGCTTCATAGCTTTCCGCTTGGTGGATGGTGTAAATATCTAACTCATGGGGTTCATTTAAAAGGCTCTTTGTCCCCAGCAGAACGCCAAAGATTTCAGAGCGCAGATGATGATCCAGATCCTTTCGGTTTCGCCACTCCTCAAGAAGCATTAACAGACTTTTATCCTCGATATCGGAGTAAAGGGTGCAGCGAAGGCAGCCTTCCGCCTTTTCCATGGCTTCCATCATGGAGAGAAGCGTTTGTGACAGCTCCTTTTTCTTCTCCGACAGCACGTTCATGGTTATTTTGAGGATAATCATTGTCTCCACCTCCCGGTCGTTCGCACTTTTTCATCCCTGCTGAACTCCATACAATCAAACTTCATGCCGAATTTCCGCCGTTCTGCAGTTTAGTGTTTATCGATCTGATTTATCAGCCAAATAGTAGATTCAACGCCGGCAAGTCAGAGGTAAGCAAAAGCACTGACCAGGGTCATATATAACCACTGGTCATATATAACCCTGCTCTTGAAACAAAACGCTGAAAAATTCGGCAGGGGTTCGTATTAAAACTTTAAGGGAATGGGGGGGGGTTGGAAAAAGTCAGCCTTTGCGGATATCGAGTTTACGCATGCGGGCGCGCAATGTGCTGCGGTCAAGCCCCAGGACTTCGGCTGCGCTGTTTTTGCCGCTCACTTTCCACTGTTTCTGCTCAAGCACCGCGAGAATATACTCCCGTTCCACAGCCGAAAGGGTTTTGTCGGCTCTGGAGGACTCCTTGTACTCCTTTTTTAGATCATCCACCAGCCGCAGTTTGGGGCCGGAGGAGTTGATCACGGCGCGTTCAAGAACGTTTTCCAGTTCACGGATATTGCCCGGCCAGTGATACTGCTGCAGTGCATTCATGACGTTTTCAGGAATGATTTTAATCGTCTTTCCCAACCGCTGGCCAATCTTTTTGACGTAAAAATCCACGAGAAGCGGTATGTCTTCAATTCGATCCCGAAGCGGCGGCATGGTAATCGGAAACACATTCAACCGGTACCAGAGATCGTCACGAAAACTTCCTTTGCGGACCTCCTCTTCCAGATTACGATTCGTGGCGGCAATAATCCGCACATCAACTTTGACGGTTCGGGAGCTGCCCAACCGTTCAAACTCGCCTTCCTGAATCACTCTGAGAAGCTTTGGCTGCAGTTCAACCGGCAATTCCCCGATTTCATCCAGAAAAAGAGTCGCCCCATCGGCGATTTCAAATCGCCCGAGCTGCGTGGAATGGGAACCGGTGAAGGCGCCTTTCTCATGACCGAACAATTCGCTTTCGATGAGGTTTGCCGGCAATGTGGCGCAATCCACTTTTACCATGGCCCGGTCTTTTCGAGAGCTCAAACCGTGAATGGCCCGTGCGATGAGCTCTTTGCCGGTTCCCGTCTCACCCAGTACCAGAACGTTGGTGTCGCTGCCGGAAATCTGCTCCACTTTATAAAAAACGTATTTCAGGGCATCGCTCTGACCGATGATGTTCTCATAGTTGTATTCCAGCTTGATTTCTTCGCGCAGATAGGCTCTTTCCGCTTCCAGTTGATCTTTCAACTTTTTTATTTCTGAAAGGGCGGTTTCAGCAATTTCTTTTCTTTTTTCCGCCTCTTCCCTGGCAACCATCAGCTCGGTCGTTCGCTTTTCAACAAGATCTTCAAGATCTCTTTTATGATTCATCCTGTCCGTCACATCTTCAATGGCCAGAAGGATCAGCTGGGTTTGGTCCGGCTTTGTGTTTGTGTTTATCCGCCTGGCGTTTAAATGCATAATCTTTCGACCGATGCCTTCAAACGTGTGTTCCACTTCAAAGTCATGGAACAGGGTATTTCCGGGGAGGATATTTTCAATCAATTCTTTGAGCTTCGGGATGTTCCATTGACCGTTGCCAAGATCATAGATTAATATTCCCTCTGTTTCATCAGGCCTGACGTTGAAGGTTCTGTAAAAAGAAGGATTGGCTTTTACAACCTTGAAATCAGAATCCAGCATCAGGATGGGTTCACGAATCGAATCCAGGATACCGTCGAATATTTCAATTGCCGCCTGCATCCCTTGTTGGTCATACCCGGCATTTTTATCATTTTGTGTCATTTTTTCGGAGCCTTGTTCATTGTTCATCAGGCTCCCCCTTTCATTGGATCAATTCGCAAACTTGCTGAATAGGAACTTGAGGTGCACGAACATATCGAATAGGTTGGTTATTTTCGGGGCATTTTACAAGATGTAATTCAAATGATCAATTTCAAAATTCTAAATAAATGGTAATATATGACCACAGGTTAAATATGACCCCTTTTCCTCTTGAGACCAATCGAATTACAGCCCATGGTGTTCAGAGCGATTATTATATAATTTCAAATGTATAGGTATCATCTTGGCAATGGTTGGCAATCTGGCACAAACATTGAATCAATACCAGGCAGGTTCCTGCAAGTTCTTACGGGACCGAAGCGCTTCATTGCCCTTAAAACCATGACTATGGAAAGGATACCATCGATATGAATATTCTCCTTGTTTATCCAAAATTCCCGGATACCTTCTGGTCTTTCACTTTCGCATTGAGCTTTATCGGAAAAAAAGCGGCTTTCCCTCCGCTTGGACTGCTCACCGTCGCCTCCCTTTTACCGGAAAAATGGCCGAAGCGCCTGGTGGATGTGAATGTGGAGGACCTCTTGGATAAAGACCTGTTATGGGCGGATATGGTGTTTGTCGGAGCCATGGCCGTTCAGCGCAAATCAGCCCGGACGATCATCACGCGATGCAAGGGCTTGAATGTTAAAGTCGTTGCAGGCGGACCTCTTTTCACGTCCGAGCCGGATGGATTCCCCGAGGTGGATCACCTTGTTCTCGACGAAGCGGAATTGACCCTTCCCCGGTTTTTGACGGACCTTGAAAATCGGAATCCCGAAAAAATCTACCGGGCTTCCGGTTACTGTGATCTTTCCGCGACGCCCCCGCCCTTGTGGGACCTGGTGAATATGAAACGATATGCATCCGTGAATATACAATTTTCCAGGGGTTGCCCGTTTGACTGCGAATTCTGCAATGTGACATCACTGTTCGGACGCCGGCCCCGCTTGAAAACTTCCCGGCAGGTGATTACGGAACTCGATCAAATTTATGCTTCCGGTTGGCGCGGCAGTATATTTTTCGTGGACGACAACTTTATTGGAAATAAGGAATTCCTTAAAACCCGTTTGCTTCCCGCACTGATCGAATGGCGCAAGGATAAAAAGGGATGCGTGTTTTTTACCGAGGCCTCCATCAATCTCGCCGATGATCCCGAGCTTCTGGAGATGATGGTGACTGCCGGGTTCGATTCCGTTTTTATCGGCATTGAATCGCCGGATGAAGTCAGCCTCACGGAATGTCATAAAACGCAAAATAAAAACCGGGATCTTCTGGAAAGCGTGGCGGTCATTCATCGTTCCGGATTGCAGGTCATGGGGGGTTTTATCGTGGGTTTTGACAACGACACCCCCTCTATTTTCCAGCGGCAGATCGATTTCATCCAGAAGAGCGGCATCGTCACAGCCATGGTCGGAATGCTCCAGGCGGTTCCCGGAACCAGGCTCTTTGACCGACTTCAACGGGAAAGCCGGGTGATGAATATTTTTTCCGGGGATAATGTGGACGGAACCACCAATATTATGCCCCGGATGGGCATGGAGAAGCTTCTGGACGGATACCGATCCATCATGGAACAGATTTATTCGCCCCGGAACTACTACCGCCGGGTCAGAACCCTGCTGAAGGAACTGAAGGGGTCGCGAATCAACTACCCTTTAAATTTTCAGCGCTTCCTTTCGATTTTTCGATCCGCTTTCCGGCTTGGAATTCTGGGAAAGGAGCGGTTTCAATACTGGCAGCTCGTGCTGTGGACCCTGGTCCGCAAGCCCAGGCTGATTTCAACGGCTATCACCCTCGCGATTTACGGGCATCATTACCGGAAGATCTGCAATCTATATATTCTTTAAAGGTCCTGATCCAAAGGTGTTGAAATGACCCGGAAGGATGAGGGCGGCATAATCCTGAATCAATACGATGACGATAATTTGTCGCCATAGAGCACTGAGGAGACAGGCCGAGATGCTGATTGATAAAATCCGAAACGTATTTCCGCAGGCATCCGATATACCCGAAGCCCTGCTAAAAGATATTCCGTGCATTCAGAGAGGCTATCTCATCGACGGGGAAATCCGAGCCTGGAATGGCCCTCGTCAGGAGGTGCTCTCCCCGGTTCGGACGGCAGGCAATACAGCAGAACCACAGCCCCTTTGCATTGGTGAATATCCCCTGTTAACCGAGACGGAAGCACTCCAGGCCCTGGATGCCGCGGTGGCCGCCTATGATCATGGGCGGGGCCGGTGGCCCACCCTGTCCGTGGCCGAACGGATTGATCACGTGGAGCGGTTCGTTTTCCGAATGATCGGGGCAAAGGAACGGGTCGTACGGTTTCTCATGTGGGAAGTTGGAAAATCGCTTCAGGACTCGAGAAAAGAGTTCGATCGGACCATTCAATACATCAACGATACCCTGTCTGCGCTCAAAGACCTGGACCGCATTTCTTCCCGCTTCACCATCGAGGAGGGCATCATCGCCCAGATCAGGCGAGCCCCCATGGGTGTGGTGCTTTGCATGGGGCCGTTCAATTATCCGCTCAACGAGACCTTCACCACGCTGATTCCTGCGCTGGTCATGGGAAACACGGTGATATTAAAGCCGCCCAAGCATGGCGCGCTTCTTTACGAGCCGCTTCTGGAGGCTTTTTGCAATGTCTTCCCCAAGGGCGTTATCAACATTATCTATGGTGAAGGTAAAAAAGTAATTCCTCCGCTCATGGCATCCGGCAAGATCAGTGTGCTGGGCCTGATCGGCAACAGCAAGACGGCAAATACCCTTAAAAAACAGCATCCCAACCCCAATCGCCTGCGCTGTGTGCTGGGGTTGGAGGCCAAGAATCCGGCCATCATACTTAAGGACGCCGATCTTGACCTGGTGGTTCGGGAATGCGTTCTCGGCAGCCTTTCGTTTAACGGGCAGCGTTGCACGGCGCTCAAGATTCTCTTTGTGGAAGCTGAAATTGTGGCTGCGTTCCTTGAACGCTTTGCCGAGGCCGTTAATGCGCTTTCCTTCGGCATGCCATGGCAGGAAGGCGTTTTCGTAACCCCGGTTGCTGAAAAAGGCAAGACGGATTACCTGGAAGAGCTCGTGTCGGATGCCATCGCCAAAGGCGCAACGGTCGTAAATCCCCACGGAGGAACGGTTTGCGGCAGCTTCTTTTTTCCAGCCGTCCTGTATCCGGTTCACTCCGATATGCGCGTATATCATGAAGAGCAGTTCGGACCCGTGGTTCCCGTACTGCCCTTTGATAAGATCGATGAGCCCATCGAGTACATGATCCATTCCGGCTACGGTCAGCAAGTCAGCGTTTTCGGCAGTGATCCAGACCGGATCGCCCGATTGATCGACCTTTTGGTCAACCAGGTCTGCCGGGTCAACATCAACTGCCAGTGCCAGCGCGGACCCGACACGTTCCCCTTCACCGGACGAAAGGATTCCGCAGAAGGGACTCTTTCCGTTTCCGACGCCTTGCGGGTATTTTCCATTCGAACCCTGGTTGCGGCCAAGCAGACGGATTTGAACAAGCAGATCATCACCGGCATCGTGCGGGAGCATAAAAGTAAATTTCTGGCGACCGATTTTATTTTGTAAAGGTCTCACTCACGGCATGGGGTTCATTTAACTGGCGCTTAGGCCTCAGCAGAATGCCATGATATTTCGGTGCGCAGATGAAGATTCAGGTCCTTTTCTTTTTAGAATAATATGTTCAAAACACCGACTTTTCTTTGGGCCGCAATGCCAAGGGCTGTGTCTGTCTGGATGAACATGAATCCGCCGGCTGGTTCGACTTTCCGATGTATCGATAAACGGAACTTCGGGGTTCGGGAGTAGGTTACGGTAAGCATCTCCATTTATGGCGACGGCCACCCCATGATCGGGACCGTGCTGATGCTGTTTTTCGGGCTTCCGGCGATAACCCGATCACTGTATGCCACGTAAACGAGGACATTTCGCTCGCGGTCGAAAAACCGCACGACCTGAAGTTTTTTGAACACCAGGCTGCGTTTCTCGTCAAAAACCCGCTCGCCGTCCTTGAGCTTTTCAAGGATTTTGATCGGTCCGATTTGCCGACAGGCGATACTGACGTCGCTCGTATCCTCCGCCACGCCCAATTCACCCTTCATTCCGCCGGTTTGTGCGCGGGAAATATGGCAGGCGACGCCCTGAACCTTTGGATCGTCAAACCCGTCGATGACGATCTTGTCGTTGGGCCCGAGCCAGCGAAACTGCGTGCTGACCGACCCGACCGTACCGCGTTCGGGACGGCTGAAAAGCCACCATGCGAAAAGAATAACGACCAAAAAAAGGCCACCGCCGAGAATCATCCCGATTTTTTTCATGTTGATTCGACTTTCTTGAAGGTTTCCGACGATTTCTCCCCGGCATGATACGCTCCACCGACGAGCATTAATGTTATCTTCCTGAATTCGATAACCCCCTTTACCCCATTCACTGGGTTTGCTTTCAGGGCGGAATTAAAAACCGGGGGCTGTATTTTTAAACCTGTCGCCCCTGCCACCGCTGATACAGGTCATGGGGAATATTGAAGGCGTCCAGAATTTTCCCAACGGTATGATCGATGATGTCCTCGATGGTTTTAGGGCGATGGTAAAAAGCCGGAAACGGGGGCAGGATATGAGCGCCGATGTCCGCAGCGTTGAACAGGAGTCTCAGGTGGCCCTTGTGCAGGGGTGTTTCCCGGACCACGAGCACCAGCTTTCGCTGTTCTTTCAGCATGACATCCGCGGCCCGGATGAGAAGGTTCTCATTAAACGAATGAACGATGCCGGAAAGGGTTTTGATGGTGCAGGGAACCACCGCCATTCCCGCGGAGAGAAATGAACCGCTGGCAACCGGTGCGCACAGATCGTTTTCGTCATACACATGATCGGCCAACGCCGTCACCCGGGAAACGGTATAGTCCGTCTCGATCTCGATATTTTTCTTTCCCGTCTCCGAGAGAATGAGGTGGGTCTGCACACCGGCATTTTTAAGATGAAGCAATGTCCGGATGCCGTAAATGACTCCGCTGGCCCCTGTTATGCCGACGACGATTCTTTCCGTCATAAATTACGCGCCCTTTGAGAAAACCAGGTAAAACGCCGCTACCATGGTGTTCCTCCGAAAATATAGCTGCGATGTTCGATTTCCGCGAGTTGGTGAGGGAAAACCAGCAGGCATGTGATATCGTCAAAGCCGCCAAGGGATGTTTTATCCCGGCCGTTCCAGCTGTTTCTTCGAACGCTGTTGCAGGCCGTGGTCACATTAAACGCAAAATTTTCGGGATCCTTCTTTACATATGCGTGGAGCAGATCCTCAATGCCCCTGCCGCAGCCATGCTGATGCAGTGCGGTGATGCCGTCGCTCACAATGATAAAAAAATCCCCTTCCTTTACGGAAACCCGTTCAGGTGCGAAATCCGGATGAGAAGTTCCCCAGAAATGATCCGGACCGTTTACCCGCGACAACTGTTCTTCATATACATTTCCTTTATATACGCTTGAATCCCCGGCAAGAAAAACGCCCGCGTCCAGGTCTTTGCCGTTAAGCCCCTTTTCCCGAAAACAGATCAGCGCGAGGGTTGCCTGTTCATTGGGACCCATGCCGCGACCCAGTTCATCGATGATCCTTTCCAGATCATCGATGGATCCATCAGACAGGCGCCTGTCCATCTCTTTGAAAAGATTTCTGGACAGCGCGGTAATCCCGGGGGAATCCGATACGGCAAAAATTCTCAGCCCCGGGTTGATATACAGGCAATCGCTGTTATAAACCGGCCGGCATATCCCCGTCATGATGCCGTTAAAACTTTTGCCGGCACCCGGATTCGTCGCCCCGCAAAATCCGGGGCCTTTAATCACGGGCCATTTGAGGGATTCTTCATGGCCGGAAAGCCCCGCCATGTTCTCCCGGCAATTCATCCCCATGCCGTTTTTGGTGTAAACATCCAAAAGCGCCGGGTACTTCTGAAAAACGCCCGGTTCAAAAAGCGAGTGGTGCCGGATGTGAATGAGATCCTGTTCCTGCAGGGTGCCAAAACCATCAGATGATTTTTTCATAGTCCACATAAGGTCTGAACCGGCCCTCTTTTTCCGCTTCCTTAAGTTCTGCCACGTATTTATTCAGATGATCCATCTTTTTAGGATATCCTGATCCCCTTCTACTGCTCCCGATCCGGTTCCCCTTTTCAAAGCCTGCGATCAATCGGAAATGGACCTTGAAAAGTCCGGCAATGTGTCGGCTCTGTCCCGAATGACCAGACTGCCGTCCTTTCCCCTGGCAGTAACGTTTTCGTATACGCCGTCATCCCTTCGCACCAGTTTTGTAAATCCGAGATCTCTTAATTCCCTGTCGGATTTTGGTGTACTGATGTGGGTAAACGATATCAGTTTTCGAACCATGCCCCCGCACTCCGGGCATCTTTCCAAGGGCTCATCTGACACAGGCTGCAGGATTTCAAATCTTTTCCCCAGCCGGCAGGGGTCCGTGTCGTGTTCATATTCATAGATCGGCATGCAGTTCCTCCATTTTACATCCGGCGTAAATCCCATGGTGGAAATCAGGATCATCTTTCGGCCGTTGCCCGCTGCTATCCGCGGTAGGATGAAACCTTCCGTACTTTCTTCAGATGGTTGGAAATATACTTCTCGATCATGTGATAAGCTTCGTCATCCGTGAACTGGTGTGGGGGGTGCTTGCAGAAATAGGCGGACGGCGCCTCAAGTACACCTCCCTCCCCGTTTTCCAGAGCGAGTTTGGCGCACCGGATGCTGTCGATGGCAACACCCGCGGAATTGGGGGAATCCTCCACCGAAAGCCGAAGTTCCAGTTCCATGGGAATATCGCCGAAGAGCTTGCCCTCCATTCGGATGAAACAGACCTTGTTGTCCTTCTGCCAGGGAACGTAGTCGCTGGGACCGATATGAATATTGAAGTCGTCCAGACGCTCCTTGGCAACGGCCTGAACCGCTTCGGTCTTGGATTTCTTTTTTGAGCTCAACCGATGGTGGTTCAGCATGTTCAGAAAATCCGTATTTCCGCCGGTATTCAACTGATACGTCCGTTCGAGCTTGACGCCTCGTTTTTTGAACAGGTCGGTCAGTGCCCTGTGCGTAATCGTGGCCCCCAGCTGCGACTTGATGTCATCCCCGATAAGAGGCAGGTTTCTCTCCTTGAACCGGCCGGCCCAATTTTCATCACTGGCGATAAACACCGGGATATTGTTGACAAAGCCAAGGCCGGCGGCCAGGGCGCATTCGGCATAAAACCGTGTGGCGGCTTCAGACCCCACCGGAAGATAATTCACCAGGATTTCGGCCCCCGCTGTTTTCAGGGTCCTCACAATATCATCCAGATCCGGTTCTTTTTCTTCCGAAGGCAGAAATGTCGATTTATCGTCATAAGACTTCATATGGTCGGAAATTCCGTCCAGGATTCTTCCCATTTGGACGATAACGCCGGATTCCGGCAGGTCCGGAAAGAAAACAGTCGTACAATTGGGTTCCTGAAAAACAGCTTCATTGACGTCTTTGCCCACCTTTCGTCGATCAATGTCAAATGCGGCAACGACTTCAATATCGCCCGGCGTAAACCCTCCGATCTGCCAGTGCATCAGCCCGACGGCATCCATCGGTCCCTTGCCCTGGTAATAATATATCCCCTGGATCAGAGCGGCAGCACAGTTTCCCAGACCCACAACGCCGATTTTTATCTTCTGCATATGTTCAAAACCCCGTATCCCGTCTTAATTACCCATGAAAACCGCTCTTTTCAAAAACGCCGTTTCGTTTTTCCACCGTTATTAAAATCCTACCGGCATAGGTGACATTCCACAATAAAATTTTTTTAGCATAAGAAACCCAAAAATTCAAATTATCTATGTAATTATTCAAAATAAAAGAATATTCCAGGTTACCTGGGGCATCGGTAAATTTTTGAACCCCTTGGAGGGATTATCCCAGATCGGTTCCCGGGTTGATCCCGTATTTCTGCATCCGCTTCCACAGCGTCACACGGCTCACCCCTAAAAGCCCGGCGGCTTCGGAACGGTTTCCGCCGGCCTGGTTTAAAACACGGATGAGTTTTTCCCTTTGTTCGCTGGTCTGAGGGTCGAAGCCTTTCCTCGAGTTCTTTTCATGCGGCCTGAATTCCAGGATCTTCGGCGGAAGGTGTTCCACGCCGATGCCGCCGCTGGTGCAGAGCACAAAGGCATATTCAATAGTATTTCTCAATTCCCGGATATTGCCCGGCCATGAGTAGGAGGACAGCTTCACCAGGGCGTCCGGGGTGAGCCCCAGAATTTTTTTTCCGGTTTTGACGGCGTTCTGCAGGATAAAATGCTGGGCAAGGATGGGCAGGTCTTCAATTCTTTCGGAAAGCGGCGGGCAATGAAGGGGAAATACATTGATCCGGAAAAAAAGATCCTCCCTGAAAAGTCCCTTCCGGATCAATGCTTCCAGATCCCTGTTGGTTGCCGTCACAATCCGGACGTTGATGGAGATGGGGCGGTTATCCCCGACCTTCTCGATTTTTTTTTCCTCCAGGACCCGTAGGAGCTTCACTTGGATGGACAGTGGCAAATCGCCGATTTCATCCAGGAAAATGGTGCCGTCATGTGCGACTTCGAACCTTCCTTCGCGGGTTCGGTCAGCACCCGTATAAGCTCCTTTGACATGTCCGAAAAGCTCGCTTTCCAGGATATTCTCGTTTAATGCGGCGCAATTCACCTTGACAAAGGGCTTCTCCCGCCGGGGACCGGCCTCGTGGATAGCCCTTGCGGCCAATTCCTTTCCTGTTCCGCTTTGCCCCAGGATAATCACCGGCGCTTCCGATGAGGCCACATTGTCGATGAGTTCAAGCAGGCTCTGCATCACCTCGGTTTTGCCCAGAATCCCATAAAAGCCGTCATCCAGGTGAAAGGTTTTCCTCAGATCATTGAGTTTCTGCTCCTGGCGGACCTTATCCGTCACATCGGTCAGGGTTTCAACCGCGCCGATCATCTCACCACCCTCATCTTTGATAATCGTAGCACTTTTCAGGATATGAATGGACCGGCGGTCCTTGTTGGTGATCAGGCATTTTTTATCCCGCATGACGCCCCTTGAAAAAAGGCCGCACCAGTTTTCACCGGGTCCCTTGCCGATAATCCTGCACCCGGTACAGTTCAGTATCCGGCAGGACTTTCCGATCAGTTCCTCAACCAAATAGCCCGTCATTCTTTCCGCCGCCTGGTTCGCCGCCTGGATGTTTCCATGGGCATCCACAATCAAAAGGCCATCCTGAACCGTATCCATGATGGTCTTCCAGTGCCGGGAGATTTCCATGTTTTTCTCCTGTTAACCTTTTATTTCTTAACATTAACAATGTTAATTAACATGAGTTAACATAGATCTGTTTTCTTTATTTTGCAACAAAACCCGAAAAAGTTTTTTATAATTTATATCAATCAGTTGCAATGAATGAACCTCTTTTGAACATTTTGGGCATAATGTTTGCTTAAGACGGGAAAACATGTAACGCCGGATCCATTACCGCCTGACCGTCTGTTCGGGAAAATTGTAAAATAACACTTTATTCAGGAGGAGAAAATGATGAAAAACCTTCAGTCAATTTTTTACGCCGGAGTATTAGGGACCGTTTTGGCGGCCTTTTTATTCCTGCCGGCACCCGCACTCGCCGAAGACGAGGTCGAAGCCCTTAAGGAGCAGCTGAAAACAATGCAGCAACAGATGGAAGCCGTTCAGCAGAAGCTTTCCACAATTGAAGCAACAAATACCAAAAAAGAAACCACGATGGCTGAAATGGATGACCGGCTGAACCAGGCGGAACTCCATTCGGCAACGGACAAACTCGCTTTCGGGGTGGAACTGCGAACCCGTGGGGAAAGCATCCATTACGACAACATTGCAACTGCGCCGGGCGCCATGATCAATCAGTTTTTTATTCCCTGGGACGGTACCCCGGCAGGAGGATTCAACGGCGCCTCCCTCGCCCAGATTCAGGGTGCCATTGGCGCGATGGCTGCCGGCGGCATGATTCCACCGGTTGAAAAAACCGATGTGGACAACGATGTTATTTTCACCAACCGGCTCCGGCTGGATATGAAATCCAAATTCAACGACCAGCTCGCTTTCGGCGGCCGGCTCGCCGCCTACAAGGTCTTCGGCGATTCCACCGGCGTGAAATTCAACAGCGGAAGCCTGGGAGACGTCACTTTTGACGGCAACACCACCAGCCTTCCCCACGGCGACGTGATCCGCATGGAAAGAGCCTACTTCAATTACAAAGAAGATATGGGATCAATTCCCGTGAATTTTTCCCTGGGGCGCCGGCCCTCCAATGACGGCACTCCTCTTGAATACGCCAGCTACGGCATGGTGGGCGGGTCCCCCCTGGCCACCATCATCAACTGGCAGTTTGACGGAGCATCCTTAAGCTTCGGCCTCGAGGACGCCACCGGCATTCCGGGAGCGGATTTCAAGCTCTGCTACGGGGTCGGATTCGAGGGGGACTGGGGAAACAGTTCTTCCCTGGCCGGGGCTCAGCCGGATGTGGAGGACGTCCACATGTTCGGTTTTATCGCCACACTGCTGGACAATGAAATCACCAGCGCCATGTTGAATTACGCCCATGCATGGGATGTCACCGACGGGTTCACCGGGCTGACCGTCATGCCCTTCATCGTTTCCAATTCCGGCGGGGTCTATAACTTTACCCCGAACAGCGGGGGATTCATTACCCGGATGGAACCCTCCACCAACATCGGCGACTGGGATGCGGCATCCCTGCTGGTCAAAACCAATCTCTCGGACTGGCTGGCCGACATCGACCTGTTCCTGGCCGGTTCTTGGACCCACACGGACCCATCCAGGATTTCAAGGAATCCCTTTTATGAACTCATGGGGATGGGATTGTTAAGTTCCAACGGCGAACTCAAGGAGAGAGACGGATACGGCATTTACGGCGGCGCTGTATTCTCGACGCCCTTTGACGGAAAACTGGGGCTGGAATATAACTGGGGATCCAAATACTGGTTCAATTTCACGGGGGCCGAAGATTCTCTGGTCGGCAGCAAACTCGCCGTCCGCGGCAGCGTTTACGAAGCCTATTACCACCAGCCGATCTTCAAGGACAATTTCTTCGTGACCTTTGGAACGCGATTCTATGACTACGAATACACCGGCAGCGGCAACCCTCTGGGAAAACCGGTAAAAATTTCCGATATCACGGCCCTCGACGCCCTGTTCCCGGTTGTCGATGAGGTCTGGGATGGTTATGTCTCGGTCACATTCAGATATTAAAATGCAATAAACAATCCATACCGGGAAAACGGACACGGAGGAAATTGTGGATACGGAAGGTTTCTGGGGCAGCGTCAAGGAAGAAGCCCGAAAAAATTACATCGCTGTTTTTGAGCAGGACTGGCCGACATGGCTGGCGGGGATCTTTATCGCGATCCTGGCATTGCTGATGTTTTTATGGCAGAGCCCGTGGGGAATCGTGGGGGGCTACCGCAACTGGGGAGACTGGTTTTTCTACTTCCTGGGAGCAAATGGTACACGTCCCGAAGTCCCATGGATCAATACCATGTCGGTATCCAATTTCGGCTTGTTCAGCGGCGCTCTGGCCTCGGCCATGTTGAGCCGTCAATTCAAGGTGCGAAGGGCCCCCGGCATCGAATATGTCAAAGGGATCGCCGGGGGTGTTTTCATGGGAACGGGGGCCGCCTTTGCCGGAGGATGCAATGTGGGCGGTTTCTACACGGCCATCGGGGTCTTTTCCATGGGGGGATACGCCATGATGGCAGGGCTTGGGGCCGGCGCCTATATCGGTCTGCGCTACCTGTTGTGGGAAATGGAAAAATTCCCTCCGAAAATGACGGACGAGTCCCCGAAGGAATCCCATAAAGCCCCCAGGATCGACTGGGGAAGAGTTCAGCCCTGGATAGGGGCTTCGATCCTTGCGGCGGCTGTGGCTGGTTTTTACCTCTACAGCGCCATGGGCAAGACCCAGATCGGAGGACTGCTGTTTTTCGGCCTGCTCATCGGCCTGGTCATGCACCGGTCCAGATTTTGTTTCGTCCGGGCGTTCCGGTGTCCTTTCATGACGGGGGACGCTGAAATGGTAAGGGTGGTGGCCATGAGCCTGATGATTTATGGTTTGGGATCGGCGGTCATCAAGTGGAATTATCTTCAGCCGGAAGATATGGGCGTGTACCACCCATTCTGGTTTGGAAGCCTGATCGGGGGGGTGATATTCGGCGTCGGGATGCTGCTGGCCGGCGGGTGCGGCTCCAGCACGCTGTGGCGGATCGGGGAAGGCCATACCAAGCTGGTGCTGACCCTGATCGCGTTCGCCCTCACCAACTCTTCGGTGAACCGGCTTATGGACACCGTCGGCATCAACGAATTACTGGGGAAAGGCATTTTCGTGCCGGAAGTTTTTACCTGGAGTTTAACCATCCCTCTGTTTCTGCTGGTGCTCCTTTTCTGGGCCCTGGCGGCGATCTGGAATGAAAAAACAGAAAAACTCGTAATTTTTTAAGAAAGGAATTTTGTATGGATATTGCAGCTATCAAACCGGACAGCACCCTGGATGCCCGGGGCCTGACCTGCCCCATGCCTCTTTTAAAGACCAAGAAAGCCTTGAAGGAGATGAAATCAGGTCAGGTCCTGGAGATTCTGGGCACGGACCCGGGATCGAAAAACGACATCCCCGGTTTCGGCAACAAAGGGGGAAACGAATTTCTCGGCATGGCCGACGATGCTGAGGGATTTACCCGTTATTTCATTAAAAAAGGATGACATCCATGAAAAAAGCCGTTGTCCTCATAAAGGACGTAGATCAACAGTACGAGGGCCTGAGGACGAGCCTCGGGCTTCTCCTGGAAGACACCGAAGTCGTCATGGTGGTTCTCCATCATGAAATTGCCGACATGGATGAAGCGTACCACGACAACATGGAATTTCTCGATGAAATGGAAGGCGAGCGCTTCTCCAACAATTCGGCGAATGTGGAAAAATATGGTTTTAAATACGCGACCATGTCCGAAGTGGCTGACAAGATTAACGCTGCGGACGTCGTTATTCCATTTTAGAGGGGTGAATTCGATGAAAGTGCTTCATATTCTCAAGTCAGAACCGGATGAAACAGTGGAAAAGCTTTGTGAAGGCATCTCCAAAAACAACGAGGCGTCGGTGGTGGCCCTTTATCAGGGAAACACGGACTGGCATGGCCTGGTGGATGAGATTTTCTCACATAAAAAAGTGATATGCTGGTGGTAAACCCTTTCAGGAAAATTATCATTTAACCGGAGGTAAGTACAATGGACAAGGATCTTACCAGGGCGATGGTCTTGGAACGCTGCGCCTGCTATGATCGAGCCCTGGATTCGGCCCGAAAGGTGCTTGAAAAATATGACGTCAACAGCGACGAGGCTTTTTGGGCCCGAAAAATCATCAGGTCTCTTGGTGAACAGTTCTTGAAGCAACGTTTTGCCGACAAGGCCATGACGTGCTACGGGCTCATTCTTCAATACGCCGCCGATGAGGATGTATGCGGCGAAGAAAAACATGATACCCTCTTCGACAGGCTGGGGCCCTTTTCCGTTGAAATCAAAACCAGGATCAGCCGGGATGTTTATGAGATCATTGAAGCCTTGAAAACGCTGGACGTCAATATCCGCAAGGACGAAGCCGAACTGGTGCGGGAAGGGATTTATCTGGTTTTGCTGAAATACGCGGCGGAAAAAAACATACGGGAATTGATTTTCGAAAAACTGCAGAACGTGATTTCCGAAGATTGATTATTTTTTTAGGAAATAACCGATAAATATCGGGAAAAGGAGGATCAAATGGCCGACAAGCTCGGTATTCTGGTCAGTTCGGAACAGCATCTGGACAAGGTGATCAACCTGACCGCCGCAGCCCATGAAAAGGGAAAAGAGGTCCAGATTTTCTTTACGGGAAAAGGCGTGCGCCTGACCCTGAACCCTCACTTCAGGGAACTGGTGGGGAAGGCGAAGCTTTCCGTGTGCGATGTCAACTTTCGGGCCAACGGTTTTCACGGCCGTGAGGAGGAAGTGCCCGGCGTCGGGTTCAAGGACTTCGCAACCCAGGGAAGAAATGCTGAAATGGTCGATGAGGTCGACCGGTATCTTGTTTTCTAAACCTTAAGAGGGTAACGCCTGAAACCATAAAACTTTAAAACTTAATTTAAAAAGGAGGCATCATGGGAAAAAAACTTATCATCAGTCTGTTTACCGTTATCTGGACCATCTCTTTGGTGACAGTGGTCCTTGCGGGAGGGGAAGGCAACGCCCGGAAAGGGAAATATACCTATCGAAATTTGTATAAAGCCTGTCATGAACGGGGGGGAGTGGAATCTCCCAAACCGGCGTTGTCGCCGGACGGCAAAACCCGTGCACAGTGGAAGCGGATTTTCGACAACAAACAATTTGATGAATTCGGGTGCAAGGAGGAATGGGCCAAGTTGGCTGAACAGGACCTTCTGGACATTCACGCCTACATGTACGAACACGCGGCTGATTCTCCGACACCGGCCAAATGTAAATAAAAAGCGCCGTGGGGGAGACCCGTTCTCCCCTTTTCCCTTTATCCAAATGCCTTCGGAGATCCATAATGAGACGACTCTGCCTACTCGCTCTTTCGGTATGTGCTTGCTCCCTGATTTCATTTATCATGCCCTGCCCACCGGCGGCAGGTGAGGATGAAGCTGTTGGAAGGTCCATGGCCCACCAGGCGACCAAATCCGTCCGGAATTGGAGTACTTCAGACCATTCCAAACATAAGGCGCTGCATCAGGCCTTTGAATCCGGCGCACAGGTCACTTCAGCATGCCTGTCCTGTCATTCGGAAGCCTTTGACCAGTTTAAAGAAACCATCCACTGGAAGTGGCTCGCGCCTCAAGACGGCAGCGGGAAAAAATACGGCAAAGCCGGCGACTCGGTCAATAATTTCTGCATCTCGTCCAATTACCTGAACGACAAAAAGTGTTTATCCTGTCATCCGGGATGGGAGGGTAAAAAAGACACGGTGAATTGCCTTTCGTGCCACGGGCAGCAGGACTATAATTTCACCGAGGGATTCGAGGATTACGCCGCCTTTTCCCGAAGTAAAGATCAGGAAGAACTCGAAATTGCCGCGGACATTCAGAAGGACATTCAAAATGCCGTGCAGCGTGTGGCAAGGCCTGGAAGAAAGAATTGCGGCAAATGCCATTTTTACGGCGGCGGCGGGGATGGCGTCAAACACGGGGATCTGGATTCATCCCTGACGGCACCCAATAAAAGCCTGGATGTCCATATGGGTGTCGACAGTCAGGATTTCGCCTGTACCCGGTGTCATACCACCGTCAACCATCATGTCGCCGGCCGAATTTATACCATTCCGGCGGCAACAGACCGAAAAAGCCTGATCGATAACGATCTGACTTCCAAAATCACCTGTGAGTCCTGCCATACGGCCACCCCCCACAAGGCCGGGCAAAAGCCCAATGATCATACGGACAAAGTGGCGTGCCAGTCCTGCCATATCCCGACTTTCGCCCGGGTCAATCCTACCAAGATGTACTGGGACTGGTCCCAGGCGGGAAAATTAAAGGACGGGAAACCGTATGATGTCATCGGCCCCCTGGGCAAGGAAACCTATATGACCATCAAGGGTGAAATGGTCTGGGAGAAGAATGTAAAGCCTCAATACGCGTGGTTCAACGGTTCCATAAAAACCCTGACGACAAAGGACATTATCGATCCGTCCCAACCCGTTCCGGTGGGCCGCCAGATGGGCGATATCCATGATCCCAACGCCCGGATTTTTCCTTTTAAGATACACCGGGGCAAACAACCCTACGATAAGGTGCGCAATACGATTTTAGCCCCTCTCCTGTCCGGAGATGACGGATTCTGGAACACCCTGGACTGGAACAGCGCCCTGAAAAAGGGAATGGCCCACATGGATCAGCCTTTTTCCGGAGAATTTGGTTTTATCGAATCCACCTATGTGTACCCCATCACCCACATGGTGGCTCCCGGGGAGAATGTGGTCAAGTGCGTGGAATGCCATACCGGAAAAAATGGACGCCTGGCAAATCTTTCGGGATTTTACATGCCCGGCCGGGACCGTTTCAAACCCGTGGATATTCCGGGCTGGGCGCTTGTTATCGGTTCGCTTCTGGGGGTGCTGCTCCATGGTGCGGGAAGACTGATTTCAAACAGCAGCAAAAAGGAGGAGGAAACCATCGATGAACCCTAAGACGACCAAGATCTACCTCTACACCCGGTACGAACGTTTCTGGCACTGGCTGCAAATGGCGTTGATTGTTCTCCTGCTGGCCACGGGACTTGAAATCCACGGCCTTTACTCCCTGTTTGGATTCGAACCCTCCGTGGAAATTCATAATTTTACCGGCATTGGGTGGTTGATGGCCTTTGCTGTTTTTGTTTTCTGGCTGTTTACCACCGGGGAATGGCGGCAGTATATCCCCACAACCCGGAAAATGTTGGAAGTCATCAAATACTACGCCCACGGCATTTTTCTGGGTCAACCCCACCCCTATCCCAAACGGAAGCTGGCCAAGCATAATCCACTGCAGCGCCTGACCTATCTGTCCCTCGCGGCTTTTTTACTACCCGTTCAGATGGCAACAGGGATTCTCTACTGGACCTACAATTCATGGACATCCCGGGGCTTTGATTTCCTTTCCCTGCAGGTGATAGCCGCTATTCATATGGCCGGGGCATTTGCACTGATCTCTTTTTTGATTATCCATGTTTACATGACCACCACGGGCCACTCGCTTTTCGCCCACATCAAGTCCATGATTACCGGCTGGGAAGAAATCGATGAAGGGGTTAAAATTGAAGACTGGGAAAGGGCGCGGGGAAAACCGACACAACCTTCCGGAACCTGAAATTCCGCAAAAGCGTCCCCGGCCAGGGGTTTACCGGGGACGCTTTTGAATATTAAATGATCTGCGCTAATCGCAGGTACTGCCGCCGTCCACCATGTATACCCCGCCGTTGCAGAAGCTGCTCTCGTCGCCGGCCAGAAACAGCATGAGGTTGACCACTTCCTCGGGAGTGGCATAACGGCCCATGGGCATTCCCTGAAGAATCAGGTCCTTTGGCGAACCATGGTCCACGCCGGGCTCCAGGGCATCGAGCATGTTGCCGAAGCCCGATTCCAGGGATCTCATCATACGGCTTTCAACCGGAGAGGGGTTGATGGTGTTCACACGGATATTCAGCGGTGCACATTCCAGGGCCGCGCTCCGCATGATGCCGATAACGGCATGTTTGCTGCAGGTGTAAGCCGACGCTCCGGCGGAACCCACGACGCCGGCGACCGAGGAACTGATGACGATGCTGCCGCCACCCCTCAAAGCCATCACCGGAATCACATATTTCAACCCCAGCCAGACCCCCCGGACATTCACCGCAATGACCCTGTCAAATACATCAACGGGATATTCGGTAACCGGAGAAACAACCCCCTCGATACCCGCATTGTTCAAAAACACGTCGATGCCGCCGAACTGTTTAACCGCGGCATCCACATAAGCCTGAACCTGCTCCGGTTTTGAGACATCGGCTACGGCGTAACCGACATTGTCGCCGCCGATTTCCCCGATCACTTTTTTAAGGGCCGTTTCATCAAGGTCAACCAGAAGCACTTTGGACCCTTCCTGTAGGAACCGTTTTGCCGCAGCAACGCCCAGAACGCCTGAGCCCCCCGTAATTACCGATACCTTTCCCTCGAGTCGTCCCATTTGTGCCTCCTTGTCAACATGTTTTTTTTGTGTTTCGGATTCATGAAAAAGAAATGAACTTTCGGATCAGAATAATGCCTAAAATACAGCATGCCGGAATGTATTAAAAAATCGCTGCGATTATTGTTCAAACACTGTAAAATGTAAAGTTGTTTTTGGCTTCATTCGGGCGGCGAAGTTTATCATGATGCCGGGCTTGTTTCCTTGTCCGGAATGATATATGAAAACAGGTCCCGAATATCAATAATATGGCACAAGGACTTTATTATGATCACTTTACTGGATTACGGCGCCGGCAACGTGTTGAGCGTGATAAACGCCATTGAAGCACTGGGAGAAAAGGTGAAGGTCGTCGCCTCCGGTGAGGATATCCTGTCCGCGGAAAAACTCGTTTTCCCCGGTGTTGGGGCTTTCGGCAGCATGATGCACATATTGAACCGGAAACACTATGTCGCCCCGTTGAAAGAATATCTGAACTCGGGACGTCCCTTTCTTGGCATCTGTCTGGGACTTCAGGCCCTGATGGAAGAAAGCGAGGAAGCCCCGGGTGTAAGGGGCCTTGGCGTAGTGCCCGGAACAGTGAAACGGTTCGCCATCGATCTGGCAGTACCCCACATCGGATGGAACGGCCTGGCCGTTAAAAAACCTTCCCGGATCTTTAAGGGATTAAACGGAGATGAAAAATTTTATTTCGTCCATTCCTATCACGTCGCTCCAGACGAACATGAAGTGGTCTTGACGACCACGGATTACGGGTATTCATTTGTCAGCAGTATTCAGAAGGGCAATATCATCGCTACCCAGTTCCATCCGGAAAAAAGCGGGCCGGCAGGTCTTGCCGTTTTGAAAAATTTTATTTGCGGAGGGACAAAAGAAATTTTGCCGACAAGGGTGAACAGCGGCACACGGCTTTCCAAGCGAATTATCGCATGCCTGGATGTCCGGGCCAACGACCAGGGGGACCTTGTGGTCACCAAGGGAGACCGGTACGACGTCCGGGACGACGGTATGGTGAGGAATCTCGGAATGCCCGTGGAACTGGCCGGCCGATATTATGACGAAGGCGCGGATGAAATCACCTTTCTCAATATCACGGGTTTCAGGGATTTTCCATTGAAAGACATGCCCATGCTGGAAGTGCTGAAACAGACCTCCAGGCATGTGTTTGTCCCGTTGACGATCGGGGGAGGCATCCGGGATTTTATTGACAAGGACGGCCGGACTTACACCTCCCTGGAAGTAGCCGCTGAATATTTCAGATCCGGAGCAGACAAAATTTCCATCGGCAGCGATGCGGTTTATATTGTCGAGGAATACCTCAAAACCGGACGAAAAACCGGTAAAAGCGCCATTGAGGAAATCTCCCGGGTATACGGCTCCCAGGCGGTGGTGATCTCCATCGATCCCAGAAGGGTTTATATGCCATCCAGGAAAAATGTTCCCCATTACCTTATCGAAACCGCTTTCCCGGGTCCCGAAGGCGAACGGTACTGCTGGTATCAATGCACGGTCAAGGGGGGCCGCGAAGGCCGCAACCTCGATGCCGTCACCCTTGCCAAGGCCTGTGAGGAACTGGGGGCCGGGGAAATTCTGTTGAACTGCATCGACCGGGACGGCACCCGCGAGGGTTTTGATATTGAACTGATCAACGCAGTGAAACAGGCCGTTACCATCCCCGTCATCGCTTCCTCCGGGGCCGGGTGCCCGGAACATTTTTACGAGGTGTTCACCCGGACCAAAGCCGAAGCGGCCCTGGGCGCAGGTATTTTCCACAGAAACGAAGTACCGATCGGGGAAGTCAAGGCCTATCTTTCCGGTAAAGTTGAAATCCGGGTTTAAGACTTGTCCATGATGTGCCTGGCCTGGAAATGCATGCACCTATGCGATTAAAATCCCTAGAAGCATTCATAAAAAACGCCGGAGCCAATGGCAGACGAGGCAACTTCCGGCCACTTTCATCCAAGGCGCGCGCAAGGGTATATCCGGCAAGGATTTACAACGCATGATTCTTTTGACAAAATAATCTTATTCTGGTAATAGGGGGAAATATTCGGCATTGCGGCTCATTAGAGGAACCTCCTTGGTGTTTTTCGGCATCTGAGGATTCCCCGCAACAGCAGAACAGCCGATCAGGGTTTTGGCGACAGCAGTACGCGATTGATAAAAAAATACGAACCGAACTTAAAACGATGCGAATAAACATACACGGCTGTATCCGTCAGGACCGCGGTTCCGGCCGGACAATGCCGAAAGGAGTGAGCGATGATTGAAAAAAGGGCTCGCATCGGAAGCATCCAAAGAGACATCGGCTTTCTTTTCCTCGGAGTCTCTTTTATATTGTTGATGTTTTGCTGGGTGCAGCCATCCTATTCCGCCTCATGTACTTCTCCAAAAATCAAAGTCAACGACAATATCGTTCGCGGCGGGCTCTTGTACGACATGTCTTCGGACTCCATCATCTGGGAAAAAAACATCCACCGGGCTTTCCCCATCGCATCTTTGACCAAGATGATGGTATGTTTTTTGGCCATTGAAGATATCCATGCCGGAAAAGTCGACTGGAACACCCAGGTGAAAGTGACGCGCGAAGCGACCCGGGTGGGCGGTTCCATGGTAGCCCTTAGACCCGGTTATTCTATTTCCGTTGAAAACCTGATAAAGGCGGCGCTCATATCCTCGGGCAATGACGCTGCTTACCTTCTGGCTCAATATTCAGGCGGAACGGAAAAGGATTTTGTTAACCGGATGAATCGCCGTGCTGTGGAACTGGGGATGAAGTCCACCCGTTTTTCCAACGCGACCGGCATGCCGGCGCCCAGAAGCCGGGACGACAATCATTCCAGCCCGATGGATCTTCTTCTGCTGTGTAAACAAATTCAAAAACACGATGAATTGCTCCGGGTCGCCGGCACCAGCCAGGAGATTATCTACCACGGAGGACGAGCCCTTAAGCTCAGAAATCACAACCCGCTCGTGGCCGAATTTGCTGAGGTGGACGGGCTTAAAACGGGTTTTACCCAGAATGCAAAATTCTGTCTCGCCGCAACGGCCGTAAAAAACAACCGCAGGATCATTTCCATCGCACTGGGGGTAGATAACCGGCTATCCCGGAATCGGTTTGTCAAAAATATGCTCTGTGATTATTTTGAAGCCATAGGGATGGGATCTCTCCAAGCCAGAACCGCATCCGGTATTAAAAGAAAAAAGATACTGGCTGCTGATGATTCGTCCGCTTTGCGCATACACCGGGTCTGCAAGGGCAACACGCTTTTCGGGATCGCAAAATCCTACAACTGTTCCGTTGCCCAGCTGAAAACCTGGAACGGGTTAAACGGCCATCAGCTCAAGCCGGGTCAAAAACTGAAGATTTATGCCAGGACCAGCACCGTGCAACCGGCTTCCGGTCAACAAATCGCCTCATCGGTTATCTATTATACGGTTCGACCCGGAGACACCTTATGGGTCATCGCCAAGAAACACACCGGCCTGTCCGTCAGGCAGATCATGCTGACAAACAATATCCGCCAAGCCAGAAACCTTAAAGCCGGAGAAACCCTGAAACTCCTTCCCGAAAGCATTTAATCCGTCTTGTTGAAAAGACGCTTTGAGGGCATCCCCCGTTTTTTGCCGATTCTGGTTATTTCGGCCCTGCTGATAGGGGCCGGATTAAGGTTCCATCGTCTCGACGGTCAAGTTTTCTGGCATGATGAAGTGCATACGGCACTTCGTATTTTTGGGTTCAGCACAGAGGAGTTCGTAACGGCGATATTCGACGGAAGACGCCATACGGCAGAGGAATTGCAGAGTTTCCAGAGACCCGACGATCGAAAAGGTTTGAAGGATACCTTTGCATCCCTATCCGGGCACCCCGAGCACAGCCCCCTTTATTACCTGCTGGCGCGAATTTCAGCTCCATTTTTCGATCCGCCGCTTGCCGGCGCCCGCTTTCTTGCCGCCCTGTTCGGCCTGTTGATTGTGCCGGCCGTCTTCAGGTTCACCCGGGACCTGCTGCCGGAAATGCCTGCCGCTCCCTGGGTTGCGGTCATATTGGCATCACTTTCTCCCTTATTTATTCTATACTCCCGGGAGGCCCGTCAATACACACTCTGGACCCTTGTTACAGTCATGTGCTCGATTCAATTTCTGTCGCTCTGGCAACAGCGAAGTCAGAACTGGGCCTGGTACGGAGTTCTCATCTCCGTGGGGCTTTACTCCCACCTGATGTTCTTCTGGGTCATCCCTGTGCATGCATCGATAATCTTCCTGGACCCTTCCGTCAGGAAACTTCGCCTTAAATTCATCAAATCCGTATCCCTGGGAATTTTATCATTTACGCCCTGGCTGTGGGTGCTGTATCGCGGGATACAAGATTTACAGACCTATACGGACTGGATGAAGCGGCCCATTCCACTCGGTGAACTGGCAACCCAATGGTGCCTGAACGTAAATCGTCTGTTATTCGACCTTCCGGATTACCCGGGACTGTTGTTCATAAGCGTTCCCGTTGTTGTGGGGGCAACCTTCCGGACCCTTTGGCGGTGTAATGGAAAAGCGGCTCTGTTATTGGGTCTGACCGTATTATCCGGTATTTTGCCGGTGGTGATACCGGATCTGGTTAAAGGCGGTCAGCGGTCACAGATGGCAAGATACATGATGCCCGCACTTTTATGTCTGGAAATATGTCTGGCCGGAGTTCTGGCGCAAGCGGTTACCGGAAACCGGAAGACTCGCATTTTCCCGTATTCCCTCCTCCTGCTGATGTTTATCGCCACCGCTTCTTTCGGCAATGCGTTTTTCAAACACGGCACGTGGTGGAACAAATTTTCAAGCTACTACAATCCACAAATCGCCGAACGCATCAACAGGAGTCCGAATCCTCTCATTTTTTCAGACGATTTTACCACCAATCCCGGAGACATGCTGTCGTTAAGTTACCTGGTTAAACCGCAAACCGAATTTATCCTGGTGACAGGCGAAAAAATCAAACGCCTCCCCAAAGGCCGCGAAATTTTCGTACTTAGCCCGGACGAAAAATTTTTGGATGTCCTCACCCGGGGATATGCCATGAGATTAAACCCCGTCGGCGAAATCCCATGGTGGTATTTTGTCAGAAACTGAGATTCCCCCCATTCTTCACGACGCGGCATAACAAAAACAGGTTTGTCCGCAAACCATTTTCAGTTGAAGTTCATCCCCGACTCTGGCAATATGATTTCCGGGATATGGGAGAAAACGGTATAGAGAGGTGAAGCATGACCCAGCCTAGTTTTGCCATCATGGGATGCGGCAGATTGGGAACCGCATTAGGGAAGCATCTGGTCAAAGCCGGTTATCCCCTGGCCGGATTGACGGGAAAAAGCGAATCCTCCATTGAAGAGTCGGCCCGGATAATCGCTACCGACCCGGTGAGAGGGCTGCCGCCATGGGAAATCACCCGGAAAGCCGATGTCGTCTTCATCACCACCCCGGACGGCATTATTTCCGAAGCCTGCAAAACGCTGACCGATCATAACGGCTTCAAGAAAAATGCCGTCGTCCTGCACTGCAGCGGCGCCCATCCTTCCACCATCCTGTCATCGGCCCGACAAGGAGCCGGGGCCCTTATCGGCTCCATGCACCCGCTTCAGAGCTTTGCATCCAAGGATCTTCCCGGAAACCCCTTTATGGGCATCATTGTTTCCGTCGAAGGATCGGATGAAGCCGTCAAGATCGCCTCGGCCATGGCTGCGGGCCTCGGCGCAAGGGTGCTGCCCATCCGCACCGAGGCTAAAACCATGTATCATGCTTCGGCTGTGGCCGCATCCAATTACCTGGTAACCCTGTTCGATCTTGCCATCAGGCTCATGAAAACAGCTGGCGTTTCCTCCGAAGAAGCCTTCGGGGTCTTAAAGCCGCTGGTGGAAGGCACGCTGTCCAACATCGAAAATGTCGGCATCCCCCAGGCATTGACCGGACCCATCGCCCGGGGTGACACCCAAACCGTTGAAGGGCATATTGAAGCCATGAAATCCCTCACTCCGGAACTGATCCCGCTGTACACGATACTCGGGAGTTACACCATCGACATCGCCCGTGCTAAAGGAGGGGTTTCGGAAGAGGCATTGGATAAACTGATCCGCATCCTGAGGGCGCCCCCGGCTACGTTGACCGATTAAATCATCGGCAACCGGCAAAAGGACCCCCTGGAATTTAAATCAGCCTTTTTTCGTCAAAATTTCAAACAATTCCCTATCACTGTCCGCGGCGAGTTCGGTTCCGATGCCGTGACCGCCAGCCTCTGCGCTGGCAAGATAAAGCCCCTTCAAGGGGGTAACCACCGAGGGTCTTTTCTCGTGAACCTGGGTTACAGTCTGACCCACGCCGATGATGTTGCCGGTTTCTCCCGAAAATGAGTTGATGAATTCAGGGGTGTCCAGCCGATGCCAGAGGACCTTGCCCCTTGCCTCGGGATAGGCGGAGTAAAATGAGTCCATCAAAACCTTCTCCCATTTGCTCCAGTCGTCCACGGCCGGCGAGCCCGAACCGTAAAAAATCATCTGCCGGCCTTCCGGCGCGAGAGACGCATCGTAATTGGTGGGTATGGTAATCATGCCGCCCACAAGGTCCGGGAGTTAACCCGGGGAGAGTTTGCCTTTCCTGTCCTCCCCTTCCTCTTTGGCATAGGGACGGTACATCAGCAACTGATCACCGGTGATTTTCTCCGCAAGACCTACCTTAAGGCCTATGGCATGATAAGACCATGTCAGGTTCTGAATCCTGTTGACATAATCCGCAGGAAAATGGTCGGTCCCGACCAGGTCTGAAACCGTGGCCTTGATATCGGCATTGCTGATAATGATCGGGGCTCTGAATTCCCGTCCGTCCTTCAGGCGGACGCCGACCGCGGTTTTGTTTTCCACAAGGACTTTATCCACACCGGCTTTGGTCATCACTTTTCCCCCGTGTCTTTCAACCGCGGCAAGGTATGCCCGGGGGATGGCGATACATCCGCCTTTGGGGTAGGCGCTGCTTCGGGCGGCCAATACTTCCCGGAAGCACCGGATAAATTCGGCGGTGCTCGCAACATTCAATTCCACACAAAAATACTGCCCGTTGATCATGTCAAAAAAATCATGGGCCTGCGGGTGGGTCGTATATTGATTGACCCACTGATCCAGCGGAACATACCAGAGCCTGTCAATCTCATCTTCGGTCATCTGACTGATTTTAATAAAAATACTGGCTAGTTTATCGCTTTCCGCCTGGGGCATTGTGCCGATCATGTTGGCCCGGGAATATTTCTTTCTCTCATTGCCCACCCTTAAAATCGGTTTCTCGATGGTGACCCAGTCAATGGCGTCCGGTGTTCCGATCCTTCTGCAGACATCTCCCAGGGACCCCTTATCCGCCACCCCGAACAGGTGAACGCCCACATCCACCGTAAATCCGTCTTTCTGGTAGGAGGTACATCGGCCGCCGATAAAGGCGTTTTTTTCCAGAACCAGGGTTTTATAACCGGCATGGGCCAGCAGTCCGCCGACTGCCGCACCGCCGATTCCACTTCCAATGATAATCGCATCATAAGATTCGTTCATTGCTGTCTCCTTTATTCAATGGCGGAGAGGGTGGGATTCGAACCCACGATCCCGCTTTTGGCAGGATACCGCTTTTCGAGAGCGGGGCCTTCAACCGCTCGGCCACCTCTCCAATGTCCCGAAACAGGCCGTTGTTTATATTTTTTGCACCTTTCTGTCAAGGATTGACATGAGAAATATTTTCCCTTGCACAAGCCGGACCATTTTAGTATCTGATGCAGGCATAAAACAAAATGAACTCCCATCCAATGGGAATAAAAAGGGAAATCTCAACCCATGGCCGTTATTGCACCTTTTAAAGGCATTGTGTATAACCCGGAAAAAATCAAAGACATGGCGGATGTCTGCACTCCCCCTTATGATGTGATTTCAAAAGAGGAGCAGGAATACTTTTACCGGCGGCATCCGTACAATATCGTTCGTCTGGACTTTGGGAAAACAACTGAAAACGATGGGGAAGATCAAAACGTTTTCACCCGGGCAGCCGAATATTTCAGGCAGTGGCTGAACGACGAAGTTCTGGTCGAAGATCCCCGGCCGGCCTTTTATCTGACGGCGGTTGAATTCGACGCCAACGGGGAAAAGGTCATCCGGTACGGCATGATTGTCCGTGTAGGCCTTGAGCCGTTTGAAAAGGGAATCATTCTTCCCCATGAAAGAACTTTTTCCAAGGTCAAATCCGAAAGACTGAACCTGATCAAGGTCTGCCACGCCAATTTCAGCCCCATTTTCTCCCTTTACTCCGACCCAGAGAATACCGTTTTAAACCGGTTGAGGGAGCAGGCGGGCCGTCAGCCCGCTCCGGACATGAGTTTTGTGGATTCCAAGGGGCTTGGCCAGCGGATGTGGCGGATTACCGATGAAGCGCTCTTAAAATCCCTCACCGAGACCATGGCGGACAAGATCATTTATATTGCCGACGGCCATCACCGGTATGAAACAGCCTTAAATTACCGGAAATGGGCCTCTGAAACCCTGCCCGACTTTAACGGGAATCACCCGGCGAATTTCGTCATGATGTACCTTTCCTGCATGGATGAACCCGGGCTGACGATTTTCCCGGCCCACCGGTTGCTCCACGGCCTTGATGAAAAAACCCTGTCCGATCTGATCTCCAATGCGGAACCCTATTTCGACATCACCCGGTTCATCTGGACATCAGAAGACAAAACCGACGTCCGAAGAAAGTTCCAGGAAAACCTTTTATCCAACCACTCGGATCAGACCATCGGTGTTGCCGTTCAAAACCGCTCTGAACTTTACCTGTTTAAGACAAAGCCCGGCGTCATGAAGAATCTTTTTTCCCATGAAATCGCCCCCTGTCTCATCGAATTGGACGTTACCGTGCTGACCCATCTGATTTTCATGAAACTTATGGGATTTGACATGCACCGGCTGGACAACGAACAACTGATCAGCTACTCCAGCGACTGGGAAGAAGCTCTTGATGAAGTAGAACTAAACCGGTGCGAAGCGGCCTTTATTTTAAATCCCACCAGGATCGAGCAGGTTAAAGACGTGGCTGAAGCGGGGTTGATCATGCCGCGAAAATCCACTTATTTCTATCCCAAGGTGATCACCGGTCAGGTGATGAACAAGCTGTTTTAGGGTTTCCAAACATGTTCATCACCTCCCGGGTGTAAACCTTTTCTTTTTCATAAACCACCAGGGGCGGGGCCATTGTCACATCGGGACCGGCCCCTTTGACCCCCTTGACAAGAACCAGTTTAGGCGGATCGCCGGCAAAGGAATGCACCAGCCTCATCCATTTGGGTTCAATGTCTTGCTCCCTCATGTGGCATAGCAGGTCGGTGATGCGGTTGGCCGGATAAATCATGGCAAGAACCCCGGAGACTTTCAGGAGGCGTTTGGCGGCTTTCGTGATTTCGGGAAGTGACGTCATAATTTCATGGCGGGCCATTGCCCGCTGTGGGTTGGGATTGATTCTGCCCGAATCCAGACGCCGATAGGGGGGATTGCTGAGGATAATATCCACCGGAGTTCCGATCAGATTCTGATTCAGTTCCTTTAAATCGCAGCACAGGATCTTGAGCCGGTCCCCCAGGTTGTTATGGGACGCATTCCACACAGCCAGTTCCGCCAGTTCCTTCTGTACCTCGACACCGTAGAATAGAGCTTCCGGGTTCTTGACCGCCAGTAACAGCGGAATAACACCACACCCCGTCCCCAGATCCAACACCCGGTCGGGGGGTTTGGGATGAACATGGGAAGCGAGCAGAACCGCATCAAGGGAAAACCGGTACCCCCACCTTTCCTGGCGCAGGGAAATGTCGCCGTTATAAAAGGTATCCGTGGTGAATTCCACCATGGGTCAGACCGGACCGATGGTGAATCTGATGTTCTCCACAAGGTCATCCCCCAGCGTCCCGTTAATATTCCGGATAATTTCGGTTTTCAGAAAGGAGAGTTCGTGCATCCATGAAGAGTCCGCCACATGCACCATCAGCAATTTTTCTTTAAGTGCCACAGGTTTGGCATTTTGAGCAATGACCGGTCCCGCTGCAATCTCCCAGATGTCCCATACCTGTAACAGCCCTTTCCCACAGGAGCGGCCGACATTCTCCATCAATTTGTCCAGCAGGTCTCCGATGGGCGTGAACCGGCTGATTTTTTTCGTCTTGTCCATGATAAAACCTATTTAAACACATTTTTTAAGATCGATCAAAACATTTTGCACGCTGTCCCGGACTTGAAAGATGAATTGTTTTAAGCCCTTTTATACTTGACTAAACCCGCAAGGTACCCTACAAATAGCAAAACATCAGGCCATTGGACCCACAGGAGCGGCACTTTGCCGGTCTCCCGGCAACAACAAACGGAATCTATCGGGAAAAAAACATGAATTGGGACTGGGATAAACTTAAGGAGCAACAGCACAAACAAAGCACAGGGATCTCACCCCCTCAGGTGGATGAACTGCTCAACAGATTCAAGGCCATGAAACTGCCGGGCGGCCCCATTGTTTTTGCCATATTTATTATTTTGTTTTTGATCTATAGCGCAATCTTTACCATTCAAGCGGATGAAGTCGGCGTTATTCAGCGATTCGGTGTATTTAAGCGGATTGCGCAGCCGGGTCTGAATTTCAAGCTTCCGGCCGGCATTGAAAAAGTCACCAAGGTAAAAGACAAAAAAGTTTTCAAGGAGGAGTTCGGTTTCAGGAGCACTAAGGACAATGAACGGCCCTTCTTTCCATCCCAGACGGAAAATGATGATGTTTCCCTGATGCTGACCGGAGACTTGAATGTCGCCGTGGTGCCCTGGATCGTTCAGTACCGGATCAGCCATCCTTACAATTTTCTATTCAAGGTCGATGAAGTCCTGATGATTTTAAGAGACATGTCCGAGGCCACCATGCGCCAGGTTGTGGGAGACCGGAGCATCAACGAAATCATCAGCAAACGGGATGAAATCGCCGTGGAAGCCAAAATGCTCCTGCAAAAGGAACTCGACCAGGCTGAAACCGGCATCAAGATAGTGACCATCGAAATGCAGAAGACCAATGTTCCCGAGCCCGTTCAACCGTCTTTCAATGAAGTGAACCAGGCTACCCAGGTAAAGGAACAGATGATTTACCAGGCCCGGGAGGATTACAACAAGGCGATTCCCGCGGCCAGGGGTGAGGCGGAAAGAACCCTGAAGGCCGCCGAAGGTTATGCATTGGAAAGAATTAATAAAGCCAAAGGCGATGGAGCCAGGTTCACAGCCCTTTATGGGGAATACACCAAGGCCAGAGATGTGACCCAGCGCCGGATGTATCTGGAAATGATCAGGGATGTTTTCCCGAAACTCGGGAACAAATATATTGTTGATTCGGAGCAGAAGAATCTCCTTCCATTGCTCAACATCGGACCCAAACAACTCGAACAGCAGGCCATCGGTACTGAAAAATGAAAAATAAAGGAATCCTAATTTTATTGGCCGCCGTGGTTCTGGCGATTATCGGTTTTTCCTCGGCGTACATCGTGGACGAAACGGAACAGGTGGTGATTACCCAGTTCGGAAAAGTGGTGGGCACTCCAAAAACAACTCCGGGCCTGTACTTTAAATTCCCCATGATTCAAACCGCCGTATATTTTCCCAAAAACCTTCTCCAGTGGGATGGGGACCCCGGACAGATCCCGACTCTGGAAAAAACCTATATCTGGGTTGATGCCTTTGCCCGGTGGAAAATCACCGATCCGTTGAAATTTCTTCAAACCGTGAACAACACCACCAACGCGCGGAGCCGTCTGGACGACATCATCGATCCTGCGGTGAGAAATTTCATCACTTCGTACCGGCTTATCGAAACGGTCCGTAATTCCAATCGCACGCTGGATACATTTGAAATCGGCATAGATGAAGCGGCGAAAAATGAAAGGCCCATATCCAATATCACCACAGGGCGGGAACGGATCACCGATGGTATAATGAAACAGGCCCAACCCAAACTGGCTCCCTTCGGCATCGAACTGGTGGATGTCAAAATCAAACGGGTCAACTATGTGGAAACGGTCAGAGAGTCGGTTTACGGCCGAATGATTGCCGAGAGAAAGCAGATCGCTGAAAAGTTTCGGTCCGAAGGGAAAGGTGAGGCCACTAAAATCCTCGGCGAAAAAGAGCGTGTGCTAAAGGAAATTACCTCCGGCGCCTACCGGAAAGCCCAGGAGATCAAGGGAAAGGCCGACGCCGAAGCCACCCGGATTTTCGCCGATGCGTTCGGTGTGGACCCGGAATTTTATTCCTTTGTCAAGACTCTTGAAATTTATGGCGAATCCATGGATCAAAACAGCTCTCTGATCCTTTCCACGGATTCGGAATTTTTGAAATATCTTAAGGGTTTTAAGCCGGAGAAGTGATCCGCCGGATTAAAACCAAATAAAAATACCGGGCCGTTTGGGGTAGAGGACCGGTATTTTTTTTCAATGCGTTAAGTCTGACAGATCGAAGGTGTTCCTATTTGCCTTTTCTCCGCTGATGGCGTGTACGGGCTAAAAGCTTTCGATGTTTGTGTTTGCGCATTTTTTTCCTCCGCTTTTTGACAACGCTGCCCAACCGATCACCTCCAATCGTCTCTTGAATTTTGAATAATGGTCTTGCTATCACTTTTTTTGCTGATTTGTCCACAACTTTTTTCCCCTGCCCTCAAATAAGATAATAATATGAAAGAAAATAATCATCGCCCCGAACCTTAAATCGTTGATATGGAAAACCGGGTATGGTAGAAAACTCCGTCCTGGTGGGATCTGAAAGAATAACATTATTTTAAACTTCGTATTAAATCTGGGGAGACCGGTATGAGCAGGCGAATGGCCTTCAATCCCTTGGAAATCGATATCGTCAACAATTCAGTCCGGCTTGCGGAAGAACTGGTCAGTAATCATTATAAATTATCCTCAAACCAGTGGCTGAAGAAAAAATACGATATCAAGACACTGGTTGACCTGAATGAAAATGAGATTGTGGACGGCCCCTTTGCTCAGATACTGCACTACAAGGGCCGCCCCAAGGATTTCACTCTGGAATCGACATCTTTCGATTTTTATAAGATATGCATTCAAGATCATGCCATCCTGTCCGTAGTCAATCAGGGCCCTTCCCTTAACCTGTTCCCCTTTACCCTTTATGTCCTTGTCCACGAACTGGTGCATATCGTCCGGTTCAGCAAATTTCTGCAAAATTTCTACGCTTCGGCCGATGAAAAAACAATCGAGGAAAAGCGAGTCCATGAGGCAACCCGGCAAATATTGAACCCACTCACCCTGCAAGGGCTTAAATCCGTTTTTGATTTTTATCAACAATGGATAATTCCCTTTGAAGACCTCAGGGAGGGATAAAAATAATTTTTCATCTATTGACAACCGGAAAAGTTGGACTATATTTACCTCGATTCGAATTTTTAGTGATCAAAATAAAGATCGTTGAAACAAGATCAATAGTTTTACCAGGAGGGTGCGAGAAATGCCGATTTATGAGTATGAATGTGAAAAATGTGGAAACGTATTGGAAGCCTTCCAAAGCTTTTCGGACAAACCGTTAACCAAATGTTCCTCCTGCTCAGGGAAACTGCACAAAATTATTTCCCAGAACACTTTCCACCTAAAAGGAAGCGGCTGGTACGTTACGGATTATGCAGGCAAATCGCAAAAGGGCCAAACAAAACAAAAAACGGATGAAACCGCGTCTTCATGCGACAGCAAGTGCGATGGCCCGAAAGCGGAAAAGAAATCCTCCGGCGCCGTTGAATAGAAGTTCTAATACTGCCGGAATCCTTGAAACATGATGGGAAACTTCCGGAATCCTTTCGCAGATAAAAAAGTGACCCCTGTTTTCCAGGTTATTTTTTTTAACGGCTTCAAAGGACTTCCGAAAATCTTTAAAAACCTTGTCTCTTGACGGGTTTTTGTTTCAGCGAATTCAGTTTTTAAATCAACTACCCACGAGTCTAATCGGAAAAAGGAGAAGAAACACATGAAACTCAGACCATTACAGGACAGGATTTTAGTTAAGCGGGTCGAAGAAGAAACCAAAACCAAAGGGGGAATTATTATTCCGGATACCGCCAAAGAAAAACCGGCCGAGGGAAAAGTAATCGCCGTGGGCAACGGCAAAGTCGGTGATGACGGCAAACGCGTTCCTCTGGAACTCAAAGTCGGCGATCAGGTGCTTTTCGGAAAATATGCCGGAACGGAAGTGAAAATCGACGGGGAAGAGCACCTCATCATGCGTGAAGACGACATCCTCGGTGTTGTTGAATAACGGTTCATCACTAAAATCTAAATCAGATATGGAGGATATTGAAAATGCCGAAAATCATTATTTTTGATGCAAAAGCCCGTGAAGCCATGCTCGCCGGCGTTAAAAAGCTTGCCGATGCCGTTGTTGTCACCCTTGGCCCCAAGGGCAGAAACGTCGTCATCGACAAATCATGGGGTTCACCTACGGTCACCAAGGATGGCGTCACCGTGGCCAAGGAAATCGAACTGGAAGACAAATTTGAAAACATGGGCGCACAGATGGTCAAAGAAGTCGCCAGCAA
>DIKO01000060.1 GCA_002423615.1 Desulfobacteraceae bacterium UBA5616
ACATCCAGAGCCCGTGGTTTACTTTTCTATCGACTGATGGAGCAAGCAGTCAATTGCGTTCCTGTGTCGCGCCAAATGATTGTCGGAGGTCACACTCTACATATAGTAGGTGGTTGAGTTTACTGCATACCCACTTTTAAAAATTGAAGCGCTGCCCGAAGGGCTTCGTGACGCTCCAAGGCCACCACCAGGTCGGCCTGACCATTGCCGATCAGGGGTGAATGCACGGTTTCGCCAAGCCTGATCTCTGAAACCACGATCCCTCCCCGCTGGGCCAGGCCGTGGGTGTCGACACCGATGGCGTTATAGCCCGCATGATCCGCCGCTCTCAAGAGAATTTCGTTTAAAAGGCCGATGCCTTGTCCGCCGACCCCGGCCAGATGGATATTTAGGGGTTGTTTCTCTGTGTTCTTCATTTTCCCTCCTCAGCCGGAGCGATGGCCTTAACGGGGCAGGTCTGAATGCAGGAGCCGTCCCCGATACAAAGATCGGTATTGATTTCAACGCCGCCGTCGGCCCTTCGGATGAAGGTCGGGCAGGCAAAAACCGCGACGCAATCATGAATTTTTTGGCATTTTTCCGGGTCGATGTTCACGCGCCGTTCTCGAAAACCGGTCTTTTTCCGCTGTTCCCGCATAAATTTCAGCATGCAGGGGTGCCTTGCCATCACTACGGCAAATTCGTCAATGGCCACTGCTTCCTTGACCAGTTCGGTAAGTTTTCCCTGAAGATAGGTATCGGTTTCAAATATGTGTTTGATGCCCAATCCTTCCAGCACCTGCCTGACGGGGATTTTGTCGGTGGGTTCGTTGAAATTGCGCCCCGAGGCGGCATGGTCCTGGTGGCCCGTCATAGCCGTGGTGCCGTTTTCCATGAGAATCAGGGTGATGTTGTGTTTGTTGAACAAGGCGTTGATAATGCCCGGAATTCCGGCATGGAAAAATGTGGAGTCCCCCAGAAAGGCAATGACCTTCCGGGAATCGTTGAACAGGGCCAGGCCCGATGCGATTCCGGGGGATGCCCCCATGCACATGAGGAGCCGTCCGCTTTCATAGGGCGGAAGATAGCCTAACGTGTGGCAGCCGATGTCGGCCACGGTGATGTCCGTATCCTTTAAGGCCTTTTTAACGGCGTGGAAAGCGCTTCGGTGCCCGCATCCGGGGCACATCTGGGGAGGACGTGCGGGAACGCGAAAGTCCGCGGATGGGGCCTGTTTTTCCGGGACCATGTCCGGCCAGGTTTTGGCCATTATGCCGGCCACCTTATCCGGCGTATACTCTCCGACCCAGTCGTCCATATCCATTTTTCCGATAAGGGTGGTTGAAATTTTTTCGTCAAAGGCCAGAGCTTTGATGTCTTTTTCCACCACATCATCCAGTTCTTCAAGGATTTTGACGTTTTCATGCATCTCAAGAAATTGCTTCACCAGGTTTCGGGGAAGGGGATAAACGATACCCAGTTTCAGAATATCCGGTTTTTCGACGGCTTGTCCCAGAACATCCATGAGGGAGAGGAAGGGAAGTCCTATGGTGATGACGCCTCTTTTTTTATTGCCGTTGTCGATGGTGCGGTTAAGCGGACTGGTGACTGAATACGCCGCTACGGTTTCAAGCCGCTCCAGGGCTCGTTTTTTCATGGGTAGCACATCAGCGGCAATGGGAATATAGGGGCCGTTTCCGGGATCGAACCGGGGAGTCGGATCAAAACCCGGATCATTCCACGGGCCGAAGGAAACCCTCTGTTTGGCGTGACAGACATGCGTGGTGAGCCTCAGGATCACGGGCATGTGCATTTCCCGGGAAAACCGCGCTGCTTCCATATAATACTGATAGACTTCCTCAGGGTTCGCCGGTTCGAATACCGGGGTGTAGCTCAAGCGGGCGATATGTCGGTTGTCCTGCTCGTTCTGGGACGAATTGGCGCCGGGATCATCTCCGAGTACCACCACCATTCCCCCGATGATGTTCATGTGGTTGAGCTGGACAAAGGTGTCGGCAGCCACATTCAGCCCCACGCTTTTGAAAAAAACCGTGGACAGATGCCCGTTCACCGCAGCGCCGTAGGCGACTTCCGTCGCGACTTTTTCATTGGTGGAGAACTCGAAATAAAAAGGCCGCTTTTCTCTGGGGATGCTTTGGATGGCCGTGGCGATTTCCGGCGTGGGAGACCCGGGATAGGAAGACGCCACCCGGGTATGGGCTTCCACCATCCCCCGAACCAGGGCCGTATTGCCCATGACGATTTCTGAAAAAGGTTCTTTCCGCAATAAGACGTCTCCGAGTTTTTTCATTTAATTTCTCCGGTCTTTAAAATCCGATATGGAATTTGAAGCAATAACACGACCCTGTTTGGGCCTTGTCCCGCCTCAATCGATGAACTCCGACAACAGGGTGTGCTTTTGTTTTAATATTTCAATGAGTTGATCATAGCGCCGAATTTTCCGAACGGCTCTGAGGATAAGATAGATTCCCAGAACGATGAGGCCGATATTCATCAGGACCACTGGGAGGAATAGATACAATGTTTCAAAAGCATTATAATACCTGGATGTGGCAATGAGAATGCTGAAAACCGAAAGGGGAAGCGCCAGGACCGCGATGCCCGTGCGCATGGCTGCCAGCGAGGTTCTTTTTTCGGCCAGAATCAACTGTACTTCGTTTATAATAATCGCATCCAGCGGGTCTTTATCCATCATTCTCATAAAGAGCCTTTGGTGTGTGGGTGTAAATTAATACAGGGCCCAAAGAGCAGGCAAGACTCCGATTTCTTTGAGTCCTTCAACCAACTCGATAATGCCCAGGATCCAGATGAACCATACCGCATCCAGTACATGACGCCTGAAAACGACAGGTTTGACACTGTAGGTTTCGGGTTCGATAAATCCTTTCAGTTTCGGGAAAAAAGCGGGCACCTGGTTTCGATAGACGTCGAATTCAAGGCCGTGAAGTTGTTTGAGGCGTTTTTCCTCGCCTTTAATGACCCGGGGATAGTACAGAAAAAACATCAGTATGAAGGCCAGTGGAAAGGTCAGGGTTTCCGTGGCCAGTCCTAAACCGATGGCGCCGATGGAACTGAAAAAATATAAAGGGTTCCGGGAAAGCGAATAGGGACCTTCGGTAATCAGGCGGTGATTCTTAAACCCGGCGATATAAAGCGAACACCACAGGCGGCCCAGGGATGCGACGCCCACCAAAATCGTCGCCAGAAAGAAAAGAATGGTTGTTACGGCTTCATGATTTGTTTCCCACCGGCTGCGCGTGGTACACAGGAAAACCAAACTGATGAGGGTTGCTGCACGGGAAACCGGTAACCGGAATTTTTCACTTTTTGATTTCATGATTGCCTATGGATTTGGCCGATCCCCGCATCCCCCTGTTGAATAAAGATTGGAAGATGAAGGTGGTGGTGTGTTCGAATGACCGGTTGAAAAATTCAGCCAGGCACAAATTACCATGAAAGTACCGATTTTTCCAGAAAATTAAAATTCGATCCGAAATCCGGGGTCGAATTTCGTTTATTGTCCCCTGCATGGGGTCACATAACGGATCCACCGCCGGTGGCCGGCGCAACATGATAGAATCTCTCGGAATCACCGAAAAGGCCATGAACATGGAAATCCGGCCTGACGATAGACGGATCCTGCCGGGGGATCAAAGGATTTTGTTTTGAAGGAATTCCTTGACAGTAAAAAAAATCTTTGTTACTTAAAAAAAAGTTATGAAAAATTATTCAATCAACATCATCCAGGCTTACTTTTTTAGCTTTTTCGGTTTCTTTACAGGGACCTGTGGCCTGGGTGGAGACTGTTGACGTAAAAAAAAACCACAAAGGGCCGCAGGTCAGAACCGGCGGCCCTTTTTTTATGCCTTAAAAACCCGTCGGTCGAACCTGCGAGGCCCGAAACAACAAGGAGGCCTTATGCAACTCGGAAAATCCATCAGACTGGAACGTATCTTCAACCGGAACACCCACAGAACCATCATCGTACCCCTGGATCACGGAGTTTCCGTCGGACCCATTCAGGGAATTGAAGATCTGAGAAATACGGTGAATAAAGTGGCCGAAGGCGGCGCCAATGCCGTACTCATGCACAAGGGAATCCCCCGGAGGTCCCACAGGGGGAGCGGAAGAGACATCGGGCTGATCATCCATCTGTCCGCCAGCAGCAACCTTTCTCCGTTTCCCAACGCCAAAACCCTCGTGGGCACCGTCGAAGACGCCATTCGCATCGGCGCCGACGCGGTTTCGGTTCATCTGAACCTGGGTGATGAAACGGAACGCTTTATGCTCAGTGAAATCGGCCGGATGTCGAGTTCCGCCGAAAGTTGGGGAATGCCCCTTCTTGCCATGGTGTATGCCCGGGGACCGAAGGTCAGAAGCGAATACGATCCGGCAGTGGTCAAGCATTGCGCCCGGCTGGCCGAGGAAATCGGCGCGGATGTGGTCAAGGTACCCTACACGGGAGATATCGATACCTTCCGGGAAGTCGTGGAAGGCTGCGCCATTCCCGTGGTCATCGCCGGTGGCCCCAAAATGGAAGATCAGAAGGACATTTTGCAAATGGCTTATGATTCCATAAGTGCCGGCGGTGCAGGCCTTTCCGTCGGACGGAATATTTTCCAGGCTCCGGATCCCACACGACTGGTCAGGGCCTTAAACGGCATTGTTCATGAAAACTGGAGCGTCGAGCAGGGTATGGAATTTCTGGGGTAACCGGTTTTTTTACTTCGCCCCTTTATTTAACGCCACGTAAGCGGGTTGACGGATAAAATGGAAAAACAAGGTAAAGCGGAAGCAATTCCGATGAATGAGATCAACCGATGTCTTTCGGAAATCAGAATTAAAATAGATGAAACCGACCGGCAGATTCTGGCGGCTTTGAATCAAAGGGCCGGCCTGTGCAGGGAGGTCGGAAAATTGAAGGCCGCGGGAAAAGACATGGTCTTCAAGCCCTCAAGGGAAAAAGAACTGTTGCAGAATCTGGTGAAACAGAATCCCGGAGTTCTCCCCGAGGACCATCTCCGGATGATATATCGGGAAATTCTGTCCTCATCCAGGCGCCTTCAAAGGCCCCAGGAGATCGTCTACCTCGGCCCTGAAGGTACTTTTTCCTATTTTGCGGGACTGGAATACCTGGGACACAGCGCGGAGTTTCGACCCTGCAATGACTTTAACGAAGTGTTTCACGCCGTTGCCGCCAAGGAAGCGGAACTGGGGATTATCCCGCTGGAAAACTCTCTCCAGGGCAGCGTGGGACAGAGCCTTGATCTGTTTTTAAAATACACGGTATTTATACACGCGGAAATCTTTTCCAAAATCAGCCACTCCCTTTTAAGCAACGAATGTGCTTTGGCCGCCGTCAGAAAAGTATATTCCCACCCCCAGGCACTTGGCCAGTGTGCAGGATGGCTGCGTACCCATTTGCCCGCAGCTGACCTGGTTCCCATGGAGAGTACGGCGGCGGCAGCCAAAAAGGTAACCCGGGATCCTGGAAGCGCCGCCATCGGACACATGAAATTAAGTGAAATGCTGGGACTTAATGTCCTTTCCCGGAGCATTGAAGACCTTCCGGACAACTGGACCCGGTTTATCATCATCGGCCCCTCCATGCCCGAAGGGGAGAAACACGATAAAACATCCCTGGTCTTTACCCTCCCGGACAAATCCGGGGCACTGGTCGGTCTGCTGAACCTTCTGGCCCGGGAAGGCATCAATATGAAAAAACTGGAATCCCGCCCCCTGCGCTCGGAAAAATGGCAGTATGTCTTTTTTACCGATGTGGAATGCGATCTGATGCTGGAGAAATATGCGCACCTGCGAAAGGAACTGGCCGATAATTGTCACAGTATGCGGATCCTCGGGAGCTATCCCTCCGGCCCTTATCTGGACGGCCTGTGATCGGCGTCTCATAAATTTTCCTTGCCGGACCAATGCCCCTTAAGATATGAAAAAGTATTGGATCTTGCATTAATACCCCCTGCCGATGCATATCGGCATAAACCCGATTTTTCTAACCTTCTGCCGGAGCTGAAAAATTCACGTCCACAGCTCCGGCGGGAAATTAAACCAGATGGAAACAGGAGAAATTCATGACGGACGATATCTATGTAAAACTATGTGAACGGCTTAATCAGAATGCAGTGAAAATGCCCCCGGTTGAATCGGTGTTGGCCCTTTTGCGGGAATTGTTTACCCGGGAACAGGCCGGGCTTGCCGCTGAAATGCCCATAGGGGCTCACACCGTGAAAAGCCTGGCCGGGCAGCTGAACCGGGACCCGGTCGAATTGGAAAAGATCCTGGAAACCATGGCCGATGAGGGGATCATGTTTGTGTCGAAAACGGATAATGATGAAAAAGAATATTCCGTGCCACCCTTCGCCCCGGGCATCCTTGAGCTTCAGTTTCTCAAGGGCGAGGAAACCGAACGGGCTAAAAAACGGTACCGCCTGATTGCAAAAATGCATGAAGAATTGGGGGCGATGGCCGCCGATTTGTATAAGAACGTTGAGGCTGCCAACGAGAAAATAGGCGAACCCGGCCTGAGGACCCTTGCCATTGAGGAAGAACTTCCCGACAATGCGGAAATCGCCACCTGGGAGCGGATATCGGAGATTCTGGAAAGAGAGAACTCCTTTGCCGTGGGGACCTGCACCTGTCGTCAGGAAACCCTGATGAAGGGCGAAGGATGCAAGGTGGAGGGCGCCCCCATGGAGGCCTGCGTCTATTTCGGTAAAGTTGCGGATTATATCGTGGACCGTAAATTCGGCAAACGCTACAGTCGGGAACAGCTCCAGGAATTATTGAAAACCTGTGAAGAAAAGGGGCTTCTGCACAATATCAACAATTTTCTGGGAGACAATATCGTTCTGTGCAATTGCTGCGGTTGCTGCTGCCAGATTTTGAAACCCATGATTACCCACAGGGGATTGAGAAGAGTTGCGGGGTCGAATTTTTTGGCTGTCGTGGATGCCGAAAGCTGCATCGGATGCGGCCAGTGCATCGATATCTGTCAAGTCCAGGCGATGGAGATGCGGGACGACAAGGCCGTTGTCAACAGCGATTATTCCATGGGCTGCGGCAACTGCGTCCGACAATGTCCCACGGAGAGCCTGTCCCTTGTCAGAGGTTCCGTCTACAAACCTCCCCGTCAGAGCGACAGAGTCGTAGGATTCGGGGTGTAAGGATACCTGGATGAACCGGGAAAAGATGAACAAGACCGTTGTGTTGTTGATGGTGGTTTTCATATCGGCCATCTTCCTGTCCATGATCCGTAATTTTCTCATGGCGATTTTACTGGCCGGCATTTTTTCAGCCATGTTCCATCCCCTGTATCACCGTCTGGAAAGAGGACTGAAGGGACGCCGGAGCATCGCCTCTCTTTTGACCCTTCTGGTTGTGGTGGTCCTGATCCTGATCCCCCTGCTGGCCTTGCTGGGCATCGTTACCGCTCAGGCTATCAAGGTCGGGCAATCCATTACCCCCTGGGTACAGCTGCGGATGGCCGATTCCGGTGCGCTTTCGGGATTTGAGGACTACATCCCCTTTTATGATAAAATCGAACCCTACCAGCAGGTGATATTCCAAAAAGCCGGGGAAATGGTGGGGATGGTGAGCAAATACCTGGTGAACAGCCTCTCCGCCCTTACCATGGGAACGGTGAACTTTCTTTTTCATGGATTCATCCTGATTTACTGCATGTTCTTTTTTTTAATGGACGGCAAGAACCTCCTGGATAAAATATTGTACTATCTCCCCATGGAAGAAGAGGATGAGCGTCGGATGCTGGGAAAATTTTCCTCGGTGACCAACGCCACCCTGAAGGGGACGGCCATCATCGGCGTATTGCAGGGAGGACTCGCGGGCTTCGCCTTTTATATCGCAGGAATCCCCAGCGCGGCCTTCTGGGGGACCATTATGGTGGTTCTTTCCATTATTCCCAGCATCGGAACGGCGCTGGTATGGATTCCGGCCGTCGTTATACTGGCGATGGGGGGGCATTATCTCAAGGCGGCGGGCTTAGGTCTGTTCTGTGCGCTGGTAGTGGGAAGCCTGGATAATGTCTTACGCCCCCGTCTGGTAGGAAAAGACACCCAGATGCACGAACTTCTGATTCTTTTCGGCACCCTTGGCGGGATTGCCCTGTTCGGCATCGCAGGGTTCATCATCGGGCCTATCATCTCTGCACTCTTTATAACCGTCTGGGAAATTTATGGTGTCGCCTTCAAGGATGTATTGCCCGGGGGGAGCATTTTAGACAGGGATTCTCAAAATCAGGATGAACCGTAATCCGGTATTCCCGCGTACTTCTGAAAATCACCTGCCGGAGGACAGTATGACCTGAAATTTGAATTGCCTGAATTCCAAGGATTCCATCGAACGGTTGCTTTAAAGGAGAATGATGGCGCCGGATTGTTTCAAATCGTCAATTTAAAGGAGGTAAGACATGTCTGAACAGGCATTGACCGGGATAAAAGTTTTGGAATTCGCCAACCTGGTTTCAGGACCATATTGCGGAAAACTTTTTGCCGAACTCGGAGCCGAAGTCATTAAAATAGAACTGCCGGTAAAAGGGGACGATGCCAGAAGGCGGAAACCTTTTGCGGGCAACACGCCCGGCCTTGAAAGGAGCGGCCTTTTTTCCTATCTCAATTCCAGCAAAATGGGAATTACCCTGGATCCTAAAACGCAAAAAGGAAGGTCCATCTTTTTAGAGCTGATAAAGGATGCGGACATCCTCATCGAAAATAACGCGCCGATGGAAATGGAAAGGATGGGGCTCACCTATGAGATTCTGGAAAAGGTCAATCCCCGCCTCATCATGACTTCCATAACGCCCTTTGGTCAGACGGGGCCTTACAGGGATTACAAGGCCATGGAATTGAATATCTACCAGGGAAGCGGTTACGGCATGATCAGCACCGCCTGTTTCCAGGAACCGGTGCCGACGCCCATCAAGGCCGGGGGCAGGCAGTCGGAATTCGGAACCGCCCAGGCTGCGGCGGTGGCCACCATGTGTGGGATCCACGCCCGGGATGTTATTCATGCGGGACAGCATATCGATATCGCCATGCTTGAACTCATGGCCGGGCAGACGGAATCCAGCCTTCAACACTGGGTTCTGGCCGAAAATGAAATGGGTGGTATCTCAGACCCGGTGGTCCAGCCCATCTGTCCCCTGCCCTGCAAGGACGGGTATTTTTTCCTGATGTGTGTCGAGGATCATCAGTATGATAAATTCATCAACATGATCGGAAACCCGGAATGGAACAACAGCGAACTGTTCGCCAACCGGTTTGCCCGCGCACAGTATGTGGACGCCCTGATTCCTCTTTTGTCCGAATGGACCATGGAACATACCAAACAGGAGATTTTCGATATGGGACAGGCCGCCCATGTTCCTTTAGCGCCGGCCTATAATTCCGAAGAAGTCGTGAATGACCCCCATCTGGCGGCGAGAAAATACTTCCAGGAAATCGATCATCCGGTTATCGGAAAAGCCCAATATCCGGGGGCTCCTTATCGCCTGTCGGAAACCCCCTGGCGCGTCCGGAGCCCGGCGCCCCTGCTGGGACAGCACAACCGGGAGATTTATGGAAACCGGCTCGGATACAGTGAACAGGAGCTGATCATATTAAGCCAGTCCGGCGTGATCTGAAGTCAGAGAAAGGAGAAGCAGAATGAATAAAATGGCACTGGAAGGAATTACCGTGGCGGACTTCGGTCAGGCCTGGGCCGGACCCCATTTTGGACGAACCCTGGCCGACATGGGCGCCCGGGTTATCAAGATCGAGAGTCAGAGAAGAATGGACGTGATCAGGGGACTTCCCCCATGGCCCAAGGATACCGTGCCGACGCCGAACAATTCCGGGTATTACAACTGGTTGAACCGGAACAAGCTTGGTGTGACCGTCAACCTGACCACGCCCCGGGGAGTCGAGCTGGTCAAGGAAATTCTTAAAATCTGCGATGTTCTGGTGGAAAATTTTTCCAGGGGCGTCATGGAAAAATACGGCCTGGACTATGAGTCGGTTAAAAAAATCAATCCAAACATTATTTATGTCGCTTTGACGGCTTTTGGTTCGGACGGTCCCTACAAGAATTATGTTATGTACGGAAGGCCCCAGATTTACATCAGCGGTCTTGCCGAGGTGACCGGACACCCCGAAATTCCCCCCCATCCCATCAACATCAGCTGGGGAGATCCCGTCGGCGCACATCATGCGACCTTTGCCATGCTGAGTGCGCTTCACTATCGGAAAAAAACCGGAAAGGGCCAGCACATCGACCTTTCCCAGTGGGAAGGCCTGATCAACCTCACGCCGGAAAATATTATGGATTACACCCTGAACAAGCATGTCCGGACTCGCCAGGGGAACCGTCATGATTTTATAGCTCCCCACAATGCCTACAAATGCGGGGGGGGAGACTTGAAATGGGTGACCATCGCCGTTGAGAACGATGCGCAGTGGCAAAAGCTGGTTGCAATCATGGGGAATCCCGAATGGGCAAACGATGAAAAATACGCCGACAGCCTGAACCGTTGGAAAAACCAGGAAGAAATGGACCGGCATATCGAGTCCTGGACGTCGACGTTCGACCACTACGAAATCGCCCACATGCTCCAGAAAGAGGGGATCGCCGCTTTCCCCACCCTGAGCAACCGCGAATTGACCGAGGACCCACACTTGAACCAAAGAGGCTTTTTCCAGGTAATCGACCACCCGGACCCTGAAATGAAAGGGAAAAAATACGACGGCATTCTGTGGAAGATGAGCAAAACACCGGGAAAAATCCGCCACCGGGCGCCGTTCCCCGGAGAACACAACCGTTATGTTTTCGGAGATCTCCTCGGTATGCCCCAGGAAGAAATCGACAGATTGACCGAAGAAAAAGTCCTCTATTAAGTCCTTACCGGAAACCTGTTCAACAGAGAAAGGATAAAATGGAAAAACAGACGTTATCGGGAGTCAATGTCCTGGATTTGACCTGGCATATCGCCGGCCCTTACTGCACGAAAATGTTCGCTGATTTCGGAGCCGACGTATTGAAGATCGAAAGGCCGCCTCTGGGTGATCCGGCAAGGCGGAGCGGGCCGTTTTTGAATGACGACCCCCATCCGGAAAAAAGCATTCTTTTTTCCCATCTGAACGTGAACAAAAGGGGGATGCTTCTGGATCTGAAATCCGAAATAGGAAGGGAAGCCATCAAGAAGCTGGCAAAGGATGCGGATATCCTGGTGGAAAGTTTTTCCCCCGGCGTCATGGAAAGGCTGGGCCTTTCCTATGAGATATTGAAGTCCGTCAATCCCGGTCTGGTCATGGTGAGCATCTCCAATTTCGGGCAGACCGGACCCTACCGGGATTTCAAGACATCCGAGCTGATCTTGAGTGGTCTGGGCCATGATATGTATTCTTCGGGCATACCCGGCCGGCACCCTTTGAAGCTCGGGGGAAACTGCCTCCAGTACCAGGTGGGGCACATGGCTGCGGTGGCCGCTCTGGCTGCCTTCTGGCTGAAACGCCATGGTGGAGACGGGCAATACATCGATGTCTCCATGCAGGAAGTGCTGGCCTCGGACACCGACCATAAAACCACCAATCTCGTGTGCTATGCCTATTCGGGAATGACCATGACCTCGAACACGGTGGGGCGGCTGGACCCCCGGGAAGTGGCATCGGACGTCACGCCTACGGGCATATTCCCCTGCAGGGACGGCTTTGTACGGGCAGCGGGCGGCATCATTTTCTGGGACCGCTTTGTCAAGCTGTTTCCCGAACTCAAAGACATGATCGATTATCCCGATGGGGTCTTGAACATCGATGAAAACAAGCCCGTTGTGGACGCCCTCTGGTATGACTGGTGCCTTGACCGGACCAAGCAGGAGATTATGGAGGAATGCCAGAAGGTAAAATATTTCTGCATGGCGGTGAATACGCCGAGGGAAGCCCTGGAGAGCCCCCAGTTCAAGGAACGGGGATTCTGGGTGGAAGCCGAGCACCCGGTTTCGGGAAAACAGATTTACCCCGGAGACCCGGTCAACATGGAATTGTCCCGCTGGGAAATCAGGATCCCCGCTCCGCTTCTGGGCCAGCATACCGAAGAGGTGATGGCAGCGCTGGAACACAGGCCCCGGCTCGAAATCGTCCCTGACACCAAAGAAAAAATAAAACCCCGGCTCCCGCTGGAGGGAGTCCGGGTGGTGGACATGGGGGTCATCTGGGCAGGCCCGACCGCAGCCTGGATTATGGGGTGTCTGGGCGCTGAAGTCATTCACGTGGACAACCCCCACCACCCGCCGGACTTCGGCAGGGGATTTTTAATGTGGCCCACCCAGAGCCAGCTGGAAAGGCCATCCGGAAGATCCAACTACCCCCAGGGTAAGCCCGGTGAAAGGCCCTGGAACCGGACGAGTTTCTGGACCCGGGCTTTATGGAACCGCCTTTCCTGTTGCATCGACATCGGCAAGCCCCAGGGCAAGGAGGTTTTTAAAAGGCTCATCCGGAAGAGCGACATCTTTCTGGAAAACAACAGCGCCACGGCTATGGAGCATCTGGGGTTGGACCACAGGACCCTGATGGCCGCGAATCCGGGATTGATCTGCATCAACATGCCGGCTTGGGGAAGAAGCGGGCCCTACAAGGATTACGTGGGCTGGGGGGCCATGCACCAGGCTTTGGGAGGTGAGGAGTGGATACGGGGATACGACGACGATGAGCACCCTTCTCACAACACCTTCCGGTTTCACATGGATTCCGCGTCCGTGCCCATGGTGGTTTTCGGCGCCATTCTGGGCCTTTTGCACAGGGAAAAAACGGGAAAAGGGCAATGGGTGGATCTGGCTCAGATGCAGACGATGATCCACCATTTCGGTGAAATTTACATGGATGCGGCATGGAATAACAGGGACCGGAGAACACTGGGAAACCGTCATCCTGAGGCGGTTCAGGGGTGCTATCCCTGCAGAGGGCCGGAGTCCACGCTGGAGACGGTAATCTACGGCGGGGAGCGATGGATCAACATCACCATCCACGATGACCGGGAATATGAAGGTCTTTGCAGGGCCATGGGAAATCCCCAATGGACCCGGGATGAAAAATTTAAATCCGTGGAGAGCCGCCGGATACATCACGATGAATTCGATGCTCATATAACCGCATGGACCCGGACCCGCGATAATTTCGAGCTTTTTTATGTGCTTCAGTCCTATGGGGTTCCCTGTGGGCCGGTTGAGGATCCCCGGGACAGCCTGATGGATCCGCAGTTGAATGCCCGGGAATTTTTTCAGACCATCAACGCTCCGGATATCGGCACATACCGGTACCCCGGGTTCCCCTGGAAATTCTCCGGAACCCCATTAAAGGTCACCCATCCCCCGTGCAGACTCGGAGAGGATAATGATTATGTGTACCAAAAAGTCATCGGGCTGTCGGAAGAAGAAATTACAGAACTCGAAGCATCTGATATTATAGGTAATTTAAAATACGATTGGGCAGGCCCCATGCCGGATCACATCCGGGATGAATTGTAGAGAATCGATATCCCCCGGTAATATTTTGAGGACGAAATATAATTTGTTGATTTTCAAAAAAAACCGGATAATATAAGATTAACATGATAACCCGGCCAATAAGCTGGGAAAGTTTCGTACTAAGGGCAGAATCCATTTGTCAAAAGTGGTCACCTGAAGTTGGAACCATGCGAATATTAAAAGAAAGGGGGGAATCACCATGGCAAATGGAATCGTGAAATGGTTCAATGACAGCAAAGGTTACGGTTTTATCGAGCAGGAAGGCGGCGGCAAGGATGTATTTGTTCATCATTCGGCAATCAATGCATCCGGTTTCAAATCGTTAAACGAAGGTGATCGTGTTACCTTTGACATCGAGCAGGGTAAAAAAGGTCCGGCGGCCGTTAACGTCACCGTAATCTAAGACTCCTTTCTTACATTAAAAAAGGGCATTTCATCCGCGCGCGGTGAAATGCCCTTTTTTAATGTTCCGCCGGAGCGCGGACAGGGTTGGTAGATGATGAAAATCCTTCATCTTATCGGAATATTCGATCTTGAAAAAATCAGGATGAGGCCCTATAGAGATTTGACGGGGCTGTATCGGCCCAAAAAAAAACAATACCGGCGTGTGAAGGAAATGTTCAGAGGATTTGAAAAAATCGTTGAGGAACGAATACGGGAAGCTCAGATGAAAGGGGATTTCGATAATCTTCCCGGGGCCGGGAAACCCCTGGAGGAGGACAACGATCATCATGTCCCCGGGGAACTGCGGCTGGCCTACAGGATTTTAAAAAACGCCGGGTGCCTTCCCCCCGATATCGAGCTTAAAAAAGAAATCCTGAAGACGGAGGACCTTCTGGCCGGTGTGAAGGAAGAAGCCGAGAAATATCGGATTTTAAAAAAGCTTAATCTGATGATCATGAAATTGAATACCATGAGAAACGCACCCGTCGAACTGGAGATTCCCCAGTATTATGTGGATAAAATAACGGATAAATTTGATTCCAGGTCCGATGAATAACCATTTTCGCAACAGAAAAATAAAGCACTTTTCCATCGGCACAGATAAACTTCAATAAAATGAAAAAAATACGGAATAAGGAGAAAGCAGGAATTTTCAAAGGGGTTTTCATGGCATACGCCATATTGCTGCTTCATGTGGCTCTCGTCTGTGGCCTCGGGCTTCTTGTCTTTTTTTTCAGCGGTCTGGTGAACTACATGGGGTGGATCTTATTGGGGGGCATCGGCCTTATAGGCGTGTCTGCGTATTTTTTTTACCGGCGCATGAAAGAGGAGGGGAAGAATTTAAGGGAAATGATCGCAACACCGTTGTTGACCGGAAGAAGCGTCGAGGTTTCGGTAATGGGCGGTCTGGCGTCCTTAAAGATCGGAAAGTCCGGGGGTGAGTCCCTTCCTGCGCCTGAGTCTTCCCCGCATCTTTTAATTGAGGATGGGGCCGGCACTCAGATCCGTGAACTCAAGGAGCTGATTCAATTCCTGGAACGGGGGTTCATTACCCGCGAGGAATACGAAAAGGCCAAGGAGAAAATTTTAAATTTCTGATTAAACTGCAGACCTGGAAAGAGATCATGAAAAAACTCAACATAGCCCTTCTTTCCGGAGGACGGTCATCGGAGCGGGACGTTTCATTAAAGGGCGGGGATCAGGTTTTTGCGGCCCTGGACAAGGATAAATACCATGTTGTCCGATATGATCCCAAAACGGATCTGGGACGCATCATGGCTGATGCGCCGGGTATCGATATGGCCCTGATCATACTTCACGGCCCTTACGGCGAAGACGGAACCATTCAGGGGTTTCTGGATCTTCTGGATATTCCCTATCAGGGGGCCGGCGTTCTGGGAAGCGCTCTGGCCATGAATAAGGTCATCTCAAAGGAAATTTATCGGCAAAACGGCATTCCGACACCTCCGTACCGGGTCCTTCGCCAAACAGACCTTCTGGATGTCGATGCCTGCACAGGGGAATTGGGGCTTCCTATTGTTGTGAAACCTGCCGCAGGGGGGTCCAGCATCGGCATGACGCTGGCCAGAACCAAAATGGATTTGGGAGCGGCCGTGAACAAGGCGTTTTCCCATGACCCTACCCTCATTCTGGAAACCTATATGAAGGGGGTTGAAATCACGGTCGGCGTCATGGGCAATGAAAAACTTTCGGCTCTGCCCGTCATCGAGATCGTTCCGGATGGAAAATACGATTTTTTTGAATATGAGGCCAAATACAAACAAGGGGAAACCCGTGAAATCTGCCCGGCCCGCATCGATGATCATTTAACGGAGAAGGCCCAGAATTTGGCCAAAAAGGCGCACCTGGCGCTGAATCTGAGGGGGTACAGCAGGTCGGACATGATCTGCCGGGACGGAGAGATTTTCGTGCTGGAAACCAATACCATTCCGGGAATGACCGAGACCAGTCTGCTCCCCCTGGCGGCCAAAACAGCGGGAATCAGCTTTTCCCGGCTTCTGGATCTGCTTATCGAACTGGGTTTGAAAACCCACCCGGAAAGTAAAAAAACGGTATAGTCAAACAGGTGTAAAGGGGGAAAATATGAAGGTTCTGGTTGTCGGTGGTGGCGGAAGAGAGCATGCATTGGTATGGAAAATCGCCCAGAGCCCGGAAGTCACCCAAATATTCTGTGCCCCCGGAAATGCCGGGATTGCGGAATCAGCCACGTGCGTTCCCATTAAGGCGGAAGATGTGGATGCTTTGGTGGGATTCGCCGTGAGAGAAGGGATTGATCTTGCCGTTATCGGCCCTGAAGCCCCGCTGTCCATGGGAATTACGGACCTTCTTGAGGAAAAGGGCATCCGGGTGTTCGGCGCCTGCCGGAAAGCCGCCCGGATTGAGGCCAGCAAATCCTTTGCCAAGGCCCTGATGGAAAAATATGACATCCCCACCGCAGAAGGAAAGAGTTTCACCCGGTTTAAGCCGGCCGAGGAGTATATCCGGAAGATGGGCGCCCCCATTGTGGTCAAGGCCGACGGGCTGGCCGCAGGAAAGGGGGTGATCGTCTGTGATACAGAGAAACAGGCGATGGATGCGCTGAGGGAAATCATGATGAACAAGGCCTTTGGCGATGCAGGTAAAAAAGTGGTCATAGAAGAGTGCCTCAAAGGTGAAGAGGCCTCATTTCTGGCGTTTACCGACGGCCAAACCGTTTTGCCCCTTCCTTCGTCCCAGGACCACAAAGCCGTATTTGACAACGACCAGGGTCCCAATACCGGCGGCATGGGGGCTTATTCCCCGGCTCCCGTGGTGGACCGGCTGGTTCACCGGAAAATTATGAACGAAATCATGATCCCGACGGTCCGGGCCATGGCTGCCGAGGGATGCCCGTATAAGGGCGTATTATACGCAGGTTTAATGATTGAAGACGGAAAGGCCAGGGTTCTGGAGTTTAACGGACGGTTCGGAGATCCCGAGGCCCAGCCCCTCTTGATCCGGTTGAAAAACGATATTGTCCCCATCATGAACGCGGTTATAGACGGCACCCTGAATCAGATCAAACTCGACATTGATCCCCGCTCTTCCGTTTGCGTGGTCATGGCTTCCGGGGGATACCCCGGGTCTTATCACAAAGGAAGTCCCATATCGGGACTGGATCAGGCCAAGCGGATGAAAGACGTAGCTGTGTTTCATGCGGGAACGGATAAAAAGGACGGAAAGATCGTCACCGCAGGTGGCCGGGTCCTGGGGGTGACCGCCCTTGGTGATACTGTTGAAAAAGCCATTGAAAGAGCTTACCAGGCGGTTTCCAGAATATCCTGGGACCGGGTTTTTTATCGCAAAGACATCGGGCAAAAGGCCGTTAAACGATTAAACCGCGTTCCGGATGTGGGAATCGTCATGGGCAGCGAGTCGGATCTGGCAGTCATGGACGAGGCGGCCAGGATGCTGGCCCGGTTCGGCGTTTCCTATGAAATCACCGTGGCCTCAGCCCATCGCAGCCCCCGGCGGGCCATGGAATTTGCAGCCAATGCCCAAAAAAGGGGAATGAAAATCATCATCGCGGGTGCCGGGCATGCGGCCCATTTGGCCGGTGTTATGGCAGCCCACACCACCCTGCCGGTGATCGGGGTCCCGATCGATTCGTCCTGCTTGAACGGGGTGGATGCCTTGTACGCAACGGTGCAGATGCCACCGGGAGTCCCCGTAGCCACTGTTTCCATCGGCAAATCCGGTGGCCGGAACGCCGGTATCCTGGCCGTCCAGATTCTGGCTGTTTCCGATGGGTCCCTTCAGGAAAAATTGATCCGGTTCAAACAGGAAATGGCCGAAGAAGTGGAACTAAAAGCCAAAAAAATAAATGCACCCCAATAATTTACCGGTTTTTCCCATCGACCCTTTGCATCCCCAGTCGGAGGTTATCGACAAGGCGGTGCACATTTTAAGAGCCGGCGGCGTTGTCATGTTTCCCGCCATGGGACTTTACGGCCTGGCTGCGGATGCGGGTAATGCCCGGGCCGTTGAGAAAGTTTATCGGCTCAAGCAAAGGCCCGCGGATAAGCCGGTGCTGGTTCTCATTGCCGATATCGGTGAATTGGACAATCTGGTGACCCATATTCCGGATGCGGCTTGGAGATTGATAACAAAACTGTGGCCCGGAGGCGTGACCCTTATTTTTCACGCTAAAAAAACGGTTTCGGAACGACTCACAGCCGGGACGGGTAAAATCGGCGTTCGCATGCCCGTTCATCCCGTCGCCATGGCCTTGTGCCGGAAAATGGGCCGTCCCATCACCGGTACCAGCGCCAATATTTCGGGTGAAAAAGGGTGGAGTGATATCGGGGAGATGGATATTTCCATCGCTTATAAGCTGGATCTCATCCTGAATGCCGGTCCTCTTTCCGGAGGATCGGTTTCAACCGTAGTGGATGTGACGGTTGACCCTCCGGCAGTGTTGAGGGTCGGAAGGGTTTCGGAAATACAGATCCTGTCCGCAATCGTTCCATAATAATATTTTAGTCGGGATAAAATTCAGAGAGATAAACCAGGGAATCGATCCGGCAGGAATCCATGGATTCGGGGGTCAGGATGCCTCGATTTCCTGTAAAATGGAGTTGAAAACTTCACACTCCTTGCAAAGCTGAATTTTTTCGTTCCAGCTTTTCTGGGGCTGTCCGTGGCAGATGGTGCCGTTAATGAACCAGCAATATTGCCCGGCGTTGAACTTCCAGGCAGGGCAATTTCTTTTTTTCAGGGGCGTACATTTCAGAATTTTCCAGCAGGCCTTTTGGCTTTCCGGTTTTCGCAGTGCCTGCGAGGCCAGGAAATAGATCTGTCTTTCAACATCCACGGGAATCACACGCCACCCCTGTTCATAGCTGTGTATGGCTTTTATGGATTTCCCCAACAATTCGGACATCTCTTTCTGGGTTTTTTTTAACTTTTTCCGAAAATATGAAAACTCCTGTTTATCCATTCCGCTTCCCTCTGATGGTTTTCAAATGTTAGACGGTTGCATCATTTCCACAATGTGGCATATTCGTCAAGAACTATCTTGCCCTGGTTTATCCGGTTTCTTCCATTTTATCCCTGTACCCGGACAAGGCCAGATAAAACGCCCCCACCGCCAGTTCGGCGCAATGGGTTTCATGGGAGGGCAGGGTTTCCAGATATTCAATGATCATTTCAGGAGTGATTTCCCAGGCTCCTTCAAGGCTTTTTCCTTCGCCTAAACGGGCTACGGTGTTGGCACAGGCGTTGGTGTTCAAACAACCGTCCGTAGAGAAGGAAATGGATTGCAGATGATTGTCCCGTATCGACAAATAAAATTCAACGGAATCCCCGCAATCTCCTGTTTTTTTGCCATGGGCATCCGGATTTTCAACTATTTCGTGCCGTTGGGAGTCAAGTGCCATTTCAAGATATTTCAAAGAATGGTGCTCCCAGAAATCGAATTGATCTTTCATTTTTGATGGCCCCGTAAAAAGTCGGTAAAAATTTTATCTCAAATCTACCACAAACCGGTGCATACCGGAAAAAAAACAAAAACTCAATAAAAAAGACTAACCGGCACAATGCCGGTTAGTCTTGGAGAGGAGAAAAAAGATGAAGAAATATTTTGGTTTCGCTATTCCTATTGCAAGTCCCCTGCCAAAATATGAATGTTTTTCATTAAAAAGCCGACTATTTTTTTATAATAATTAAATCAAATAGTTACATTATTTTTTCAGCAGCTCCCGCTCCAGACTGATCTTAATTGAAGGGTTAACAAAACCCGGCTGGTTCAAAATTTTAAACCGCCCGAAATTTAAAAAGCAGCAACATCCCAGAATTACACAGAAATTAATAATTTTGAAAAATTCATAATCTTGAACCCCAAATCTCCCGTTTGTAAACAGCACGTGTTTTTCTAAAATCTTCATCATCTGAAATCGGGGATCCTGAAATAAATGGGACGTCAATCTTTTTTGGAATAATTTTTCTGGTTTAATTACAAATAGGTAAAGGATAAATACCCTCTCCTGGGATTGCCGCCCTTTTTCCCCGGGGGAGCCTATCGTTTTTTCAGGAAACGGGATGTGGTTCAAAAACTTAAACTTTCCGTCCAAATTCCGCCGGCAACGGGCAACGATTTCCATCTCACCCGCCTTCCTCGACCGCAATATCATGTTCCGGAGCCTTTAAATGGGACTTCTTTAAGTCCATTTAAAAAATTCCGGGTCATCTCCAGGGAGACAAGATGTTCATAGGCCCGTCCTTCCCTGGAAATTCCACGGATCTTTCCATCATGAAAAAACCAGCTCAGTATTCTCATCCCCAGATCCATTCTGCTTTCCATGGGCAATCGACTTTTTTCATCAAAGGGTTCGGGTTCGGGCAGTGTTTTGTCCATGTCCTTCAGCAGTTTCATAAAATTCAGAATTCTGGCAAGACGTAAAAGCGTTATGGCGTCTTCCCGCTTTGTCCGATGGGATATGGGAATTACCGAGGATCTCATCAATTCAAATTCCCCGGGTAATATATTTAATCGGCGGCACTGTTCGAAGTCAGGGCTTCCCGGCGCGGGATAATAAATGGAGAGCCCCACCAGGACCCTTTTCCCGGCAAGGTAAAGCAGGTCATTTACGGAATCTTCCGGCTGCTGATCCGGCGCACCCGCAATTAGATATCCCACGGCGTTGAGTCCGAATTTTTCCCCCCGGGAGAGGATCGATTCAAAAGCCCTGCGCACATCCGGGCGGCGAAATCGTATGAGTTGTTCGGTCCGGGTCGTGCACAGGGATAAATTCAGGGTCTTAAATCCCGCTTCCTTCATGGCGGCCATAATTTCTTCATCCAGTGTCGGGGCATAAAGCCCGTTCATGGCCCGCAGCTCCATATTGAGCCTTCCGAAGCGAAGGATTATTTGATTCAATAATTCAATGAACCATTTTTTATCCATGGAAAGGTTCTCATCCTCGAAATCGATCAGGCCGACATCGTTCCTGGAAATTGCCTGATCGATCTCGGCAATGATGGGCTCCACCTTCCTCCTTCTGTATGGGAAAACGGATGAGGCATTCACGGCGCAGTAGGTACAGTTCATGGGACATCCCCGGGCCGCTGTGATGACCAGGGTGCCCCTGTTCTTTCTCCGGTAAAAGGAATCCTTGATCAGATGGACCGCCGGCAGCGGATACTGATCCGGGTTTTCCATGACGACCGGGGCCTTGAGAATAAAGGATGTTTTGTTTTTCCGATACCCGATGCCGGGTATCTGGTCCACAGGCAAGCCTTTTTGAACGGCTCTGGCCAGCAGGCAAATAGATACCTCGCCCTCTCCACGGATAACGTAATCCACCGCCTCACACGCCAGTGCGCTTTCCGGAAGATGGGTGGGATGATGCCCGCCCAAAACAATCTTGCAGCCGGGAAGGCATTTTTTTACGATCCTGGCCGTTTCCAGGGCATCCTCGCTATAGGCGGTAAACAAGGATGAAATGCCCACGAGGAAAGCGCCTGATGCTTTCGCACGTTTTCCGATATATTCAAAACTGTAACCGTAATGCCGGTAATCATGGAACAGCCCGAATGGAGATTTATCGTCGCATCCGTAGTATGGCGTTAAATAGGCCATTGAATCCGGCCAGTTGAGTATCCGTGATTTGTCTACGGCCAGGGCGTCGAACAGCTCAACATGAAAACCGTCCCGGATCAGGGTTGCGGCAATGCAGGATAAGCCATAGGGAATGGTGCGTTTCAGGGTCAGGTAAAAATCCCTTATGGGAGGTTGTATGAGAAGGATATCGCTCATGGCCGGGCCGCCAAACAGGGATGAGGTGTTCGGGAAGGTTCCCGCCCGGGCAAACGCGCGGGAACAGGGTCATCATCCGGTTGCCGGTTCAAATCGTGCCCTCCTCCTGACGTGTGAAATTGTCCGCCCGTGGGACGTCTTATTTCATCTATATACAAATTGAAATGGGCAAAGCAAGCGCGTATTCGTTTTTCCCTTTGCCTCTTGCTGAATTATGCATTAAAAAAAAATTGCATCTTTCCCGCCATATGGGTTAAAAGGCCGGGGATTGATGAATTCAACGCGTGCAAAAGGGATGAATATGGATCTTTTTTTTCTTTCACTGGTGCTGATCCTGCTCGGAGGCACTTTAGCCCCGATTTTCAACCGGCGATTCACCTTGATGAAGCTTATCGCGGTGATAACCCTATGCGCCGGTTGTCTTCTGGGTCTGGTTGACGCCGGTTCAAAGCTCATTCATGGAGGATCTTATCGGTATGCGTTTGCCTATCTGAATGCCCTGTCCCTGGAATTTCAAATCGACGCGCTTTCCGCTTTTTTTCTGACGACAATATTTTTCATATGCTTTTGTTCATTGATTTACAGCTTCCATTATTTGAACAATGCCGAAAAAGCGTTCAGAATTTCCGTGAATTATATGCTCTTCAGTCTCTTGATGATTTCCATGGCCCTTGTGGTGGCGGCCGGCAACATCATCGCTTTTCTGGTCTCCTGGGAAATCATGTCCCTGTCCTCTTTTTTCCTTGTGATTTACAATTATGCGTCCTCGGAAAACAGGCAGGCCGGACGCCTGTATTTTATTTTCTCCCATGTGGGCGCCATGTTCATACTATCTGCGTTCGCCATTATTTATCAGCATACCGGCAAATTCGGCTTCATCGATGCTGCCTCCCTTTCCCACGGCGCAAAACTTCTGGTATTTATTTTTTCCTTTATCGGATTCGGGTCAAAAGCCGGTGTTTTCCCCCTTCATATCTGGCTTCCCCATGCCCATCCAGCCGCACCGAGTCACATTTCGGCCGTGATGTCGGGCGTAATGATCAAAACGGGAATTTACGGGATTTTCCGGATGTACGCCATCCTGGAATTACACACCCCGGTATTCGGGAGCATAGTTCTTTCGGCGGGCATTGTTTCAGGGATTCTCGGCGTGGTGTACGCCCTGGGCCAGCATGACCTGAAACGGCTTCTGGCCTATCACAGTGTTGAAAATATCGGCATCATCCTCATGGGCATGGGCATCGGCATGCTGGGGGTTTCATCGGGCAAACCCGTGATGGCCGTTCTGGGTTTTGCCGGCTCGCTGCTCCATGTGCTGAATCATTCGATCTTCAAGTCCCTCCTGTTTATGGGAGCGGGAATGGTTCTGCAGAAGACGGGAACAAGCTCCATTGATGTTCTGGGGGGTCTTCTTAAAAAAATGAGAATCACCGGGACAACCTTTCTCATCGGTTCCCTGGCGATTGCGGGTCTACCCCCATTCAACGGATTTATAAGTGAATTCATTATTTACCTGGGCGCTTTCAAGGGGGTTGTCTTGACCGGGATGACCTTCGTGTTAAGTCTTTTGGGTATCGTCGGTCTGGCGGTCATCGGCGGTCTGGCCCTCGCCTGCTTTACCAAGGTGACCGGGGTTGTTTTTCAGGGAGAGCCCAGAAGCCGCGCAGCGGAGAATGCAGACGAAAAAGGCGTTGCCATGCTGGTCCCGATGGTTATCCTTGCCGGAGCATGTGTGATGATCGGCGTATATCCGGAACCTTTCATCCTGATGGCGATCAGGGGAATTGATTCCCTCAACCTGGGTTACGCCGTCATCCCACTGGAAGGGTTTGTTGCGATTACGGGAAGTTTAACCCGGGCTGTAACCGCTTTTTTTGCAGTTGTCCTGGGGATATTCGCCTTACGGGTCTTTCTATACCGGGACAAAATCACAACCCGTTCCTCAACATGGGGGTGCGGTTTCACCCGGCCGACCGCCAAAATGCAGTATACGGGGTCATCCTATGCGGCTTCGATTCTCTCTTTTTTCAAGCCCGTAGCGCCGCTTTCGGAACATCATCCGCGGATCAAGGGGATTTTTCCGGAAGAAACCCATTATTTCAGCCATGTCCATGATATCGCCGAGCGCTACATGAAAAATCTGACCGTTATTCCAGTGATGGCCCTGTTCGATAAGCTCCGGTGGATTCAATACGGTGATATTCACCTGTATATCGGCTATATCCTCCTGGCCATCATCGTTCTTCTGTTTTTTATTTAGTGAACCGGACCGGATTTTAAAGGTGAACGGGCTTAATTTATAAGGTTAACTGATGACACCCATTATTATTTTTATACCGGCAATTCTGTCAGCGCCGTTTTTTCCGGCAATCATTCTCAAAGTAAAGGCATTTTTCGGCGGGAAAAAGGGGCCTCCTCTGCTGATCCAGTATTACACCCTGGCCAAGCTCTTTAAAAAAGGCTCCGTTTACAGCACCAGCACCACTTATATTTTTAAACTCGGCCCCATGGTGTCTCTGAGTGCAGCCCTGACCGCCCTTATGTTTCTGCCGATCTCCGGGGCCGCCCCTCTTTTCTCGTTCAAGGGGGATGTTCTTTTTGTCTTATACCTCCTGGGTCTGGGAAGATTTTTCACCATCGCAGCCGCCCTGGACACTGCATCTCCATTTGAAGGTATGGGTGCAGCCCGGGAAGCCTATTTCCCCATTATCTGCGAGGCCACCACCTTCATGATATTTATCCTGTTCTACCGACTCACCGGAGAACTTACGCTGGCCTCTTTTTTTTATGGAAACCACCCGCTGGAACTTTGGCGGGTTGCCGGTGCGCCCCTTGCTTTTGTCGTAACGGCCTTTTTCATTGTACTTCTTACTGAAAACGCAAGGGTCCCGGTGGATGACCCGGCCACCCATCTTGAACTGACCATGATCCATGAGGTGATGGTTCTGGACCACAGCGGACCGGATTTCGGGTTTATCGAAATGGGGTCCTTCTGCAAATTGTTTTTTTATGCAGCCATTGTGTCGAGACTTGTTTTTCCGTTTGATCTGGGTCATCCGGCGATGAATCTCGCCGCCTTCAGCCTGATCATGCTGTTGATATACGCCGCTGTGGGCGTGATCGAGTCCGTCATGGCACGTTACCGGATGGACAGGGTCCCCAAATTCGTGCTGACCTCTTTCGCCCTGGCCTTTGTTGCAACCATCATTACGCTGGAGTTCGTCAAATGACGCATCTGGTCGATATCATACTGTCCTTCGTACTCTTGTCCATCATTTTTTCCTTTGGATCCAGTCGTCTGCAGGGACTGATCAAAGCCCTTGCCTTTCAGGGGGTCGTAGTGTCCATCGTGCCGTTTTTTATCGGTCACGACATCACCGAAGGCGGGGTTCTGTTTTCCCTGACGACCCTTCTGATCCGCGGCATCGCCATTCCGTTTTATATTTACCGGTTTATTGAAAAGGTCGCCGCCCATCGGGAGCTTGAACCCATTATCGGTTATAACGGCTCTATTTTCACAGGACTTTTGCTGATTGTCGCCGCGATGGCTGTGAGCCGGAAATTCAGCGTACCCTCGGCCAGCACGAGCCTGCTCCTTTTGCCGACGGCCATATCGCTCCTGGTGGGCGGCATGTTTCTGCTGATGGCCCGGCGGAAAGCCATTACCATGATTTTAGGGTACATCACCATGGAAAACGGCATCTATCTGGTGGGAACCACGTTCTCGGTGAGGGCCCACCATATCGTGGAATTCGGGATACTTCTCGATGTCCTGGCCGGCGTCATGATCATGGCCGTCATTCTCCAGAACATTAAACTGAAGATGCAGTCGGGAGGCGAGGATACGTCGCTCAATATCATTTCCAAGGAGTAGGGGTTCATTCATGGTTGAAATCCTTTTTCTGATTCCATTTCTGGCGGGTGTTCTCGCATTCTTCCTTACGGCCAAATCCGCCAGGAAAACCCTGGTGGCAACCGGCGCGCTTCATTTCCTGTTGTCCATTCTGCTGTGGGTCTATCAGCCCGGAGCCATCATCCCGGCCTATTTCAAGACTACGCATTCGGGTCTATTGTCACTTCTCGTGATTTCACTTCTCTTTTTGCTGATATCCATTTATTCAACGGCCTATCTGGATATCGACCACATCAAAAAAGAGAATGTCTTTATCGGGACGATGCTGCTGTTTTTGTCCACCATGACCATGGTAACGCTGTCGGACCATATCATGGTCATGTGGATCGCCATAGAAGCCACCACCCTTGCCAGCGCCCCCCTGATCTATACCCATGGAACCCCGGCTTCCCTTGAAACCACATGGAAGTACGTGTTTATCTGTTCCGTTGGCATCGCCATGGCCCTTCTGGGCTCTGTTTTGATTTCCCTTTCCATGGAAGCCAACAAAGTCGATGTTCCCATGTCCTTCTCCGCTCTTGCCACGGTGGCAAAAAACCTTGATCCCATGTGGCTTAAAGCAGGATTTATCTTTATCCTGGTGGGATACGGGACAAAAATGGGACTGGCCCCCATGCATACCTGGCTTCCCGACACCCACAGTGAAGCTCCGAGCCCGGTGTCTGCTCTTCTTTCCGGTGTATTGCTCAATTGTGCCTATCTGGGAATTTTCAAAACGCATAAAATAATGGTCAATGCAGGTCTGGGGGATTTTTCAGGGACAATTCTCATGGCATTCGGCATCATCTCCGTTCTGGCGGCTGCGACGTTCATCCTCAGACAGACCGAATATAAGCGCCTTCTGGCGTATTCCAGTATCGAGAACATGGGCATTATCGCCTTCGGTACCGGACTGGGGGGCCTCGGTGCCTATGGCGCCATCCTCTGCCTGATTCATCACAGCCTGATCAAATCATCCCTGTTTTTAACATCCGGAAATATCCTCCTCAGTTACGGCAGCCGGCAGATTGAAAAAACGGGGAATCTGGCCGGGCATATGCCGAAAACCTTTGTGGCGTTTTTTGCCGGATTCCTCGGTATCTCCGGATTTCCCCCGTTTGGTATATTTATCGGAGAACTTTTGATCATCATCGGGGCGTTCCAAGCGGGCCGTACCGTATGGGCAGGGATCTTCATCTTCAGCCTGTGTACGATCTTTGCCGGATTCCTCAACCATGCCATGAAGATTTCCTTTGACGATCACCAGGCGCCCATCAAAATAACGGAAAAAGCCAGGATGATCTGGCCCCAGTATGTTTTGCTCACGACCTCGGCCGTTTTAAGCTTCTGGATCCCGGATGCCCTCTACCGGACAATTGTCAATGCGGTGGTCGCTTTTGGCGGAGGATTTTAATGAAAATAAAATTCATTACGATTAAAAACGGGGAGGCTGTACCGAGAAACCGGATCCCGCATCTTGCCTTTGACGATTTTCGAAATGATGCTTTGACCATTGTGGGAAGCGGCGGAAATGTGGTTCAGTTTTTTGTTTATCCGGATACAGGCGGCAGCCTGAAAATGCTGGCCGTCCTCAGATCCGGCAACTCCCTTTTAACCGCGGGTTGCGATGCGCCGGAAATCTGGCCCTCATTTACCGCGGTCCACCCGCCGTTTAACCTTTTTGAACGGGAGATCGCCGAGCAGTTCGGCATCACCCCCGATAAACACCCCTGGCTGAAAATGGTCCGGTACCATGCCAACTATCGGGGAGCGGATGATGTATTCGGAAACGATTACACACAAGACATTCCCGGAAACTATCCCTACTACGCCGTCAAAGGGGAGGAGATCCATGAAGTGGCCGTGGGCCCCGTGCATGCAGGCGTGATCGAACCCGGCCATTTCAGGTTCAACTGCATCGGAGAACGCGTGCTTCACCTGGAGATTCAGTTGGGCTATCAGCACCGGGGAGTGGAGCAGCTGCTTTTGAATGCCCCTCCCTTGCGGTTTCCGATCATTGGCGAAGGCATCGCCGGGGATACCGCCATCGGTCACAGCCTTTGCATGGCCCAGGCGATGGAGGCGCTATCCGGCATAGTTCCGGATCCCGGCGCCCGCATCGTCCGGACCATCGCCCTGGAATTGGAACGAATTGCCAACCATATTGGAGATTTGGGAGCTCTCAGCGGAGATGTCGCATTTCTTCCCGTTGCCAATTACTGCGGCAGAATGCGCGGCGATTTTCTCAACATGTCCCTGTTGATGTGCGGGAACCGTTTCGGCAAAGGGCTTATCCGGTCCGGGGGGGTGAGATTCTCCCCTACGAATGAAGACAGGGGCATTCTTTCCCGCCGCATCAAGGAGTTAAAACCGCAGGTGGAGCATACCATCGACCTTTTGTTTTCAGCATCCAGCGTCCGGGCCAGATTTGAAGGGTGCGGGCCGGTTCCAACCGAAGATGCCAGAAAACTTGGGCTGGTGGGTCCGGCCGGCCGGGGCAGCGGGCTTTCCTATGATGTCAGGCGCTGTTTTCCCACGGAACATTACGACCGGCTGGACATTCCGGAGAACCTGGAGACCGGCTGCGATGTATATGCCAGGGCCAGAGTCAGGGCTGATGAAGTTCTTCAATCCATCAACATGATCCAGTCCCTGCTTCGATTCCCTGTTGAAACTTCCTGCGTGCAACCGAACGGTTTCTCCATGGCGCCGTCCTCTTTTACGGTGACGGTGAATGAAGCCTGGCGGGGAGAAGTATCCCACGCGGTTCTGACCGATGAAGAGGGCAAACTTCTGCGGTATAAGATAAAGGACCCCTCCTTTCACAACTGGAATGCTCTGGCCATGGCACTGAGAGATACCGGGATTTCGGACTTTCCCCTGAACAACAAGAGTTTCAACCTGTCGTATTGCGGGGTTGATCTATGATGAACTCGTATCATCAAAAACATCAGAAGCGGCACCGTCATGATTAAATTGCTCAAAAACAAATTTGAACAGGGTTACCGGACCTCCGGTTATCCCAAAACACCCGTTGAACTGCCCCCGCGTTACCGGGGTCTTCCGGCCATTCACCAGGATGCTCCCGGGGAAATGGCGGATAAATGTGAAAAAGCCTGCCCCCAGCGGGCTATTGACGCGAAAACCAGGCGTATCGACATGGGCCGCTGCGTATTCTGCGGAGAATGCGAACGGATTTCAGAGGGAAGTTTCGTTTCCTTCACCCGGAATTTCGGAATATCCGCCTCCTGCCGGGAGCACCTGTTAACAGACGGGACCCTGCCGTCGCTGGCCGAGCACGCCAAGGCGCATTTTAGAAAACTTTTCGGCCGGTCCCTTCAGTTGAGGCAGGTTTCAGCAGGGGGCTGCAATGCCTGTGAGGCGGATTTGAACGTTCTGGCCACACCGTTTTTTGATTTGAGCAGATTTGGGATCAATTTTGTCGCGTCCCCCCGTCATGCAGACGGCATTGTGGTGACGGGACCGATTTCCAGGAACATGAAAACCGCTCTGTTGGAGACCTACAATGCCGTTCCAGCACCAAAGGTGGTCATTGCCGCAGGAAGTTGCGCCATTTCAGGGGGACCTTTTTTCGGCAGCCCGGAAGTATCGGAGGGGCTGGAAAGCATTCTCCCCGTCGACCTGTTCATACCGGGTTGCCCTCCCCACCCCCTGACCCATCTTCATGCCCTGCTGACTTTTTTCAAATAATGGGAGACAATCCAAAGGCTTCCGGCTGATTCAGCAAGAAGCCGGATGTCCGTGTCAAGGCTGAATGATGAGGGTTGGGTATAATCCCTGGAGATGTCCCTCGGGGTAGGGTTGAAGGGTGTTGAAAGACATGTTCTGATTTTTCTGGGCATGGCCCCGGTTACCCCCGGAACTGTTGAAAAACGCCCCGTTGGCGTCAAGAATGTGGTGAATCCGGTCCCTGAACGCCGTGATAAACGCTCTTCCGGAGCCTAAAAAATACATGCTGCCCCGGGTAAAATGGGTTCCGATATTATTAAAGTCGGCGATGGGCATGCTGTTCATTTCCAGTTCTTTCCGATTGGTGATCATTCCCCAGGCCACATACCCCGCCGGAACGGTCAGTTTTTCTCTGGCATCGATGATGGTGTGGGGCATGATGATGACCTCCTTGCCGATGGTCAGGCGCCAGTCCGGACGTCCCCTCAGAAAACTGTTGAACCCCACAAAGACATTTTTCCCCAGATCCGCTTCAATAATTTTGGCGCCATGGGCCGTAACGTTGTAGCCCTCCATTTTGCTGTTGATGATGTAACAGTTTTCCTGGGCATTGGTGCCCATGCCGAGCCATGCGTTCTGCAGGAATGCCCGCTGGGCAACCAGCACGTTTTCGCTGATATGGGTATTGGGCTTGGTTACCGCGTACCGGTCCAGGGAAGCGCTTTTGGGAACTTCGATGGTCGGCTTGACGGTCACCATTTCAAAAACCCGCTGGAAAGCTTCCTTTCGATCTTCCACAAAATCGATCAACTGGCCCTGGGGTGGTGTTTCCGCTGAAAAATAGATGAAATCATTCAACTGATCCACCGGAAATTGATAAAGGAAGTTGAACACGTCTCCGTTTTTGATCCAGACGGTTCCCGGCGCCAGATCGATATGGCTGATCTCGCCGGCCTGTATGTAGGAGAAAGCGCCGATGGTGCAATCTCTCATGGTCGTCAGATCCACCGTCGAAAAGGGTTCCAGAAAGCACCCGGAAGATGGGGATCCGTGAATATTGGCGTAATGCAGGGAAATAGTGTCCTTGATATAGAATTTTTCCAGGGTTTCGGGATCATGCGAGTAGTTATGGACCAGGGTTTTCAGGAGGAAGCTGTCCTGGATATCAATGCCTTCGTCATCGGTTATGGGAATATCATAGCCCTGAAACTGAAACACGTCCCCCTTATTTTTCAGTTCGTCGCCCCGAATGTCGCTTTTATACAGGATCGAATTCTTAACCCGGCATTTTCCCAGAAAATAACTTCCCGACAAGCTGGAATGGGTGAACTGCATGTCCAGGGGGTGATTGGGCGAGATGCCGTAAAATGCGTAGAACTTCAGCAGCTTGCTGAAAGGAAGCAGGCTTTTCACATAGGGTCTGACATCTTTTCCAAGTTCCCTAAGGTTGATGTTGGTTCTCTGGATAATTCTGTCGAAAAGCTTTTCGAGTTCTTTCATGGCATTTCCCTACACCTTGTTTTCGTTTTCCTTCATGGCGTGAAAAACGGCGGCAAACACATCGGTCATCCGCAAAATCCCGATAATTTCATCATTTTTTGTCACCATCAGAGACAGATAAGGTCCCATGGAGAGCCTATAGATGGCTTGTTCCAGAGGAGAATCCCCATCAATATGTTCTCCCGCCGAGGGTTTTTGCATAAAATCCTCAACCCGCATTTTGGCCGGTTCCATGCAGATTTCATTCAGGTGACGACCCTTCAGCCGGTATTCTTCCCGGATTGATGCGATAAAACCGGAGCTGAATCCGAACCTGGCTATTTTTTCAACGTCTTCCATTTCCGGGCTTCCGGAAATGATCGCCCTCAGGACATCGAGCTGTCCGAGCTTGCCGACAACCCGCTTGTTTTTGTCCATGATCAGGATGGCCCGGTGCCGGTACTTGCTGTGTTCATACTGTTCCTGGGCCTTTTCCAACGCAAGAACCGCTTCATATAACGTGGAGCCCACGGGAACGGTTGCATATTCAGAAATCGGGACCATGAGGTCCCGGACAAGGTATTCCATTTGTCCTCTCCTTCTGCTTTTTCAGGGAAGGCGTACCTTCTCATGGATTGTCAATAAAATCAAGAAAAAGGTAATTTCGAACCGGGACATAGGCCACCCAAAACGGGCATTCGCCGGACATATCGGAAAATACCCGCCATTCCTTCTGGGAATCACGGATCGGAAGGAAAAATCATTCTGGGTCCGGATCAGGATTTACAGTGCACCCTTAAAAAAATATTGACACCGCTTTAAAAAAAAACAATAGTTGAAACGGAATTTTAAAGCATACCGAGTTTTCCATGAACATATCCATATTAAAAAATGAAAGATTGAACTGGTGGCGCTGGTGGCACAGAGCAGGATTGTGGCATGCCGTCGGGTCGCCATAGAATAATGAGTTGAAAAAACCAAAGACCGCGGGCAGCCACCAAAATCCACGGTCTTTTTTATTGGGGGAAAGGGCCGTGAAAAAATATCGCGGCCTTTTTAATTTTGCGCCCTGTTAAAGGATAAGGAAATCCAAATGCGACTGAATCAATTTCCAGACAAAAAGCAATTCATCCGTTTGTCCGGTGCCTGTAATGTCCTGCCGGTATGCGTGGAGGTTCTGGCGGATACGGAAACACCCGTAACGCTGCTGAAAAAATGTTACGCGGACAAAGGCCCGGTTTTTCTTTTCGAAAGTGTGCAAGGGGGGGAAAGATGGGGGAGATTCAGTTTTCTGGGTACGTCGGCGCACGCACACGTGCGGGTGTATGCAGATGTCGTCGAAGTTGAGGAAAACGGCAGGGTGGAAAGAATATTCCATAACCATGATCCTTTCCATGTTCTTAAAAATTTGATGGCGGGATACAAGGCGGCCGACATCAAGGAACTCCCGCGGTTCTGGGGAGGGATGGTGGGATATCTGACCTACGAATCGGTTTCCTTTTTCGAAGCCATTCCTCACGACTGGCCCGAGGACAAGCCCCTGGCCCATTTTATCGTTTCCGATGAACTCGTCATCTTCGATAACATCCGGAACACCCTTCTGGCCGTGGCCGTGGCTTTTCTGGACGGAAAGTCCGACCCGGCAAAGGCTTACGATGCCGCATGCGGAAGGGTTGAACGACTGCTGGAAAAAATGAACAGGCCGATGATCCCGGAACCGGATATGGAAAAGAAGTCCTATTCGCTGATAAATAAAATCGACCCGGAGACCTACCGTGAATCGGTCAAAAAAGTTAAAGACTACATCAAGGCCGGGGACATTATCCAGGCGGTGGTTTCCCAGCCCTTTGTGTGCGATTCGCCTCCGGACCTGTGGATGCTGTATCGGGCTCAGAGATACATCAACCCCTCCCCTTATCTGTACTTCCTGCAGCTTGGGGAGACGGCCCTCGTAGGGTCGTCTCCGGAAACCATGGTCCGCATGGAGAACCGCGTGGCCACCCTGCGCCCCATTGCCGGAACAAGGCCCCGGGGGAAGACCGAACAGGAAGACAGGCTGCTGGCCGATGAACTTCTGGGCGACGATAAGGAAAAAGCCGAGCACCTCATGCTGGTGGACCTGGGACGAAACGACCTGGGCCGGGTGGCGGTAACGGGAACCGTTCAGGTCACGGACCTGATGTTTGTGGAACGCTACTCCCATGTCATGCACCTGGTGTCCAATATCACCTGCGACGTCAAGCCCGGATGCGATGCCTGGGACCTGTTGCGGGCCACCTTTCCCGCAGGCACCTTATCCGGCGCGCCCAAGGTCCGGGCCATGGAAATCATCGCCGAAATGGAAACCGAACCCCGGGGGCCATACGGCGGCGCCGTGGGATATGTGTCCTTCAGCGGGAACATGGATCTGGCCATCACCATCCGAACGGCCTGCATTGAAAACGGGACCCTCACCGTCCGGGCCGGCGGCGGGATCGTGGCCGACTCCGATCCTGAGACGGAACGAATGGAAACCATCAACAAATCCAAGGCCATCCTCAAAGCCCTATTGATGCTGGAAGGCCATTCCCAGTCAAAGGAGAATTAGAGATGATCGTCATGATCGACAACTATGATTCATTCACCTATAATCTGGTCCAGTATATCGAACAGATCGGCGTCCTGGTGAAAGTGGTGAGAAACGACAAGGCGTCTGTTTCCGACATAGTCGAATGGGACCCGGCGGGCATCGTGATTTCCCCCGGACCGGGCAGACCAGAAACCGCGGGAATCTCTCTTTCAGTGATCGAACAGTTTTCGGGGAAAATTCCCGTTCTGGGGGTCTGTCTGGGTCACCAGTCCATCGCCCATGCCTTTGGCGCAGATATCGTTCCGGCAAAGAAGCTGATGCACGGCAAAACGTCCCTGGTCGAGTGCGACGGGAAAACCATTTTCGAGGGGATCAGACAACCCTTCCAGGCCATGCGGTACCATTCCCTGGCCGTTCGCCGGGAAACGCTTCCCCCCTGCCTGGAAATCAGTGCAGCATCGGAAGACGGGGAAATCATGGGAATCCGCCACCGGGAACATCCCACCGAGGGCATTCAGTTTCATCCCGAATCCATCATGACGCCCATGGGAAAGCGGATGCTGAGAAACTTTTTAAACATCAGCCGGATGAGGAGAGAAAACAATGGCATTTCGTGAAAGCTTGATGAAAATCGTCGGAAAACATGATTTGGGCGAAGCTGAAATGGGGGATATGATCACGGAAATATTCAGCGGCGATATCACCGACGCCCAGGTGGGTGCCCTGATGGGAGCCCTTTCGACCAAGGGAGAAACCTTTCAGGAACTGGCCGGGGCCGCAAAGGCCATGCGGAGGAAGGCCCTGCGCATCCAGTCTCCGGCAGGATGCGTGGTGGATACCTGCGGTACGGGCGGCGACGGGTCCCAGACCTTCAATATTTCAACAACCACGGCATTTGTTGTGGCCGGATGCGGCGTCACCGTGGCCAAACACGGAAACCGGTCCAATACCAGCAAGTGCGGCAGCGCCGATCTTTTGGAGGCTCTGGGGGTGAAGATCGACACTCCGCCGGAAATGGTTGAAGAAGCACTGGGGGAAATCGGCATCGGGTTTCTTTTCGCCCAGGTCTATCACGGGGCCATGCGCTTTGCCGCCAGGGCCCGGAAGGAAGTGGGGATCCGTTCGATCTTCAATATGCTGGGGCCCCTGACCAATCCGGCCGCCGCCAACTGCCAATTATTGGGAGTTTATGCGCCGGAGTTGACGGAAATGTTCGCCAAGGCACTGAATCTCATGGGAACCAAACGGGCCTTTGTGGTCCACGGACATGACGGCCTGGACGAAATTTCCATCTGCGCCCCGACCCGGATTTCAGAATTGAAGGACGGCCTGGTGCGCACCTACGACATCGGCCCGGAGCAGTTTTTTGACCGGATCGCCGATCCCAGGGATCTTCGGGGCGGGACCCCGGATGAAAACGCCGTGATCACGCTGAACATCCTGAAAGGAGAAAAAGGCCCCCGGCGGGACGTCGTATTGATCAACGCCGCCGGCGCTTTGATGGCGGCCGGGAAAGCCGGGACGTTTCAGGAGGGCATGGGGCTTGCCGAAACATCCATTGACAGCGGTGCGGCCATGGCCAAACTTCAGGCCCTGATCGCCCATACCCGGGGGAATGGATAAGATAACGCCATGGGAACGGATTTTTTAAAGATTATCGTAAACGCCAAGAAAGAGGAAGTTGCGTCCGCAAAAAACCGCATCAGCGAATCATACCTCCGCGGAAATCTGGATCCGGACAGGATAAAGCGCCCTTTTCTCGAGAACCTGTCCCAGCCCGGCCCCGGAGGAATCAATATCATCGCCGAAATCAAACGGGCCTCTCCGTCCAAGGGAGCGATCCGGCTGGATTTAAATCCCGCCGATTATGCGGCGGCATACGAACGTGGGGGCGCCTGCGCCATTTCCGTGCTCACGGATGCGCCTTATTTCAAGGGGAGCCTGGATGATTTGAAAACCGCCGGAGCCCATACCCGGCTCCCGATTCTCCGGAAGGAGTTTATCATTTCATCTTATCAGCTCTATGAAACCGCGGAGGCCCGCGCGGACGCCGTCCTTTTGATCGTGCGCATACTGGAGAAAAATCAACTGAAGGATTACCTCTCCCTCTGCCGTGAACTCGACCTGGACGCCCTCGTTGAAATTTACGCGGCAGATGAAATTGAAACCGCAGCAGAAGCCGGAGCAAAGCTTATCGGCATCAACAACAGGGACCTAAGCTCTTTTTCCACCCGCATCGACCGGGCCATGGGGCTTTCCGCGGAATTGAAACCCGGCCAGATTCCCGTTGCGGCCAGCGGCATCACCTGCCGGGAGGATATCCTCAATACGAAAAAAACCGGTATCTTTAATTTTCTCATCGGCGAGAGCCTGGTCCGGGCTGAAAATCCCGAAGGCTTTCTGACGTCTCTGTTTTAAAGGACGGGTGACAGGATGAGCGGACAACACCTCTATCGCCCCCAGGTCAAAATCTGCGGTCTGACCCGCATCGAGGACGCCCTGGGATGTGTGGAACTCGGAGCCGACGCACTGGGATTTGTGTTCTTTGCAAAAAGCCCGCGGAACATCTCTCCGGAAAACGCCAGGGACATCATCCGGTGGATCCCTCCGGGGATTTCAACCGTGGGGGTTTTTGTGAACGCCTCCTATTCGGCGATCCTGCAAAAAGTTGATTTTTGCGGGCTGACGGCGGTCCAGCTTCACGGGCATGAATCCCCCGAACTGGTCGAGCGTCTTTGTAGACACCCCCTGTTGGTGATCAAGGCCCTGTTTTCGGGGAAATCCCCGGCCATGGGCGAGGTTGACCGATACCGGGCGCATGCCTATCTGGTGGAATGCGGAAAAGGCGCTCTCCCCGGAGGAAACGCCCGGACCTGGAACTGGGGCGAAGCAAAGTCCTTCGGACAATCCTCGCCCTTTATCCTGGCCGGGGGACTTACTCCGGAAAATGTGTCCAGGGCTGTTTCGGAAAGCCTTCCCGATGCCGTGGACGTGAGTTCCGGAGTGGAGGAAAGCCCGGGGGAAAAGGATTTAGAAAAAGTCCGTTGGTTTATTCATTCACTTTCGGTCCCGGGCGGGCCTGCTTACGTATCTTACCGAAAGCCAAGAAAAATATTCATATCATCGTAATCCCCTGATAAACCCGCTCACGGCGGAGACTCCTTTTTCCTCGACGAGCCTGATGGTTTCGGAGCCGATAACGGCGATGTCTGCATTACCCGTTAAAAAGTCGATGTCCGACTTGTCCTTGACGCCGAATCCCACGGCAAGGGGAAGATGGGTGTTTTCCCGGCAACGAAGGAGGTAATCTCCAAGGGATTCGGAAAATGTGGTGGCTTCCCCGGTGACCCCTTTCCGGGCCACGCAATAGACAAATCCTTTGGCAAAACCGTTGATGTATTGCATCCGCGATGCAGTTGTAGTGGGAGAAAAGATGTAGATGGGAGACAAACCCTTTTGAACCATGGCGCTTTGATAATCCTTGCCCTCTTCGGGAGGCAAATCCGGCACAATGGCCCCTTTCAACCCGGTTTCGGCCATCCGGGAGACGAATTTTTCCACGCCGTATTTAAACAGAATATTGTAATAGGTCATGAACAGGAAAGGGATGTCAAAAGTCCGGGTTATTTCCCGGGTAAAATCCAGGCACTGGGCCACCCGGGTTCCTGCGGACAGGGATTTCTGGTTGGCGGAAAGGATCACCGGACCGTCCGCAATGGGCTCGGAAAAGGGTATCTGGAGCTCCATCAGATCCACCCCGGCCTCCACCATGGCACGGATAATGTTGAACGAGTCCTCAAGGGACGGATAACCCAGGACAATGTGGGTCATCAGGAGGATCGGTTTTTCGGTCAACCGTTTACGGATATACGATTCAAGCATGATAGCCCTCCGCTTTGTCTCTAATAAACGCCTTCCATTTGGGATCGTCGAATGCGTCGGCAACCGTGAAAATATCCTTGTCTCCCCGGCCCGACTGGTTGATGATGATGATGTCTCCGGGAGAAAGGCCGGGAGCTTCCTTGAAGGCCTGGACAAAGGCATGGGCGGATTCCAGGGCCGGGATCAACCCTTCTTTCCGGATGGTGAACGCCATGGCATCCACCACCTCCCTGTCCGTAGCCGCCTCAAAACGGACCCGTCCGGTTTCCTTAAGATGGGAAAGAATGGGGGAGACGCCCACATAATCGAGTCCCGCGGCCACGCTGTGGGTCTCCTTCATCTGCCCGTCTTCATTCTGGAGAAAATAGGTTTTATACCCCTGGGCAACGCCGATGGAACTGTCTTCGGATTTCAACCGGGAGGCATGAAGCCCGGTTTCCAGCCCCTTGCCGCCGGCCTCCACGCCCACCAGTTCCACGGGATCATCCATAAACCCGCTGAAAATGCCCATGGCGTTCGACCCCCCTCCCACACAGGCATAAACCCGGGCGGGCAGACGGCCTTCAAGGGAAAGTATCTGTTTTCTGGCTTCAATGCCGATGATGGACTGAAACCAGGCGACCATTTCGGGGAAGGGATGGGGGCCGCATACCGTTCCCAGGACATAATGGGTGTTGTCCATGTTTCGCACCCAGTCCCGGAAGGCTTCGTTCATCGCGTCCTTCAGGGTCCTGCTGCCGTCTTTGACCGGTATGACCGTAGCGCCGAGGCGCTCCATCCAGAATACATTGGGCCGCTGGCGAAGGACATCCACCTCGCCCATGTATATGGTGCTGTCAAAACCGAATTTTGCGGCCATGGTGGCCGTTGCCACACCATGCTGACCGGCCCCGGTTTCGGCGATGACCCGTGTCTTTTTCATGCGTTTGACCAGAAGTCCCTGACCCATGACGTTATTGGCCTTATGGGCCCCGGTATGGTTCAGGTCCTCCCGTTTGATGTAAATCTTTGCGCCGCAGAAATGCCGGGTCAGATTTTCGGCAAATGTCAGGGGCGTCGGACGGCAGGAAAAGGTGGACATCACGGTTTCATATTCCCGCCAGAAGGACGGGTCATTTCTGGCTTTCAGGTAAGCTTCTTCAAGCTCGTCAAATGTGGCCGCCAGAATTTCAGGAATAAATACGCCTCCGAACCGGCCGTAATATCCTCTAAGCTTCATGGTGAATTCCTCCGAGGGTTTGGGAAAAAATAAATCGATCCGTACGGCAATACAGATCGGAATAAACGGCATTTTCAATATCGGAAAAATGAATAAAACGATTTACGATCAGGATGGGCGTATTTTCGGACAAGGCCAGAAGCCGTGCTCTTTTGCCATCCGGATACCCGATCCTGAAATTCTGTTTTCCTCCGGTGGGGGTAAGATAATATCGATCGCGAACCACCTGGGAAAGGGAACACACGGACAAATCGACGCGGTCGATGCCTTTGAAATGCAAAGGATCCAGATACAGGTCTTCGAGAAGGACCGGGATTCCTTCCACGCGGCTGAGGCGGGAAAAAAAATAAGCCGGTTTGCCGCAAAAAGGATTTTCAGGGTTATCCGCGACAGTCGTCAAACCGGTTGGGGAGACTACCCCGGTTTCCACAGATATGCTTTTTTTTTCAAACGCGGATGTGGTGCCGGCCAGTGTGAACAAATCCACCTCCTGCCGTACGGGGCCGACAAATGTCCCCGATCCCCGTTTCCGCACCAGTATTCCTTTCCGCACCAGCAGATCCGTGGCCTGCCGGGCGGTGGGCCGCCCGATGGCATAATCTCTGGAAAGCTGATGCTCAGAGGGGATCCTTGCCCCGGAAGGGAATTCTCCGTTTCGGATTTTTCCAAGCAGGATATCCGCAAGCTGGTGGTAAAGGGGAATGGGAGACCGGGTATTGAGCATGATCCCTCCTTTGAAATTGAATCAGGGTTCAATTCATAATTTAGATTGGTAAAGTTGTCAAGACAAATTTTCTTTCAGGTACCTGTTGACTATCCTCTTCCGGGACGGTATTGGAAACATCATTTGTGTCATTTTCGAAACAGGAGACTTACCACCCATGACACCCCATGAAACGGCAAAAGCCATCCATCGCGAATTGTCCCCCATTGCTCCGGGGCTGTCCGCCGCCATCAACCGCGCGTTGCTGGACATCGGCGAGGGCTCCTTGCTGGTAGGCCTGGGGCCCGGGACGCACACGGATGATCCCGCCACCTTCAGCGAAATGGAAACCATCCCTTTAAAAGGCGCCCACCCGGCGGAAATTTTTTCAAAAATCGCTCAGGCGGTTTCACTTTTGGAAGAGCATTCGGTGTGGAAGGTGATTGTCGACAAGAAACCAGGGAATTCCCGGGAAAAGATGGAGCTGCTCTACACGCTGTTCAGGGAGCGACGGTGTTTTTCATAGGGGCGTATGGTTATTCGCCTCCACCGGGTTTGCCGGGATTTTGAACCGAATAAAAATATTGACCAACCCCCTGTAAAATGTTAGTCAACCCGTCGAAAACAGGGTTGACAGCAGGGAGGGATGGCCGAGTGGTTTAAGGCGGCGGTCTTGAAAACCGTTGAGTGTCAAAGCTCCGTGGGTTCGAATCCTACTCCCTCCGCCAGCCAGAATATTTCTTCCGGAGAGATGGCCGAGTCGGCTGAAGGCGCTCGCCTGCTAAGCGAGTGTGTGGCGAAAGTTGCACCCCGGGTTCGAATCCCGGTCTCTCCGCCAACCAAAAATTTACAGGCAACTGACCGTATCGTGGTTACTGATTGCCGAATCCGTTCTGCCCCCCGCAATCCGGGCAAGCCCAGGTAATGCCGTTGCAGGAGAGGCCCCAGATGTTCTCCTCCATGCAGGCCTGACAGATGGAAAATCCGCAGCGGCAATGCCAGCAAAAGGGAAATGATCCTCTGCAGCAGTGGCAGATCCTGGTTTTCTCCCGCCTGTCTCTATAGCGTGGTTTTTCGGACGAGTCTTTCATGTTCAACCTGAATGCACCGGTTCATGATCACGTCAATTCCCCGGGCGGTCAGCATCAGGGCTGCGTCATGGTTCTGGATATCGAGCTGCATCCAGAATACGTTGGGTTTTAATTCAAGGGCCTCGCGGGCGTGGGCCAAAACCTGATCGGAATTCCGGAACACATTCACAATATCCACCGGCCGATGAATTTCAGTGAGGGAAGCGTAGGCCTTCTCTCCAAGGATCATCCTCTGGGCAGGCCGCACGGGGATGATCTCATAGCCGTTTTGCTGTAAATATGCCGCCACCTGGTACGAATCTCTTTCCGGCTTCGGGCTGAGCCCCAGAACCGCTATAGTTTTTGAATTTTGCAGTATTTCCCGGATATCGCTGTCCAGGGTGATGATCTTTCCGGATTTCATTTAAACGCTCCGTTGGAAAGGCAGAATCCGGGACGGATTTTGATGCCCCGGTCCTGTGGGTGTCCCCACTTGTTGTTTCTCTTTATCGGTGATATGGGTAAAAATCAATTTTAAACTTTTAAATCAAGAAAACAGATCATGCCAACCCATTCGGAAAATCGGAAGACCATATACCTCATCGACGGCAGCGCCTATATTTATAGAGCCTATCACGCCATCGGCAATCTTTCCAATTCAAAAGGCCTTCCCACCAACGCGGCTTTCGGATTTGCCAGAATGCTGGTCAAATTATACAAGGATCGTTCTCCCGAATACCTGGCCATGTTCTTTGACGCAAAAGGCCCGACCTTCCGGCATGACCTCTACAAGGACTATAAAGCCAACCGCCCTCCCATGCCCGAAGACATGGCCGTTCAATTGCCCTATATCAAAGACATCTGTGGGGGATTCAACCTTCCCGTAATTGAAATGCAGGGATTTGAAGCGGACGATCTTATCGGGACCTTCTCAAAACTGGCCCAGGAAACAGGATTTGACGTCATCATGGTGACGGGCGACAAGGATTTCGTGCAATTGATCACCCAAAAGGCCGTCATCTGGGACCCCATGAAGGAGGTGACCCTGGATGTGGAAACCGTCAAATCCAGATATGGCCTTACTCCCGAGCAGATCATCGATGTCATGGGGTTTTGGGGGGATGCTTCGGACAATATCCCCGGGGTCCCCGGAATCGGAGAAAAAACAGCCGTTGCCATGATCCGGGAATTCGGCAGCATGGAAAACCTGTACCGGAATATCGATAAGATCGCCAAACCGAAACTGAAGGAAAACCTGATCAATTTCAGGGAGCAGGCCTTTCTGAGCAAACGGCTGGCATCCATCAACACCCAGGTTCCCGTATCTTTTAATCCCGAGGTATTCAGGGTCCGCTCTTATGATGGGGATAAGCTTTCCCAACTCTTTCAACAACTGGAATTCAGGCAGCTGCAGCAGGAGTTTCTCAAGGAAGCCAACCGGAAAGAAAAAAAATACCATTCAATTCTGGATGAGATTGAACTTCATGATTTAATTCATTTGCTGGAAAATTCCGGGTGTTTCGCTCTGGATACGGAAACCACATCCGAGGATCCCATGAAGGCGAAACTGGTGGGCCTTTCATTTTCCGTCAAGGCCGACGAGGCCTTTTACATCCCCGTGGGCCATGATTATGAAAACGCGCCGGTCCAGCTGGACAAGGGGTTCGTCCTGAAAATGGTAAAACCGGTGCTGGAAAACCCCAATGTCAAAAAAATCGGTCAGAACATCAAATACGATTGGATCATCCTCCTGCGCAACGACATAGCCCTCCGGGGGGTATATTTCGACACCATGCTGGCATCGTATCTGATCAATCCCTCCAAGCGATCCCACAGCCTGGACCAGATCGCCATGGACCTTTTGGGACATAAGACCATCGGATTTAGCGATGTAGCGGGCAAGGGTAAGGGGGCCTTGACCTTCAATCAGGTGCCTGTTGAGGACGCCGTGCCTTACGCCTGCGAAGATGCTGATATTACACTTATTCTTAAAAATCAACTGTACCCCCTGCTGGAAGAATCCTTATTGATGAATCTTTTTGAAACCGTTGAAATGCCCCTTGTTCCGGTGCTGCTGAGAATGGAGATGCGGGGCATAACGGTGGATAAGGCCAAGCTGAAAAAACTCTCCGGTGAATTCGAGCAACAAATTCATAGCATCACCCGGCGCATTTACGACATGGCCGGGGAGGAGTTCAACATCAATTCCTCACAGCAGCTGGGCAACATCCTGTTTGAGAAATTAATGCTGCCGGTTCAGAAAAAGACAAAGAAAAAAACGGGATATTCCACAGATGTGGATGTCCTGACCATCCTGGCGGACCAGCACGAATTGCCGGCCATGGTTTTGCGGCACCGGACCCTTTCCAAATTAAAATCGACCTATACCGATGCCCTGATAGACCTGATCCATCCGGAAACCGGAAGAATTCACACCTCCTACAACCAGACCGTTACGGCCACCGGCCGTTTGAGCAGTTCCGAACCCAATCTCCAGAACATCCCCATCAGGACCGAAGAGGGCAGGGAAATCAGAAGCGCGTTCATTCCGCAGAAAGGCTGGCACATGGTATCTGCGGATTATTCCCAGGTGGAGTTGCGCATCCTGGCCCATTGCTCCGAGGATCCGATTTTAATAAAAGCCTTTCTGGAAGGGGAAGACATCCACACCCGGACCGCCAACGAAGTCTTCCAGGTATTTCCGGAAATGATCACGCCGGAACTTCGAAGGCATGCCAAAATCATTAATTTCGGCATTATTTACGGCATGAGCCCCTTCAGCCTGTCCAAAGAGCTCAAGATCAGTCAAAAAATGGCCAAGCATTACATCGATCATTATTTTGCCAGGTATAAAGGGGTCAGGCAATTCATTGACGGCACCATTAAAGAAGCGGAAAAAACATTGAAAACCACGACGCTTTTAGGCCGTATCCGGATGATACCGGAGATGAACAGCAAAGATAAGAATGTCCGTGGATTTGCCGAACGCATCGCCGTCAATACCCCTATCCAGGGAACTGCGGCGGATCTGATCAAGCTGGCCATGATTCGGATCGATGAGGAAATCGAAAAACGGGGTTTTTTATCCGCCATGCTGCTCACCGTCCACGATGAACTGGTATTTGAAGTGCCCCCGGAAGAACTGGACCCCATGACCCATCTGGTGAAGGAGGTTATGGAAGGCATCTGGGAGCTTAAGGTTCCCTTGAAGGTCAATGTGGGATGGGGGGAAAACTGGTCGGCGGCCCATTAAAGGATCAAAATGACATTGAGGAGCCGTTCCATGAAAAATCAAGGGCATAAAATCCGGGCCTTTTCCGCCTGGGTGTTCGTTCTGATCGCGATCGCGGTGCTTTCAAATTGCGGGAAAAAGGAAACACCTGTTGAACCAGGTGATGCTTATGAAAGGGGATTGTCCCTGTTCAAGGAGGGATTTTATGGTCTGCTGCCCCAGGGCAAAACCAATGAAGCCATGGAAACGTTCAAACGGGCTGAGGAATCCTTTCGTAACGCCGCTGCAGACAAAAAACATGCTGCGGATTCGCACCGGTATCTCGCAAGGATTTATTCCATCCGAAAGCAATTTCCCGCTGCTGCGGACGAATATCGGAAAGCCATCGAAATAGAACCGGAAAATATCGATAATTACATTTTTCTGGCCTCGGTTTACGTGAGGCTTGAAAAATACGATGAGGCTAGAAAGACATTGAACCATGCCAAGACCCTGTCCCGGGAGGCGGCCGTGGTGGGGCTGATCGAGGATTTGATCCGGAAGATTGAGGAAAGATCACGGCCTGCCGGGGCATGATCGGTGCGGGAGAAATAGGATAAAACTGAATTTTCCGGTCCCCTGAAAGATCCCGCCGTCATCGGTCACGGGGGATGTTTCAGGAAGAGGCCGGAGGTTGATTCTTAGAAGGTTCCCATGGCACCCGGTGAAAAATAGCTGGGGTCGGGGCCGCCGTTCATAACCAGTCCACCGGTGCAGGTGTAGGTCCAGTAAAAGGTTTTGAAATCCGTCATACCGCTTCCGGAGGTGATGGGATAGGGCTCTATGCCGTGTTTCGTCGGAAAACTCCTCCTCTGTGAAGCATTATAATACCCCTTCCAGAAGTTTCCGGTTTTGTCATAAATTTCCGCATAGGTGACCTTGAAATTTCCCTTCCCAAGCCATACCACCTTTTTGGATGAAGGATAACGGGTATCTTTCGGGGTGATTTCGATTAGGTAGCAGGGTACTGTTTCATACTCCTCATTATGATGGAGGATGGGATGGTGGGGATAGTTCTTCCGGTCCATTTCCTCCGCCAGCAGTTTCTGATTCTGGAGGTTCAATACGGTTTGTTCTCCCAGCAGTTTATAGCTGAAAAGGGGAATCTTTCCGTCAAACCCGAATATATCGTCCCAGGTATAAGCGGATCCACGGATGGGGTTTGCCCGTTCGGAGGATACCATCCTTATGGTTCTTCTGAGGGTGGGCACATAGGTCCACATGTCGTCATACTTGAGGGCGTCCTTGTACCGCCATGTCAGTGTCGCCATGTCCTTGTTCGGAGGGGTCTGGAAATTCAGCTTATTGGCATAGTAAAGCTGCTTTGGATTTTCCAGCTCCGGAATGGGGTCGATGCAGTGACGGCCGGCAAACATCAGTTGTTCGTAAGTCTGGTCTGAAATTGAAATACGGCCGCCTTTTCTCCTGCTGACGGACAGATAGGATACGGGAATGGTCCAGTCGTCGGGGAGTTCTTTGTAAAACTGGTTCCACATGCATTTCATCGCCATCTCGGGTTCCTTGGGTTCCAGAAAAGGAAGCCCTTGACCATTGTAACCTTCTATGAGGCCTTCCGCTGTCAGTTTGGCTGTTTGGTTGTGCTAACCTAAAATT
>DIKO01000026.1:0-2773 GCA_002423615.1 Desulfobacteraceae bacterium UBA5616
AGGCGCAGGGTTTTTGAGCGACATTTGCGGCGCAAGGAGCGATTCCAATGGAAATTCTTTTCTGGCACTGGCTGGTTTTCGGCATGGTGCTGATTATTGCCGAGATATTCATACCCAGTTTTACCATTTTCTGGTTCGGACTTGCCGGAATTGTTGTTTCCGGATTTCTGTGGTTTTCCCCCGCCATGTCCCTGAGCTGGCAATTATTTGTCTGGGCCGTTGCTTCGGTGGCATTTACCTTTCTCTGGTTCAGATTTTTCAAGCCATTGATGATCGACCGTACCAAGGCCGGAATTTCCCGGGAAGCCGTTGTAGGAGAAATCGGGCATGTGATTCAAGCTCCCCAGGAAGGAAAACGGGGCATGGTCCGGTTTACCACTCCGCTTCTGGGCGATGACGAATGGCCTTTTATCTGCCATCAGCAGGTGGCCGTCGGCGATCGCGTCGTTGTCAGGGACATCTCGGGAAATACGCTGATCGTCGAAAAGCAAAATTCCCTATCATCTTAAGACTATGGGTTAAAGGAGGATTCTTATGTCCGGTGGTCTGTTCGTGGTATCGGTTTTTGTCATCCTGGTATTTGTCACCATCGCCCTGGGCGTCCGGATCGTTCCGCAGGGAAGCAAACACGTTGTTCAAAGACTGGGCAAATTTCATAAAACCCTTGGGCCGGGTCTGAACATCATCGTTCCCTATATCGATCGGGTAGCCTACAGGATCACCACCAAGGACATCGTCATGGATATTCCCTCCCAGGACGTCATCACCCGTGACAACGTCGTCATCATCGCCAATGCCGTGGCCTATATCAATATCCTCTCTCCGGAAAAAGCCGTTTACGGGGTGGAAAACTACCGCATCGCCATTCAGAACCTGGTGCAGACCTCCCTGCGTTCGATTGTCGGCGAGATGGACCTTGACGATGCCCTCTCATCCCGGGACCAGATCAAGGCCAAGCTTAAAACGGCGATTTCCGACGATATCGCTGACTGGGGAATTACCCTCAAGACCGTTGAAATTCAGGATATCAAACCTTCGGAAACCATGCAGAGCGCCATGGAAGAACAGGCAGCCGCCGAAAGGCAGAGACGGGCCACGGTCACCCGGGCTGAAGGAGAAAAATCAGCCGCAATTCTTGAGTCCGAGGGCCGTCTGGAGGCGTCACGAAAAGATGCCGAGGCAAAGGTAGTTCTGGCCGAAGCCAATCAAAAAGCCATTCACAAAGTGACCGAGGCGATTCAAAACAACGAATTGCCCGTCATGTTCCTGCTGGGTGAAAAATATGTGGAAGCGGTTAAAGCGGTCTCCTCATCGAACAATTCAAAGGTCATTGTTCTGCCCGCCGACATTCCGGCAGCGGTCAGAGGGATTTTAGGCACCATCAACAAATAGACGGCGCTTTTGGAACCCTGCGCCGCCGCAGCTCAGGGAAATATGCGGAAAGTTTTTTTGTTTGCATCCGGGGAATGGCAAAATCCCGCATCGGAAGTTGTCTATTGAGTGCCCGATGGATGCGCAATGTTTGCAGGTTTCGGGAAACTCGGAATGGCCTTGAATCGGATAACCAAGCGCTATATTTTTTTGTACCATTCCCGCCAGCGGTCCAGTTTTTCGAAAGCCTCGGCAATTGCCTTGTACAGCATGTCCGGATCAATCGGCTTGGTGAAATAGTCGTCGAATCCGGCTTCACGGCATTCTTCGATCTCAAACAACGCTCTCCAGCCGGTAATGGCGTAAATGATTGCCAGGGGATGGCATTTTCGTATCTTCCGGCAAAGTTCAATCCCGTTGACTCCGAAAAGCTTTAGATCCAGAAAAATAACATCTATTTTTTCCTTCAGCAGAATTTCCTGAGCTCGCTCTGCGCCGTCGGCGTCAATGACCGTATATCCGGCATCCGTGCAAACGTCTTTAAAAAATTCCCGGGTTGACGCCTCGTCGTCGACAATTAAAATCTTTCTCTCCATCCATTGCCCCTTAATCGGTTGCTTCGGACCTGTCAAAGGACGACTTGGTAAAAATTCCGATTTCTGCGTTGAACGGCAACCCGCATTGCCGTAGCATACAAAAGACGCCGCATTGGCAGGGGGTTGCGAGGCATGAACCTTTTACATCGCCGTCACAATTTTGTCTTATTTCGATGCCGTCAAATCAAGCGATTTCAAAGCCCTTATGCAAACCAATGACAGGCTTTTGAAAAACTGCGTCTGACGTCGCCATGCAGTGTTGCGCGGCTCCCGCCAATGCTCACATATGATTGACCGCTAAAGAGTACGATCCTAAAATACATTGCGTTTGCCGGTCAACAAATCTTTTTGAGATCCAGCCGCCGTGTTCGAACAATCCTGAATCAACCTGGCGCACAAAAAGAAAACGGCCGCTCGAATTGAGATTCGGGCGGCCGTCGTGTGTGACGGATTTGACCGGACAGGATATTTTATCAGGATTCTAAGCAGTTATCGATTGTGGGGAATTTCAATGCGAATGATGTCGCCCTTGAGCCTGGCCCGTATTCTTCTTTTCCGGGCCGAATCGGGAATAAAGAAAACTTTTCTGAAACTTCGATAACAACTTTCATTGACAAACCCTTGGGGCAAAATCATATCGGCAGCCATTAAGCGCTCACCTTCAACGGTCAATCTATTGCCCCGAACCCCGACATAAATGCTTTCCTTTCTCACTCCGGGGATGTGGGCGCAAATGACAATCGCACCATGACGCTCAAAAACCTCCTCAGGCTGTTCAAACGCCATCATTTCAGGATCGTTCATCT
>DIKO01000026.1:2878-3582 GCA_002423615.1 Desulfobacteraceae bacterium UBA5616
CGTTTCAGCCTGTCTTCGTAAGAACCCTCGGAATTGAGAATATCCCACCGCACATGCGCCATATTCACCTCCCATTTCTCCCGGTAACGGTTCAACAGGTTTCGTCTATGATTAAGCAAAGCGCATGCCAGATACCGATCGGATTTCAGTGCCATTTCCGAACGCCTGGATGCACACCATGACGCGTTATCCAGAACATCAGGCTTTTTCCTCTGTTTCTTTCCAAAGTGAGACCTCGTTTTTGTGCAAGCGTTTGGAGACTTGCCGCCCTTTTCATTGCACAGGGTTATTTGCCGTAGGATTCCAGCAAGGCCGCCAGGAACCGCCACACCTTTTCGACAGATGGAATAAAGAGTCTTTCCGAAGGCGAATGGGGGCATTTCATGGTGGGGCCGATGGAAATCATGTCCATGCCGGTAAATTTGGCGCCGATGATGCCGCATTCCAAGCCGGCGTGAATCTCCTCGATCCGGGGAGGTTGGAAAAAGATTTCCTGATAGACGGCCTTGCTTCGAGCCAGAAGCGCCGATTGCATATTCGGTTGCCAGGAAGGGTACCCGTTTCCGTTCTGGACCCTGCCGCCGGCAAGAAAGGCGATCGCTTCAATTTTGCGGGTCAGCGCATCGCGCAGAGACATGATGGAACTTCTCTGGCTTGTGACCGCAACCAGTTCATCGTTATGAAGTTCGGCTACAGCCAGATTG
>DIKO01000025.1 GCA_002423615.1 Desulfobacteraceae bacterium UBA5616
TTAAAGGATTTTCGCCGGTGGGCCTCGGATCCCGACGCCGCATATGATGCCGTCATCGATATTGATGTCTCCGATCTGGAACCCATGGTCACCTTCGACTTCAAACCCGATCAGGTCATTTCTGTGAGCAAGCTGCCCAGAACCCCAATCGACCAGGTTTATATCGGATCCTGCACCAACGGCCGCATCGGCGATCTTCGTGTGGCCGCTGAAGTTTTAAAAGGCCGGAAAATCAGCGATGCCGTCCGGGGCATTGTCTCGCCGGCCACCACAGACATATTCAACCGGGCAATGGCCGAAGGCCTTCTTGCGATTTTCGCCGATTCAGGGTTCTGCATCACCAACCCCACCTGCGGAGCCTGTCTGGGGATGAGCAACGGAGTCCTGGCCGAAGGAGAGGTCTGTGCTTCCACCACCAACCGCAATTTTTACGGCCGGATGGGCAAAGGGGGAATGGTACACCTGATGAGTCCGGCTACGGCGGCCGAGTCAGCCATTGCCGGGTATATCGCCAATTCGAAGCTTTTTATGGGAAAGCGATAGACACAAGGAGAACATCATGAAAAACTTCAGCGGCCGTGTGCTTTTCCTCGACAGGTCGGATATCAATACGGATGAAATCATACCGGCCAAACATTTGACCGGAGTTTCCAAGGAAAATTTGAGACCCCATCTTCTGGAAGATCTGCGCATGGAGGAATTCAATCCGGAAACGGACATCGCTGGAAACAGCATCATCGTCACCCGGAGCAATTTCGGCTGCGGATCGTCCCGGGAGCATGCCCCCTGGGCACTGGAAGTCAACGGCATCAACCTGGTCATTGCCGTCAGCTTTGCCCGGATATTCCGTCAGAACATGTTCAACTGCGGTATGATGGCGGTGGAACTTCCAACGGAAACCATTGAATATCTTTTCACCACCTTCTTCGGCCCCGACACTCACATTGAAACCGATTGGGGGAAAAAACTGTTCAGTGTTACCGGTAACGGCCGGAAAGCGGAAATCCCTTTTACGATATCGGATTTCGACCGGTCTCTTGTGGAGGCCGGGGGATGGGTGGATTTTGCGGATGCAAGATATTAAATATCAAGGTGTTACGGTTTCAGGAGTTGCCGGGTGTTGAATAAAGTTTATAATCCCGGCACCTAACGCTGAATACCGGACTCCCCATCCTTCAGACCATCCTGGTACCGCTTATGGCCGTACCAGATCACCTGGCGGCAAAGCCCCCGGATAATGCCCACTTCCCTGGCACGAAGACCGACCCGGGACAGGAAGCGCCGGATATATCGCAGCCAGTAATCGGGGTTGTCGGGTTTGATATAATCGATGCGAACCAGGATGTCTTTCAGCTGCTCATACATGCTGTCGAGCTCATACCGGCTGGCCATTCTGGGGATGAATCCGGGCCCCCCTTCCTTGGAAGCGGTAAAGATTTCATAGCACAGGATCATCACCGCCTGGGCCAGGTTCAGGGATGAAAAATCGGCGGTGGGGATGTTGACCAGTTCATGGCAGAGGCGGATTTCGTCATTGGTGAGCCCTCTGTCTTCCGGCCCGAACACCAGCGCGATTTCGTTTTCCGCTGAAATGTCGATCAGCCTTTCCGCCATTGCCGCGGGTGAAAAGACACCTTGGCGTTCGCCCCCGAGCCTGGCCGTGGTGCCCACGACATAGGTATAAGGGGAAAGCGCTTGTTTAAGGCTTTCGTGAACCCGCATATCGCCGACCACGTCCGATGCGGCATGGGTGGCCATGCGGTTGACCTTGTCCGGATCGAAATCTTCGGGGTTCACCACCACCAGCCGGCCCAGGCCCATGTTTTTGACGGCCCGGGCTGCCGCTCCGATATTGGTCGAGAACCGGGGCTTGTTTAAAACAACCGCGATATGATCCAGACGGTTTTGTCGCCGCATCAGCTCATAATTTCAAAACTGTTGAAAAAATAGCCGATTTCAAATGCCGCGGTTTCCGGGGAGTCGGAACCGTGAACCACGTTTTTTTCGATGTCCGTCGCGAAATCCTTCCGGATGGTTCCTTCTTCGGCTTCCTTGTAATTGGTGGCGCCCATGAGTTTCCGGTACCGTGCAATGACGTTTTCCCCCTCAAGCACCATCACCACCACCGGTCCGGAAGTCATGAAACCGGTCAGACTCGCGAAAAAAGGCCGGTCCCGGTGTACGGCATAAAATCCCTGGGCCTGGGCCCGGGTCATATGGATCATTTTCATCGCAATGATGTTGAGCTGATTTTCTTCCAGCCGTTTGATCACTTCACCGATAATTTTGCGGCTGACCCCGTCGGGTTTGATGATGGACAACGTTCTTTCCATGTTAGGCTTTCCTTTTCAAAAAAAAATGTGAACGAGCAAATGATGCCGCGGAAGATGACTTCCGGCCTGCATTGCGGCCCATACCGGGGTGTCTCCGACCGATAACACGGTCATGTCCGGCAGGGGCGTGATAAATTTTGCAAGGGCATAACAAAAGGCGTCCTTCCAGTCAATAAACAAGGTTCTCTTCCGTGAAATAAAAATTGAATTAAACCGTAGAAATTGTTATACGTGTCGATAATTTTAATCAGCAGGTTATTGACAGATATACTCCTGATATTACAAATTAATTCAGTGAATCTGAATTCATTTGTCGATATACGGCTACATCCGGCAGGAATTACTTACAAGGCGGCAAAAACATAATGACTTGATATGACGAAAATTCATTGATCAACGGTACGCCCGGCGACTGATGGCACCGATATTGCTTGAAAAAACGGGCATTTTTGCTCCGAGGCGTTTAATGATCTTAACAAGAGGAGGGTATGACATGGAGTTTAAGAAAGTTTTCGTTGCGGGATGCGGCACCATGGGAAACGGTATCGCCCAGGTTTGCGCCCAGAACGGGTTGGCCGTGGTCATGTTTGACATGAAGCAGGAGCTTCTCGACAATGCGGTGAGTAAAATCAAATGGTCCATTTCCAAGCTTGTCGAAAAAGGCAAGGTTTCCGATTCCGTGGATGCCGTCATGGGGCGTATCGCGACAACGGTTGATCCGGCCCCGGCACGGGATGCGGATCTGGTCATTGAAGCCATCTTTGAAAAAATCGATGTCAAACATGAATTTTATAAAAACCTCGATGAGTATATCGGCGCCAACACCATCGTCGCGTCCAATACCTCCGCCATCCCCATCAGCGCTCTGGCCGCCGCGGTGCGAAGACCCCAAAAATTTCTGGGCCTCCACTTTTTTAATCCCGTTCCCATGATGATGGCGGTCGAAGTCATCAAGGGTATCTCCACCAGCGACGAAACCCTTGCTGCCGGTGCTGATTTTGTCCGGTTCATCGGGAAGGAGCCCATCATGGTTTACCGGGATATCGCCGGATTCGTGTTAAACCGCATGAACATGCTGACCAATATGGAAGCCATGCGGCTGGTGGAAAACGGTGTGTCCACCCCGGAAGACATCGACAAGGGGGTACGGCTGGCTTTCGGGCGAAAAATGGGACCCCTGGAAACCAGCGATCTGGTTGGATTGGATGTTCAACTGATGGCCTATAACAATGTTTACGAGGAAGAAAAGGATTTCCGGTTTTATCCGCCGTCCATTCTGAGACGAAAAGTACTGGCCGGGCAGCTGGGAAGAAAAACCGGCAAGGGGTGGTATGAATACACGGCGGATGGGGAAAGAAAAAAAGACTGACGGAAAGAGTTTAATTTGAAACATCACATCAGCATTTCCGACGTTCTGCTCGGGAATAAAATGGCCGTGGCCCGGGCATTGAATTTTCTTGAAAACCGCAGACCCGAAGAAATCGGCCGGGTTTCGGAATTGATCGAGCAGTTAAGCCGGAACCCCCGGCCGGGGCGCCATATCATCGGCATCACCGGCCCTCCGGGAGTGGGAAAATCCTCCCTCATCTCCCGGATGATCGGAGAATACCGGAATCAGAACCAAACCATCGGCGTGATATCGGTGGATCCCAGCAGCCGCAAGAGCGGGGGGGCCTTGCTGGGGGACCGGGCCCGGATCAATTGGGACCCGACGGATCCCGGTGTTTTTATCCGGAGCATGGCCGCCGGCCGGCACCTGGGGGGCCTGGCCTGGCGCACCCGCCATCTGATGACCGTATTCGAGGCCGCCTATGACGTTATCCTTCTGGAAACCGTCGGCGTGGGGCAGTCCGAGACGGAAATCGACGAGGTGGTGGATACGGTGGTGTTCGTGGTGCAGCCGGGAAGCGGCGATTCCCTCCAGTTCATGAAAGCGGGGATCATGGAGATCCCCCATATCCTGGTGATCAACAAGGCCGATCAGAAGGCACTGGCTCAGAAAGCGCTAAACGATCTGGAAGCGGTAAAATCGCTGGGCTGGATGGACAAAAGCGGGTGGCAGCCGGGTATCGTCATGACATCGGCCCTTGAAGGGTGGGGTCAGGAAGAGCTCCTGACCCGTCTCAAGGCTCACCAGGATCACCTGATCTCCTCGGATGACAACCAGCGCCGGCGACACAACAGGATATCCTGGATCCTGCTCCTTTACCGGGAACGGTTCGGCAGCTTCGGGATGGAAACCCTGGGGGGAGAAGAAAATATTTTGCGCCTCATCGAACAGGTCGACATCGGCAACCCTTTTTACGGGCTTTGCCGGCTGACGGAAAAACTCCGGGATACTTTACGCAGTTCGAACAGCGGGATCATCCATGAACGAACCTGAGGAACCGGCCATAACCCCGGAAGAAACAGCCCTGGTGAACAATATCCCCAGGGATATTCTCTTCTCCCTTCTCGACAATCCCCACGAAAGCTATGTCATCGTAGACGCCGGGGGAATTATCCGGTTCATGAGCAAAAGTTACGAGAACATGAGCTCCTTTTCCCAGAAAGATGCCGTGGGCCGTCATATTTCCCAGGTGCTCCCCCATTCCAGGGTCCACAAGGTCCTGGAAACCGGAAAGGCCGATGTGGGCACGCCCATGATCCTGGACGGCGATCACCGGATCGTTTCCCGGATTCCCTTTACCCGAAAAGGAAGGGTCATCGGCGCCGTGGGCAAAATCCTTTTCTGGCATACGGAGCAGTTAAACGAGCTGAATACCCTCATCAACCGCCTGAAGGGAAGAATCGAACAGTACAAGGAGGAATTGCGGCAGGTCTACGACAGCCGTTACGGATTTGATCATATCATCGGGCAGACCCAGGCCATCCGGAACGCCAAAGCCATGGCCAGAAAGGCGGCGGCGACCGATTCTCCCATCTTGATCACCGGCGAATCCGGCACCGGGAAAGAACTCTTTGCCCATGCCATCCACCGCGAGAGCCCGAGAAAAGGCAGACCCTTTGTCCGGGTGAACTGTTCGAGCATTCCCGGTGAACTCTTTGAATCCGAATTGTTCGGATATGAACCCGGCGCTTTTACCGGGGCCGATAAAAAAGGGAAAATCGGCAAATTCGAACTGGCCCAGTTCGGAACGATTTTTCTGGATGAAATCGGTGATCTGCCGCTTAATCTTCAGATCAAGCTGATGCGGGTCCTCCAGGAAAAAGAAATCGAAAAAGTCGGGGGGCACCCGCAGAAAATCGATTTCCGGATCATCACCGCTACCAACCGCAACCTCGAGGATCTCATGCGGAAAGGTGAATTCCGTCTTGACCTCTATTATCGAATGAACGTCATCAATATCAAGCTGCCGCCCTTAAGGGAGCTGAGGGAGGATATCCCCACCCTGGGCCTGCATCTTTTAACCCAGCTGAAAAAAGAAATTCCCAAAAATATCCATTCCATCTCAACCGCCGCCATGAACGCGCTGATGAGCCACGACTGGCCGGGAAACACCCGGGAGCTCCGCAATGTGATTGAACGGGCCCTCATCGTCTGCAACCGGGACCAGATTGAACTTGAGGATCTGCCGCCCGCTGTTCAAAAAGCAGGAAACACGGTCCAGCCTGCTTCAGGGCCTTCGGGGACGTTAAAAGAGATCTTGAATGAAGCGGAAAAGCATGCCATTGTCGAAATGTTGAAAAATTCCGGCAACAACCGTACGGATGCCGCCTGCCGCCTGGGAATTCATCGAACCGGTCTCTACCAGAAAATGAAAAAACATCGCCTTATCTGATTTCTGTATATTTTTCTCGATATGAATAATATTTTATACACGGTGTTGAATTTAAATAATGTGATGCAATTTCAATCTGCAAAAATTGGTTCCCCTTCAGTATGTAGATATTCGTATACATCGATCAGGCACCGGTCTCACCGGTGGTGTTTGATGAATTTGATTAAAACCAATATGTTACATGTCAACGAGAATGCATGGCAGGCTTTTTGCTTGAATACTTAATCCCGGCAAAACAGATTTGAACATTAAAGATATGGAGATGTCATGAAGGAAAGTGTAAATCAACCCGTAAATCATCCCAAGGACAAACCCTGGCTCATGCGAACCTATTCCGGATACGCCAGCGCCAGCGAATCCAACCGTTTATACCGGTCCAACCTGTCCAAAGGCCAGACGGGCCTGAGCATCGCCTTTGATCTGCCCACCCAGACGGGCTATGATTCCGACCATGTGCTGGCCAGAGGAGAAGTGGGCAAACTCGGGGTCCCCATGAGAAATATCGAGGACATGGAAACTCTTTTCGATGGAATCCCCATTGAAAAAATGAATACGTCCATGACCATCAACGCTCCCACGGCCTGGCTCCTGGCCCTTTACCTGTCGACTGCGGAAAAACAGGGCGCCGACATTTCCATGTTAAGGGGAACGACCCAGAACGACATTCTCAAGGAATACCTCAGCCGGGGAACCTATATTTTTCCGCCCCAGCCCTCCATGCGTCTGACGGCCGAGACCATCAGCTTCACGGTGAACCGGATCCCCAACTGGAATCCCATCAACATCTGTTCCTATCATCTTCAGGAAACCGGAGCCACGCCGGTTCAGGAAATCGCCTTCACCATGGCAAACGCCATTACGGTACTGGATACGGTCAGGTCCGTCGGCGACATCAAACCCGAGGTTTTCCCCGAAGTCGTGGGAAGGATCTCTTTTTTCCTGAATGCGGGCATCCGGTTTATTGAAGAAATGTGCAAGGTGCGGGTTTTCACCAAAATGTGGGACGACATCTGCAGGACCCGTTACGGGGTCGCCGACCCCAAACTCCGCAGGTTCCGATACGGAGTTCAGGTGAACAGCCTGGGACTTACCGACCAGCAGCCGGAAAACAACATCGCCCGGATCATCTATGAATTTTTAGGCGTGGTGCTGAGCAAAAACGCCCGTGCCAGGTCCGTGCAACTGCCGGCCTGGAACGAAGCCCTGGGGCTTCCGAGGAAATGGGACCAGCAATGGAGCCTGCGCCTGCAGCAGATTATGGCCTTTGAAACCGATCTTCTGGAATACGGCGATATTTTTGAGGGATCTACGGTTATTTCGAAAAAAGAAGTGGAGCTGGAGGAGGCCGCCAGGGCCGAACTGGACAAGATCATGGAAATGGGCGGCGCCATCACGGCTCTTGAAACGGGTTACATGAAACGAAGCCTGGTTGAAAGCAACGCCAGGAGGCTGTGCGCCATTGAAACCGGCGACCGGACGGTCGTGGGCATCAACCAGTTTAAAGAATCCGAACCCTCCCTCCTGGTTCAGGGCATGGAGGATTCCTTTCTGACCGTGGATGAATCCGTGGAAATCGAACAACTCGTCCTTCTGGAGGAATTCAAAAAACAAAGAAACAAGGACAAGGCCATGGCCAGCCTGGACAAACTCAAAGAGGCCCTTTTCAAGAAAGAAAACATCATGGACGCCAGCCTTGCCTGCGCCCGAAACGGGGTCACCACCGGGGAATGGTCGGACGCGCTGCGGGCGGTGTTCGGTGAATACCGTGCCCCCACGGGGATTTCAGGCGTAATTACGGGAGACGCCTCAGGAGAAAAAACCCTTGCCGTAAACCAAAAGGTCAGGAATATCGGTCTCGCCCTGGGCCGCAATATCAAAATGCTGGTGGGAAAACCCGGGCTTGACGGCCATTCCAACGGTGCGGAACAGGTCGCGGTGAAAGCCAGGGACGTAGGCATGGATGTGGTCTACGAGGGCATCCGCATGACCCCCGAACAGATCGCGGAGAGCGCCATGCAGGAAGGCGCGCATGTCGTAGGGCTGTCCATTCTCAGCGGGTCTCATCTGAAACTGGTGCCGGAAGTCATCCGGGCCATGCGGGAAAGGGGGCTTGAAAACGTTCCGGTGGTGCTGGGGGGCATTATCCCCAAAGCCGATTACGAGAAAATGGATCAAAACATTATCCGGAGAGTTTACGCACCCAAGGATTACGATCTGAATAAAATCATGGATGAAATTGCAAACATCGTGGCAGAGGCCAATGGAATTGACCTGACAAAATAAGGAGGATTGAATCATGGCGGGAATCGTATCTTACGGCGGCTATGTCCCCATACTCCGGATGGAGCGAAAAATCATCGCTTCCGCCTGGGGAAGAGGCGCAACGGCCGGTGAAAGAAGCATCGCAAACAGCGACGAGGACAGTATAACCATGGCGGTGGAGGGCGCGATCAACTGCCTGAACAAAATGGACCGGAAAGAAATAGACGGTCTGTATTTTGCGTCTACCACATCTTCTTATGCCGAGAAGATGAACGCCGCCCTTATTGCTGCGGCCGTGGACCTGGAACGAAATGTGCTCACCATGGATTTCACCAATTCCTTAAGATCGTCAACGGCCGCACTAAGGGCTGCACTTGACGCCATTGCCGGCAAATCCGCCAAAAAGGTTGTCGTAACCGCGGCGGATACCCGGACGGCATACCCTAAAAGCGACCAGGAACAGTTGTTCGGCGACGGTGCCGGTGCCGTGCTGGTGGGTGACGATGATGTCGTCGCGGACTATGAAGGAGGATTTGCGGTTTCAAACGACATGATGGACGTCTGGCGGAACCCCGAGGACCAGTTTATCAAACAGTGGGAGGGACGTTTCGTCCTGGGTGAAGGCTATACCCGGAACATGAAGGAAGCGGTCTCGGGGTTGATGAAAAAATACAACGTTCAACCCGGCACCGTTTCCAAAGTCATTTTACCGGCTCCGGATGACCGAACCCTGAAAGGACTCGCAAAATCCCTGGGGTTCACCGATGCCCAGATACAGGACTCTCTGCTGGGAAATGTGGGGCACTGCGGCGCCGCCCATCCTTTGATGATGCTTTCACAGGCCCTTGAAGAAGCCGTCCCCGGGGACCTTCTGATTCTAGCCGCTTACGGCGACGGGGCCGATGCCCTGCTGTTCAAAACCACCGACAAGGTCGGGGAAAACCGGAGCCGGCGCACCATGAAATCCCTGGTGGAAAATAAAATGATGTTTACGTCCTATGCCCGGTTTTTAAGTTATAAGAATATCGTCGAGGCTCTTCCGGGAGAACCCTTCCGGCTGCTGCCCTCGGCAACTGCCACCTGGCGGGAAAACAAAACATCCACCCGGCTCTACGCTTCAAAATGCAGGGCCTGCGGCACCGCCGCCTATCCCATCCAGCGGATTTGTTACAACTGCCGCAGCAAGGACAATTACGAAGAGCTCCGGTTAAGCGACAGGACCGGTACCGTGTATACCTTTACCCGGGATAATCTCGCCGGGCGGAGCGATGATCCGGTGCTCATCCAGACCGTTGCCGAATTCGAGGGCAATATCCGGTTTTACGGGCTCATGACGGACTTTGTCGCCGAGGAAACCGCCGTCGGGATGAAGGTTGAACCCACCTTCAGAAGACTTTACGAAGGGGCCGGGTTTCACAATTATTTCTGGAAATTGCGACCGATTAAATAAAGGGGGTCATGAAATGGCAAGAAGTATAAAAGACGAAGTCGCCATCATCGGAATGGGATGTACACGATTCGGCGAACGGTGGGATATGGGCCTGGAAGACCTGGCCATCGAATCCGTATATGAGGCTTATGAAGATGCCGGCGTGGGGCCGGACGACATACAGGGCTGCTGGCTGGCAACGGCTTCAGCGCCCCTGATCGGCGTGGGGGGCACCATTGCTGCCAATGCCTTGAAATTCAACAATATCCCCATTATCCGAAACGAAAACTGGTGCGCATCAGGCCATATCGCCCTTTTGGAAGCCTGTATGGCCGTTGCCAGCGGGGTTTATGACATCGTCCTGGCCCTGGGGGTTGAAAAACTCAAGGATACCGGGTATCCCGGCCTGGGAACGGGCAGGGGCATGAGCCCGGTTCTGGAAGCCAGGAGAACTTCCCCGGGGTCTTTCGGCATGATCGCCACCCGGTATTTCGAACAGCAGGGCCTCTCCATCGAAGAAGGAAAAGCCCTTATCGGCAAAATCGCCGTGAAAAACCATGATAACGGCGCACTCGCGCCAAGGGCCCATTTCCACAATAAAATCACCCTGGAACAGGCCGTCAAAGCACCCATCATCGCATGGCCCCTGGGACTTTTTGACTGCTGCGGCAACAGCGACGGCTCAGCCTGCGCCATCATCACCACCCGGGAGCTGGCCAAAAAGTTCAGGCCCGATCCCATTTATCTTAAAGGATTCGGCATCGCCATGGACGCCATGCTCCCCCATACCCGGCCCAATTTCGACTGGATTAAATTCAACTCACTGATGACCTCATCGAAAAAGGCTTATGACATGGCCGGCATCAGGAATCCCCGGGAAGAATTGTCCGTGGCAGAGGTCCATGACTGCTTCACCATCACCGAGCTGGCCATTTATGAAAACTTCGGGTTCAGCCGATGGGGCAATGCCCGGGAAGACATCGATTCCGGCTTTTTTACCAGGGACGGGGGGCTTCCCGTCAATATCGACGGTGGTCTGAAATGCTTTGGGCATCCCGTCGGCGCCTCGGGCCTTCGCATGACCTATGAAATTTACAAACAACTCCAGCAGAAAGTGGACAACCCTCAGCGGCAGGTGAAAAATCCCCGGCTCGGCCTGTCCCACACCTTCGGCGGCCCCCCCCAGTTAAGCGCCGTTGCGGTTTTTGGAAATGAGGTGGGATAAAAATAATAGGCGATAGGCGATGGGTGATAGGCAATAGGCAATAGGCAATAGGCGATAGGCGATAGGTGATGAGGGTTGGGTCATGATCCACCCGATAAAAAGAGAGGACGTTTTCATGGGGTATAAAACAATTCTGGTTGAAAAAAAGGACGGCATAGCCAAGATCACGTTGAACCTTCCGGACAAACTCAATGCGCTGGATCTGGTGATGCGGGAGGAACTCAAAGAAGAATTCTTCAGTTATCATACCGATCCGGAAGTCAAAACCGTATTGATCACCGGGGCGGGGAGGGCTTTCTGCGCCGGGGGGGACATTTCCACCATGGAGGGCGTTAAGTCTCCCGCCGGAAGAGACCGGCTGAAAAACGTGCAGAAGCTCATAAAATACATGGTTGAACTGGAAAAACCCATTATCGCCGCGGTCAACGGACCGGCCACGGGAGCAGGATTGCACATGGCCCTGGCCTGTGATGTGATTTACGCCTCGGATAAGGCCAAATTCGCGGAATCCTTTGTGGGCATCGGGCTGGTCCCGGACATGGGGGGGTTTTATTTTCTTCCCCTGCGGGTGGGGGTTCACCGGGCCAAGGAACTCATGCTCACGGGCAGGCTGTTTGATGCCGCGGAAGCCAATGCCATGGGGCTTTTGAACAAGCTGGTTCCCCACGAAACCCTGATGGATGAAGCCATGGCCCTGGCGGTAAAATTCGCCGCCGGTCCGGGCCGGAGTTATGCCATGATCAAAAGCGCTCTGAACAACTGGCCGGCAAGCCTTGGGGGCTTAATGGAAATCGAGGCCAACATGCAGGCCATCTGTTTTGAAACCCGTGATTTCAAGGAAGGCGTTAAGGCCTTCATGGAAAAAAGAAAACCCGTCTTCACAGGGGAATAACCACAGACCTCAAAAAGGAGGGATTTAGCGTGTCAGAAAAAAAATACGAAAAATGCGTGGTCCGGCAGCCCAAGGTTATCGACCAGTTCGACGCCCACGTGCCGGGAAAATACCAGATCCTTCTGGACAATGAACTGGTCCCGGGCTCGGATTTTTTCATCGCCGGGGGCATTCATAAAAAGATTCACCAGGAACGCCCCATCGCTTATACCCATTACCACGACCAGAGCGAGGCCTATGTTTACATCAGCAAACCCGGAGACGCGGAGATCGAGGTCACTCTTGGAGACGAAACTTATACGGCCACGACTCCCTGCGCGGTGTATATCCCCAAGGGAGTGAAACACACCTACCGCTATCTTCGCATTGACGGCCCCTTAACCGTCGTGGCCATTGTTCAGAACGGCGCGTATATTCCTAAGAAATAGGTCGGATACCGAAAAATGGAGGCATTTTCATGGATTTTGAATTCACAGAAGAACAGAACGAACTCAGGCGGCAGGTCCGGGAATTTGTAGAGTCGGAAGTGGCTGCCGGGACTTTTGAAGTGACCAGCAAGGCCATTGTGGCGGAAGTCTCCAAGTCTTTCTCCCGGAAAATGGCCCAGCGGGGCTGGATCGGCATCAACTGGCCCAAGGAATACGGCGGACAGGGCAAGGGCCAGGTGGACAAGATGATCATGCTGGAGGAGATGTACAGATACCAGGCCCCCACGGGGTATCATTTCATGGCGGAACGTCAGATCGGTCCGGCATTGATGAAATTCGGAACAGAAGAACAGAAGAAGGAATTCCTGCCGAGGATCGTGAAAGCAGAGGACGGGGCCATGTTCTGCCTTCTGTTCAGCGAGCCCGACGCGGGCTCGGACCTGGCGGCGGTGGCCACCACCGCCGGAAAAGAAGGGGATTTTTACATCGTGAACGGTCAGAAGGTATGGACCAGTGAAGGCCACCTCTCGGATTACGGATGGCTCCTGGCCAAAACCAGTTTCGACGAGTCCATTCCCAAACACCAGACCTGCAGCGAATTCATCATCGACATGAAGGCCCCCGGGGTCACCATCCGCCCGCTGATCAACATCGCCGGGGAACACAGTTTCAACGAGGTATTTTTCGATAATGTGAAAATCCCCGCGACTAGCCTGGTGGGGAAGGAGGGGGACGGCTTCAAACAGATTATGGCCCAGGTGGATTACGAGCGATCGGGCATCGAGCGGCTCCTGCAGAATTATCCCGTTTATACGGCCCTTCGAAAATACATTGCCGAGATGACCCCGGAGGACAGACACTCCGACTACTACGGCTGGATAAAGGACGTGATGGCCCAGCTTGAAATCGAATTCAACGTGGGAAGGCTGATGTGCTACAATACCGCATGGATCATCGATCAGGGTAAAAAGCCCACCAGCCAGGCGGCCATCAGCAAGGCCTTCTGTACCCGGTACGAGCAGAAATTAAACGACACGGCCATGAAAATCATGGGGCCTTCTTCCACCATCCGGAAGGGAAGTGAAACGCTGTCCCCGGCCATCGACGTTGCCGCTTGCTATCTCTGGGGTCCCAGCTATACTCTCCAGGGCGGTTCCATGGAAGTGCTGAAAAACATCATCGCCCAGAGAGGGCTCGGCCTGCCGCGTTAAAGGGACAAATCATTAAATCAAAAACGTAAGGAGCGAAGTATGGATTTTGAATTAACGCCGGAACAGAACATGCTGAAAAAATCCTTTCAGGAATTTCTCGCCAAGGAATGCCCCTTTGACGTGGTCAGAGAAATCCGGAAAAGCGATATGGGATATTCTCCCAAAATCTGGAAAAAAATGGCCGACCTGGGATGGCTGGGTCTGGTATTTGAAGAAAAATACGGCGGCAGTGAAGGCGCTTTTCTGGATTTATTCGTTTTGTTTGAAGAACTGGGAAAAGCCCAGCTCCCCTCACCCCTGTTTGCAAGCCCGGTGATGGCGGGGTTTCTGATTTCCGAAGCGGGTTCCGATGCCCAAAAGGAAGCTTATCTGCCGCGGCTGATCGACGGGAAAAAGATATTCACCGTGGCCCTTCCCGATGAAACCCCCGTCCCGGCGGGCCGAAAAACCGTCATCTCAACAGGCCGGAACCCTGACGGCGATTATATCTTAAACGGGGAAGCCCTTCTCGTTCCCCACGCCGATGTGGCGGACATGATCCTTTTCTGCGCTGAAGATCAGAACCGCAGCCCCATTCTCTGCCTGGCGGATTCAAAATCCTCCGGCCTTAGGGTTTCCGCCCTTCGGACCATCACGGAAGAGCGGAAATTCGTCGTCGCATGCGCCAATGTACGGGTTTCCGGGAAAAATGTCATCGCCGAAGCCGATAACGCAAAAGCGGCGCTGGAGCGGATGAAGACAAAGGCCATGGTGCTGAAATGCGGAGAGATGATCGGGGGATTCAAACAGGTGCTGGATATGACGGTAAACTATGCATCCCAGCGAAAGCAGTTCGGTGTTCCCATCGGAAAATTTCAAGCCATTCAGCATTTCTGCGCGGAAATGGCCATTGACCTCCAGGGGGCTCAACTCATCGCCTATCAGGCCGCATCCGCCATCTCCAGCGGTGCTTCCGGGGAAGTGGAAGCCGCCATGGCCAAGGCCTGGTGCAGCGACACCTATGTCAACGCCACCCGGATAAGCCAGCAGATTCACGGCGGTATCGGTTTCACCGATGAATTTGCCGTCGGCTTGTATTTCAAGCACGCCAAGGAAAGCGAGTTGATGTTCGGTCACTCGAAAATCAAAAGGCAACACATCGCAAATGCCATCGGCCTGTAGTTTTCCTTAGTATTTTTACTTGATGGCCATTGTAAATGAAAGGGATGGAAAAATGGACTATCAGAATGTCATTCTGGAAAACCAGGGGGAGATCGCCGTACTGACCCTGAACCGGCCTGAAAAAAGAAATGCCCTGGATCCTAAAACATGGGAAGAAATTCAGGATGCAATCCGACGGTGCCGAAGAGATAAAGCCGTCAAGGTCGTCATCATCACCGGAGCCGGGGGCACCCAGCGTCTCCAGCGACTGGTCGGTATCGGAAAAGCAAAAGAGCTGATTTTCACCGGCGACATCATCGGCGCAGGTGAAGCCAGGGAAATCGGTCTGGTGAATCAGGTCGTCGAAAAAAGTGAAGATCTTTTACCCAGGGCACTGGAAATGGCCGGAAAAATCCGGGCCAAGGGGCCTGTCGCCATCGCCATGTCCAAGGCCGCCATCAATGTCGGGGCCAATTCGGACATCTATACCGGTCTGATGTTTGAGAAATTCGCCCAGACCGTCGCCTTTTCCACACAGGACCGAATTGAAGGCACCTCGGCCTTTCTCGAAAAACGCAAACCGGTTTTTAAAGGAGAATAATTTTTCCTTTGAAAACAATTATCTGTATCCTATGTCTCGGGATGTTCGGCTTCGTTGCCGTGGATTCACGGGCGGATGATGTGGAAAACGCCGGGAGCGTTTTGAGGGTGGTGATCCCTGCCGCCGCTTTTTCATTGACATACGGCTTGGATGATAAAACCGGAAGGCATCAGTTCTATAAATCCTTTCTGTCCGCTACCGTAACCACATATGGACTTAAAAACATAATTGAAAAAGAAAGCCCCGATGGACGGGATAACCATTCTTTTCCCTCGGGGCACTCGGCCATGGCCTTTTCCGGAGCGTCCTTCATTCACAGGCGCTATGGCTTAAAATATGGGGCACCGGCCTATGCGGGAGCCGTTTTTGTGGGATACAGCCGAATTCACGCGGATAAGCACGATGGGGTCGATGTCTGCACGGGAGCTCTGATCGGCTTAGCCGGAACCTGGATATTTACAAAGCCCTTAAAACATCCCGTGGAGGTATCCCCCCTGGCGTCCGGTGACACTATCGGCCTGATCCTTCGTACAGCGTGGTGACTGAAAAGTCTTTTCCGGCTTATCCTTTTCCATTTGACTGAGGAGGACAAGATGAAAAAAACATTTGTATGGGTATGTGTCTCGGATCCCAAATCTCAGTTCATCAGCGAGGTTCATGGCCCCTGTACGGAACACATGATGGTGGAGATTAACGGGGAACTGGCCCGGGATCCCATCGCAGGGTTGGCGGAAAATGTTGGGGAAGTGCTCTGTACGGTTAAACTCGTGGCACCGGAAGTTTCAAGGGAAGACCATTTGTCCGATGTGATCTACATGCCGGGCTTTTTCGAACTGACGCCGGTAAAACCGCTGAAGGTGAGGTGCCTGGAGAAAGTGCCTATGCACCGCAGCCAGTGATGGGGAAAAAACCTGATCAACGAAATTCGATCCTTTTCGAGGAAAGTCAGAAATAAATCAGCTTGATGCATTCCGGTTATTTCAGGGGGCGTAAATCGGCAGGCCTAATAATGCAGGACGGCCCTGCCCTTATGGATGTCGGCCCGTTTAATCCCCTTAGGCATTTCGTACCAGTCTTCGATGCCCCCCGACTCCGTTCCATAATTCAATGCGGCTGTTTTGACTATAGAATCAAGCAGTTGCGGATCGACCGGCTGCCCGGATAGCCATACCTCCGTCAAATCCAGTCGGGCCGCACCATTCCGGGTATACAGGATGCCCGTGAAGTCAAAATCCAGATCCTCGCCAAGAAAACCCCCGAAATTCAACAATTTTGCATCAAACCTGACTTTTCCACGGATATGGTTGTTATCCATCAGACCGACATGGAGGGTATTGACTAAAGCGCTTTTCTCCTGTTCCAGAGAATAGGCGATATAGGCGTTCAGCTCTTTTTCCGTGACTTCGGCGGCAAGATTTTTGCCGTCGGTCCGGGTTGATTGTATTTCAATGGTCCTGAGCAGGTGTTTCACCTTAAGCGCATCCCTGGTTGTCTGATCGATTGCGCCGGTCAGAACAACGCCAATGCAGATAACGCCGATGGATACACACCATTTCAAACAACTTCTCATTCCGCCTCCTGAGTGGGTCTTGCGCTGCCGGGACTTCAAGCCCCGGAATCTATTAGCTTTGTGTCAAGCATAGCAGATCGGGCAGGATAAGACAATCCTGATGGACGGAATTTAAAATCGATCCGTATCGGGCTTCGAATATATGCCCCAGGAGCCCTCCGGCAATAAAGAATGATTTTATTCCAATAGAAGCGGAAGCCACGGCAAGGCCCTTGGCCTCGGGTCATTTCGATCGGCGGGATCCGACCCCAGGAGAAATTCTTCGTAATTGGTATAACGATCCTTATCCGGATCGCCGGACGCATCCGGAATCAGGGGGTCGAGACCGTCATACAAAACTTCCCAGCCATCCGTCATCCCGTCATGATCCGTATCGGCATCGAGAGGATCGGTTTCGTGCAGGTTGATTTCATCGCCGTCCGGTAATCCGTCGCCGTCCGAATCCTTATATTGCCAGTGCGTGTGATAAATGAAAATCTCATTATAATCCGATACCATATCTCCATCCGCGTCGCTTTTATCGGTTATCACGCCACCCCCGATGGCAAAAGATGTCAGTTTGGCCGAGTATTCAGGGTCCTGATCCTTCACTACGCCCAGGTAAGGAGCCATCCACCAGGTAAAGTTGTCCGTAACATCCAATACTTCCTTTCCCACCTTCCCCCATATATGCAACTGGTATCTCATTTCATAAGCTTCCACCGTATCAAAACCCAGCGCGATGTCGGCCTTGTTGACGATATCGGCCGTAAGGCTCACGTTGAAAGGAATTCCGAGAATGTATGCAATAGCGGCAGAATACGCATGATCTCCCGCATTCATGGGATACCAGGCAGCCTTGAGACCTTCTGAAAAGGTCATGGTAAAATATTCACCTTCGTCCTCATAGGTCCCGCCCCAGAGGTTAACCCGGCTTCCCGTGTCTTCATACCATTCCGTTCCGACGATGGTTCCATTTTCCTTAATCTGCATCTCAAAAGTTTTCGCCGGAAAGCGGCTTTGGTCGACGGCGACAAACTCTCTTTCCACCACATAGGGCTGGCCCAGGTTCGTTCCCTTGTAGGTCCACTTGTTCCCCAGTTCAACGCCAAAAACATTCAGCAGGGACATGGGGGGAACTTCCGGAATGGCCAGGCTATTCTCATAGGCGCCCATCAAATGGGCGCCTTTTTTGGGGGTTTCAGAAGAAATTATTTCAGAACCTGTCCGATAAAGCTTCCGGTCTCGTCATTTATGGTGGGGAAGTATTTCGCTCCGTCCATGCTGTTGATGACGTCGAAATTCTTTTTGATGTCGTCCACGGTAACCGCACCGCTCAATGTGATCCCGGTTCCTTCCATGACCGAGATGCGGCCGTAATGTCCGCCGCCGACGGTAAAGATGCCGCCGGTTTCCCGGCAGTCTTCGGAACATAGATAGGCAACGATGGGGGACACGTATTCCGGACCCAGTTTGGCCAGCATTTCAGGCGGCATCAGGTTTTCCGTCATACGGGAAGCCGCGATGGGTGCGATGGTGTTGACCTTGATGTTGTATTTCATGCCTTCCAGCTTCAACACGTTCATGAAACCGATCAGAGCGGTTTTGGCGGCGCCGTAATTGGTCTGGCCGAAGTTGCCGAAAATGCCGGCACCCGATGCGGTCATCACGATGCGTCCGTAATTGTTTTCCTTCATGTAGGGGAAAGCGGCATGGGTGACGCAGAAAGCTCCTTTCAGATGGACCGAAATAACCATGTCCCAGCTCTGTTCGTCCATTTTCACAAAGGATTTGTCTCTCAGGATACCGGCGTTGTTGATGACGATGTCCACCTTTCCGAAATTGTCGATGGCGGTCTTGACGATATTCTTCCCGCCTTCCATGGTATTGACGCCGTCGTAATTGGCGACCGCGACGCCCCCTGCCGCCTTGATTTCGTCCACAACCTTATCGGCCATCGCGCTGCCCTTGCCGGAACCGTCGGCGGCGCCGCCCAAGTCGTTGACTACGACCTTGGCTCCCCTGGATGCCAGCAACATGGCGTGTGATCTTCCCAAACCGCCGCCGGCGCCGGTTACGATGGCCACTTTACCGTCATATCTTACTTCTCCCATTCCAAAATCCTCCTTTTTATTATGGTTATACGTTTAACAGATTTTGTTCAGCCGTCAGGACAGAACAACCGGGTCGAATCTTTCCTGATTCCATCTTTTGATGGAATCAGGAAAGATTCTGGCTATCAAAACTGAAAGGCAAAATCAAGCGATAAAAAAGTCAGGGTATCCGAATATGCAATTCAGGAGGCCGGAATTTTCACGGCATTGCCGGATGGTTGTTTTTCGTGTTCTACCTTGTCGGCAAAGATTCAAGATACCGAGGTTCAACGGAAATATTTCTGAATGCGGTTACCCTTCTGAACAAAGGGATTTTATTGACAAAGCCATTGTTAAAAAATATGATGAAAACTTAATTTTTCACCCTTGGGCACGAACCTCGGGAACAACCGTCAACCATCACGATTAATCGTTTTTCGCAAATGGGATTTATGAATCTCTCATTTGTCGAATATATGATTCGAATTCAAATCACCGGTGAAGTTTACAGCCTTGAAGAGGATGAGGTTATGCTGAATACCATGCGGAAGAATGCGGGATCCTGGATCATCAAGATTTTATTGCTGGCCATCGTCATTGTTTTTATTTTCTGGGGGGTGGGGTCATTTCGAAATGAACAGGGTGGAAGGGTCGCCGAGGTCAACGGATTCGTCATCTCGTATGACGACTGGCTGAGATCCTACAATATCATGATTGAAAACCTGAAACAGCGGTTCGGGGAAAATCTGAACGAAGATCTCATTAAGATGCTTAACGTCAAATCAGAGGTCCTGAATCAGTTGATCAACAACAGGCTGTTGGCCGAGGAGGCCCGCCGCCTGAAATTTGATATTTCCAGGGAAGAACTGGCCGAAGCCATTCAGCAAATTCAGGTGTTTCGTACCAATGGCGTGTTTGACAACCGTCAATACCAGAGGGTTCTGGAGTTTTATAAAACAACCCCGGAGCAGTTTGAAGGATCCCAGGAGGAAGCCATGCTGATCGGCAGGTTGAAAAATTTAATCGACAACAGCGTGAAAGTCTCCGACCAGGAGGCCCTGGAATGGTATAAATGGGAAAATGCTTCGGTGAATATTGAATACGTCCTGTTTGAGCCGAAAAATTATAAAGACATCAATCCGTCGGAAGACGAAATACGCCGTTATTTTGAAGAACATAAAACATCCTTCGAGACGGAACCCATGGTGAAGGTTCATTATCTTTTTTTCAATCCTGAGGCTTACAAAGAAAAAACAATTATCGCCGATCAGGATGTGGAGGATTATTACCAGGGAAACGAGGATGAATTTTTCGTTCCTAAAACCGTTGAGGCCCGTCATATTCTGTTCATGCTGGCGCCGGACGAAAAACCCGAAATCGTTGAAGAGAAAAGAAAAAAGGCCGAAGAAGTCATGACGATGGCCAAAGGCGGAAAGGATTTCGGCGAACTGGCGAAAACCTATTCCGAAGAACCCGGAAAAGCCAACGGAGGTTACCTTGGGAACTTTAAAAAGGAAGATATGGTTCAACCCTTTGCCGACAAGGCATTTTCCATGGCTGCGGGGGATATCAGCGAACCCGTAAGGACCCAATTCGGATGGCATGTCATCAAAGTGGAAAAAGTAAACCCTGAATCCCGAAAGACACTTAATGAAGTGAAAAATGAGATCCGGAAAAAGCTGACCGATAAAGCCGCTAAAGACATGGCCTACGAGGCGGCTGAGGCGGTTTATGACAAGTCTCTTGAAAAAGGCGATCTCTCCCAGATCGCCCGTGAGATGAATCTTCCTCTGCTCACAACGGATTTTTTCTCAAAAGCGGGTCCTGAAAAAGGCGTGGCCAGCCAAACTGAATTCGCAACCGCCGCATTCAAGCTCGATGAAAAGGAAATCAGCGAAATTCTGGAGCTCGACGGGGGGTATTATATGCTCCAATCCCTTGAAAAAATGCCGGCCAAAATTCCGGAGTTCGATTCTGTCAAAGAACGGGTAAAAAAAGACGTCATGAGCCTTAAGCAGGAAGAAGCGGCAAAAAAAGATGCCGAAAAATTGCTGGCCCGGCTGAAAAGCAAGGAAACAGCAAACCCGGAAAAAGGTACCGGGCCGGTTTTTAAATCCACGGGTTTTTTTGCAAGGCATCAAGGCATTCCCGGTCTCGGAAATGAAAAGGCCGTCAGTGATAAGGCTTTTGTTCTTTCTAAGGAGAATGCCCTTCCGGAACAAGCCCTGAAAGGAAATAACGGATATTATGTCATTCGGTTCAAGGAAAGGAAATCGCCGGACATAGGTGGATTTGATTCGGAAAAACAAAAAATCCGGGAAAGACTGCTTTCTCAAAAACAGATGAAAAGATTCAACGCCCTGGTAATGGATTTACGAAAGGGCAGCGATATATCCATCAAGGACGGTTTTCTCTGATTCGGGTCGATCCTTCAAATGCATCTTCGAAAAACAGCTGCTGCAGGGTTAATGCGGAATAGAGATCCGGGTTAAATCTCATTACGGAACAGGCCAAAAGTATGCGAAAGGGATTTTCGATCAAGATATGTCACAATTGCGGGACGCCTTTGGCCATATATGCGGAGGAATGCTATTCCTGCCACAAAAAAGTAGGGGAAGTCGACAAATACGGCAAGGCCAAAAAGCCCGCGGACTGGAAAAGCTATGCCCTTTGCGGCATTTCATGGGTCGCCTTTTTGGTCTATATCTGGTGGGCTTTTTTTTAAGCTAAAATAAACTGTCCTCATATCCGGTGCAGTGTTTTTTCAAAACGCCGTCGTTAATGTCCGCCAGAAAGCGAGAGGGCTGATCCAGGACGAGCCTCTCATTCCGGTCGTAGATGTTTTTCGGAAATATGAAAACGAGATTTTCTCTGGCACGCGTCGCGGCAACGTACATCAGCCGCCTCTCCTCTTCCAGGGCTTCTTCGTTGGCAAGTGCGTAAAGGGACGGAAACTTGCCGTCCAGTGCCCAGATAATAAAGACCGTATGCCACTCAAGCCCCTTCGCGGAGTGAATGGTTGAAAGGGTGAGACGATCTTCCCCATCCCGGCCCGCTGCCATGGCATTGTCGAAGGCAGTATTGGGGGGCTCCAGGGTCATGTCGGTCAAGAATTCTGAAATATCCTGGTATTGTTCCATAATGAGCACGAGCTGCTCGAGGTCTTTCATGCGTTTGGGATAATCGTCAAATTTCTGCCTGAGGATGGGGGAATAGTATTTTACGATGATATCACCGATTTGCCAGACGCCAAGATCCTTCCCAAGGATGTCCAGAAACAATCGCTTAATCCCGCCGATATGCCGCTCTATGACCGATGGATAGGCTTTGTCGATCAATCCCGGGATGCCTGATCCGTCTTCCGAAAGGGTCTGGTAAATCTTCTGGGCCTTTTGAGGGCCGATTTTTTCCACCAGAGACAATGCCCTGAGCCAACTGATCCTGTCATCAGGGTGGACCAGGAGCTTCATATGGGCAAGAACATCCTTGATGTGTGCGGATTCCACGAATTTAAATCCCCCGACCTTGATGAAAGATATGTTTTCCCTGGCGAGTTCAATCTCGAGGTTGAAGGAGTGAAAGCCGGCCCTGAACAGAACGGCGATGTCTTTCATGGGTATTCCTCTTCGGTTCAACCCGCGAACGGCATCGACGACAAAACGGGATTGTTCGGTTTCGTCCTGTGTATCCACAAGAAGAGGGGCATTGCCTTGCTTCTGCCGGGTAAATAAACGCTTGGAATATTTTTCCGCTGCCCGGTCGATAATCTCGTTTGTCAGGGTCAGGATGGGCTGGGTGCTGCGATAATTTTCCTCCAGGCGAACAATTTTGGTCCCCGGAAAAATCACCGGAAAATCCATGATGTTTTTAAAATTGGCTCCCCGGAAAGCATAAATACTTTGGGAATCATCCCCCACCACCATAACGTTTTTGTTCGACATGGACAGCAGATAGAGAATTTCCGCCTGGATTTTGTTGGTGTCCTGGTATTCATCCACCATGACATACCGGTAGGCTGCGGATATCCGCTCGCACAGATTCGGATTGGCTTTTAAAAGGTCTCTCAAATATATCAGAAGATCGTCGTAATCCATAAAACCGTGCAGCAATTTACGGGCCTTATATTCCCGGTACAAACGGAAGATGCTCTCCATGGCCGAAGAAAAATGGGGATATTCGTTGTATACGATGTCTTGGAGGGCCAGGCATTTGTTGGTTGACCGGCTGAAAATATCCATGAGCGTTTTCTTGGTGGGGAATGCCTCGAATTTGGAAGAAAATCCCATTTCCTTGCGGATCAGAGAGATCAGGTCTTCTGCATCGGTTCGATCCATAACGGCATACCCGTTCCGGAAACCGATTTCCCTGGGATGTTGACGCAGGATGCTGTTGGCAAAGGAGTGGAATGTCCCGCCGGAAACTTTTCCGCATCGGTCGTCAAGAAGCCGGGTGGCCCGCAGCAGCATTTCCATGGCTGCTTTGCGGGTAAAGGTCAGCAGCAAAATGGACCCCGGCGAAACGCCTTCTTCTACGAGCCCCGCGACCCGGTAAGTAAGAGTGCGGGTTTTCCCGCTCCCGGCTCCGGCGATAACCAAGAGAGTCCCTTCACGGAAAATAACGGCTTCCCTCTGTGCGGGGTTTAGCGCCGTTTCAAGGGTCTGATAAATTGCAGCAGGACTGCGGGCGGTTTTTTTTTCAGTCATCAATTGATACTTCCCATCTTTTCGAATTGCCGGGTTTGATTCAGTTCAATACTCTCCATCCCGCGATAACTTCTAAAAGTATTGACTTTTGCTTTATTATATATTACTTACGAAAATACAAGGTGTAAAATAAAAAATACAAAGGAGGACAATTGAATGAAGAAGATACCAACCCAGGTAAAAACCATGCTGGGGACCCTTGCCAAGTCCCTCGCGACCCTGAGCAAGCAGGTTGAAAAAATCGCCCAAAAAGTTAATCAGCTTGAGGGGGAGGCCCCTGCAAAGAAAACACCGGCGAAGAAAGCCGCTCCGGTTAAGAAAGCAGCACCCAAAACGAAAGCCGCAGCAGCGAAAAAAGCGGTTGTTCAACCAGGCACCGTTATTGATATCGTTCTCGGTGTCATAGAAGGCAGTAAATCAGGCATCAGCATAGATGAAATAAAGCAGGCCACTAAAGTTGAAGGCAGGCAGTTAAGCAATGCGCTGTATAAATTGACCAAGAGAAACAAGATCAAATCCAAATCAAGGGGAGTGTATATCCTCGCTTAAATGGTCTTTCTCTTTCCCGGTTCAAAAAAACCATAACAGAAAAGTCCCTGGCCGGATGCAGCCGGCCAGGGACTTTTCTGTTCTTCAGACCTGGAAGAACAAGACGCCATCGGATTTTTCACCATCCTTTATTGCTATTTCACGATTCAGATATATATTTTCCATTTTAAATAGTACGCGCAGCCTGAAAAAGAAGGGCGTTTAAAAAAATACGGAGAGATGCTTATGTTGTGCTGGAAGATAAAACATCCTGTTCAATACGTTTCCGCCGGGTTCTGGCTGATCGTATTGATGCTCGTCCAAAACGGCCTTTTTGCGTCGCAATACTTGTCTGAGGCTTATGCGGCGGATCAACAGCAAAAGGCATTACCCTTGTGGCCTCATGAGAAGTCTGATCTGATACCGGATCCGGCGATAAAGTTCGGCCGCCTGGAAAACGGGTTCAGATATGTATTGATGAATAATAACGAACCCAAAGACCGGGTCAGTCTCCATCTTGATGTTCAATCCGGGTCCTTACAGGAAAGGGACCATGAACAGGGATTGGCCCATTTTCTTGAACATATGCTGTTTAACGGCACGGCCCATTTCCCGCCGGGTGAGCTGATCAAATATTTTAACAGCATCGGCATGGAACTCGGCCCAGACGCCAATGCCCGAACCGGCTTCACAGAGACGGTCTATGATATTCTGCTGCCGTCGGGGGACCCTGAAACCCTTGAAAAGGCGCTTCTGGTCGTTCATGATTACGCCCAGGGCGCGCTTCTTCCGCCCGAAGAATTAGACCGGGAGCGAATGGTGGTTCTGGCGGAAATGAATGATCGGGATTCAGCTTCGTATCGCACCTTTGAATCGACCATGAAATTTGAATTCCCGGAAGCAAAGATTTCCAGGCGCCTCCCCATTGGAAAAGAAGAAGTTATCAAGACCATGGACCGGGCACTTTTGAAATCATTTTACGATGCCCACTACCGGCCGGACAATATGGTTCTCGTAGCGGTGGGAAATCTTGACGTCAGTGCTGCGGAAGAACTTATCAAAAAACGGTTCAGCACCATGGTGTTTCGGGGAAAGGGCGAGCCCGAAATGGATTTTGGGGAAATACGCCATAAGGGGATCAAGCCTTTTTATCATTTTGAAAAGGAAGAAGGCATGACGACGGTGACCCTGGAATCCCTTGAGAAAGTCCTGCCGGAACCGGATTCATTTGCGCTTCAAAAACGTATGCTGATCGAGGATGCGGTCAATCGGATCATGGGGTATCGGCTGGATGCTCTGGTCCGGGAAGCAGGGTCCCCGATGACCTCCGCAACCATTCGGTCGGGGGTCTTCGCCGACTTCGTCAGGTATGCGGAGATCTCCGCGGATTGCGATCCGATGAACTGGGAAACCGCGCTTGCCGTCCTTGAACAGGTCTTGCGCCGGGCGGTTTCCCACGGATTCGGGGTTGATGAACTGGAAAGGGCAAAGAAGGAAATTCTGTCGGATTTCGAGAACGCTGTTAAAACCGCTTCCACACGGGACAGTAAAAAACTGGCGAGAAACATCATCAATGAGGTCAATACGGGCCGGGTGATTCAGTCTCCCCTTCAAAAACAGAAGATTTTCTCCCCGGTCATCCGGAACCTTACCCTGAAGGATTTGTCCGACTCCATGAAAAATACATGGGAAAAAGACCACCGGCTTGTGCTGGTAACGGGCAACGCTTTAATCCGGTCGAGCAATGAAATGACTCCGGAAGAAAAGATCCTTTCAATATACCAAAAAAGCGGTAAAGAGGCGGTTTCCCCGCCTGATAAGGAAAAAACCCGGTCATTTCCCTATTTGAAAATGCCGGTTCACCGGGAGAGCGTTTTATCCAGGGCTGAACTGCCTGAAACGGGAATTGTCCAGATCGAATTTGGAAACAATATCCGCCTGAACCTGAAAAAAACGGATTTCAAAGCCAATGAGGTGGCCATGGCGGCTACCTTCGGTATGGGAAGATCATCCGAACCCTTGGACAAGGCCGGTCTGGGGATGCTTTCCGAAGCACTGATCAATGAAAGTGGTTTCGGCCTTATGGACAAGGCCGAGCTCGAGCGGTCGCTGGCCGGAAAAAAGACAAAAATTTCATTTAAAACCGAACAGGATTGTTTCGCCATTAACCTCAACACCGTTTCCGATGAACTGGAGCTGGCGTTTCAATTGCTCTATGCCCAGATCATGGATCCGGGTTTTCGTGAAGATGCCTTTAAGCTGGTCATGAAACGCCTGAACCAGGAGTATGACGGGCTGGTCCATTCCGTGGAGGGTGCCATGGAGATTCACGGAAAGTCGTTTCTTGCCGGAGGTGACGGGCGTTTCAGCTTTCCCGGACCGGACCGGCTTAACCGGTTGACCCTCGAGGATGTCCGTGGATGGATAACCCCGGCTCTGATCCGAAAACCGCTTGAAATCAGTGTGGTGGGTGATTTCGACATGGCGGATATCGTCGGGATCGCTTCCGTATATGTGGGGTCCATTCCGGAAAGAGAAGAAGAAAGCGGAGCAAAACAGTTACCGTCGCCGAAGTTTCCCACGGGGAAAGGTCTTAATTTGCGGGTGGACACAAAAATCCCGCAGGGGTTGGTAGTTGTGGCTTATCCCACCGATGATATCTGGGACATTCAAAAGACCCGAAGACTGTCGGTACTGGCCCAGGTGTTCTCCGAAAGGCTTCGAGATCGAATCCGCGAAAAACTGGGGGCGTCCTACTCCCCCGGTGCTTATAACCATCCCAGTAAGGCCTATGACGGTTTCGGTATTTTGTATGCCGTTGTTTCGACAGACCCGTCGTCGGTTGACGATGTGGTTGAAGAAATCAGAAAAATCGCCGGAAAAATTTCCCGCGGCCCAATCGGCGTGAAAGAACTGGGAAACGCCGTCGATCCTGTTTTGACGAGAATCAAAGACCAGATGCGCAGAAACGACTACTGGCTGAACACGGTTTTGGCCGGGTCGAAAAAACATCCCGCGCAGCTGGGGTGGAGTCAAACCATCATTGAGGATTACGGAAAAATCACCGTGGAGGACGTTCTTGATACGGCGAAAACCTACCTGGACAATGCCAAAGCGGCGACCATCATTGTTTTGCCGGAGAAAAACGACCCAAAACCGTAGCCAAAAAACATTCCGGACCCTCAACAGGCCTGCGCGGAGATCCTTTTCTTCAATGAACTATTGCTTTTTCAGCAAGGCATCGGGGGCATTGATGAACCGGCCGAATTTCCAATCGGGAATCTCATAAACCCATTGGTTCAACCGCGACAGGGCCTTATCTTTTCCGGGCGCCACGGGGATTACTTTCAGATAAAATTTCTTAAGGTTCTTATCCTCTGCCTCTCCGGGTATGAATTCATAGACTTCACCGGTGAACAGATAATAGGTAAACCGATGGGTGTAGGCTGCGGCGGGCAGGCCGGGACCATCTATCCTGCCGGCAATGTCATTGATGGAAAGGGGGTCCAGGGCCGTGGTCACATCATCTATTCTGGACGGGTCCAGATCGTCGGCCTTGGCCATCCCCGCCAGTTCCATGGCCTTCCCCTGTTCAGGGCGTTTTAACGTATACACGATCTTGTCGTCATCAAGGGGCATGCAGACGACTTTTTCAATTTCCTCTTCCTTGACTTCCAGAATATTTTTCCTGATCCAGTCCAGATCTGATTTTCCCAGATCGTCGAATTTCTTATCCACCAGAAAAATGCTTTGTCCCCCCTTGGGCATGACGTAGTGCCCACCGGCGCCGGCGGTGATTTCACGTGTCTTTCCGATAACCGTATCCGCCAGAACCTCTCCCTTGCCGTCCATTAAAACGACCTCAATTCCGGTCGCATCTTTATCGGATTTGCTTTCATCGGGAGGATAAAGGGCCAGACGCGCTTTGGCATCCGGGGAACTGTGAAATGAGCGCCCGATTTTGGCGGTAGTGAGATTGGTGATCAATTGTGTTATAAGGGAAAAATCCGCAAGATAGCCTGCTTTTTTTTCAATCACCCAGACGGAATCGTCTTTCTTGAGGGTTACGACCCCTTCCCTGCTGTTGATGATAATTTGGGAAATGCGCTCGACAGGCAAGGCGTTAAACAGCTTTCCGACGTCGCCGGACTGCTTTGATTTTCCATTATGGCATGAAAATTTGTAATACACCGCACCGGCCAGCATGCAACTGATTATTAAAAGCAGTATAAAGGTTTTTGACTTCATTTTTTAAGTCCTTTTTTCTCTGTCGTCCTTTATTTTGATGAGTTCCGGGTCCTGGCCGCCTTATTGCGTCTTACGGCCGCGTAAACGATGCCCAAGATGCTGATCAGAATCGGCATGAGAAAAATATTGATGAATTTGACCCGGGTGCCCAGTTTTTCGATATCCGCCCGCAGATTCCGTCTCACCTCTTTGAGCTTCTTGTTGATTTTTAGTTTCTCGTCCCGGAATTTCTTGATTTCCTGCTCCTGTTCTTCACTGACGACGAATTTCTGGGAAGCGTCCTTCTGGGACTCCAGGTCCCTCAATTTTTGGTTGGTTTCCTCGAATTTTGCCGACAGTTCCTGCTCCTGGGCCATCCAATGGGCCTGGGCCGTTTTCTCCAGCTCCTGGACCTTGGTAAAAGGTCTTTCGAATTTTCCACGGCTCCGGATATGGATCAACGCCTGATTCCCGGCAAGCAGCTCAGCCGCATTGAGCAGAAAATTCAAGTTGTCGTTATAAACCTGGGAGACCTCGTTTCCCATAAAACTCTGATGTTCCACGTAGTTGTTGTCGTGGATCATATCCGTATCGGCGACAACGATTATGGTGGATTCCTTGATCCCCTTTGCCATGTGGGGCTTTTTCGGTTTAAGCTTTTCATCGGCAACGGGGGGGGGGCCGTTGGGGAAAGCCGAGTCAAAGACGCCGCTTAACGAAACGGCGATGTCATACCGTTTGTTCGCCGGTTTGAATGCCAGGCGAAGGTCTTTAAGCTCCTGCTGGATCTTGAACACGCTGAAGAGTTCGCTGTTGGTGCTCGATTGTAGAAGCGGCGTATACCGGATTTTCTCCTTATCCTCTTTTTCAATGGACCCTGCGATGGATAGGAGAATACTTTCCAATTGGGCAGTGGCCACGTTGTCGGTGTTGATGGCCGTCCGGTCCAGGGAAAGCCAGAAGGGATTCTCCACCACCTGGTTGTTCTTGTCCATGAACTGGGTAGCGTAACCGAAGTCCATCAGGGCCATTTCTTCGTTCATTTTGATTCCCCATGCCTTGAAAAGCGTGGGAAGGGACATGTGTTTGGAAATATTGGGCCCCCTGTCGGACATGGCAAAGGGATCTACGAAAAGAATGACTCTGCCGCCGTTCAGGATATACTGATCCACGGCGTATTGAAGCCGGTCGCTCAGGTCTTTAGGGTAAACGAGGATCAGAAGGTCGAGATCATCACTGATATCCGAGTAGGTCATGCTCATTTCTTCAACATCATAGGTTTTTCTGAGTTCTTCCAGAAAATACCAGGGCGGCGTTTCAGGGGGTTCCCCGGGCATGGGGATGGGAGACGGGGGGTTTCCGAAGACGTCGAGGCCGCTTAATAACCCGATCTTTGCCTTTTTCGGGGATTGAACTTTGGCTATGGCATGGGTGATGTCATACTCCATATGCTCTTCCCTTCCCGGATCTACAAACGGGAGTGTTTCTTCCCGGTCCGCAGCAATGACGACCAGCCCGAAATAGATCGTGTCTCCGGTGGGTAGGTCGATGCCCTTGACGCCGTACTGCTGGGCCCACTCCTCTTCCTCGGAATCCGGTTGCGGGTTGTAAACTTCCAGTTTTATGTTTTTATTTCCGAAATTTTCATATTCGGACAAAAAATCCACCAGCCGTGGCGCAAAATGCTTCAACTGAAGGGGGATGTTGTCCACCCCTTTGGTGTAGAACAGCTTCAGGGTGACCGGATCTTTAATGTTGGAAATGATCGATTTTGAGGCATCTGAAAGCGAGTAGAGTTTTTCGCTGGTGGCGTCCATCCGGAAATTCGTCTGCGACATGAGGACGTTTATCAGGATAATGATCAGCAGGACCAGAAACAGGCCGCCGGCTGAAAAAAGCGTTTTGCTGAGATCTTTTTTCTTGTCTGACATATTAAATCGCCTCCGTAGGTATGTGCGCGTTAAATACAGAATTCATCATGGATGTCCCTTGAACGTTCACCCGTCAGGATGTTCTTCGGTTTTGAATGATGACGCCGGTGACAAAAAGGAAAAACACCATGACGCTGGCGTAATATAAAATGTCCCGGGCATCCAGAACGCCGCGGGTAATGGACTGAAAATGGGTTAAAAAGCTTAGTTGTGAAACCAGGTTGACCAGCCACGCGGGGGCCCATCCGTACAGGCTGTCCAGTACGGGCGGGTAGCCGGACAGAATCAGAAAAAGACAAAGCACCACCGAGAGGATGAAACTGATCACCTGACTCCGGGTCGCCGATGAAGTCATGATGCCCACGCTTAAAAAAGCCCCGGCAAGGAGGAAACTGCCCACATAGGCACAAAACGCAACGCCTAAGTCGGGATTGCCCAGGTACATGACGGTGAAAACCAGGGGGAAGGTCAGCATGAGGCAAATGCCCAGAAAACACCAGGCCGCTAAAAATTTCCCCAGGATGGCGTCCGCCACGGTTATGGGAAATGTCAGCAGAAGTTCAATGGTTCCCAGTCGTCGGTCCTCGGCCCAGAGCCTCATGGCCACGGCAGGGATCAGGAAGATGTAAACCCAGGGGTGCCAGTCGAAGAAACCCCTGAAATCGGCCTGGTTGGATTCGAAGAACATGCCGATGTTGAAGGTAAAAAATCCCAGCAGCAATAAAAAAATGATGATAAAGACGTAGGCCACCGGTGATCCGAAATAACTGAACAGCTCTCTCTTGAAAATGGCTTTGATATTGGCGATAGAATCTTGTATCCGCATAATTCACCCTGATTGTTTTTTCCATCGCTCCGCCTTGAAACAAAACCAGGGCGAAGCGGGATTAAATTAAAGTGTAATTTTTCGAAAAACCTCGTCCAGGCGGCCCTGTTCAACAAATAAGGACTCGATTTTAAAGTCTTTTTCTCTTAAAGCGATCATGATGCGGTCGGCGATGGGAATTTTCAGCTCCTTGGGATAAATCCGGACATGGATTTGTTTTTCATCTTTTTCAAGAACTTCAGCCTGTTTCACGCAGTCCAGTTCTCTGAGAACGGATATAAGGGCCTGTTCATCGGCGGTGGCGACGGCAATGCATACGGCGCCGTGAACCGATGAGCGCGTTTTCAGATTATCGGGGGTGTCGTCGGCGACGATGCAGCCGTTTGCGATGATGACCGCCCGGGTACATACGGATTCCACTTCGTCCAGGATATGCGTGGAAAGCAGAATGGCTTTTTTTTCACTCATCTCCCGGATCATCAGTCTCACTTCATGTTTCTGGTTTGGGTCCAGTCCGTCGGTGGGCTCGTCAAAAATCAGGTATTCGGGATCATGGAGAATACTCTGGGCAAAGCAGACCCGCTGGCGGTAACCCTTGGAGAGGGTGCTGATGTTCTGATATTCGACACGGGTGAGGAAGCACCGTTCGATGGTCTCATGGATTTTGCGTTTCCGGTCCGCCGGCCCGTACCCCCTGATCTGGGCGCAGAAATCCAGATATCCGTGAACCGTCATATCCGGGTACACGGGAGCATTCTCCGGCAGATATCCCATTTTTTTCCGCGCCGAGATCGAATCTTCCGTGATGTCGTATCCGCCGATCACCGCGGTTCCAGCGGTAGGGGGAATGAAACCGGTGATCATTCTCATGGTAGTGGACTTCCCGGCGCCGTTGGGGCCTAAAAAGCCGAGGATCTCACCCTTTTCCACGGAAAAGGATACGTTGTCGACTGCCTTCATCTTTCCGAAATCTTTAGTGATATTTTTTACCTCAATCATTTCGTACGGTGCTCCTCATGTTAAGGAAATGGTTTTTTGGCGCTGTGTCGGCCGGGAATCGGTTTTGACGGTTCAGGCTTTATACGATTTAAGCGACGGGAAAATCCGGCTCTTCGCGTCATTCTGGACATCTTTATTGTCTGTTCCGTATTTATTCAAAACAACGGAAAATATTTAACAGCGTGCTAATTTAAATGCCGGTGCACCGGTTGTCAAGAAAAGGTTTGCTTTTTAACCGCTTGCTTTTTTTAAAAGTTCTGATATTAAAAAGCATTTGCTGATGTCAAGGAAAGGAACCCGCATGAAAAAAAATAATGTAAAATCCGGCGCTATCCACAGGGCGTGGGACTTTTTTACATCCATGAAACTCACTGTAACCGTTTTGCTTTGTCTGGCGGCGACTTCGGTCGTCGGAACCCTGATTCCCCAGAACGAGGCTCCAACCTTTTATTTTCACCAGTATGGTAAATTCTTTTACAGGCTGCTGATGGCCACCGGCCTTGACAATATGTACCATTCCTGGTGGTTTCAACTGTTAATGCTCCTCCTTTTTGTGAATATTATCGCATGCTCCGTTCATCGCCTGTCCTCGATGTGGAAGGTTATTTTCAACAAATCCCCCAGGGTCAACCCCGAGAGATTCAGGAAACTTGAGAACCGCATTGAAATCGAGGTCAACGAACGACTGGACAGCCTCCAGAAACCCTACACGGACATCATCTCCAAACGTTTTCGCCGTCACGCCAGTGAAAAAACGGACAAGGGGTTCTATATCTATGGTGAAAAATGGCGGCTCTCCCGTCTGGGGGTCTATGTTGTCCACGCAAGCGTTCTGGTGCTGCTGATCGGCGCCCTGATCGGCTCCCTGCTCGGGTTTGATGGATTCGTCAATATCCCCGAGGGGAAGTCCGTGGATCAGATCATGCTGCGGAAAACTCAAAAAACCCTGCCCCTCGGGTTTGCCATCCGCTGCGACGATTTCGATGTAACGTTTTATGAAACAGGCGCCCCCAAGGAATACCGCAGCAAGCTTTCCATCATCCGGAATGAAAAGGTCCTGCTGACACGTGACATCATCGTCAACAGACCCCTCAGGTTCGGCGGCGTCAATATTTTTCAGGCCAGTTACGGTGAAGTCCCCGGGGAGAAGCATGTCGCCGGCGATCTTGCATCAAAGAAAATCCGGCTGAACATCGTTGACCGGCACACGGGCAAGACGATCACTCAGGAACTCTCCATGGGCGGTACTGCGGCGCTTCCCGAAGGTTCGGGATTTTTTCTGATCAAGGAATTCAAGGAATCGGCCGACTTCCGGGGGCAGGAGATCGGCGAAGCCTTTCTGGGCCTCCTCATGGAAAAGGGCAAAGATCCTGTTGAAGTGCTGCTGCCCTTAAGATATCCGAATTTTGACAAAATGAGGGGCGGGCATCACGTTTTTTCACTTGAGAATATTGATGATCTGCTCGTATCGGAGAATAAGGAACCTGTTTATTACACCGGGCTTCAGATCACCCGGGACCCCGGTGTATGGGTGGTGTATTCGGGTTTTATCCTGATGCTCATCGGGTTCGGGGTGACGTTTTTCATGAGCCATCAGCAGGTTTTTGTCGAGGTGACCCCGTCGGGTAAGAAATGCAGGGTCATGCTGGCCGGCATTTCCAACAAGAACACCATCGGAATGGAGAGGAAGTTGAAAAAACTCTCCGCGGCATTATAAAAGGATATCCTATGAACAGCTCTTTATTGCTTTCCATAACCACATTTATTTACGGTCTTTCCGCCGTCCTTTACTTGATTTCATGGGTGTTTAAAAAAAAAGGTCCGGGGCGGGCGGCTTTTTTCAGCCTGGCACTGGGCGCTCTCCTCAATGCCGGGGGAATTGTTTTGCGCTGGGTGGAATCCTATCAGCTGGGCATCGGGCACGCGCCCCTTTCGAATCTTTATGAATCTCTGGTATTTTTTTCCTTAACCATTGCGGTATTTTATATCTTCATTGAATGGCGTTACCAGAATCCCACCATCGGCGTTTTCGCTTCCCCTCTGTCATTTCTCTCGATGGCATACGCCTCCCTGTCCCCCAACATCAGCGATCACATTCAGCCGCTCATTCCCGCCCTGAAAAGCAACTGGCTTATCGCCCATGTGGTGACCTGTTTCCTGGGATATTCGGCCCTGGCCATTGCTTTCGGCATCAGCATCATGTACCTTTTCAAACTCACCGAGAGAGGTCAAAAATATCGGATGCTCCAGTCTTTCCCGGATTCCAGGTCCCTCGATGAATTGAACCACCAGATGGTAATGGTCGGGTTTTTGTTCCTCACGGCCGGTATCATCACCGGTGCGGTCTGGGCCAATTCAGCCTGGGGAAGCTACTGGAGCTGGGATCCCAAGGAGACATGGTCTCTGATCACCTGGTTCATTTATGCTGCGGTTCTTCATGCGAGGATGATGCGCGGGTGGCATGGCAGGCGCATCGCCTGGCTTTGTATTTTCGGATTTTTCGCGGTGTTGTTTACCTATTTCGGGGTCAATCTTCTTCCCGGATTACATAGCTACGGTCAGTGATTTTCCCTTGACAAGGTCAATGCCAACGGATACAGAATGCAATATTTTTTTCTTGAGGTGGCATTGAAAAAATATTCCGCCGTGCTGCGGCAGGACTTCGAATAACTTATACGGCGATCTTTAAAAGGTCCCACATCGCAATGGAGTTTCCATGAGTACTGTAGAGGAAAAGGTTAAAGAATCTTCTGAACATGCCGCCAGTGCTCCGGCAAAGGCGGCTTCCGAAAAATCAGGGGGAGAAGACCGGAACGCCGGTGCAGGAGGTCCCATCACCCTGTTTTTTATTCTAGGACTTGCAGCCAGCCTGGTGGTTGGATGGGTTGTCTTCCCCAAACTGCTTTACTCTCAGAAGAGCCAGCCATTTGATTTCAATCATGCTCTCCATATGGAAGAAGTGGACAATGGATGCGAAAGCTGCCATTTTTTCCGTGAGGACGGATCTTTTTCAGGATCACCCAGACTGGCCCAGTGTGTGGCATGCCATGAAGACGTTCAGGGCGTGAGCGAGGATGAAAAAATTTTTGTAGAAAATTATGTGGTCGAGGACCGGGAGGTCCCTTGGCTGGTGTATTCGAAGCAGCCGGACTGCGTTTTCTTTTCCCATGCGGCCCATGTCAAGGGCGCCGGCATGGACTGCGCGGTTTGCCACGGCCCTATCGGCGAATCCGATCATCTCAAGGTTTATGAAGAAAACCGGATATCCGGTTACAGCCGGGATATCTGGGGGAAGAACATCTCAGGCATAAAGCGCAATTCATGGGACCGGATGAAAATGGATGACTGCGCCGAATGTCATATGGAGACTACGGGGCGTACCTCCAGCGTTCAGACGAAAAAAGACGGTTGTTTCGTTTGCCACAAGTGATCACTGATCGGAACGGCAACCTTATTGATTTGATGGAGTCTAAGAATATTGCGCAAACACCGCTCTATGAAAATTTCAGGGTGAACAGCGTTTTGGTCGTCATTGTTAAGGGGTAATGATATGAAAATCGACAGAAGGAGTTTCTTGTCACTGGGCATCGGTGCGGCTGCGGGAACCGCCCTTTCGCCCTTGCCGTGGAAGATCACCGACGATCTTTCCATATGGTCTCAGAACTGGCCATGGACACCGGTTCCACAGGATGGAGAAGCCACGTATGTGAACTCCGTATGCACCCTTTGTCCCGGCGGTTGCGGCATATCCGTTCGAAAAATCGACGACCGGGCCGTTAAAATCGAAGGTATGAAAGGATTTCCCATTAATGACGGGGGAATCTGCATTCTGGGACTATCCGGCCTTCAACTGCTTTACGGTCCCACACGTATCGCTTCACCGTTGAAACGGACGGGGAAGCGGGGGGAAGGCGCTTTTCAGGCTGTTTCATGGAAACAAGCCATCTCGGAGGTGGTGGACAAGCTGAGTTCGCTGAGAAAAGAAGGAAAGCCTCACACCGTTGCCGGCATTTCAGGCGAAAGGGAAGGTACCACAGGTCGGCTTTTCAAACGTTTTCTGACGGCCTACGGATCCCCCAATTTCATGCATGTACCGTCGGCTGCGGATGCATCGGAACAGGTCCTTTACCTGATGCACGGCCAAGGCACGACCCTGGGAATGGATCTGGAAAATGCCGATTACATTCTCTCCTTTTCCGCCGGGCTCCTGGATGGATGGGGTTCACCGGTGCGAATGTTCAAGGCCAACAGCCGGTTGAAAGACAAAAAGGGGAAACTGGTTCAGATTGAACCCCGGTTGTCCAGCACCGCCGCCAAGGCCGACAAATGGCTGCCCATCACCCCGGGGGCCGAAGGGGCCCTGGCTCTGGGACTGGCCCATGTCATTATCGCCGAATCTCTGCACAACAGGGAGTTTATCGAAAATTATACCAGCGGTTTCGAAGCGTTTGCAAATTATGTACGCAACGGCTTTTCACCGGATATAGTCGCTCAGATCACAGGGATACCCAAGGCCGGTATCGTTTCGCTGGCCAGGGAATTCGCCGGGGCGTCCAGGCCCGTTGCCATTTGCGGCAGGGGACAGGGAGATACGCCGGGGGCGCTCTGCGAGGCGGTTGCAGTTCATGCCTTGAACGCCCTTGTGGGCAACATCAATCGTACAGGCGGCGTCTGGAGCGTAGCTCAGCCGGTGGATTTCAACTGGAGTCAGGTATGGCCCGATGAACCGGCCCGGATGGGTCTTGCCCGGAAACGCATCGACGGTGCCGGCGGACCCCTTTTGCCCCAGTCCCTGCTGAACCGTTTTCCGCAAGCGGTGAACGGAAAAAACCCCTATGAAGTGCAAGCCCTCCTGGTGTCAAATGCCAATCCGCTTTACACCATGCGCGATGTGGAATCCGTGAAAAAAGCGTTTGACCGGATCGGCTTTATCGTCAGTTTCTCCTCCTATATGGATGAGACGGCTCAATATTCGGATCTTATCCTGCCCAATCACCATTACCTTGAACGGTATGAGGTTGTGGAGGGGATCAAAGGAATGACCTCGCCTTTTATCGGAATGGCAAAGCCCGTTGTAAAACCGCTTTACAACACCCGGCATACGGCGGATGTCATCATCGAACTGGCCTCTGAACTGAAAGGGACTGTGGCCGCGGCTTTTCCATGGGCGTCCTATGAAGCCTGCCTTAAACAGACATTGGGTTACAAAGTCAATGCACTGGCCGAAGATGGATACTGGATGGATGGGGGCTATATGCCGCCGGACTGGTCCAATGCTTTTAAAACCCCTTCGGGAAAGTTCGAATTCAATCTTTCCCCGTTTAAACACAAGGTCTATACACACCCCGAAGGAGACCCGTCTATTTTTCCCCTGGTGCTCATTCCCTATGATTCCCTGCGTCTGGCCAATGATCAGATCGGCAATGCCCCTTTTATGACAAAAACGGTCGCGGATACGGTTTTGCAGAAAAGCGATGCGGTTGTTGAAATCAATCCTGAAACCGGAAAACAACTTCGTCTGGCCGAAGGTTCTCTCGCTGTTTTGAAAACACCGAAGAAAACGGTAAAGGTTGCGGTCCACCTGTCCCAGGGTGTCGGCCCCGGTATTGTGGCCGTTCCGAGAGGTCTGGGGCACCTGGGCAACGACAGGTACCTGGCCGGTAAAGGCGTCAATGTGAACGATCTGATCGGGCCTGTGGATGATGTCGTCTCCGGTCTTGATGCCGCATGGGGAATCAGAGCGAGCCTGGCCAAATCATAATAGATAAAGAGGATCTGATGAAAGAAGGGCATAATCAAATTCAAACCAGTAAATTCGGGATGGTCATAGACCTGGACAAATGTACGGGGTGCGGGGCCTGCATGGTGGCCTGCATGTCGGAAAACAACGTTCCGTTCAGGGAAGACGAATCCGATAAGCTGCTCAGTATTACCTGGATGCGGGTTTACCAGATTTCCAATGGAAAACCATACCCGGACAATGAAATTTGTTACCTGCCAAGGCCCTGTATGCACTGCGAAGGCCATGCCGGCCACTCTCCATGCGTTTCCGTGTGCCCGGCAACGGCAACGGATTATGACAGTGCTTCCGGTATCGTCAGTCAGATTTACACCCGATGTTTCGGATGCCGCTACTGCATGGGGGCCTGCCCTTACCACGCCCGGTATTTCAACTGGTGGGACCCGGTCTGGCCAAAGGGCATGGAGCAGTATTTGAGCCCCAATGTGTCTCCGAGAATGCGGGGCATTGTTGAAAAATGCAGTTTTTGTTTTCACCGATATCAACTGGCCAGGGACAAGGCGTATTATGAAGGCCGCAGGACCATTAAGGAAGAAGAATACCAATCGGCCTGCACGCAGGCCTGCCCTGCGGGGGCCATTACTTTCGGTGATCTTTTAAATCCCGGTCACAAGGTCCATCAAATGGTCCTTCCCGATCTTAATCATCATGGAAGACCGAGGAATCCCCATGCGTTCCGACTGCTGGAAAGACTGGGAACCAACCCCAAGGTCTATTATCTATCCGGCAGGGAATGGGTGAGACGGGCCGGGGACAACTATGTCCAGGGCGAAAAACAGGCGGAACATCATTGATGGATCGAAGCGTATCGTTTTATAAACCCGGATTTTTAACCCGCAGGGTTAATATTGAGGAGTGAGGATCTTATGGATTCAGCATTAATACCCAAGGGAGTTAAACGCTGTCCGACATGGCAATTTTTGCTGTGGATTGGCATCGTCGGTGCGGTGCTGCTGTGGGGTGTCTATGCGATGCTGCTGTGCTGGATAAAGGGATTGAACCAGACCAACATGAACGATTATTACGGATTTGCCCTGTGGATCTGGGCGGATCTTGCCGTTATCGCTCTGGGAGGCGGTGCTTTTTTCACCGGATTTTTAAGATATGTGGTGGGAAAGGATGAGCTGAAAAACATCATCAATTATGCGGTGCTGATCGGATTCATATGTTACAGTTCGGCCCTGTTGATTCTGGCCATCGATGTGGGCCAGCCCCTGCGGAGCTGGTATATCTTCTGGCACGCCAATGTTCATTCCATGCTGACGGAAGTGGCTTTTTGTCTCTCTTGTTATTTCGGCGTACTGTGCATCGAGTACATCCCCCTGGTCCTTGAAAACCGGCAGCTGGACAGGGTTCCGTTCTTTCATCGACTGGGCCACAACATGCATGAAATCATGGCCATTTTCGCAGCCACCGGCGCATTCCTCTCCTTTTTCCACCAGGGATCCCTGGGCGGTGTCGCCGGTGTCATGTTCGGGCGCCCCTTTGCATTTCGGGAGCATCTTCTGGTCTGGCCGTACACCTTTTTCCTGTTCACCTGGTCCGCCGCCGCCTGCGGTCCGTGTTTTACCCTTCTGATCACCCATATCACCGAAGCGATAACCGGAAAAAGGCTGGTCAAGGATAACGTCAAAGACCTTCTGGGGAAAATCTCGGGATGGATGCTGGGGACCTATATCATCGCCAAGATTATCGATACCTGGTACTGGGCAGCGGTGACCGCGCCGTCGAAGGGGTTTACCCTGATGGAATTTTATTCGGACAATGCCTTCTACGGAATCTGGATATTGGTCACGGAAATCGTCATCTGCGGCGTTTTACCCGCCGTTATCCTGATGATCGGGCCTCTTCGCCGGAACAGGCCGCTTTTTCTTTCGGCCATTATCCTGGCCTGTATCGGTGTATGCCTCAACCGATGGGTGATGGTACTGCAGATCATGGCTGCCCCCGTAATGCCTTTTGACAACTGGGCCCTGTACCTGCCGAGCTGGCAGGAAGTGGCGACGACGATTCTGCCGGTGGCCTACGGCATTATTCTGATCATGATTTCATATCGGTACATGCCCGTTTTTCCGCAGGAACAGGAACTCAACCCGGTTGTTGAATAAACCGGTGAAACAGCCGGTGAAACAGGAGGATCAGAAATGTTGCCGTTTTCTTTTGAATGGGTTTGGGACATGGGCCATGTGGTGTTTCACGGAGGGCTCTGGTATGCGCTGAGTGTGATCGGGTTGGGTATGACCTATTGTATCATCAAGACCGTTCTTGATCTCAAGAAAGGTGACGCAGGTCATCATCACTGATATATGTTAAAGGGAGAACCAAAGCGCCTGCCTGTATCGGTTTGCGGGGTGGGCGTTTTTTCTTGGGTTTTCCGGAAACAATTTTCATAGAGAGACCCCCCCATGGACAAAATTGTGGTTGAAGGCTGCCGTCCCCTGAAAGGAGATGTGGAAATCAGCGGGGCCAAAAATGCCGCTCTTCCCATTCTGATCTCCTCCCTGTTGTCCGATGAACCCTGCATCTTTAACAATGTACCCGACTTAAAGGATATTGAAAGCACCCGGATACTGATGCGTCATCTGGGCGCGGATATCCGAATGGAAAAGGATACGGTTTGCGTTGAGGCACGGGGGTTGAACAACCCTGAAGCGCCTTATGACCTGGTCCGGAAAATGCGGGCATCGGTCCTGGTCCTGGGCCCTTTAACGGCACGATTGGGAAAAGCCCGGGTTTCCTTGCCGGGTGGGTGTGCCATCGGCGAACGTCCGATTAATCTTCATCTTAAGGGTTTGAGTCAGCTTGGGGCCGATATAAAACTGGAGCACGGATATGTGGAGACGTCCACAAAAGGTCTCAAAGGCGCTGATATATATCTCGATGTGGCCACGGTGACCGGAACGGAAAACCTCATGATGGCCGCAACCCTCGCCGATGGGACCACCATCCTGCGGAACGCAGCCAGGGAACCCGAAATCGAGGCACTCGCCCGGGTCCTCAATCAGATGGGGGCGAAAATCAAGGACGCCGGCACATCGGTGATCACCATCAAAGGCGTCTCTTCTCTTTCCGGAACAAGAGCCGGCATCATTCCCGACCGTATTGAAGCCGGGACCTTTCTGGTAGCGGCCGCCCTTACCGGAGGAGACATCACCCTTAAAAATTGCGATCCCTCCCATATGGCGGCCTGCATCAACAAACTGAAGCTTGCCGGGGCCGAAATCACCACGAAGAAGGGCGAAATCCGGGTCAAGGGAAGCGGAAATATCAACAGCATCGACATTAAAACTCAGCCTTATCCGGGATTTCCAACGGACATGCAGGCCCAGTTCATGGTGCTGATGTCCATTGCCGGTGGCTTGAGCGTAATATCGGAATCCATTTTCGAAAACCGGTTCATGCATGTGAGTGAGCTCAAGCGCATGGGTGCGGATATCATCGTGTCCGGAAATTCCGCATTGATCAAGGGCGTTTCCCATTTGTCGGGGGCCCCGGTGATGGCTTCGGATCTTCGGGCCAGCGCATCCCTGATCCTGGCGGGCCTTGTGGCGCGCGGCAGGACCGAAGTGAGCCGGGTATATCATCTGGACCGGGGATATCAGACCATCGAGAAAAAATTCCAGGGAATGGGAGCTGCAATCCAACGCGTCAAGGAATAAATCGGTCCTGGTCCTGAAAGCATAATTCAATTTGAACGGAATCCATGGAAAATATCTACCATCGGCCGGTCATTCCTCTTGTCATTGCCTTTATGGGCGGTTTGATTCTCGGGGACCAGTGGCCGGGCCGGATGATTCCGGTTCTTACGGTTCTGATGGGATCCGCGGGTTTTGTTATCATCAGGCTTCTTAGAAACAAAGCCTCCCTTGTTTCTCCACTCACCCTTTTTTTTGCCCTGGGATATCTTTCGCTTCAGTTCTGGACAAATCCTTCCTTTCCTTCCAACCATGTGATCCATTTCACCGACGGCGAACCTGTTGGGATTTCGGGTGTTGTTGCCGGAGAGGCCGAGGTCGAGAACCACCGCATTCAACTGATTCTGGCCGTCAAGGCCGTGACGACTAATCAGACGACCTTTGAAGCAACCGGGAATATCCGGGTTACACTGATGGGAAACATGCCTGTTCCGCAACCCGGCGACATCCTGAATTTGACCAGTCCCATACGGTCCATTCGCAATTTTGCCAATCCAGGCGGTTTCGACTATGAACGGTTTATGGCGTTTGAAAGGATATGGGGGTCCGCCTATGCCATGAGCGGCAAGGTGGAAATCAAAAAAACCCACAGGAAAAACAAATCGGGTAAAACCGTTGATGACTGTCGAAACCGGATCCGCGTCCTCACCGAAAAAGCCGGGAGTCAAAAGGTCGAGGGTATTTTAGAGGCGCTGATTATCGGCGACAAGGCGGGCATTTCCGATGAAACCCGGGAGGCGTTCAACCGCACGGGTTTGGGCCACCTTCTGGCTATTTCAGGCCTTCATGTCGGAATCGTCGCTTCCCTTTTCTTTTTGCTGTTTCGATGGGGCCTTTCGTTTGTCCCTTTTCTGCTGCAAAGGGCGTGGGTCGGCAAATCAGCGGCTGTATTAACCTTTTTTCCCGTTCTTTTTTACGGCCTGATCTCCGGGATGTCCCCCTCCACCCAGAGGGCCGTTATCATGACAACCGTGTTCCTCGCGGCCCTTCAGGTCGAAAGGGAACAAAACCTGGTAAACACTCTGGCTGTTTCCGCTCTGGTGATTCTCGCGGTTTTCCCCCCGGCCTTGTTTTCCGTATCCTTCCAGTTGTCATTTGCCGCCGTGGGCGCCATCGTTCTGGGTCTATCCGTTCTTCCCGAGAGTTTAAAAAGCAGTCGGGAAACCAGGGTTCTCAACTTGAGAAACCGGTTTTTAAATTTCCTCTGGATATCCCTGTTCGCCATTCTGGGGACACTGCCCCTGACCCTGTATTATTTCAACCTCACTTCGATGATCGCGCTTCCGGCCAATTGCCTGGCTATTCCCATTATCGGCTTTCTGGCAGTACCCCTTGGAATCGTATCCGCTTTCATTTCCCCGGTCAGTGCTTCGGTTTCTGTTCTGGGATTCAAGGCCTGTGTGTTCATCCTGGAGTGGGGCCTGGGGATTATCCATTTCATTTCCGACTTTAATTTCGCCGCCGTGACAACCGTTACCCCGAGCATCGTCGAAATGGCCTGCTTTTATCTGCTGATATGGGCCATCTGCGGGTATCGAATATATCCAGGGGCGAAATGGCTCCTGGCCGCTGTCGCAGTTGTTATGGCTGTGGATACGGGCTACTGGGTCAACCGGCGGCTGCTTCACACCGATTTCCGCGTGACGGTTCTGGATGTTGGTCAGGGGACCGCATCGGTCCTGGAGTTTCCCAAAGGCTATACCATGCTGATCGATGGGGGAGGTTTTTCCGACAGCGCAACCTTTGATGTCGGCAGGAGAATTATAGCGCCTTATCTGTGGCGGAATAAAATCAAGACCGTGGACACCCTGGTTCTTTCTCACCCCGACAGTGATCATTTGAACGGAATGATCTATATTGCCGAAAATTTCCACGTCAAAAACCTGCTGACCAATAATGAAAGCGCGGAAACAGCGGGATATAAAAAATTGATGGATGTCATCGGGGAAAAGGGTATTCGCAACCCGCTGTTTCAATCCCTTCCCGGGATGATGACGATTAACGGGGTTGAAATGAGGATTGTGAATCCGCCTCCGGATTTTGATCCGGAAAGCACACTGGCGAAAATCCGCGGGGACAACAATAATTCCATGGCGATAAAAATGGTGTTCGGGGAAATTTCCGTACTCTTCCCCGGGGACATCGCCAGGGAGGCAGAAGGTGAAATTCTATCCCGGCACAGGGAAGAACTCGGCTCCGTTGCGATGATTTGCCCCCATCACGGCAGCAGACACTCCAGCACCCCGGATTTTATTGCGGCAGTCGATCCGGAATGGGTGATTGTCACGGCCGGATGGCGGAACCGGTTTGATTTTCCCCACCCGGATGTTCTGAAAAGATATCAGAGGCAGGGATGCCGTATTTACCGAACGGACCTGAACGGGGCCGTGAGAATGGTTTCAGACGGCAGGGTTCTCAGGGTCATGCCGACGTTGAACCACGATCCGGGCACCCTTTAATCTTCGGTTCTTAACCGGTTTTTCGAAGACGGAGGTATCTTGCGGGAACTATGATCCCGGCATGCTTTTTTTGGCCGGGCCATAAATTCCGATGAGCCGGGCCACATCGATGGTATTGTATAATATGGCGCCGGCTATTTCGGCAAAATCCGGATTCGGTGACAGGTCTGGTTCGCCTTTCAGCGCAAACAGCATGAACGTGTATCTGTGGGGAGCATCCGGCGGCCACGGCCCTCCGTAGTGACTTCCGTAACCCGGCATACCGAAGTTTACAAAATCCGTTTTAAATTCCTTGCTTCCGGCAGGCATATTCCCCGGGCTGGCGCCCTCGGGAAGTTCGCGCACCGAACCCGGGATACAGGCCATCCAGTGTACAAAACCCCTTCCCAGGTTATCGCGGTACTGACCGGGTATATCCTGGTCGGTCATCACCAGAAAGAAGCACCTGGTGCCATCCGGAGCGTTTTCCCATTTAAGGGGCGGAGAGATTAAATTATCCTCGACGTATTGATCGGGAATGACTTGACCGTCTTCAAAAGCCTGTGAACTCAAGGTGAACATCATCACTGCTCCTTTGCTTTGCCTGTTTTGAAAAAAAACACCGATATCGGCAAAAAACATTCAACCATAAAGGCCTCTATCAAAAGCTGCGCCTAAAATCAACTATTTTCATTTTCCGTTAAAGCCCGGGCAGGGTGTTATCATACCAGGATTTCCGCGATATCCCTCACTTTGATCCGGTTCTCAAGCCCCTCTACTTTCACGGCATCCTCCAGCATGGTCAGACAGTTCGGGCAGGCCACAGCCAGGATGCCGGCGCCGGTTGCGGCTGCTTCCCGGGCCCTGATGCGGGCCGGGCTTTCTTCGCTTCCCCCGAGAAGGTCCGTATAAAAATTCCCCCCGCCGCAACATGCGGCGCCCTTTTTGTTCCGCGGCATTTCCACCAGGGTTAAACCGGGGAGGGATTTTAAAATGTTTCTCGGGGCATTGTACTCCTGATTCCACCGGCCTAAAAAGCAAGGGTCGTGGAAGGTGATCTTTTCTTCTTCGTCAGGACCGCTCACACCCCTGACTCTCTTCTTTTTTATCAGGTCGGCCAGGATCTGGGTATAGTGAAAGACTTCGAAATCACCGTGAAACCGGGGGTAGCTGTTTTTCATGGCATTGTAGGAATGGGGGGACAGGGTGATGATTTTGTTGACGCCCGCTTTCTTGAACTGCCGGATATTCTTTTCGGCCACGGACTCAAACAGGGCGTCTTCCCCCAAAAGATCCACTTCATTTCCGTCGGTGACTTCCTTTTCTCCCAGAACGCCGAAAGACACCCCGGAATTCGTCAGAACATCGCCCAATGCCCTGGCCGCAGATTGGGCCCGGGTGTCAAACGACCCTTCACATCCCACATAGTAGAGAAATTCCTGGCCCTGGTATGCCGGATAGGATTTTCCTTCCATCCATCCGGTTCGGCGTCCGGCTGAAATGCCGTAGGGATTTCCGTGGAGCTGGACATTGTTCAGAAATTTTTTAACACCCCGCGGCACAAGGCCCATCTCGACCATTTCATTTTTGGCCGCCGTCACCATGTTGACGATATCCTCATTGAAACTGAGCGGGCATTTTTCAACACAATTTTTGCAGGCGGCGCAGGAATAGACGATATCCGCCAAGTGCTCCGACCATTCCAGTTCGCCGTTGACCCAGGCCCGAATCAGCCACAATCGCCCTCCGGCCGAGTAACTCTCCAGGCGGAAGCGGGCATAAGCAGGGCAGTTGGTCACATCGCTCCAGTCCGTGGGGAATTTGCAGTACCCGCACCGGAAGCACCGGTGAATGACGTCGTTGTATTGATATTCGGCAAGGGCCATCAGTCCACCTCCCAGTTTCCGGGGTTCATGATGTTGTTGGGATCGAGCAGAAGTTTGATCTTTTTCATCAATGAAAGGGTGTTTACATCCATTTTGGCCAGCAACAGTTCCTGGCCGAAAACAGCCGGTTTCCAGATAACGCCTCCCAGATCCATGACGATGTTGTCGGTTTCATGCAATGCTTCCCGGGCGTGGCGGACGGTTTTCTCATCGGCCCTGTTGAATGCATAGGACCATGAAAACATCATGGCATGGCCGCAGCCGATGACACGCCCCAGGATGGTGTAAGGGATATGGTGCCGTGTGGAAATTTCGGCTCCCCGGCGGTAGCACTCCGGATAGGCGGATACCGGCATGATGGACCCCACATATTCGAACCCGCCCCCTTTTTTCCAGTCTGCTGATTTGCTGACCTGGGGCCGCTGAATGGCCTGGGATACCGCCGCAATGCCGCCGACGCCCGATTCGATGTATTTCGCCAGCTTGACTTCAAAGATCAGCCGGCGTTTCAGTTCGATTTCCGCTTCCGAATCGCCGGTGACGTTGATGCTGACATGATGGAGCCGGTCTGAAAAGGGCGGAATCGCCGAACTGAAGGCCACCAGGTCCTCGGTCAGTCCCAGGTGGGTCAATTCGTATAGGATTTCCGGTATGAGGTTCTCATCCTCCACCACGAAAATTTCCATTTCCCTGAATTTCTTGTAGGGAAACAGCCTCAGCGATACCTTGGTGATGATGCCGGTGGCACCGTTCCACCCCAGGAAAAGACCCACATCGGGGAGGGGATGGAGGGTGAACCAGCCGGCCCCCACGGCGCAGGACCCGAATTTGCAGATTTCTCCGGTAGGCAGGACGATTTCCATGCCGTTGATCATATCGGTGTTGAACCCGTAAGGATGTGCCAGGTCTCCCTGACCGTGGATGGCCAGGTTCCCTCCGATGGTGGCGGCCGGGGGTGCTCCGGGTTCCGAGTGCATCAGATGGGGATGTTGATTGTGGAGGTAGGCGGTAAGTTTGCCATGAGAGACGCCGGCCTCCACAACCGCATAACGGCCCTTTTCATTGACCTCGATAATCCTGTCCATTCGCTTCAGATCAAGAGCGATGCCACCCTTGAGGGGGAGGGCGAGACCGGCCAGGGACATCCCGCCGCCGAGGGGGACCACGGGGACTTTTTCCCGGTTGGCGAGCTTCAGGATTTCAGCGACCTGTTCGGCGGTTTTGGGCGCTGCCACATAGTCCGGCCATTTCGGTTCCGAAGTGCCCAGATCCTTGGAGTAGGTGAAAAGCTCCTCCCGCCGGAAAGATGCATATCCCTCTCCGACGATGTGAACGAGGGACGGGTAAATGGTATCCATGGGTTTTCCTCCGCTAAGATGCTTTTTCGCCGATAGCCAGGCGACAGAGATCGCTCATGAACAGCGGCATCAGACCGTTTTGGGCGACTTTTTGGCCTAAGGTGTCCACGCATGCAGGGCAGTTGAAAACGCAAACCTCGGCCCCTGCCTTTTTCATATCGTCAATATTTTTTTCCTGCAGCTCCAGGGCCAGGCGGCGGCTTCCCTTTCGTTTCTGCCCCAGGATCGTTCCTCCGCAGCACAGGGCCTTTTTGCCGACATATTCCCGGGGTACGTGCTCCACACCGATCAAATCGAAAATCTTGTCCACATATGGATATTTGTCCGGAGACAACCGGGACGAGCAGGGCCTCTGATAAGCGACCTTGAGATTCAGCGGCCGGATGTCGCTTTTAAGTTCCAAAAGCCGGTTGTACAGATATTCGAAGAGGTGAATGGATTTGAATGGTACATCAATGCCGAACGCCGGGGCGTATGAGGTGTAGGTTCCGTAGCATTCATCATGAAAGTGGACAACCTCGTCCACCTTGTGAGCGGCAATGGTCCGGATGATCTTCCCAAGCCGGTCGTTGATCACGGAAATCCGTCCGAAATGAAGGTACATGAGCTGGCAGAAATAATGGAACATCTTTCTCGAATCCGTGGACATCAGGGTGAGATTTTCAAAGAGCCGTCCCTGGGTGAATCTGGAAAGGTTGCTGAAAACACCGAGGTTGAGCGCCGTCCCTTTTATTTCCGAAATCTCGGGTTCTCCCCGGAAGGGAATGCCCATCTGGACCCCGCGTTTGACCAGGGGATCAGGCAGAGGAAGAATGTTGAGTTCTTCCTGCCGCTGGACTATGAGATAAAAGGGATGATTGCCCCTCCGGCAGTATTCCTCGCAGGCGTAACAGGTGGCGCAGTCATGCAGCACAAAGGAATCCTCGCCGTTGATGATTTTGCGTATCTCGGTTTCAGCCGTGCCCGGATCGATGTCCATGTACTGGCATTGGGTCAGGCAGTCGTTTGTGTCGCAGGAAAAGCACTTGCTTTCGTCAAATTGCAGCTTAAACATGGAAACCTCCCTGGCTGTTTATCAGGAACCGATTTTTGTGCCGGTCAGGCAATGCCCAGCAGTTTTTGCGCGTTTCCGCCAAGAATGGCGGCGACTTCGTCCTCGGTAAAGAAAATTCCGTCCGGGGCTTGTTTGGGCAGATCGCGGATGAGGTCGATCCAGTCTTTCGCGGGACGGATGACCCTCACGATGGGGTCGTCCGTGCCGAAGAGAATCTTTTGAACACCCACAAAATCGATGATATCCCTGAGTTCCCGGCAGAAAAGACCGTATGAACTCATTGCATAGGTATCCCACATGGCAAGGTCCCCATAAAGATTGGGCTGGTGAGCCGCCAGGGAAGCCCAGGGCCGCCAGTTGATCAGCCCCATGTGAGCGGCGATCACCCTCACTTCAGGAAAATCCACCCCGATGTCCCCAAGGAGCAGCGGGTCGGAAAACTTTACTCTGGATGGAGGTCCCAGGGGGCCGGTGTGGGTGAGAAGAATGCCCTTGTTGGCTGCCAGAAATTCAATAAGCCTGTAGGATTCCGGACCGGAAGGATTATAGCCGTAGTCCGGATGGTATTTGAGGCCCTTCATCCCGAACTCCTCAAAGCATCGTTTGAGCAGATCCGGGGCATTCGCCCGCCGGGGATCCACACCGGCAAGGGCCATGACCCGATCCGGAAATTTCCGGGCCACGGCCCCGACCATTTGGTTCTGCATCAGCACCATGTCTTGGGTGACCATGTCGCTGGATGCATTGTCCACGGCGCAGATAACGGTAAAGTCGATTCCCGAGGCATCCATGGCGGCGATGAGCTTTTCGCCGTCGGGATCAGGCCAGTATTCCCTGGCCCTGGCCATAAGTTCGGCCATGTCCACGTTAATGCCGATGAGTTTGGCGGCCCGGATAGGGTCTTCCAGGACGCCTGGAATCATTTCTTCCGGAATAAATGGGATTTGATGGTAATGAACGTCGATAATCATGAAAAACCTCCCGTGTTAAGAGACTTTTTCATCGGGTCGCTGGGATATTCTCGCGCAGTTTCAAGGTGACGCATCTCCAGCCCTCTTAAAGGATTTGGCGGGAGTTGAAAAGGAACGGCTGTTTGTAATGTGGTAGGCTGAACCCTAAGACGGTCCGGAGTTAAAGTCAAGATAAAAAAGGGAAGACGTGGATCCTGCTGTTGACACCCCATTTGGATATTGCTATGAATTTTACCTGTCCGAATCCATTGCGGACGGTTTGTAACGGACCGCCGTCTACACATTGCCCATCCACAACTCAGGAGGAACCATGCCCATCCCCGACGCTTTAATACCCTTTGCGGAGCACTTCGGACTTCAGGATTCCGAAACACTGGCCAGGATTTTCGGCATGTTATACGACCATGAGGACGACCTGGCCCTGATACCGGCTCTGCCGGGGAAGGTGAAAGAGGTTTCCGCCAAAACCGGAATTCCGGAGGAAAGGGTCAAGGACGAGCTGTATCGCCTTGCCCTTAAGGGAGCTGTCATGAAGATGCCTTCGGGGGAGTTCGTGCTGCCCGACATCCTGTTGGAGTTGAGAGATTTTTCCGCCATCTGGCCGGAAGCGCCCCTCATTACCACGGTTCCGTGCCCCTGCCGGCTTCAGGCCCGGATCGCCGGGAAAAGGCCATCGGAATGTCCGGCGGGGGAAAAATCATTCTGCCTGCAGACGGGCGGGATGGCCCAGGCACTGGTGAACCGGGGGATCGCCACCGTGCTGTCCACGGAGGAAGCTCTGATCCGAATCGATGAGGCTGCTGGCGCGGGGCTTGTGCACAATGTCACTGATTTTGCAGATGATTTCGAAACCGCCAGCCGGGTGGGCATGTCCATCTGTAACTGCTGTCCCTGCTGCTGCATTCTGTTGTATTCCGTTTATCAGGGATTTCCGGAGATCCTGGGTAACTCGGGGTACCGGCCGGTGTTGAATCCGGATGCCTGCATCGGCTGCGGCGAATGTGCAGAGCACTGCCCGTTTCATGCCGTTTCCATGGATGAAATCGCTTTTGTAAACACGGAAAAATGCCTGGGCTGCGGGAACTGCGCCCTCATATGCCCGGAACAGGCCTTTACCATGGAAAAGATGGAAACCCCACCGGTCCATTTTTAAGAGAGAAGTTTACGCATCCCCATCGTCGATCATGTTGATCTTCTCCCGGGTTTCGGCCCTGAGGCGGTCTTCCTCGGTCTGGTATTGGGGCGTGTCAACCCGTTCGGTCCGGTCATCCTTCAACATGTCGAAGGATTTTTTCCAGTCCGGGTTGTCCGGCCAGGAAAAGGGGAGGGTTTCCACGGTTCCCGGGGTATTCATCCGAACGAAAGCCCCTATTGCGTGTCTGAGAATTTGGATTTGAATTTCGGGCCGATCCGGGGGGCCGGCCGTGTGCCCCAGGGGATAATCCAGAAAGACCGCCCGGGGAGGATTGACGGACATGATGATATCACGGGCACTGGCCATGCACAGGGTGGGAATCCCGGCGGCTTCGGCCTGACGTGCAATCAGTCCCACGGACTGATGGCACACCGGTCATACCGGAACCAGGAGAACCGCATCCACTTTTTCATCGATAAGGTGTTGCGTCAATCGGGGCGCAAGGTCATCCTGAACCTTCCGGGCTGAATAGATGCCTCCCATGAAGGTGAAGAGATGATCCGCCAACTCGCCGATAAATCCTTCCCCGACCAGATGGCGGAGTGTATCGATGGGAAATACGGAGTTCGGGTCTTTTCGGGCATCCGTAAGATCGTACGCAAAGTGGGTGACTCTCAGGTCCTCGGTTTTGACATCCTTTGCGATGGTTCTGAAGGAAGCGTCATCCTTGTAATGAAACGCGGTCTGGCCGGTCACATAAATGCCGCCGGAGGCAATGAGGCCCAGCCGGATTTGCGACAGGGGCTTTTTCAGGGCGATAAACGGCGGCGGGTCGGGATTTTCGATCCATTGATAAGGCCGGTATCCCAGAGACGAATACAGCGTGGTCAGGTTTTTGATATAGTCAATGGTCATTTTCCGACTCCTCCGGCATATCTCGGGTGTGGATGGTAAAGGGCTATGATAAGGCGATGATCGGCAACGGCGGTCATCTTTTTTTCAGATACCAGATTTGTCTCAGTCGTGCAAGGGCCAAAAACCATCCACAGCGGGGTTCAGGTTTGGATAAGGGGCTTTCCGGCAATCAAGGGTTTTGGCCAATATTCATATTGACTTAATGCGCCGCGATAAGTTAGAGATACAGCTTAATTTGAGAAAAGAAATAATAATTTCGAACAATTACAATATATTAAAAACCAAATAGAAGAAGCGTTCCCTTCCAGGTTCCGGATGGCTGACGTAATACGGGGCATTTCAGAGGCAGACGACATAAATGATACAGCTGATCAGAGGATTTAAGGATATTTTGCCGCCGGAATCGGCCCTGTGGCAGCATATCGAAAGGACCGCAATCGGGGTATTCGAAAATTTCGGCTTTCGGGAAATTCGGCTGCCGATTCTGGAGCAGACGGCACTTTTTGCCAGGAGCATCGGCGAAGATACGGACATCGTGGAAAAGGAAATGTACACATTCCCCGACCGGAAGGGAGACTTGGTAACGCTCCGGCCCGAGGCGACCGCAGGGGTGGTGCGGTCTTACATTCAGCACAAACTCCACGCCGAGGACCCGGTCCGGAAATTTTACACCATAGGACCCATGTTCCGCCGGGAGAGACCGCAGAAGGGAAGATACCGCCAGTTTTACCAGATCAATGCCGAGGTTTTCGGCATTGCCTCTCCCTTGATGGATGCCCAGCTCATTTACATGCTGATGAAATTATTTCAAAAACTCAGGGTAAAGGATATCGCCGCCCATATCAATTCCCTGGGATGCCCGGCCTGCAGACCCGAGTTCAAGTCCGCACTCAGGGTATTTCTCTCCGATAAGACCGGAAGCCTCTGTTCGGACTGCCAAAAGCGGTGGATGAACAACCCCTTGAGGGTTCTGGACTGCAAGGTTCCGGCCTGTCGCGAGGCCCTGACCGGCGCGCCCATGTTGTCGGGCCATTTGTGCCCGGATTGCCGGAGCCATTTCAATGCGGTAAAAACATGGCTGGATGAATTGAAAATCGGTTATCTCGTGGACGACCGTCTGGTCAGGGGGCTTGATTACTACACCCGGACCACCTTCGAAATCCAGACCGGCGCTCTGGGCGCGCAGAGCGCCGTGGCCGGGGGAGGACGTTACGACGGCCTGGTGAAAGCCCTGGGAGGACCGGATATCCCCGCCGTGGGGTTTGCCATCGGATTTGATCGCCTGGCGGCCATTCTGGAGCAGGAAGAAACAGGCCATTCCCGCCGTACCGATGTCTATCTGGCGGCCCTGGGGGAAGATTGCCGGGATCTTGCCTTTGGATGGGTTTGCACCCTGGCCGGTATGGGCATTCTGGTCGAGATGGATTTTGAAAGCCGGAGCCTTAAAAGCCAGATGAAGCGGGCGGACAGGTCCGGGGCCGCCTATGTGCTGATTCTGGGTGAAAATGAGATGAAACAGGGACTTGCTGTTTTGCGGAATTTGGCCACCAGGATTCAGGAGGAAATCCCCCTGGACCGGCTGGTAGACACCCTGGAACAAAAGATTAAAAAAAAACAATCGACGGATTGAACCGGTTTTTGAAAGGAGTTGTGCCTTGACGGATTTTTTAGCGGATATGCGAAGAACCCACACGTGTTCGGTTTTGGGATCCAAAGACATCAGCGCGGAAGTGATCCTCATGGGCTGGGTTCAGCGGAGAAGGGATCATGGAGGCGTTATTTTCGTGGATCTGCGGGACCGGGAAGGGATCACCCAGGTGGTGTTCAATCCGGAGACGGATGGGAAACTTCATGAAAAAGCCCATGTGCTCCGGAATGAATTTGTCATCGGGGTGCGGGGGAAGGTGTGTGCCCGTCCCGAGGGAATGGTGAACCCCAATCTTCCAACCGGTGAAATCGAGGTCCTGGCAACGGAACTCAGGATTTTGAACACCGCCAAAACACCACCTTTCCAGATAGAAGACAATATCGATGTTTCCGAGACCCTCCGGCTGAAAAACCGGCATCTGGATTTAAGACGGCCCGCCATGCAGAAAAATATCATGATCCGGCACAAGACAGGGGCTATTGTCCGGCAGTACTTGAACGACCGGGGATTTATGGACATCGAGACCCCCTTTCTGACCAAGAGCACCCCTGAAGGGGCAAGGGACTATCTGGTTCCCAGCCGGGTCAATCCGGGCCGTTTTTACGCTCTTCCCCAGTCCCCCCAGCTTTTCAAGCAGTTGCTGATGGTATCCGGTTACGACCGGTATTACCAGATCGTCCGGTGTTTCCGGGACGAGGACCTCCGGGCCGACCGCCAGCCGGAATTCACCCAGATAGATATGGAGATGTCCTTTGTGGGGGAAGACGACGTCATGGAAACGGCGGAAGGCATGGTTGCCGCGATTTTTAAGGGAGTTCATCAAATGGATCTGCCCCTCCCCTTTCCCCGGATGACCTATGCCGAGGCAATGGACCGGTACGGGCTGGACAAACCGGACCTCAGATTCGATCTTCCCCTCTGTGAGGTCTCCGATATCGTTCAAAATTCTGATTTCAAGGTATTTGCCGGCGTGGTTCAGAACGGCGGCATCGTCAAGGCCTTGAACGCCAAGGGATGCATGGACTTTTCCAGAAAAGAGATCGATGATCTGACGGAATTCACCGCCGTCTACCGGGCAAAGGGACTGGCCTGGATCAAGGTGAAAGAAGATTCCTGGCAGTCGCCCATCGCTAAATTCTTCAGCGAAGCGGAAAAACAGGCCTTGAGCCGGAGAATTAACATGGAACCCGGAGACCTGGTGTTTTTCGTGGCGGATCAGGCTAAAATCGTCAACGAGGCCCTGGGACACCTGAGAAATCATCTGGGTGACAGACTTGGACTTATCGATAAGAACGAGTACAATTTCATCTGGGTTACCCGGTTTCCCATGCTGGAATATGATGAAACGGAAAAGCGTCTTCAGGCCCTCCATCACCCGTTCACCTCGCCCCTGGAGGAAGATTTCGACAAGCTGGAGACCGATCCTCTGGCCATGCGGTCAAGAGCCTATGACCTGGTCCTGAACGGTTCCGAAATCGGCGGGGGGAGCATCCGCATCCATCAGCGGGAACTGCAGGAAAAGGTCCTGACCGCTCTGGGCATGGAGAAAAACGAATACGAGGAAAAATTCGGATTTCTTTTGTCCGCTCTGGATTCCGGAGCGCCGCCCCATGGGGGCATGGCCTTCGGGCTTGACCGTCTGGTGATGATCCTCTGCGGCCAGACCTCTATCCGGGACGTCATCGCCTTTCCCAAAACCCAGAAGGCGGCCTGCCTGCTCACCGACGCCCCGTCGGAGACATCCAAGGCCCAACTGGATGAGCTCTACCTGAGGATCAAACCCATAGCCGTGACGTCTTGATCATGGCCGGGGTCGTCCGATACGGCCTCAAGGGCCGCGGGCTGCCGGGTGGATTCGGGCGGGATGTCGCACAACCATCATCTTTGGGATGATAAATAAAAAAGGGGCAGTGATATGAAAAATCCATTGGATATGACGGGGAAAGTCGTGTTGATCACCGGCGGGAGCCGGGGACTGGGCCGGGCCATGGCCCTGGGATTCGCCGAACACGGCGCGAATGTGGCCATCGCCAGCCGTAAAATCGAAGCCTGTCAAAAGGCCGCTGCGGAGGCCGAAGCCTTCGGTGTGGAAGCCTTTCCCTTTGCCTGCAACGTGAGCAACTGGGATGGGCTTGAAGAACTGACCCGTGCCGTATACGACCGTTTCGGTAAGGTCGACGTGCTGATCAACAACGCCGGCATGTCCCCTCTCGCCCCGTCATCCCTGGAAACCAGCGAAGCCCTGTTCGACAAGGTGATCGGTGTGAACTTCAAGGCCCCGTTCCGCCTTTCAGCCCTGGTGGGAAGCCGGATGGCCGCGGGAGACGGCGGGAGCATCATCAATATCAGCAGCATCGAGTCGGTAAACCCCAGACCGGAGACGGCCCCTTACTCCGGCGCCAAGGCGGCGTTAAACGCCATCACCGTGGCCTATGCCCATGAGTACGGGCCGAAAGTCCGGGTGAACTGCATCATGTGCGGCCCCTTTCTCACCGATGTCGCCAAAATATGGGCCCATACCGAGGAGTTCAAGACCCGGGCCAAGGCGGAGTACGCCTTACAGCGGGCCGGCAAACCCGAAGAAGTCGTGGGGGCGGCACTCTATCTGGCGTCCGAAGCGGCAAGCTTCACCACCGGCGCGATTCTCCGGGTGGATGGGGGAGTGCCCTGAATCAGAATTTCCGATACATTTTTTTCCAGAAGTTGCGTTTGAGTTCCTGATAATTTCTCAAGGCCCGGTAAAGGGCTCCCACGGCGAGTTCTGCGCAGTGAAAGGATTCCTCCGGAAGAGTTTCCAAAAAGTCGATGATTTTTTCATGGGTCACCTCCCAGGCTTCCGAAATGGTCCGGCCTTCCACCATGGCCGCCGCCGTGTTCGCGCAGATGTGGGTGTTGATGCAGCCGTTGGTGACGAAGCACGCCTTGGCGACCCGGTCATTTTCAGTACGAAGAAAAAACTCCACGGTGTCCCCGCATTCACCGGTATTTTTTCCGTGGGCATCGGGGTTTGAAAGAATCTCCCGCCTCCCCGAATCCATTGCCATCTTGAGGTAATTGGCGGAGTGTCCCCCTGCGGCCGAAGATTCCGCTTTCCCGGTCATGACAGGATGTCCGGTTCGAAGCAAAGTGTGGCGAAATGGTCTTCCATGGTTTCCTCCCGCCGGATCAATTCGATTCCGCCGTCTGTTCGAAGGAGAAGCTCCTTGGGCCGCAGGCGGCCGTTGTAGTTGAACCCCATGGCATGACCGTGTGCACCGGAGTCGTGGATGGCCAGGATATCCCCTTCCTCGATTTCCGGGAGTTCCCTTTGAACGGCGAATTTGTCGTTGTTTTCACATAACGATCCCACCACGTCGGCCATCATGTCTTTTTTTCCGTCCTCCTTGCCGATAACGCTGATGTGATGATAGGCGCCGTAAAGGGCCGGCCGCATGAGGGAGGACATGCAGGCGTCCACACCGATGTAGGTCCGGTAAATGTCCTTGCGGTTGATGGCGGTCACCACCAGGGCGCCGTGGGGCCCGGTCATATACCGGCCGCTTTCCATACATAATCTGGGGACGTAGCCGTTCAAGGATTTAAACTCCCGGAACATGGCAGAGATTTCCCGGCCCATGGCCGGAAGGTCCAGAGGGGACTGGCCCGGCTGATAGGGAATCCCCAGGCCGCCGCCGATGTTGATAAAGTCGAACCGGATGCCCAAGGCACCGGAAATCCGGATCACTTCATCCAGAAGCATCCCGGCGGTTTGAACCATGTAAGTGTAATTAAGCTCGTTGGAGGCCAGCATGGTATGAAGGCCGAATCTTTTGGCCCCCCGGTCCATGGCAGCGCGGTAGGCGGGGATCAGCTGCTCGTGAGAAACGCCGTATTTTGCCTCAACGGGATTTCCGATGATCTCGTTTCCCGTCCTCCGGGCGCCGGGGTTGTACCGAAAGCAGATGGTATCCGGAAATTCCGGCACCTTGGGGACAAGGGAAATGTCGTCCAGGTTGAGAAGGCTGCCACCGTCCGCGGCAGCTGCCTCGAACTCCCTTTGAGTGGTATTGTTGGAGGTGAACATGATGTCCTCGCCCCGGGCGCCCACCCGTCGGCTCAGGACCAGCTCGGGCTCGGAACTGCAGTCGAATCCGAAGCCCATATCCTTCATGATGGAAAGAATGCTCGGGTTGGGCAGGGCTTTCACCGCATAGTATTCCCGGAACCCCTCCAGGGAGGCGAATGCCGATTTCAGATTTTCGCCTGTTTCCCGGATGCCCGCTTCATCATAGATATGAAAGGGGGTATGGAAATGACCGGCGATGTCCTTTATTTTAGGAAACAGCCGTTGTTGAAAGGAAGACGACATGGGCATGGTTTTATTCTCCTTTTAACGCGGTTTTGATGCGGCCCATGGCCTGTTCCACATTGGCGTAACTGTTGAAGGCGCTGATGCGTATAAAACCCTGGCCGCATTTTCCGAATCCCACCCCGGGGGTGCAGACCACCCCGGCCTTGGTCAGCAGAAGATCGAAGAATTCCCAGGAATCCCGCCGGCCGTCGATCCAGATGTAGGGAGAGTTTTCTCCCCCCGTACACTCGTACCCCAAGGCCGTCATTTCACTGCGGATCAGGGCCGCGTTTTTCATGTAGCCGTTGATTAGGTTCTTGACCTGGGCCTTTCCCCCGTCGGTGTAAACGGCTTCCGCGGCACGCTGGACCGGATAGGAGACGCCGTTGAATTTGGTGGTGTGGCGGCGGTTCCACAGGGCGTGAAGGAAATGGGGGTTCATGTTTTCATCCCAGGCCGTCAGGGTTTTGGGCACAACTGTAAAGGCGCAACGGGTTCCGGTGAAGCCAGCCGTCTTGGAGAAGCTCCTGAATTCGATGGCCACATCTTTTGCCCCATGGATTTCATAGATGCTCCGGGGCAGGGCGTCGTCCTGGATAAAAGCCTCGTAAGCAGCGTCAAACAGGATTACGGCCTTTGTTTGTTTAGCGTAATCCACCCATTTTTTAAGTGCTTCCCGTGTTATCACCGCGCCTGTGGGGTTGTTGGGAAAGCACAGGTAAATGAGATCCACGGGTTGTGCGGGAAGATCGGGGATGAAATCATTTTCCCGGGTGCAGTCCAGATAAGTGATGCCGTCATACCTGCCTTCGGCGAATTCGCCTGTTCGGCCCGCCATGACGTTGGTGTCCAGGTAAACCGGATAAACCGGATCGGGAAGGGCGATTCGGACATCCGTTGAAAAGAGTTCCTGGATGTTTCCCGTGTCGCATTTGGCCCCGTCGCTGACGAAGATTTCATCCGCCTGAATATCAGCACCCCTGGTCTGATAATCGTTTTCGGCGATTTTTTTCCTCAGGAAATCATATCCCTGTTCCGGACCATATCCCCTGAAGCTCGGTTCCTGACCCATCTCGTCCACGGCGGCGTGGAAGGCGGTAATGCAGGCCGGGGGAAGGGCCCGCGTCACATCGCCGATGCCCAGCCGGATAATGGATTTTTCCGGATGTTGAGACTGGAAGGCGGCGACCCTTTTGGCGATGGTGGAAAAAAGATAAGAGGCCTGCAATTTCAGATAATTTTCGTTGATTTTAATCATTGCTTTCATTCTCCGGTATTGGATGTTCGCCCAGGGGGATCCGGGCGGTTTCTTTGTAAGTGGATAGAACAACGGTGGTCCGGGTGTCCACCACCCCCTCAATGGGCATTACCCGTTCACGGACAATTCTTCCCAGATCCGTGGTATCCGCGGCCCGCAATTTGACCAGATAGCCGTCGTTTCCCGCCACATAATGCACTTCCTGAATCTCCGGGATTTCGGAAAGGGCCGTGCCGATCTCCCCGGATCCATTATTTTTTTCAGCTTTGACCCAGATGAAGGCCACCAGGGTTTTCCGGAACTTTTCCGGATTCAGCCGGACTTCGTAGCCGTCGATGAATCCCTGGTGCTCCAGTTTTCGGATACGCTCCAGAACGGCCGATGGGACCATGCCCACTTGTCTCGCCACTTCCACGTTGGGAATACGGGCCTTCTCCTGGAGGATTTTCAATATTTTAAAGCTGGTTTCGTCAATCATTCGCATTATCCTTATAATTAGAGACTAAATTACATATAAATAAGGCAATGTCAAGAATGATGTTCTTAAATTAGCACTATTTAGGAAATAAAATTTGGATTAACCCCGAAGCCCGGCAGGCGGTGTGCTAATTTCCCTTAAAGTCAGGGTCCCTTTTTTCAAGGAAGGCCGTAACCCCTTCCCTGAAATCCTCGGTCTGATGGGTGAGCGCCAACTGGTCCATATCCATGTGCATGAGGGCCTGGTCCAGTGCCGAGGATATGGCATTGACGCTTCGCTTGATCATCTGGGCCGGGATAGGGGGCATGGCGGCATACTGTTCGGCCATGGTCATGGCCTGGTCAATGAGTTTTTCCTTTGGCGCGATTTCATCCAGGAATCCCCATTCCAGGAGAGTTTTCGCGAATTCCCGCCGGGCTAAGATGGCAAGCCGTTTGGCACGGGAAGGTCCCACCAGGTGAACGCAGAGGGGAAGGGAAACCCAGCTTAAACTCATGCCGAGTCGGCATTCCGGGTATCCCACGAAACAGTCCTCGGCCCCGATGCGAAAATCCAGGGCGGACACGATGCAGGCTCCGCCGCCCATGGCCCCGCCGTTAACGGCGGCAATGGTGATCTGGTCGATATCCAGGACCTTCTTCAGCATCCGGGGGCCGATCCGGGATTGCCGGAGCCTTTCCAGCAGTGGGGCGTTTTCACCGCTTCTTCGGGCCGGGTCGGCAAGATCCACGCCGGCGCTGAAGTGTTTACCCGCACCGGTGAAGATCACCACCCGGGTGCGGGTGTCTTTTTTCAGGTCTTCGGTGAGTTTTTCAATTTCCCCCATGAAGTCCACGGACAGCGCGTTGAGTTTTTCGGGGCGGTTCAGTGTCACAACAGCGATATTTCCCTTTTGTTCAAACGTCATGAATTGGTAGGGCATAAGTGATCTCCTTTTTTTAAGAGCCTGTCAAAACCAGAAAAAGACGGATGAAAAAGAAAAATGGTTTGACCTTGCAGGGTCCTGTGAGTATATAAGTCAGGTCGATTCGATTACTCAACCCATATCTGAGGGCTCTTTCCCTTCACCATGTCCAGAGAAAAGGAAAAATGAATAAAATGACCGGATCCGAACATTTCCTGGAAAAATTCGTCTCACCCGAAAGCGTCGCCGTTGTCGGGGCATCCAACAACCCGGCCCGGATCAACTATCATCTTGTCGGGAATCTCATCAACCTGGGTTTTCCAGGAAGAATTTATCCGGTGAATCCAAATGAAAAGGAGATTCTGGGGTTAAAATCCTACGCCGCCGTTTCGGACATCGAAGAAGTGGTGGACCTTGCCGTCATCGGTGTGTCCGCTGCCCAGACGCCCAAGGTGCTGGAGGAGTGCGCCCGAAAAGGCATCAAGCGGGTGACCCTGATCGCGGGTGGCTTCTCGGAGATCGGCGCCAAGGGAAAAGAGATTCAAAACCACTTGGCCGATCTTCTGAAGGAATTCCACATGCGGGCCATCGGCCCCAATGCTTTAAGTCCCATCAATGTCCACGGCAAATTCGCCGTGAGCTTTCATGAACTTAAGACCATCACCCCCGGCAACCTGTCCCTGATTTTCCAGTCCGGCCTGTATGAACCGGCCTTTACCTGGATGTTGACGGATTACAATTTGTGTTTCAGCAAATTGATCGATCTGGGCAATAAGATGGACATTACGGAGGTGGATGCACTGAATTATCTTATCGACGATCCTCAGACAAAAGTCATCGCCATTCACACGGAAAGCATCTCGGGGGACGGAAGGGAGTTTTTCAACGCACTTCGAAAGGCCAGGGCAAAGAACAAACGGGTGGTGGTGATTAAAACCGGAAGAACCCAGGCCGGTGCGAAGGCCGCCGCTTCCCACACCGGGTCCATGGTAAGGGGGAGTGATCTCATTTTTGACGCGGCCCTGAAACAGGCAGGCGCCCTGCGGGTGGACACCATCGACACGTTTTTCGACATCGCAAGGGCCCTGGACCGGTTCGGGGACATTGTTCCCGGGAACAACCGGATTTCCATCGCCGTATTTCCCGGCGGTCTGGGCGTCATGGTAACGGATCTCTGCGAACGTTCGGGCCTGGCCATGGCCGTTATCGGAAAGGATTCGGTGGAACGGCTGAAAAAAATCAAAATGCAGTGGGATATGGCATCCAACCCCTGGGATCTGGGTGTCACCACCCAATTCAACGACCCCATAACCGTCTACAGCACGTGGGTGGACGCCATGGTCCATGACCCCGATGTGGATATGCTGGCCTTTCAGGTTCACGACAGAATGCTGCTTCTCGGAGAAGATTTCTTCAGGATCTTTTTAAGGGCCAGAGAAGCGGGTAAACCCACGGCCATCTGGATGCAGGGCAAACTTCCCGGTACCCATGGCCTCCTGAAATGGCTGGAGGCCAAAAACGTCCCGGTCTTTCCTTCGCCGGAAAAAGCAATTCAGTCACTGGTGGCCCTTTACAGGGTGACTCGGCCCGTAAAAGGGTAGTTCACCTCCCGGAGAACCATGGGCGGAAATTGATGAACGCTTAAAAAAAAAATCATCGTCCTGCGACCTAAAGGCCATGGGCCTGACAAGATCAAAGTTGAACCATGAGCAGGATGCGGAGCCTCCATATCATTTGGAACCTACTGCATTTGCGGCCAATTGTTCGGTTTAAGGTGAAGAAGAAAATCCTCGACCGGCCAACAGGCAATTCCATCGATCTGCCGTTTCTCCGTTCCCCTGTATAACAACATCCCACCGGCTTCCGGATAATCGGTCAGGAACGCTTTAAGGGATTTCAAGCTTTTGGGGTGAATTTGTCTGGAGTTCTTCACTTCGATAGCCCAAAAATAATTCTCTCCATACAGAATGAAATCTACCTCGGACCCTCCCCTGGTTTTCCAGAAGAAGCAGTCGACCGGGCCGTCCGAATAATCGCACCATGCTTTCAAGTGTTGTAAAACCAGGCCTTCCAGGGCTATCCCGCCGATCTCATCCGGGCTGTCAAGTGGTCCTTTAGGGCGCAAATGATGGTAAACTCCTGCATCAAACAAAAAAAACTTGGGCTGAACGGTCATTTCTCGTCTTGCCCGTTTCAAAAAAACGGGAAGCTTGTACCCGATCAACAGGTCCTCGATAATTGAGAGATAATTCTCCACGACCTTTCTTGAGACCTGACATTCCCTGGCGATATGATTCAGGTTTAAAATACTGCCGTGAGAAAAACTTATCGCCTCGAGAAAGCGGGCAAAAGAGCCGACATTTCTGACAAGCCCCTCTTCTTTAACCTCTTCCTTCAAGTAAAGCGCGATATAGGTCGCCAGTGTCTTGTCGGGCTCGTTTGCCGATACGATTAACGGAATGAGGCCGGTTCGGAGCGCTGTTTCAAGAGAAAAATCAGGTCCCAGTTCAGCCGCCATAAAAGGATGGAAATGAGTCAGGATGGCTCGGCCCGCCAGCAGGTTCACGCCCCCGCGCCGCAATTTTCGGGCGCTGGAACCGCTGAGAATAAATTGATTTGTCTTATCTTCCGCGATCAGACTGTGGATGCTGTCAAGGAGTTTAGGGGCTTTTTGGACCTCGTCGATAATGAAGTGTTTTGTGTGCGGGTTTGCCGTGACGACTTCTTTGATCCTCTCGGGATGCCCGATATAATCTCTGTATGCCCGGTCGTCCAACAAGTCCACCCGGTAGGCATCCGGGAAAGTATTTCTGAGCCAGGTTGATTTTCCCGTTCCTCGTGGTCCGAAAATAATAAAGCTGTCCTTCGGCGGTTTAAAAAATCTTTCCGTGAATATTTCCATGGTTTCCCCTTAGATAACTGCAAAATTTCCCTGTCAGGTTAAAAATGAGACCCATAATTGCCCTTTTGGGTAAAAAATGCAACATAAATATAAGGAGTCGCCGGTCACCTTCCTGGGGTGCGGAACATCGTGGCGATCGACCGGATTTTGGAACACGATGGTGTGAAAGTATTCCCGGTGGGTTTTGAATCTCAAGAAGCGGGGGAGGCCGGCGACCTCGGGTAAGCCGCCGGAAAGAATCAGAAATAGCTCGACCCGTCCCAGCAGTGGGTGCAGAGTTTTTCCTTGGGAAGGCCGATGGCGGCAACCAGGTCGTCCAGCTTCTGGAATTTCAAGGTGGTCAGCTTTAACTCACGCCGGATAAGGTCCGCCATGGCCAGGTTACGATCCGTCCCATGCCGGGCGTATTCCTCCAGGAAAATATCCTCTTTTCCTTCGAGCTCCTTTATGGCCTTTCTGCCGGCCAGATCCAGAGAGGACTGGGACGTGGAAAAATTGAGGAATTCACAGGGGTAAATCAGGGTGGGGCAGGCGGGTCTCATGTGAATTTCCTTTGCCCCGCGTTGAAAAAGGGACTCGATGTTTTCCTTGAGCTGGGTTCCCCGGACAATGGAATCTTCGCAGAAAAGGATTCTTTGATCCTGGATAAGGGCTTTGACGGGGATTAGTTTCATACGGGCCACGAGGTCCCGGACGGACTGATTCTGGGGCATGAAACTTCGGGGCCAGGTGGGGGTGTATTTGACATAAGGACGCCGGTAGGGAATTTTTTTCTCATTGGCATACCCGATGGCGTGACCGATGCCGGAATCGGGAATTCCGGCGACAAAGTCGACGTTCACGTCGTCATTCTGCGCCAGGGCACTTCCGCACCGGTAACGGACCTCTTCCACGTTGATGCCTTCATAACTGGTGGCCGGGTATCCGTAATACACCCAGAGAAATGAGCAGATCTGCATGCGCGCGCCGGGTTTTTGAACCTGTTCACACCCATCCGGCGTCATGAAGACGATTTCTCCGGGACCCAGGTATTTCTCGGTTTCGAATCCCAGGTTGGGAAAGGCGCAGGTTTCCGAAGAGGCCGCAAAAGCACCGTTTTTCTTTCCGATGACGATGGGGGTCCTGCCGAGCCTGTCGCGGACCGCGTAAATACCTTTTTCCGTGAGAATGAGCATGGAGCAGGAGCCCTGGATCACTTCCTGGGCGTTTCGGATTCCTTCGGAAAAAGAACCCTTTTCACAGATCAGCATGGCGGCGAGTTCCGTGGGATTGATTCCCTCACCGTTGGTTTCCACGAAATGCCGTTTGTCCTGAAAGAACCTTCGGGCGATATCCTCGATGTTGCTGATTTTTGCAACGGTCACGATACCGAAGGTCCCCAGGTGAGAGCTGATCAGGATGGGTTGGGAATCGTTGTCGCTGATGACGCCGATGCCCTTGTTGCCTCTGAATTTCGGCAGATCCGACTCGAATTTGGATCTGAAATAGGCGCTTTCAAGGCTGTGAATGGAGCGGGAAAACCCTTTGTCGCCATGAACGGCGAGTCCGCCCCGCCGGGTGCCCAGATGAGACAGATAATCCGTTCCATAAAAAAGATCTGTAATGCAATCGCCGGTTGAAACCGTGCCGAATAATCCACCCATGAAACTCTCTCTCCTTGACCGATCCTGAAAATATTTTGAGCAAAATATAATTTTCCTATAAGTATTGATAAAAAATGTCAAATATTATAACTCTCACTGGATTTTTGAAACCACTGGTAATCTCATGAAATAAACTCTCAAGATACATAAGGAGCTTTTTATGCCCGGCAGAAAAGATATTAAAAAGGTGATGATCATCGGTTCAGGTCCGATTATCATCGGACAGGCATGTGAATTCGACTATTCCGGCACGCAGGCGTGCAAGGCCTTACGAAGCCTGGGCTATAAAATCGTTCTCGTGAACTCCAACCCGGCCACCATCATGACGGACCCGGGAATGGCGGACGCCACCTATATCGAGCCCTTGAATGTTCAAAGTCTGACCCGGATCATCGAAAAAGAAAGGCCCGACGCCCTTTTACCCAACCTGGGGGGGCAAAGCGGATTGAACCTTTCTTCGGAGCTCTCCCGATTGGGCATACTTGAAAAATTCGGCGTCAAAATCATCGGGGTCAATGTGGATGCCATCGAACGGGGGGAGGACCGGACCGCCTTTAAAAACACGATGGAGAGCCTGGGCATAGAAATGCCTGAAAGCAAGGCCGTCAACACCGTGGAAGATGCTGAAAAAGTAGCCGAAAAACTCGGTTATCCCGTGGTGATTCGGCCGGCCTATACCATGGGGGGAACCGGGGGCGGGCTTGTTTACAACATCGAAGAACTGAGAACCATTGCTTCCCGGGGGCTTGCGGCGAGCCTCGTCAATCAGATTCTGGTGGAAGAATCCGTTCTGGGGTGGGAAGAACTGGAACTGGAAGTGGTGAGGGATGCCAAAAACCGGAAAATCACCGTTTGCTTCATTGAAAACGTGGATGCCATGGGGATCCATACGGGAGATTCTTACTGCACGGCCCCCATGCTGACCATTTCTCCGGATCTTCAACAAAGGCTCCAGAAATACTCCTATGATATCGTGGACGCCATCGAAGTCATCGGGGGCACCAATGTCCAGTTTGCCCATGACCCCAAAACCGGCCGGGTGGTGGTGATTGAAATCAACCCCAGAACTTCCCGTTCATCGGCCCTGGCCTCCAAGGCCACGGGATTCCCCATCGCCATGGTCTCATCCCTTCTGGCCGGAGGGTTGACCATGGATGAAATCCCCTACTGGCGGGACGGAACCCTGGAAAAATACACCCCCTCGGGGGATTATGTCGTCGTGAAGTTCGCCAAATGGGCCTTTGAAAAATTCCCCGGGGTCGAAGACAAACTGGGAACCCAGATGCGGGCCGTGGGCGAGGTGATGAGCATCGGCAAGAACTACAAGGAAGCGTTTCAGAAATCCATCCGTTCCCTGGAAAACGGGCGATATGGGTTGGGCTTTGCAAAAGACTTCAACAAAAGATCCCTGGAAGAGCTGATGAACCGGCTGGGAACGGCGACCTCCGAACGCCAGTTCATCCTGTACGAGGCTCTTCGCAAGGGGGCGGATGTTCAGGACCTCTATGAACTCACCCACATCAAGCCCTGGTTCATTCAACAGATGAAGGAACTGGTTGCGCGCGAGGAAGAAATTCTCAAATTCAAGGGCCAGCTGCCGCCGGACGATCTCCTTGCCGCCGCCAAGAAAGACGGTTTCGCGGACCGCTACCTCGCCCAGATTCTGGGAATTCCCGAAAAGGACATCCGGGAAAAGCGGATTTCCATGGGTGTTGTGGAAGCCTGGGAGCCGGTTCCGGTGAGCGGCGTTGCGAATGCCGCCTATTATTTTTCGACCTACAATGCACCGGATCAGGTGGGGGTCAGCAACGCCCGGAAAATCATGGTGCTGGGAGGGGGGCCCAACCGGATCGGCCAGGGCATCGAGTTCGACTATTGCTGTGTTCATGCGGCTTTCGCCATCCGGGACGAGGGTCTCGAGTCCATCATGGTCAACTGCAATCCGGAGACGGTTTCAACGGATTACGACACTTCGGACAAACTGTATTTCGAGCCCCTGACCGTTGAAGACGTATTGAGCATCTATGAAAAGGAAAAGCCCGAGGGGGTCATTGTTCAGTTCGGGGGCCAGACGCCCTTGAACATCGCAACTGAACTGTCCCGGGCAGGGGTGAAAATCCTCGGCACGACGCCGGAAACCATTGATCTGGCCGAAGACCGGGATCGGTTCCGCAAAATCATGGGAAAACTCGGCATCCCTCAGCCCGAGTCCGGAATGGCCGTGAACATCCGGGATGCCCTGGAAATCGCCGGCCGGATCGGCTATCCTTTGATGGTCCGGCCCTCCTATGTTCTGGGCGGTCGTGCCATGGAAGTGGTTCATGACGAGGAAATGCTGATAAGATATGTGACCGCGGCAGTGGATGTGTCCCCGGACCGCCCCATTCTCATCGACAAATTCCTTGAAAACGCCATCGAGGCCGAGGCCGACGCCATAGCCGACGGAACCGACGCTTTTGTTCCGGCGGTGATGGAGCACATCGAACTGGCCGGTATCCATTCCGGGGACTCGGCCTGCGTGATTCCGCCTGTCAGCATTCCTGAAAAACATGTCAGCACCATTGTGGAATACACCCGCAGGATCGCCATCGAGCTGGGCGTTGTGGGACTCATGAACATTCAGTATGCGATTGCCGAGGATACGGTCTACATTCTGGAAGCCAATCCCCGGGCCTCCCGAACCGTTCCCCTGGTGTCCAAGGTCTGCAATATCCCCATGGCCAGGCTTGCGGCCCAGGTCATGATGGGGAAATCCCTGTCGGATCTGAAACTGACCCATAAAGAAATCCCCCATTACGGGGTCAAGGAATCCGTGTTTCCCTTCAACATGTTTCCGGAAGTTGACCCGATTCTGGGACCGGAAATGCGTTCCACCGGCGAAGTGCTGGGCATGGAAAAATCATATGGACTGGCCTATTTCAAGGCCCAGGAAGCCACCCAGACCGCCCTTCCCCTGCAAGGCGCCGTGCTTTTCACCGTAGTGGACAAGGACAAGCCGGAGATCCTGGAAGTTGCAAGACTGTTCCGTAAACTCGGGTTCAGGATTTTTTCCACCAACGGGACCCGGAAATTCATGGCGGATCACGGTATTGATTCCGAGCCTGCCCGGAAAGTGGGCCATGGGCGTCCGGACATCGTGGATATGATCAAGAACGCTGAAATCCAGCTGGTGATCAATACCCCCAGCGGAAAATCCAGCAAGGAGGACGATTCCTACATCCGAAAATCGGCCATTCGCTACAAGATCCCCTACATTACGACCATTGCCGCGTCTCTGGCTGCGGCAAAGGGAATTGAAGCCAGACAGAACGGCACTACAACGGTAAAATCCCTCCAGGAATACCACGCGGATATACGGATGTAACAATAAGGAAATCGGGTATGTCTGAAAAAATAAGGGTATTGATGATCGATGATGAGGAACGGTTTTGTAAAACATCGGCAATCCTGCTTCCGGAAACAGGTCGGCTGCGTTTAGGGCAAACAGGGATAGCAGTCTCTGCCACATATAACCTCTTGAAAAATGAAATCATCATCCTGGATAGGGGATCCCGTCCAAAAAAACAACGGCAATCGACTGCGGCCCAGCAGGCCGGCGAAGATGCCTGAAACGCTCCGGTCGTCTTATGAGGGTTAATTGCAGGCGGCCGGTTTTTCAGGATCATCCAACGTCCGTTTCCGCGGTCACGCGGGGATCTTCCGGAGCGCGAAGCCGATTGATGGCAATTTCAGCACATATCAACATATACCGAAATGGTCCTGGTTTGTTGATCGATCATCGGAAAATTCCTCATTTTCCGGGTTTCCGGATCAGTGATCAAGGGGTCCTTGGGCTCGACTTTTTTTTGCTCCACCACATTGAAACTCACCGTTTCAATGTCGTTTGAACCCTCGACAAAAATAACGGCCTCGTTTTTGTCCGGATCGATTTTTATCATTTTGCCGGCCCTGGGTTCCGGGCCTGTTTCATGGGGGTCGTCCGGCAGCTTGAAGGAAACCGGGGGCAGATCCGTGTAATCGGGAGTTTTGGAATCCGGACTCTTGTCCCGGATCATGACGATTGTGTTTTCATTTTTATCATAGGCGATGACCCTTCCCTGGTCAACCCGGCCGAAATCGTTGCACCCGGTTGCCGCAAGCATAACGGCCAGGATGATTAAAACCATATATCTGTGCATTTTCTTCCTCCTTTAGGTCCTCCATTCGGTTTTTTCTGCATTTGTCAATATTCACCGGCGTTGATGTCCTCCCGGTTGCGCTATCAGGCGATGTAAACCAACCTGGTGATTTCGGATGATCTCAGGCAAGGCCCATGCCAATGTTCAGGGCAGTTCCTTCGGAAATGGGAGGATACATAATAGTTTGAAATTAAATGAGAAATTTTGAGAGGTGAAAAATTCGGCCGGGAATGGAATAAAAATGGTCGGTTTTTTTCCAGGTTGTAAAAACCCGCTTTTATACCGTACATTTTTCCGGTTTCCAAAACAGGTGCGGCGTGAAAATGGAAAGGGTTTCGAAGGATCCCTGAAAACTTCCGAATCGCTGGATAACTCTTAATGTCTTGATCTTCAAAAGGGGTTTTGGTAATCGTCATGATCAACGGAAATACGACAACCCGGTCGGATCTGACTGAATACGGCTTATCCGATGATCCGGATTCGTCTGCATAACGGCAAACGGAGGACGCGCTATGACGGAAAGCAAAAACGAACATGATAAAACGGGTTTCGAAGACCGCCTGACGGGCGTTCTTTCCAAAAGCATCGACGGGTTTCACGCTATGATTTCCTGCTCCCGGCTGTCGGGAGGGGCCAGCCAGGAAACCTATCGCATCAAAGTCGAAACGAACCAGGGAGCGAAGCAACTCGCCATGAGGCGATCCATCGGGGGCATGGGCGAGGCTGCCGTCATGGGTCTTCCGGGACTCCTGGTTGAGGCTGAGTTGTTTCGTCACGCCAGGAATGCCGGTGTTCCCGAACCTGAAGTCTTTTATGTGACTCAGCCGGAAGATGGGTTAGGCGAAGCGTTTATCATGGAATGGCTCGATGGGGAAACCCTGGGGAGTCGGATCGTGCGTTCCGGCGCTTTTGAAAAAATTCGGCCCCGGCTGGCCTACGAGTGCGGACGGATCCTTGCCCGGATCCATGCCATCGATCTGGAAAAAACCGGCTTGAACAAAGTCCTGGCCACCGTTGACCCGGAAAGCCTGGTGGACCTGTCATGGATGCAGTATCAGGGATACAAAACACCCCAGCCCATGATTGATTATGCTGCCAGGTGGCTCAAGGACAACCTTCCCCGAACAACCCGGAAAACATTGGTTCACAGCGATTTTCGAAACGGCAACATCATGTTCTCACCGGAGGGCGTTTTAGCCGTGCTGGATTGGGAAATCGCCCATATCGGCGATCCCATGCGCGACCTGGGGTGGATCTGCACCAATTCCTGGCGTTTCGGTAGATCGGATTTGCCTGTGGGGGGTTTCGGCACCTATGAGGATCTTTTCAGGGGTTATGAAGATGAATCCGGTATCAAGGTGGACCCGGCCCATGTCAAATTCTGGGAAGTATTCGGATCCTTCTGGTGGGCCGTGGGATGCCTCACCATGGTGGAGCGTTTCAGAAACGGACCGGACAGAACCGTGGAGCGGCCCGGTATCGGCAGACGGACATCCGAATGCCAGGTGGATTGTGTAAATCTCTTGATCCCCGGTCCGGTAACCCTGGTGGAGACTTCGGTGAATTCAGCAGGTTCGGAGATGCCGACCATTGAAGAGCTCGTAACCAGCGTTAAGGAATTTTTACATAACGACGTGATGAACCAAACCCAGGGAAGAATCAATTTCATGGCCCGGGTTGCCGGCAATTCACTGGATATCGTGCTGAGGGATTTCAAGGTCGGCGGAATGCACCGCGGATTGGAAGGGGAACGTCTGATGCGGCTGCTTTCACGGGAGGCGGACCTGGAAACCCTGCGGTGGGAGCTGGTGCATAAGTTAAGGGACGGCTCCATGGCCCTGGATCATCCCGGACTTTCCGAACATTTGAGAGCCACGGTGGTCAATCAGACGGCCATTGATCAGCCGGTCTATTCGGGGCTTGCGACCGCCCTTAAAAATTGACCATCAGCGGTTCAGCGTCTGCTGGTATTGCCACATCCGGGCCAGAGTGCGAACCCCCAATTCAGGGAACTGGAAAAATGGGATTTTTTGATCCAGAAGAAAATCGCCCGTGGCCTGGACCCCGTCCTTATCCCCTGACAACGAGAAAAAAACCGGCTTATTGGCGCGTTGACGGATCATCTCCACCAGGGGTTCATACATTCCAAAGCCGCCCCCTTCCATGGTAAATGAGATGAAGATGATGCCGTTCACATCGTCGTCCTGAAACAGGGCGTCGAGTATGACCGTTGCTGTTTTTTCGAATCCATGGGCCATCATGTCGGGGAAGATATCGATGGGATTTTTGTATTTGTACTCATTCTGCATGACTTTGGAAAGGCGCTTGCGGGTATCCGGATGAAATTGTGCCAGGGAAAGCCCCAGATCGGCGGCCAGATCGACGCACATGATGGATTGGGCACCGCTGTAAGTTACAATTGCAATTTTAGGGCCTTTGGGAAGGGGCGTCCAGGTGAAGCCCATGAGGGCCGCCAGCAGCTCCTCGATTCCTGAAAGGCGCAGAACCCCGGCCTGGCGCAAAGTCCCGTTCAGAATCAGATCGTCTCCGGCAATGCTGGCCGTATGGCTGGCCGTAGCCCTTGCGCCGGGCGTTGTCCGGCCTCCCTTGATCAGGAGAACCGGTTTCCGGGCCGACGCATATTTGGCGGTCTTGAGAAATTTCCCGCCGTTTCGGATATCCTCCAGATAAAGCCCGACGACCCGGGTCTGTTCATCTTCGGCGAAAAAATCAAGGGCGTCGCATTCATCGATGTCTATCTTATTGCCCAGTCCCATTCCCTTGGAAAGCCCCAGATGCTTAAAGGAGCTTAAGTAGCGCATAAAGGCCCCGACAAAGATGCCCGATTGGGCAGCGAAACCGATAACGCCGGGGGAAAGGGCCCTTGCATCCGCATAATAGGAGGAAGTGAGCCCCGTCTGGGTATTGAGCAATCCCAGGGTGTTGGGACCGATGGCCCTGATGCCGTTCCGCCGGATGATGTCGATAATTTCATTCTGATAGGCCCGGCCTTTTTCCCCGGATTCCGAAAAGCCCTCGCTGGAAATGACCACCCCCTTAACGCCTTTGCGGGCGCAGTCCCGGATCGCCTCGACTACGGCCGCGGGTGGTATGATCATGACCGCCAGGTCCACTTTAAAGGGGACATCGTCAAGATGAGGATAAATCGGCACGCCGCCGATATCGCCTCCCTGGGGATTGATGCCGGCGATTCTTCCCTGAAAGCCGGTCTGGTGAAGCAGGCTAAGAAGCGCCGAACCGGGTTTTTCGGTATTCCGGGAAGCCCCAAAAACCGCAATATTTCTGGATTCCATGATATCTTTCAGTGAATACATGTTGTCCCCCGAGGGTAAACCGTTAAAGTCGGATTGTGGCAAAACGTTGAAACTGCTATTACGGTCATATCACCAAGTCAACTTAAAACCCATTTATATCTGAAGAGACGTGCTATGGGCGTTTACTGTTGCTATATGAAAAAAAAATGTATAAAAAAGTTCTGAATTTTCCCACGTTGGCGGCGTCCACCTGTTCTCGCATGAATCGGCGTTCCGCCGCAAAAAAAATCAAGGAGGATCATCATTTCATGACGAATCCCCAAAATCCGCCTGCCGCGGAAAAAATGTTCCGTGAATTACTGCCCCTGGTTCAAACGGCATTGAACGCCATTGACAAGGAGTTCGGCGAAATTCTGATTAATGACGTCTTCAACCGGGTCTATGGGAGAGAAGGGAAACTGGACATCAAAACCCGGGAGCTTTGCACAGTCTCCATGTTATCGGCCCTGGGCCGCCCGGATGACTTGAAAACCCATTTCGGGGTGGCCCTGAACCTGGGATGGGGCCTGGAAGAGCTCCAGGAATGCCTTCTTCTCTGCTGCATCTACGCGGGCCAGGAGGCGGCCATCGTCGGCCTGAACATTTACCGGGAATGCACGGAAAATCCTTGATTCCATCAAAACACGCCGAATTTTAAACCAAAAGGAGACAGGGAGTGGAGAATAACGACACACACCTCAAATCCATCGGGTATATTTTATGGATCTTCGGATTTACCGGGTCACACCGGTTTTATTACGGTAAACCCGTATCCGGCACCATATGGTTTTTTACTCTCGGGCTTCTGGGAATCGGCTGGCTCATTGATTTATTTCTGATCCCATCCATGGACCGGCAGGCGGGCAGAAAGTTTACGGCCGGCCGCATCGATTATACCGTCTGCTGGATCCTGTTGACGTTTCTGGGCCTTTTCGGCATCCACCGATTTTACATGGGCAAATGGGGTTCCGGCATCATTTATCTTCTAACCGCGGGAATCCTGGGCCTCGGCTATCTGTATGACTACTGGACGTTGAACACCCAAATAGCTGAGGTTAACGGCATGACCGGATAAACGGAATTTTGTTATAACGAAGCGCCGCCGTTCATTTCCTCTATCTTCGCCCAGGCGTTCAGGGCGGCAGTCCGGACTTTTTCATTGAAGGGCCTTTTTCTTATCAAGCTCCTTTTTTGTTCAATGATCGATATAAGGGCGGGAACTGATTTCTTCGTTCCGATACTGCCCAGCACGTTACAAATTTTTTCGGACAGATCGTTTCTTGCTTTCGAAGCGGCAAGGGCTTTGGATTCCAGCATTTCCAAAAAAACAGATTCAGCCATTCCCCATTTGGAATCTCCCAGCATCCCGATAATATCCACCTTCAAACGGTCATCCACCGTCACCAGGGCAGACAAAAAAATTTCCGTTCGCTTTTCGCCTCCTATGGCAAAGATGCTGTTCAGGGCTTCCCATTGAACCCGGTATTCCTTATTCATCAAAAGTGGCCGGAGAACGTCCAGACAATTTTCATCGCCGATGTTTCCCAGCAGTTTAGCCAGATTCCGGATATAATACCATGGCTTGCCAGTCTGGATGTCTGTCCTTACCGGCGGGACCGCCTTTTGGCCGATATCGGAAAGTACAAGAAGGATCCTGGATCGTGTGGATCCGTCAGGGCTTTTTTCCAGCAGATCAAGGAGCGGCTTCACAGAATCGTCGCCCAGCTGCGTTAAAATCCCGGCGGCCTGATCGCACCGGTCTTCATCACCGGATTGCAATTCTTCGATCAGTGCGGTGAGAACATCCTCGTTCGTCATGGAATTTAAGGCCTTGGCCACCGCCAGCCGGGTTTCATCGTCTTTTTGGGAATCGCTGGAACCTATCTGCTGAAAGGTGTTTAAAATGGACCTGTAGCCGGTCAACTGCCTTTTCCGCATATAATGGCGGCCAAGCTTCCCCAGGTAATAGCAAATTTTTCTGTAACCCGGGGTCAGACTGTTTTCCAGTTCGATCCAATGAGTCAGTGGGTTCTGCATCTCATCGAGGACCTCAATGCGCTTTTCAGGATGGAGTTCGTCCACAATCGCCAAAAGCATTTCTGAAACCCCGGCCCTTATCTCCTTGTCATCACCGGCAAGTCCTGCGCCTATTCCTCTCATGACGGCCCAGGCAGTTTCATTTTGCTGAGCAAACAGTTGCAGAACAGTGGGTGGCAGGGATCTTAGAATTCGTTCGTCCTTGAAAGCATTTGTTTCACCTTTTGCGATACTTTCGATCCGGGATTTGAGCTCGGCCTTTTCTTTTTCTTTTTCGGCTCTTTCTTCCTGCCGCCGCGATTTAATATTATTGTAAGCTTTTTGACCCTTCCCGGTTTCGGTCAGTTTTTTAAAAGCCCGTTTGATGTCGATGACTGGCGATGGATCGTACCCGGCACTGCCGGTCGCCCGGCTTTTCAGCGTGGTTTGCATCTGAATGATGAGTTGCTCCAGTTTCTGGTCCCCGAGTTCGTGAAGAATCCCCTGGAAGAGTTTTTCACCGAAATCGCTTTCCAGTTTTTGCGTTAAGGCTGAACTCAAAATATCCATATCCATAACCGCCATGGCCCGCGCCAGATGACCTGAAACCTGATCCTTGCCGTTGTCGTCTAATAGATCATCCAGTAGTTGCACCATAGGCGACAGGAATTTCTTGATAAATGTTTTATTGCCCTCGTTCAGGGTATACGGTTCGGCATGGTCGAAGCTCTTCCGGTTTGCGCAGTCTGTTAAAATGTGAGAAACAGGTCTGTCGGCCATCATATTTTTTATTCCCCCTTCACTGGAAATGACTTCCGGTTCCAACGCCATCGCTTCAAGAAAACAACGGACTTCGGCTTCCTCAGTATCCCTTAAAACATGTTGATAACGCCTTTCAGGTGTGCTTTTTCAAATAAATTAAACGGCTTCCTTATAGCTGAAAACCGGAGAAAATAAAAGCCCCCGGGACGATAAAAATGTTTTTTATGCAGAATTATGAGGGACGGCAAAAGGCAGGCTTGATGCAGCCTTTAAAGAGGCCATCATGATCCGGATATATCTATGACCGCAAATAACGGTTG
>DIKO01000082.1:0-12358 GCA_002423615.1 Desulfobacteraceae bacterium UBA5616
CGCCAGGTCAGGAGTTCTGAAGTTTATGGGCCACATCTGAAATTCGTTTTGGAATTGTCCCGTTTCTCGAAAGAGATTCAAGACGATCGAATAGAGCTTTACCATACGCATTCTGGTCTATAACTACCATTTCAAGGCCTCGGTCAGGGAATATCCCTCGGAGACGACGCCCTCGATTTTGCCTTCAAACCGGGTCCCCACGGCCACCGGACAAGGGTCAGATCCCGTAGCCCACACCCGGATGATAGACCACGGCGCAGATCGGGGAAGTATTGGGCCGTAGATTCCAGAAACCGGTACAGGGGAACTCTGGGAAGGGTGTTATAGTGAAAGAATATTTTTCATTAAATCGAAATGACTATCTAAGGTATAGATTTTACAATTATTTTGCTTCGCATTTTGTGCTATTAGCAGGTCAGGAATTCCGACACCGTTCAGCCCCTTAGTTAAGCATTTATATTGGTGGTCGATAATTTCATTCCAATTTATAGACAATTCTAACCTACTAATATTGTATAATAAATTAATAAGTCGTTTTTCATTCCGGACTTTCAGAAAAGGTATTAATTCCGCCAAAATCAGGTCATTGGTTACAAGGAGGTTTTGATCAATTAAAAAATCCATCTGTATGGAATCATTTCCACCTCTAAAATAATCTATCCATACTGAAGTATCGACTAAAACCGACATTTACGCCCTCGAATAATTTCCAAATCGATGCCCAAGTCAATTTTACCTTTAAATTCCTTTAGTTCGGACAATTGTTCCCTTTGGATTAATTGTTCCAAAGCTGTGATAATGACTTTGGTCTTAGTTTTAATTTGAGTCACTTTCATGGCTTCATTGACTAAATTATCAGGTAAATCAATTGTTGTTCTCATGATAAGCCTCATTTTATGCATAAAACTAACAATATATGCATAAAAAGTCAAAGGGTTTGTGCCGAAACGTATTTTTCACCTGCCGGCGTGGAGCGACTGCGGAACACCGGTCAGGTGCAGAAAATTGTGAGGGTAAAATTTCATTGCCTTTGTCGAGTGAATGCCTATAATTTTATTATATTTGGATTATAAAATGTTCATCTGGAAAACCCTCATGAAATCTCCGATGCTATGGAATGGCATCAAATTCTGATATTGCGTGTTATTTTTTTGGCCTCTTTTACACGTCGCCTCAAGGCAATGCTTGGGTTCAGACCGTGCGGAACCTTTTCCGCCTGGTTTTCGGTGGCGGCTTCGGGTCCATCAGTTGATTGATCGCCTCAACCAAGACCATGATCTGTTATCGTGAGCGCCCAGCTTCTCAAGTTGCGCGATCTTGCGAGCGAGTTCCTAAGGTTTCCCTCTTTCAGAGATGCCACCTTCCAGGTGATTCGATCTCCGTTTTTAAGCCACATCTCGTCGGCGTAAACCTGTCCGGAAATTTAAAAACAAAAACCGCTGCCGATAAAAGAACTGATTTGTTTTTTAAAACGTCATTTAAGGCTGAAATTCAGGGCTCTCAGCTATTTTTCTTCGCTGCCGATAAATCGATAAATCGCAGCGCCCACCACTCCGCCGATGATAGGGGCAACCCAGAAAAGCCAAAGCTGTGCAACGGCCCACCCCCCGACAAACACGGCAACCCCCGTACTGCGAGCCGGATTCACGGAGGTGTTTGTCACCGGAATGCTGATCAAGTGAATAAGCGTAAGGCACAATCCAATGGCAATCGGTGCAAAGCCTTGTGGTGCCCGTTTGTCAGTCGCTCCGAGAATGACAACAACAAATATCATGGTCATAACGATTTCAGTTAATAAGGCTGCCGGGAAACTATACCCGCCTGGGGAATGGCTGCCATAGCCATTTGATGCAAAACCTGCGGATACGTCAAAGCCCGCTTTGCCGCTTGCGATGAGATACAAGACACCCCCCGCGACAACGGCGCCGAAAACCTGTGCGATAATGTAGGGACCCAAGTCTTTGGCTGGAAAACGTCCGCCAACCCAAAGACCGACGGATACTGCGGGATTAAGGTGACAACCGGATATGTGCCCGATGGCGAAGGCCATGGTCAAAACGGTTAATCCAAAGGCGAGTGAAACACCGAGAAGGCCGATGCCTATATTGGGAAATGCAGCGGCTAATACGGCACTACCACATCCCCCCAACACCAGCCAAAACGTCCCGATAAATTCTGCGCAATACTTTTTCATTATTTTCTCTCCTTCTATAGTGATAGAGAATCAAAGAGCTAATGAAAATGCTATTTCTTTTTGATGATTCGATAGATGAAGAGCAATAGAACAGCGCCACCAACAGCCAGCAGGAGGCTTAAAACATTAAATCCCGAGACGGTGCCCAGTCCCAGCATAGACGCGATAAATCCACCCACAAAACCACCGGCGACGCCTATCAAAATGGTAATGAATAAACCACCGGGATCTTCCCCCGGCATGATGAACTTTGCCAGTATGCCTGCGATTAATCCCATCACAATCCAAGAGACAATACCCATCGTATACCTCCTTTATTAAATGATTTTAGACATTTATTACAGATTCACGGCACTGCCGTTTTTCTACTTTGCATTTAAGCGGCTTTTTTTAGTTCTTTAATTTAAGTTGGATGCGTCCGTCCTCGACACGTATATCTTTAACAACTTCTGAAAAAGCTTCCCAGAACCCTATCAAATGTTTTTTTCCATTTACTTTCCCTCAATATCGGCTGTCCTTCCTTTATGATCAAGCCGCATGCAGTCCGACCATTTGCTCAATGCGCCGGGTTACATCCGGACCCAGGCACAAACCGGAGGCCAGCTTTTCCAAGTAGGATTTCTCAGACGGGGTATCGACCTCAATCGCCATCAGAGATGCTGCATAGATCTGGGCCGCCAGTTCCGGCCGGCCCGTCACCGCGGAAATCAACGACTCGGTTTCCATGGGCTTCTGCATCTGCACGAGCACGTAACGCTGGTCTTCCGGATCCGTACCATTTTCCTGCAGTTTGCCGACAATGCGCTCAATCTCTTTTTCGTCGATCCGACCGTCCGATTTGGCTGCATTAATCATCGCCGTCAAAACAAGTTCCTCATGCTGCTCCAGCTCTTGCTGGTCGGCCTCGGTTTGGGGCTCTAAAAGACCTATCGGCACCTGCCCTGTGCTCTGACCGCTGCCCTGCAGCGCTTTAAAGGCCATTGCCCCGAGAAGTGCCATCACCCCTCCGCCCAGAGCGCCACCCATGGATTTGCCGCCGCCTCCCAACAGCGAACCTACCAGTGCCCCCAGGCCCCCCAGAGCAAGGTTTTGTTTTCCCCCTGCTGCCCGGCCGGCCTGATTCAGAACATCCCCGAGAATGCCGCCTAAACCACCGCCGCTTCCTCCCAGGGCACCGGAAAGAAGCTCTCCCAAACCGCCCCCGCCTCGCTGACCTCCGAGCAGGTCGCTCAAACCCTCCAAAAGTCCTCCGCTTCCGCCTCCCAACACGTTCTGCAATCGCTGGTTGGATGAAGGCGCCATTCCGGATTGCATCATTGCACCCAATAAATCGCTGATGCTCATGTCGTCACCCCCCTTGTATTTCACATAGGTTAAGTTTTGATTGTTGAGCGGAAACCGGTTTTGCGATGCGACGGATAAAAAATTGTCGCTCCGCGCCTCAGCCAAGAGGGATACGGATTTTCTGGCCCGGATATATCAGGTTTGCATCTTTGATGACCTCACGGTTAGCCTCGAAAATCTTGGGATAGTCGTTCGCTTTCCCATAAAATTGCTTGGCAATGGCAGACAGCGTATCCCCTTTTTTGATGATGTAGTAATCAACCTTTTCCACAACCGGCGGAGATTGTAATGCATTGGCATCAACGCCGGTGACTCCCTGAACATTTCCTGCCATGAGCACCGCCTTCTCCATGGCCTCCCCGCTGCCTGCCTGTCCAGATAAGGAAACCTTGCCTTTGTTGAAATTAACCTCGAGCCCGGTGATGCCTGGGTTGTTCGCTTCGATGTGTTTCTTGATTTTTTCAGCGGCATCTTCATCACGGTTGAACAGTTTGTTCCCGATCTCTTTTACAAAATCAAATAGTCCCATGGCATTTTCCTTTTCGTTGTCTGTTTATGGCGCTCACTGCTTTCCAGACTTCCCTCAGGCAATGGCGCCGGGAAACGCTCTACACCAAAAGGCCTTTATTCTGAGCAAGAAGCCGTAAACGCCTGATTCGCTCTTCCGCAGGCGGGTGCGTTGAAAACAGCCTCTGCAAGCCGCCGAAGAAGGGGTTCATGATGAACATATGAGAATATGCGGGATTTCCCCGACTCAGGGGAACGGCCTGAACGCCCCGGTGGAGTTTTGCCAGGGCTTCGGCAAGCGCCAAAGGGTTTCCGCTTATTTCAACTCCGCCTTCATCTGCGGCATATTCCCTCACACGGGAAACAGCCATCCGGATTAGCATGGCGGCCAATGGCGCTCCGATCAAAATAAGCAGTGTTCCCAGAGGATTATTCCGCCGATCCTGACTCCCAACGCCAAAACGGGCAAACTGTCCGAGCATCGCAATCGCCCCTGCGAATGTGGCCACGGTCGTGCCGGTGAGTATGTCGCGATGCTTCACGTGGGCCAGTTCATGCGCCATGACGCCCGACAGCTCATCATCATCAAGAAGCTGCAATATTCCCTCTGTGGCCGCAACGGCTGCGTGTTCGGGATTGCGGCCGGTGGCAAATGCATTCGGGTTTTGCTCGGGAATAACGAAAACTTTGGGCATCGGCAACCCGGCTTTTTGGGCCAATTGGGCCACAATTTCATAAAGGCGAGACTGATCGGCCGGTCCGACCTGCGAGGCGGCATAGCGCTTCAGGATCATGGTGTCGCTGAACCAGTAGGAAAAGAAGTTCATGGCGGCTGCAAAAAGAAACGCCATGACCGCCCCTTGGCGCCCTCCCACTGCGCCGCCGATAACAACAAAGAGAACCGTCAGCAAGACCATCAGAAAAAACGTACGGGTTCTATTCATCGTCCATCCCCCCCACGATTTGACCTCGGTTATCCTTGAACTTAAAGGTTAGAAGCGCAGTGGGCGCACTTGCTTGCCTTGATGGGTATGACGGAAAGGCAATGGGGGCACTCTTTTGTCGTTGGATCTGCAGGCGCCTCTTTCCGCTTCATTTGGTTCATGCCTTTGATCACAAGGAAAACGGAAAAGGCGACGATCAAAAAGCTGATGATGGTGTTGAAAAAGGCGCCATAGCTCATAATGACGGCGCCCGCTTCTTTGGCTGCAGCAATAGTGAGGTAAGGGCCTGCCGTGGCTCCTTCCTTGAGGGTGATGAACAGGTTTGAGAAATCGACACTGCCCAGGAGCAGACCGATGGGCGGCATGATGACGTCATCCACAAGGGATTTGACAATGGTCCCGAATGCTGCGCCGATAATAATGCCCACGGCCATGTCCACGACGTTGCCGCGCATAGCAAATTCTTTGAATTCTTTTAACATGGCGTATCCCCTTTTCTTTTTGGAATGATCATTGTCTTGCCGGATTCCTGGGTCAGCCTGAACGCAATCAGAAATCCGGCGATAAAGGCAATATATTATTTTGCCAACAGATAACCGATTGAAAAGATGTAGACGTAATCGTTCTTGTCTTTCCCCGGCGCCAAGGCATAGATGACACCTGAGATGGAGATCCTTGAATGTATCCTTTTCAGCCTCGGCACAGTCTCCACAATGTTCCCGTTACTTCTTTTCCAGGCTGACCGCAATGCCCGTCATATGGGCCTGATTGCTGAGCTTTTCGTAGCTTCCCGGACCGCAGGGCAACAATTGGTTGACGTTCACCCCCGGGTATTGATGGGCGATTTTCATGCCCGGGGTGTTTTGGTTCCCCCAGCCGTGGGCCATGGCAGCCACCCCGTCCCGGAGTCGGTCGTCGATTTTGACAATGGCTTCGACGGCGCCCCACGGATTGAACATCCTGACCCGGGCTCCGGTTGCGAGGCCTCTTTTTCCGGCATCGCGTGAATTCAGATATACCGGGTTGGAGCGGTGCTCCCCTTTTTTGAGCTTTTCAAGATTCTGGTACCAGGAGTTGTGCATGAAACCGTTCCGCAGAGATATGAGTTTCACCTGGTTTTCGGGCTCGTTTTCAAGCTCCTGAAAAATCCGTTCAGCGGTTTCGATGGCTTCGGTGAAAATCCCGGGGCAGCAGTCGATTTTTTTATCCGGGGTCTGAATCCAGTCACTGAAAAATCGCCCGGGGACGGATTTCGGCAGAACCGCCGTACCGCGGGGAAGGGCCTTGAGTTTGTCAATGGACAGTTCGGCGTAGGAAAGCATTTTATTGATACGGCCGTAAGGGTCATGGTGCTCCTCGTTCAACACGGAATCGAACCCCATGGCCTGTTCGATTCTTGAAAGAATCCACCATTGCTCCTTTCGTTCGAATCGGGGCGGCACAACGGCCTCTGTAAATTGAACGTAAGGTTCGAGTTGCATGCCGATGCCGCAGGAGTTGATATCGCTTCTTTCCAGCATGTCCGCGCAGGGCAGGAGGAAATCGGCCATTTCACCCGTGGCGTTCCGATAGATATCCAGAACCACCAGAAGTTCCAGTTTTTGAAACGCCGTCCGGATCTTTTCCTCTCCCCCCATGGACAGCACGGGATTTCCCGAAATGACGAAAAGCGCCCGGATGGGGTCTTTTTCGGCATCGATCATATCCGCCAGAAGATTCCCCGGCAGGTTCCCCGAGATTGTCCTTAACGGGCCGAATGGAGAGTCAAAGAAGGGATTTTCGGACTTTGTTTTTCCGGCCTTGGCTGCGGGGTAAAATCCGGAAGCGTAAAAATTCCCGCCTTTTTTGTCCAGGTTTCCGGTCACAAGGGAAAGCATCTGCACCAAGCCAGTAGGCAAGGGTTCCCTGGCGTCCCATGTTGACGCCGGTGGACATGTGCACAGCGGCTTTTTCAGCCCCGGAAAAATCTTTTGCAATGTCCCGGATTTCTTTGACCGACAGGCCGACGACTTTTTCCACCCGTTCCGGGGGATAGTTTTTGATGAACCGCTTCAGGCCGTCGATATGATTGGCGTGTGCGGCGATAACATCTTCCCTGAATCCGCCGATGCGTTCAATTTCATTCAACAGGGCCGTAAGAAAATAAAGGTCCGTATCCGGCCTGATCTGAGAAACCTCGCCCGTGCCGTCGGCGGCCTCAATTCTCCGGGGGTTCACGTAACGGATTTTAGCCCCCCGTCTCGCCGCCGCCTTGAGCTTTGACATGGGATCTGAAATAGAGATGAAGCTCATGTGGGAGATTTTGGGATTCTCGCCGACGATGAGCAGGTAATCGGCATTTTCGATGTCCGGGATGGGATGGAGGGTGGATGTGCCGAAAACCGCTTCTCCGGCGGCGAATTTATTGGTGCAGTCCTGGGTTCCGGAACTGAAGGTGCGGCTTATCCCGGTTTTTCGGATGAATGAAGCAACCGCCGGTGAAAGCATCGAGTTAAAGGCAATGGGATTGCCCAGAAAAACCGATACGGCATTTTGGCCGTGTTTTTGAATAACAGCCTTAAGCCTTTGGGCTATTTCATCCGCGGACCGGTCCCAGTTCATTCTTTCGAATTGCCCGGAGGCGTCTCTTCGCGGATTGATTCTCTTCATTGGATAACCGAGGCGGTCGGAATCTTTGTGCATATCAAAGGCCAGAATCCCCTTGGGGCAGGAAAATCCTTTGGTTACGGGATGGGATTTGTCCGGGCGAAGACTCAAAATCTCGTTGCCTTCCCTTTCCGCGATAAGCCCGCAGGACGATTCGCAGACGCGGCAGAAAGTGGATATTTTTTCAATGGCCATGGGTAACCCCCTTTTTTATTCAATCGGTTTTGATCGGGCTGGTGTCATATGTGATAGCGGTATTGTTAGTTGGAGCTGGAAGCAATTCGAGACTTTATTTTTATAAATAAATACTGTTTCGTCAATATAAAATTCCGACAGAATGATGATTCGTGAAGTGCTAGGACGGATGGGGCCGGTCTTTGGCATTCAAGAAAAAAGAGAGGGTGTGGTTTATCAAGAACGCTGCCGGATTCAACGGCGGGTTTCGGATGGCTTTTCCGGAATTGCCGTGGCCGCTTGTTTCGGGGGCACTGGGTCGGGAGATTCCGGTGGGTCGCACGATGGTTGCAGTTCGCACCACCGGCAGGTATGAGACAGTTCATCGATCCAGGTTCGCGGCGACAGCCGGACCCGGGTGCAGTAAGCGGCCCGGCCGATGAGATGGGCCGCCACCGGCGCGGTCAACAGCAGGAAAAAAACAGCTGCCAAAGCTTTCAGGGTTGTACTCAGATCCTGATAGAAAACGGCCAGGGCCAGAAATATCAACCCCGATCCCAGGGCACCGGCCTTTGTGGCCGCGTGCATGCGGATAATGGTGTCGGGCAGGCGAAGCATGCCCAAGGCCGCCACAAAACAGAAAATCGCGCCGGACACCATCAGAAACGCTGTCAAGGCAGCCTGCATCAGGAATCCTCCTCTCACTTGTTCTCATCATCCTGCCTCCGGGCCAGACGCTCCCGGAATCGGGCCAGAGCCACCGTTCCCAGGAATGCAATCAAGGCGTAGGCGATGGCTACGTCCAGAAAAGTCCGTTCTTCCGTGTAAACGGACAGGGCGGCCAGATAGGACACCATCAATACGGATATCAGGTCCAGGGCCACAATGCGGTCTGCCGGGTCCGGTCCCATGACCAGGCGGACAAAGGCCAGCAGGATGGCCAGGGTTAACAGGACCAGAGAGATCATGGCGGTGGTTCCCACCAATAGGTTTTCCGTTCCCATCACCGAATGGCCTCCAGTACGCGTTTTTCGATTTTTTCCTTGATTTCCCGGCGCGCGGTTTCCACATCGTCCAGAAACATCAGATGCACATAGAGAATCGTGCGGTCCGAGGAAATATCCAGGCTCAGGGAGCCGGGTGTCAGAGAAACCATATTGGCCACCAGCATGATTTCCAGATCGGTTTTAGCGTCCAGAGGAACCCCGATCACCGCAGGCCGGCTCAAATGTTCGGGGGTGATGATGTCCCAGAGAACGCGGAAATTGGAAACCAGGAGCAGCCAGAGAAACGTTCCGGCCAGCTTGATTAAACTGACGACTCTTTCGAAATAACGACTGGGGCCGTAAAGGGGCCGGGTTATCCACAAGGCCATATACCCGATGACAAACCCGGAAATCAGCCCCGTGAGATTGAGTTGTCCCATGATTACGGCGAACCCGCCGGCCAGAAACAGATTCAGGACAAACAATTGGCTCATGACGTCTCCTTTTTACGGCAAAGCCCCCAACACGGCGCAGATGTAAATTTCCGGATGGGTCAGTTCAAAAGCGGCCCTTTCCGACAGGGAGATAAACAGCCCGGGCGCAAGACCGATGATCAGGCTCATTCCCGCCAGTACGGCAATGGGCGCCATCATCCAGGGATCCAGGGGGTGATCCGGGCTTTTATTTCGACCTGAACCGGGAGCCGGCTTCCAGAAAGCTTCCCCCCATATTTTCGTCATGGAATACACTGTCAACAGCCCGCCGCCTACGGCGGCTGCGGCGGTCCCATAGGCGGCGTTTTCCAGGGCCGCACGTATCAGGATCATTTTTGCCCAGAATCCGGAAAGGGGCGGAAAGCCCGCCAGGGAAAAGGCGGGGATAAAAAACAGCACCGCAAGCTGTCCCTTGTTTTTATAAAGACCGCCCAGTTTCTCCAGATCGAAGGAACCCCCGGCCCGGCGAATGGCCCCGCTGATCAGAAAGAGATTGGCCTTGACGATCATGTGATGCATGAGATAAAAAACTGTTCCGGTAAGCGCCAGGGGAGTGAACAGCGCCAGCCCCATGACCATGTAGCCCACCTGGCTGATGATATGAAAGGACAAAATCCGTCGGACCTCCTGAAAGGCCGCCGCACCCAGCACTCCGGTGATCATGGTGGCAATCGAAAGCACCAGCAGGATATCATGGGTCCAGGCCATATCCGTAATAAACACCAGGGTGAAAAGCCGAATCAGGGCATAAACGCCCACCTTGGTCAGGAGTCCTGCCAGAATGCCCGACACAGCGGCCGGCGGCGTGTGATAGGACACCGGCAGCCAGAAAAATAGTGGAAAAATTCCGGCTTTGATGCCGAATGCCGTGATGAAGATCCCGGCCACTGCCATTAACACGCTTGGGTTCGGGACCGACTGCACAGCCCCGTGCAACGCCGCCAGATTCAGGGTGCCGGTCATGCCGTAAAGCAGGCCGATACCCATTATAAAGAGCAGCGTGGAAAACAGGTTGATCATGACGTATTTCACACCGCCGTCAAACTGAATTTTTTCACGGCCCAGGACGATGAGTCCGAAAGAGGCCATGAGCATTACTTCAAACCACACATAAAGGTTGAAGAGGTCGCCCGTGAGAAAAGCGCCGCAAACGCCGCCGAGAAGAATATGCAAGAGGGGGTCGTATCCCCCCCGCCGCAGAAACGGCTTGATTTCGACACGGGAATACACGATCACCGCAAGTCCCAGAATTCCGGTAATCGCCACGAGGATTGCGCTCAGATGGTCCGCCGCCAGTGTGATGCCGAAGGGCGATGGCCATTTTCCGACTTGTATGACCGTCATGCCGTCCCGGTAAACATTTGCCAGCAGCAGCAGGCAGGCTGCGCAGTGCAACGTGCCGCCCAGGAGGCTGGCCTTATACTGTCGCTCCAAATTTTTATTGAGGGCCAGCGCCAGGGTCGCCGTCGCAAAGGGGAGTATCAAGGGGAGGACGATGAGTGGATTCATGGTCCGTCCCCTTCCCGGACCGGATGGGGATCCGATTGCGCCTCGGATTTCCTGCCGGAAAAATTTTCTTTGTGTTCGGACACGCGCATGGTTTCGGCGTCCACCGTACCCAGGACCGCGTAGGTTTTGTAAAACAGGATAAATACATAGGAGAGAAGGGCAAATCCGATAACAATAGCCGTCAGGATGAGTGCCTGGGGAACGGCATTGGCCAGGGGTTTCACAGGGGCTAAGGCGTTTTCCGGGATGATCGGCGGTCGGATTTCAGAAAGTCGGCCCGCCACGAAAATCAGCAAATTAACGGCGTTGGTAGCCAGGACCAGGCCGAAAATGAACCGGATGAGATTGCCCGAGAGCATCAGATAGATGCTTGCTGCAACTATGACCCCGCAACCTACCGCCAAAATCGTTTCCATGTCAATTTTCTTCCAGATCCGCTTCAAGTGCCAGAATCAGGGTGAGAATCGTTCCCAGGACCACGGCAAAGACCCCTAGGTCAAAAATAAACGGCGTTCCGACCCGGACGGTCAGCTCTTTAAAAATGGTCACGGTCCACCAGATGCCCGTTAAAAAAGGATTCCCCGCCAATACGGGAACAACACCCGCGGCAAGAGCCAGTCCCAGACCGAAGACAATCAGGCGGCGGGGATCCATCCGCAGGGCCCGTCGCACGGATTTTTCGCCATCGGCCATTGTGTACATGGCAAACCCCGTTCCGGCAACAAGGGCTCCGGAAAAGCCGCCGCCGGGAGCGTTATGACCCCGGAGCAGCAGATAAACGGAAAACACCAGGATCATGCCGACCAGAAGCCGTGTGGCGGTGCGAAAAATCAGAGAGCGAATCATGGCTTCCTCCGACGCTTCTGAATCAGGGCGTAGCCGTTCAGACCGGCCGTGGCCACGACGATGATCTCGCCAAGGGTGTCCAGGCTTCTAAAATCCACCAGAATTACGTTGACCACATTCCGGCCATGCGCCGCTACATAGCTGCAGGTTTCAAAGAACGTGGTCATGGAGCGATCCAGGGGATGGGAGAGCACGGATAGCAGAAGCAGGGTCACCAGGGTCCCCACGGTGATGGACAGAACACCGTCGCCAATGCGGCGAGCCATGTTTTCCCGCCGTTGGGGCTCCAGATTCGGCAGGTGCAGCAGGACAATGGACACGATGATCACCGTCAGGGTTTCCACCAGAAGTTGCGTCAGGGCCAGGTCCGGCGCCCCGAAGGTTAGAAATATCAGGGCGATTCCGGCTCCCGCGACGCTTAGGGCGCAGATGGCCAGGAGTGCCGAGCGGGTGATGAGCACCGCGCCCACCGCCGAGAAGATCAGCAGCACCAGCAGCCACTGGTTCACTTCCGCCGCAGGCAGCCCGACTTCCGGGAAATTACTTCCCGTCCGGACATAACCGGCTCCCGCGATCACCACAAAGGCTGAGGCGACAATAAAAAAATATTGGTGCAGAGATCCGCTCTGGAGAATCCGGGTCTGGAATTTAGATACAGCCGCGATGCCGTTTAAAAGGCCGTCCCAGACTCGGTCTGATCGGAGGGGGATTCGG
>DIKO01000082.1:12390-18922 GCA_002423615.1 Desulfobacteraceae bacterium UBA5616
GTCAGGGTCGCCGCGCTCAGCAAAAGAGGCGCATTGATTTCGTGAAACAGGGCCAGGTGCACATCATTTTTCGTCGCATGGACCGCGGTCACCGCCGGGCTGATCAGCCAGGTTCCTACCCAGTCCGGAATGATTCCGAATAAAACACCGAGCCCTCCCAATACAACGGGGCCTATCCACATCCCCGGGGAAGCCTCGGTGACGGGGTGGATAGACACGTCTCGGCCTCGAAGAAACGGATTGATGATCAAAATGCCCGACACGGCGGTCATCAGACTGTTGGCCATAACCGCCGAAGCAATGGCGGGCGCAGGCATCAGGGTTTCGGCCAGAATCCCCTTGTACATGATTTCCTTTCCGATAAAGCCGAAAAAAAGCGGGAAACCGGCCATGGACAGACAGGCCGCAGCAGCAGCCGCTGCCGTAAAAGGCAGAGATCGGGCCAGTGCTCCAAGCTTTCCAATTTCCCGGGTCCCGCATTGATGGTCGATTATTCCCGTCACCAGAAACAAGGCGGATTTGTAAAGGGCGTGCACCAGGAGAAAGGTCATGACCGCGGTCACGGAAGACAGCGTTTGACCCCCCAGCAGCAGGGTCATGATACCCAGGGCCGTGATGGTGGTTGCAGCCAGTATTTTTTTGAGATCGGTCTGGTTCAAGGCCGTAAGTGCCCCCAGAAGGGCGGTGGCGGCGCCGATGGTGACCAGCGTTCCTTCCCAGGCTATTGTTCCTGATAGAACCGGATGCAGCCGGGCCAGCAGATAAATTCCACCCTTGACCATGGTGGCGGAGTGAAGAAATGCACTGATCGGAGCGGGAGCAGCCATTGCCTTGGGGAGCCAGAAATGAAACGGAAACTGAGCGGACTTGGTAAAAGCCCCGATAAACACCAGGAAAAGAATTGCCCCATATAAAGGATGGGCTTTCAGCTTTCCGGCTTGGGCAGTCATTCGCGATATTTCGTAGGTACCGGAGACCATTTCTATAAGCAGAAATCCCACCAGCAGAGCGAGCCCCCCGGTTCCCGTCACCAGAAGGGCCTGCCGGGCGCTTTCCCGGGCGGTCGTGCTTTCATGGTCAAACCCGATCAGCAGATAAGAAAAAAGCGTCGTCATCTCCCAGAAGACGAAGAGAGCGATGGCGTTGTCCGCGCACACCAGCCCCACCATGGAAAGCATGAACATGTGAAGAAAAAAGAAGAACCGGCCGATCTGGTGATGCCCGTGGAGATAGTCCGCCGCGTAGAGGCTTACGAAAAATCCGACGCCGGTGATGATCAGGACGAAAAGGATGCTCAGTCCGTCCAGCAAAAACGACAGGTGAATGTTCAGCGAAGGGATCCATTCCAAGACCAAGCGGGTGGTTTCCCCGGCCGCCGTTCGAGGGACCCGGGCCGCTGCGGCGAGAAAAAGGACCAGGGGTAGAAAGCAGGTGGCCCGGGCAGAGAGTTGGATTGGAAAAGTTTTTAAATATGGTGGCATGGTCAATGGCAAGGTTATTTTCTAATACTTTTTTTCTTTGCCGTCGTGTTATTCATGTTTTTGAAATCAACGGCAAGGGATAAGGGACAAAGGGGCAAGAAAATGCTTTTTTAAGGACTGAATATAGGTTTTGAACATTTGTGTGTCAATACTTTGTTCAAACGATACTTTTGTTTAAAAATTGCCCGCCGGAGAAAAGCTGAAGGCGTTGTCCCGCCCATGGAAAACATTCAACCCCTGGCCGAACAGATTAAAGCGTTTATGAGTGAGGAGGACGACGAATCTCCCATTGTAATGATCAACCTGCTGAAATACAGGGAACAAGCAAAATATCCGGAAGGCATGGATGTTTCCCCCTGCACGGGAAGAGAGGCTTATCAGCGTTACGGGGCCGCGGCTGCGGAAAAATTAAAGGCCGTCGGGGCGAAAGCCATATGGATGGGCAATGTCAAGGGTGTCGTCATTGGACCTTTGGCCGAATCCTGGGACGACGCCCTTCTGGTCGAATACCCCTCACGAAAGGCTTTTGCCGACATGGCTTTTGATAAAGGTTATGAGTCCGCTTCGGTTCATCGCACCGCAGCCCTTGCAGATTCCCGCCTGATTGCCGTCAAGGCCAGGCTGAATCTGTTTGAAGGCCTTAACTTGTAAAAACGGTCAGACAACGGTTTTAAAATTTTCCTTTGCCGCACCGCAAACCGGACATTTTTCAGGTGCGTTTTTATCCGTGACATAGCCGCACACCTGACATACATGATAGGCTTCCACCTTGTTCCGGATCACATTGTACAAGGCCCGTTCGTACAATTTGGCGTGGAAGGTCTCCGCATCCCTGGCCTGACTGAAGGCCAGGGCCGCCGCCTTCTCCCCTTCTTCCTCGGCAACTTTGATAAATTCGGGGTAGTCGTTTTCACTGATGGACTTTTCCCGTTTGAAAGAAGCCAGGAGATTGGAATCCGTGTCCTGGACCAGAAGATCCTTCACCAGGTTTAACTGGCGGCCGGCATGGACCTTCTCAGCCTCTGCAATGGCGCGGAACAGCAACGCCGCCTGGGGCACATCCTCCTCCTCGGCTTTCCGGGCATAGGCCAGCAGTCTGAAATACGCCTTGGCTTCGCCGATGAACGCCTTGTTGATATTTTCCCTGGTTTTTTCTTTCATGTCTGTTTTCCCTGCTTGTCCGGGGCCATGTTGTCCGGCATTCTGACCGCCACGACTTTTCCTTTAGCACAGATTTTGCCGCCTGCCGATACAATGGCTCTGACCACCACTTTTCGTTCCTTGACTTCCTCCACAAAGCCCCTGATCTCAAGCGGAACACCCATGGGCGTGGGTGCCGTATAATCCACCTGAAGGGACGCGGTTACAAACCGCAGCACCGGTTCCGACCCCATTTCCCTGCCCTGACTCCTGTAAGCGGCCGCCGAAGCCGTTCCGGTGCCGTGGCAGTCGATCAGTGAGGCTAACAATCCGCCGTAGACATATCCGGGAATGGCCGTATGATAGGGGCTGGGGGTGAAAACGGCGACGCTTTCCTCGCCGTCCCAGTAGCTCTTGAGTTTCAATCCGTGTTCGTTGAGGGTTCCGCAGCCGTAGCAGCAGTTGAGGTCATCCGGGTAGTACTCCTGAAAAGCTTTCTGCGTCATTTCGGCATCTCCTTGGTGTTTTCTGTTTTTCAGGCGGTTACTATCCGGCGTGAAAAACGGTAAATCAGCACCGTTGCGTGTTCACGCAGAATATCTTCCATGCGGGGTTCTGTGTCAAGGGATAAATGCCCCGGTCATCCGTTCCGGGGCGTAAAACTGTATTTGTATTTTGGAGTGATGTCTGGTAAAAGGCCAATACAAATTCAGAAAACACCAATATTCATGGAGGTACTTGAAATGACAGATAATAATTCATCACCAACCGTCGCCGGCTTTACGGTGAAGGTGGGGTTGGCGCAGATGTTGAAGGGCGGCGTCATCATGGATGTCGTGACCCCCGAACAGGCTGTTATCGCCGAAAAGGCGGGGGCCGTCGCCGTTATGGCCCTGGAGCGGGTTCCGGCGGACATCCGGAAGGACGGCGGCGTGGCCCGCATGTCCGATCCCGGAATGATCAAGAAAATTATCGCATCGGTGAGCATCCCGGTCATGGCCAAATGCCGCATCGGTCATTTTGTGGAAGCCCAGATCCTGGAAAGCATCGGGGTGGATTATGTTGATGAAAGCGAGGTCTTGACCCCCGCCGATGAACAATACCATGTGGAAAAGCATCGGTTCAAGATCCCCTTTGTCTGCGGATGCCGGAACTTAGGAGAAGCCCTGAGAAGAATCGGGGAAGGAGCGGCCATGATCCGGACCAAGGGTGAGGCCGGCACCGGAGATGTGGTGGAGGCTGTCCGCCATGCGAGAACCGTTCTGGGTGAAATCCGAAGGTTGCGCGAAATGCCCGATGAAGAATTGATGACCTATGCCAAAAACATCGGCGCCCCTTATGAGCTGGTGAGAAAGACCAAGGAAATGGGCCGCATGCCCGTGGTGAATTTTGCCGCCGGCGGCATCGCAACACCTGCCGATGCCGCCCTGATGATGCAGATCGGCGTGGACGGGGTGTTTGTGGGATCGGGTATTTTTAAAAGCGGCAATCCCGCCGTCCGGGCCAAGGCCATTGTTGAGGCCACCACCCATTACAACAATCCAGAAATCCTGGCCAAGGTCAGTGAAAATCTGGGTGAGCCCATGGTGGGGATCAGCGTCGGATCTCTGACGGAAAAGGAACTTCTGGCCGGCAGGGGTTGGTAAACTCCATGAAGATCGGAGTCCTGGCGCTTCAGGGCGCCTTTATCGAGCATGTTCAGATCCTGAAGAAGATCGGCGTGGAAGCCGTGGAAGTGCGTTTGCCTGAAGAATTGATCCCCCTGGACGGGCTGATCATCCCCGGGGGTGAAAGCACCACCATCTCCAAATTGATCTATATTTACGATTTTGTGGGGCCCCTGAGAGAGTTTGCGGAGAAAAAACCCCTCTGGGGGACCTGTGCAGGCATGATCGTCATGGCCGGGGAGATTGCCGGGGAGATTGCCGGGGAATCTCCCTGTCTGGCCGTAATGGATATTTCCGTTGAAAGAAACGCCTTTGGAAGGCAGGTGGACAGCTTTGAAGAAAACCTGTTTATACCTGAGCTGAACCACGGAAGTTCGGAACCGTTTCCAGCGATTTTCATTCGGGCCCCCAGGCTGATCGAGGCCCGGAACGAGGCCCGGATTATGGTCCGGTTAAAGGATGGGACTGCGGTGGGTGCAGTACAGAAAAACCTGCTGGTCACGGCCTTCCATCCGGAACTTTCCAAGGACGACCGTTTTCACCGGTTTTTTTTAAATCTGGCGAAGGCAAAATTTTAATCCATATAAGTTGACGCCAAGATTCCTTCGTGGTACGGTTTTCAAAAAATTGCATTAATTCAGCTTTACTTCCTTATGATCCGGATTTTCCGGGACTGTTTTAAATTCCAGAATTTTAAGTTTGGCCGCAGGAATCATCCTGGTACATGCGTCGATCCGTGTTTCTGTATTTCCTTTTAATCACAGTTGATTTGATCAATCCACAATCAAATGGGGAGGAAAAAGATGGCCCAGTCAGAAAAAAAGATAAAACCCGTTCCCGGTCTGAAGGAGACCGTTGGAAAAGAGATCGTCGGCAATGCCATCGTCATGGTAATCATCGTTCTTTGCGCCTGGGGGCTGACCTTTCACACCTGGGGACCGGCCGGAGGCATCGGCACCTATCTGGGGTTTATCGCCTGCATGGTTCCTTTTTTCACCATCATCCAGGCGTATGTCCCATTCATCAATAAAAGAGCCGAACTGGGCCACGGCAAATGGGAACTCAAGGAAGATGAAGCCGGTCTCCCCGCCGAACCCCTCACCAATGTCTGGTCTCTGATACTGCCGAAGGCCCTGATCTACGGATTCGGCTCCATGCTCATCGTGGTTGCCCTGATTAAACTGACGGGCTGGCAACCCACCACCTTATGGGTGGTTCTCCTGGTACTGGTCATCCAGATTGTCACCACGACGCTTCTGATCAAGGAATATCTTCCCAGGCACCTCCTGAGTTTTGCAGCCGCGGTGAAAGAGGGAAAAAAAACCGCGCCGCAACCTCTGGCCGGTTATTTCATCGTCGAGCATGTCGTCCCCTTTTTCCTGCTTCAGGCCTACATTAACGGCTGCGTGGCCAACCGGGCCTTCCATTTTGAATTGGCCAAGGCAGGCCAGTCCTATGTCCCGGGCCCAGCCCTTGTACCGGACGTATTTATCACCTTTGTTCTTCTGGCCTTGATCCACTGGATGTTTTCCAATGCCCTGACCCGGGGAGATGTCCGTCTGGGAAGAGTTCCTGCGGAAAACCTGAAAAACCTCTCTGCCTGGGCTGCGCTGGGAATAATTTTCGGCGCGGGTCTGGTTGCCGCGGTGGTTTACGGATTCATCCTGAAAATAGGGGGGGTCCCGGGTCTCAGTGTGGGCATGGCGGTTATCTTTAAAATGGCGGTGATCGCCCTATCCATTATCCTGGGAAGCTGGATCGGCATCCGGTGGGGCGGCTCCCGCGAGTATGCCGAAATGCAGCAGGGTTGACGGTTTTATAGATAGACCGGCAAAATAAATTGGCGGCCCGGACGGTTTTTCAGAAGTAAACGCCCGGGCCGTATTTTATCCTTTCCACCGTTTCCCGGTGCGCTCGGAAAGGGAGGTCCGGGGCCGGTGGTTCGGCAATCCGGTGCGTCTCTGCAAATGGGGTGCCCTGGATGCTCAGGTTATAGGCCTTCACCATGAGGATTTCCAGGTTCACCACATCTTCGATATTATAAGCCAGCAGTGTTTCCAGGGCCTTTTCATTGCCGTGCCGGACGTAGTCTTCCCAGAGCAGGACGGCAAAAAAACCATCCACACCTTTCAGATCTCCGCGGTCGATCCCCATCCGGACTTCGCACCCCTTCAGACCTCCTGAAAATCCAAGGTTTTTCAATACATAGCGAAGATCGATGGTAAATATTCGTCTAACCCCGTT
>DIKO01000075.1 GCA_002423615.1 Desulfobacteraceae bacterium UBA5616
GCCGCCGAAACCGCCGCCGCCGCCCCAACCGCCGCCGCCGCGTCGTCCTCCCATGGCGGAAAGCAGCATCATGGTGATCAGTGCACGGGGATGGCGGATAAACATATAAACCAGGAAAAGAAGAAACAACAGACCGAATATTTTGCTGAACGGCCCCCCTGGTTTTTGGCCCGACGGATATCCCGCGTTCGGTTTAATCTCGGGCATGCCGGTGATGGACACGCCGGAATCCGCCGCGACGGCATTGATCAGGACAAGGGATGCCGCGTAAATTCCTCCGGAATAATCGCCTTTCCTGAAATAAGGAACCAGGTAATTTCTGCCCACTTCCCCGACAAAACTATCGGGAAGGGGGCCTTCCAGACCATACCCCACTTCAATCCTGTATTTTTTATCCCCCACCGCCACCACGAACAGCAGTCCGTTATCCTTACCGGCCCGGCCCAGTTTCCATTTGTCATGGGCCAGGGTGATGGAAAAATCTTCCAGGGACTCACCTTCAAGGTTTTCAACGGTCAGGACAATCATCTGGGCGCCGGTTTTCTGCTCCAGCTCCAGGAGGTATGCGTTCAACCGGGTTTCGGCAGGGTCTTCGATAATTCCGGCAAGGTCCACTACGTAATGTTCCGGCATCTCCGGAACATTCACGGCAAAGCTGCCGGTCGTAACGGCAAGGACGAAAAACAGGGCCACACATATCACCGGGAGCCTTTGCCTAGAGGTCATCGACAATATCCCCCAGTTTCCGGATGGCGGCGTAATACCCCTCAAAAATATCGGTCAGTTGGGAAATGGAAAGCCTGCCCCGTTCTTTCTTCTGTTTCAACACCCGACTGAAAACATCCACATTCACGCCGGTGGCCTTCTCAAGTGCGCCCAGCACGTCATGGTATAAAACAGGGGGCTCCCCACCCTTCAGGAAAATGATTCCCCTGAAAAGCGGCATATATCCTGAAAAAGACGTGATGAACTCCTCGGTGAGAATACCGGCATCTCCGGCAGCCTTCAGAAAATGCTGCCGGAGGCCGATCAGTCTGGTTTTCAATTCCCGCTCGCAGTGGCGCCGCAGATCGGGAATCTGAATAACAATATCATTAAAAATGTCCTCTCCTTTCACGCAGTGATGCAGGAGCTTGATATTCAGAAATTCCAGCGGGAAGACATCCAGGGATTTTTTCACAAATTCCGGTGTCATGATCAAAGGAGCGGCAATGCCTTTTTTACCGTATTTTTTGCCCAGGGGGGCGAGCCATTCCAGCAGGTGCAGATCCATCTGAAGAAGCACCAGCAACGAATTGATGTCTGAATGTTTCGGATCATAATCCTGCGTCAGAGCGCTTCCGGTAATTAAAACCGAATGCAGGTTATCGCCGGCATGGGATGAAATTTCCTCCATGAACGGCTCAAACCGTTTTTGAATGTCTCTTTCAATCAGCGGTTCAGTCATGCCCCTCTCCCTTATTCACAACACCGGCCGGTTCCCCGGGGAAAAAACCTCATTTCTTCTTCAGCATGTTCAATGCAGCTTCGTAATCGGGTTCCTGCGCGATTTCCGGGACCAGTTCGGTGTAAATCACCTTTCCCCCGGCATCGATAATCACCACGGCCCGGGCCATCAAACCGGCCAGGGGCCCGTCGATGATGCGCACACCGTAGGCTTTGCCGAAATCCTTGTTCCGGAGTTCGGATACGGAGATGACGTCCTTAAGCCCTTCGGCACCGCAGAATCTGGCATGGGCAAAGGGCAGGTCCACCGAAACACAGAGTGCAACGGCATTCTCGTACCGGGTGATTTCACTGTTGAACTTCCGGACGGACATGGAACAGACCTCTGTATCCACGCTGGGAAAGATGTTGAGGACAACGGTCTTTCCGGCAAAATCCTTTAAGGAGACATCGGATAAATCGGTTTTCGTCAATACAAAATCCGGCGCTTTCGAACCCTTTTCGGGCAAATCGCCGATGGTATTTATCGGGTTGTTTTTCAGTGTAATCTGTGCCATGTTTTCCTCCTTTTCATAACAGGTTAAAAGGACTTGATATGACCGCCGTGTTAAACAAAAGCGATTTCATTCACCAGGGCAGAGTGTTTAAACTATTCAGAGACAACGTCACCCTTCAAAACGGCGTTACCCTGGACCTGGACGTGATCCGCCATCCGGGCGCTTCAGCCATTGTGCCCGTAACGCACAACCACGACATCATCCTGATCAGACAGTATCGGTATGCTGCCGGGGATTTCATCTGGGAGATCCCCGCCGGGACCCTGGAGCCCGGGGAGTCTCCCCTTGTCTGCGCCGAGAGGGAACTCATTGAAGAAACCGGTTTTAAAGCCTCTGAATGGGAGAAGCTCGGTGAAATCATCCCGGTCCCCGGTTATTCCGACGAACGCATCCACCTGTTTCTGGCACGGGGGTTAAATCCCTCCCGCCAGAAACTGGACAGCGACGAAATCCTCGACGTTGAAATCCTGCCGTTTGATGATGCCCTGTCCATGATCCGCTCCGGGAAGATCATCGATGGAAAAACCATCACCGGTATTTTCCTGGCCCGGGATCGGGGATTTGGGAAAGAAACCTGAGGCGTTTTCCGTTGTTCCGCGAATTCACTGTCAAAGATCAGGATGCCGTATCGGACACTATAGTCATGCAGATCCGTGACCTTGTCAACCCCTCATGTGGGTTTGAATCTGGACATCATGTCCCTGATCCGCTTGGCCAGGGGCTTCTTCAGGCTCACCTTTAAATACAAATCCCCGGAATCAGCCCCCCCTTTACCCGAATCTCCCATGCCCGAAAGCCTTATCTTCTGGCCGTCCCTGATACCGGGGGGCACCTTCACGACAAGCTTTTTGCCCTGCTTCCGGTGAAAATACGCATAAGGGCCGCCCTTTTCAGCCTGCTCCGGGGTCAACCGAATGATGTCAAAACTATCCGACCCGTTTTCCGGAAGTTCAACCCCGCTGATTTTTTTGACGGCATATCGCGCGGCCTTGCCCAGAAGGCCATCGGCTTTGAACGGCATTTGTCCCCCGACCCGGGGTTTGCCGAAAGGCCCCGTAAATACAAATCCTTTGGCTGAAAACCCCGGCTTCTTGAATTCGAAAGACCGGTACCCCTGGCCATAAACATCCTTGAAAATTTCGTCAAACCCACGAAAGCCGAAAGCCCTGGCCAGTTCTTCAAATACGGCGTTGATGTCCGAACCGCTGAAAATATCCTGTTCGGTGTAATTCTCCCGGAACCGGTCATAGGCCGATGAGCCGAACCGATCCCTCAACGCGTCGTAATCCTTCCTCTTGCCGGGATTGGACAAGACAGCGTAGGCTTCGTTGATTTTCTTCATTTTTTCAGCTGAGGCGTCGCCGGGGTTCTTGTCCGGATGATACTGAAAAGCCAGTTGCCGGTAGGCATCCTTGATCTGTTTGGCATCGGCCTGGGCGGAAACCCCCAGTGTGTCATAAAAATCTTGCTGTTCCATGTCATTGTATTTCCGTTAAAAAGTGGTTTGAGTCAGTTTTCGGGAAACACCTGTCCGGGACTCTCCCCGAGACGTTCCTTGAGTTTTGCCAGACCCGGGCGGGCGAATTTCAGGTGACCCTGTTTCAACGTCCTGCCGTTGATGATCGCCTCGGATCTCAAACGTCGGCCGATGGTTCTTTCCATCTGTTTGCCCAGCCACAGAATCCGGTCCACATCATAGCCGTGCTCAATTCCCATTTCATCGATCTGAACCAGGGTGTCCTCGAGCGTGACCAGACCCACGTACCGGGGGTCATCATAATAATATTCACCGGTTCCCTTCACCGGGCAATCGTCCATAAAATTGCTCGGCTGGCCCCCAATCCCACCCAGAGTGGCCTCGAACTGGGTGATACCGGCCTGAAGAGCGGCGAGTATCGACGCCGAAGCCACCCGTTTGGTTTCATGGAAGTGGGCGATATGCAGGCGGGTGTCCGGTATTTGATCAAGGACCATGGAAAAGTACCGGTACACATCAGGGGCTGAAGCGCTGCCGTCATGATCCGCATGTTCGACATCATGGGCCCCGATATCCAGCCACCTTTTGGTAAATTCCACCGCATCCTTCAACTCCGTGGCGCCGCCGATGGGGCTTCCCCAGATCGTACTCACCGTGCCGCACATCCGGATACCGGCATCCGCGCATTTTTGAATGCAGCGCTCGGCTTCTTTCCAGTACTCCGGCAGTGTGGTACCGGAATTGGCAAAATGATGCTCCTCCTCGGTGGAGACCATCATCAAAATCCGATCCGGCCCGATGCCTTTTTCCCTCAGCAGAATGGCACGGTCGACGGCTTTTTCACGGATGGTGACACAGGTCAGGGTGATGTCGTCATAATGAATGCCGTTTCTTTCGCATTTCCGTCTGAACCGGTCCCCGCGAAGATGGGCCAGCAGTTCCTCCGCATCCGTGAACTGCGGCATGATAAGGGGATTCCCCAGATTCGTGACTTCGATATCACGGCACCCGGCCAGAATCAGCTCTTCCAGGTAATATTTCTTGGCCATAGTGGAGATGAATTTTTCTTCGTGCTGAAATCCGTCGCGAATGGTGATGTCACCGATGGTCACTTTTTTGGGCATCCGGGGAAATATCTTCCAGTAATCATATTCCGTCATTTGATGAATTCCTTTCCCTTTTCTATTCTCCCTTGAACACGGGTTTCCGTTTCTCGGCAAAGGCGGCCAGGGCTTCCAGCCGGTCTTTTGTGGGAATGGTATGGGCATAGGCCATGGATTCAAGGGGAAGCGCGACGCCGAGTGAGATTTCCGTGCCGTAATTCAAGGCGAATTTCGCCTGCTGGACGGCGATGGGGCCGTTGGCGGCGATTTCTCCTGCAAGGGAGGATGCTTCTTCCATGAGATGTTCCGGTTCCGCCACACGGTTCACCAGGCCGATGCGAAGCGCCTCATGTGCGTCAATACGCCGGGCCGTGTAGATCAGTTCCTTTGCCTTGGCCACGCCCACAATCCGGGGAAGCCGCTGGGTGCCGCCGCCGCCGGGGATAACGGCCAGGCTGGTTTCCGTCAGCCCCATAACGGCCGTGGATGATGCCACCCTGAGATCACAGGCAAGGGCCAGTTCCGTTCCGCCGCCGAGAGCAAACCCGTTTATCGCGGCAATAACGGGAACCCTTATGTTTTCAACCGATATCATGGTTTCCCGAATGGCGGCGATAAAGCGCCTGACTTCGGTCTCGGACATGCCCCGCCTTTCCGTTAAATCCGCGCCCACGCTGAAGGCGGTTTTTTTCCCCGGCCCCGGTGCCGCCCCCGTGATAATGACGACCCTGACGGCATCATCGAAAGCTGCCTCCTCCGCCTCACGCTTCAAGGCTCTGATCATCTCAAAATTCAGGCAGTTCATGGCCTGGGGCCGGTTTAACGTCAGGACCAGAATGCCGTCATCCCGTTTGTCTTTTATCAAGGTATCGGACATAATTGATGATCTCCCGTTTTAATCTTCTTTCAGTTCAACCAGATCAGAAAAATAATCAAGGGATTCCGGATTGATCAGGGCGTCCCTGTTCAGCACCGGCTTCCCTTCAACCGTTTTTTTCACGGCCAGCTCCACTTTTTTCATGTTCAGGGTATAAGGGATATCGGGAACAGCCAGTATTTTGGCGGGAACATGGCGCGGCGATGCATTTTTCAGAATGGCCGTTCTTATCCGGGTTTTTAACCGGTCATTCAGGGCGTGTCCTTTCAGCATCTTGACAAACAGAATGACCCGGATATCGTTTTTCCAGGATTGGCCGATGACCAGGCTATCTTCAATTTCGGGAAACTGTTCTACCTGGCGGTAAATTTCCGCCGTTCCGATGCGGACGCCCCCCGGGTTCAAGGTGGCGTCCGACCGGCCGTAAATGACGATGCCTCCGCGGTCGTTGATTTTGATATAGTCACCGTGGCGCCAGACCCCCGGGTAGACGTCGAAATAGGCGCTGCGGTATTTTTCGCCGGCGGGATCATCCCAGAAGTAGACCGGCATGGACGGGGCGGGCGACGTGCAGACCAGCTCGCCCAGTTCATTTATAACGGAACGGCCGGTTTCGTCAAAAGCATGAACATTCATGCCAAGCGCCCGGCATTGAATTTCTCCGGCATGGACCGGTCCCATGGGATTCCCCGCGACAAAACAACCGTTGATATCCGAACCTCCGGAGATGGAGGACAGCCGGAGATCCTTTTTGACCGTGTCGTAGATGAATTCAAATCCCTCCTCTGAAAGGGGGCCGCCCGTGGACAGCACTGTTTTCAGAGCACTTAGATCATATTCTTCCTTTGCAATGAAACCGGAATTCTGCAGGGCGCTGATGTACCCCGCGCTGATCCCCATGACGGATATTTTTTCATCCCGGGCCATTTTCCATAAGGACCCGGGTGAGGGATAAAACGGGTTTCCATCATAGAGCACAACGGTCGCGCCGGTTGCCAGGGAACTCACCAGCCAGTTCCACATCATCCACCCGCAGGTGGTAAAATAGAAGATGGTTTCCTCCCTCTTCAAATCCGTATGCAGGACCAGTTCCTTCAGGTGGTTGATGAGAACGCCCCCTGCGCTCTGGACCATGCACTTGGGAAGTCCCGTGGTGCCCGAGGAGTACATGATGTACAGGGGGTGATCAAAGGGAAGTTGTTCGAAATGTATTTCAGAAGGGGTGGTGCCGGATAGAAATGCATCATACCGCACAGCCCGGCTAACAGTGCGGATGTCGGGAAAAGGCGCCGTATAGGGAACAACGATGACGTTTTCGATGGACGGCAGTTCCTGGATGATACCGGAGATCCTTTCAAGGCAGTCAAAGGTTTTGCCTTTAAAAAAATACCCGTCCGCCGTAAAAAGGATCTTCGGCCGGATCTGGGAAAACCGGTCCAGTACGCCTTTGATACCGAAATCCGGGGAACATGAAGACCATATGGCCCCCAGACTGGTTGCGGCAAGCATGGCCACAACCGTCCGGGGAATATTGGGCATGAACCCCGCAACCCGGTCGCCGGGTCTGACGCCGGCGTTTTTCAGAGATGCCGCCAGCCTTGCGACTTCATCGTATAACGCTGCATAGGTCATTCTTTCCGGGGGCTGCGTTTCGCTTCTGAAGATCAGGGCAATGCGATCATCCCGGTGCCTCAGGAGGTTTTCGGCAAAATTGAGCCGCGCTCCCTTGAACCATTGGGCCCCCGGCATTTTCTTCTCATTGTCGACCACAATTTCCCAGGGTGTGGAAGACTTGATCCGGCAAAAATCCCACACCTCTTTCCAGAAATCGGATAAATGGCTGACCGACCATTGCCACAGGGCCTCGTAGGATTCGAACTGCTGGTGGTAACGGGCGTTCACCTGCGACATGAAGGCGTACATGTTGGACGCTGTCACGTCTTCAACTGAAGGTGTCCATAATCGTCTGGCCATCACTTCTCCTCTTCCCTGGGTAGATATCCCGAAATGATGGGTTGCGCTACGCTTCACCCATCCTACAACGACGTCACAGCAATTGTGAAAATGTAGGATGGGTGGAGCTTGCGGAACCCATCGGTTCCCCGTTCCATACTCCGCCAATGATGCTCCCCGGCCTTCTCCATCAAATCCGCAACACGCCATGGGGGGTTTCATGAAATTCCCGGTTCAGGGCTACCGAAAGTGAAATCCCCAGGACCTTGCGGGTATCGGCGGGATCGATGACGCCGTCGTCCCACATCTCCGAAGTCGAATAATAGGCGCTGCTTTTTTCAAGATAGTCCTGTGTGATGCCGGAGTAGATGTTTCGTACCTCTTCTTCCGACATGGTTTTCCCCTGGCGCTCCAGGGCCTTCAACCGGATCTGAGCCAGGGTTTTGGCCGCCTGTTCCATGCCCATGACGGATATCTGGGAATTGGGCCATGAGAAGAGGAACCGGGCGTCATAGGCACGGCCGCACATGGCGTAGTTGCCGGCGCCGAAAGACCCGTTGGTCATGATGGTCAGTTTGGGCACATCCAGATTGGCCTGGACCATGAGCATTTTGGCCCCGTCCTTGGTAATACCGCCGTGTTCATAATCCTTACCCACCATAAATCCGGTGATGTTTTGCAAAAAAACCATGGGAACACGGTCCCGGTTGCAGATCTGCATGAACTGGGTGCATTTGTGCGCGCTGTCTGAAAAAAGAACGCCGTTGTTGCCGATAATACCCACTTTCCAGCCATAGATAAAGGCAAAACCGCAGACCACCGTGGGACCGTAGTCAGGCTTGAATTCGTGAAAACGGCTGCCGTCAACGATCCGGGCAATCACCTCGCGGATGTCGAACTGCTTTTTCACATCGTTCGGGATTATCCCGTAAAGTTCTTCAGGATCATAAAAGGGCTCTTCAGGTTCTCGCCGGTCCACAGCCGCCTTGACCGGTTTTTCGAATGTGCCGACGATTTCCCTGATCAGCGCAATCCCCTCCTGCTCCGAGTCTACGGCATAATCGGCGGTTCCGCTGATCGTGCAGTGCACATCGGCGCCCCCCAGTTCATCGGCGGACACATCCTCACCCGTGGCCGCCTTGACCAGGGGGGGACCCCCCAAAAATACGCCACCGGTTTTTCGCACCATTACGGAATAATCACAAAGGGTGGGGACATAGGCGCCGCCGGCGGTGCTGTGGCCCAGCACCAGGGCGACCTGCCTGACACCCATGGCACTCAGGACGCATTGATTCCGGAACAGGCGCCCGGCGGAATGGTGGCGGTCGGGAAAGAGCTCCGACTGCATGGGAAGAAATGCCCCTGCGGCATCCACCAGGTGCACCATGGGCAGATGGTTCTCAATGGCGATATCCGTTGTGCGGACCATTTTTTTCGTGGTCAGAGGGTACCATGCGCCGCCCTTGATCGAGCTGTCGTTGGCCATGACCAGAACCTCACGGCCGTTGACGATACCCACGCCGGAAACCACACCGGCCCCGGGAACCGTCCCCCCATAGGCCATATTGGCGGCCAGCGTGGACAGTTCCAGGAACGGGGCGCCGTGGTCCAGCAGAAGATCGATCCGTTCGCGGACCAGGAGTTTTTTCTGCTGTCTCAGCCGCGCGATGTCCCTTTCCGGGCGCTCGAAACGGGCCTTCCGGTGATGCGCTGCCAATTCCCCGGACAGTTTCCTGTTGAAGGCTTCATAAGTGCGGAATGTCACGGACTGGGTATCGATGTTGGACTGTATCCGGCGCATTTCAGGATTCCTCCTCCCGGGTCAGGGTGACCAGTACGGCATTTTTTTCAAATGTGTCTCCGGCAGCAAAATGAACCCGGGATACCTCACCGCTGCAGAGAGCCGGAATAACCGTCAGAATCTTCATGCTTTCTATGGTCAACAGGGCCTGACCCTTCTCGACACGGTCACCCGGCGCCACATGAACATCCACCACCGTTCCCGGCATGGGAGCCCTGGCAGTGTTGCCCCTGCCCCCGGAGGACTGGGCGGCCTGTTCCACCGGGTCCACGATGCCCAGAGAAAAGGTGCGGCCGAAAGCGTGAATGTCGACCCTTTCCCCTTTGGTCGCCAATTGGATATGGGTGCTGTCTTCACCCAGGAAGACGATATGACCGCCCTGGTCATCAGGGATCAAAGAAACAGGCTCCGGCGCGTCATCTTCGATCTGGAGAAAGCGTTCACCCGGACGGCCGAAAACCGTCACTTCATATTGCTGTCGATTAAAATCTATCCGTCGTCGCATGTTAATTCCTCCAGTTCCCGATGGCGGCATAGGGTTCGGGCACGTTGAAATCCGGGTCGATAAAATCACGGTGACTCAGGGCTGCGGCCGCCAGGAGCAGATTCCGCTGTTTTTCCGTCAGGGGCCGTGGATGTAAATTTTCCGCATGGTGCGGAATAAAACCGGTATCGATAAATCCGGTTTCAAAATCAGGGGTGGACAGCACCTGTTTCAAAAAATCAATATTGGTGGTGACGCCCAATACCAGGGAGCCTTCAAGTGCGAAAACAGCCCGTTGAATGGCTTCATTACGGTCCTTTCCGTGAACGATCAATTTGGCCAGCATGGGGTCAAAGGCAGACGTCACTTTCATGCCCTGCGTAAATCCATGATCCACGCGAATGCCTTCTCCTTCCGGCCATCGATACGTCAGAAGCCTGCCGGTGGCCGGCAGAAAGTCGTTGTCCGGATCTTCCGCGTAAACGCGCATCTCGACGGCATGGCCCTGTGACCTGATTTGATCCTGACGCATCGGCAGGTTCTCGCCCCGGGCGATCCGGATCTGGAGTTCCACGAGGTCGACCCCGGTTACCATTTCAGTCACGGGATGCTCCACCTGAAGCCGGGTGTTCATCTCCAGGAAATAGAACTGATGATCCGGCGCCAGTATGAATTCAACCGTGCCGGCATTCCGATACCCGGCTTTCCGGGCAATACAAAGCGCTGTTTCACAGATGCGGTTTCTCAGATCAAAGGGCAATCCCGGAGCCGGGCTTTCTTCGATGATTTTCTGAAACCGCCTTTGAATGGAACATTCCCTCTCACCCAGATGGAGGATATGGCCGTGATGGTCCGCCAGGACCTGCACCTCGATATGGCGGGCCCCTTCCACATACCGTTCGGCATAAAGGGTATCGTCTCCAAAAGAGCGAAGGGCTTCCCCCTTGGCCAGATGTACGGCCCTTTCCAGGTTATCCATATTCCTCACCACATGCATTCCCCTGCCGCCGCCTCCGGCCGCCGCCTTGATCACCAGGGGAAGGCCGATGTTTCCGGCCAGATCGACGAATCCGTCTTTCGGGCCCGGCTCCGTCACCGAAGGGATCAGGGGGAAATCATTTTCCAGGCAGAAAGACCGGGCCATGATTTTATTCCCCATCAATTCGAGGGTTTCCGGCAGCGGGCCGATAAACGTGATGCCTTGTTCCGCCAGGCGCCGGGCAAAGGCCGGATTTTCCGCAAGAAAACCATATCCCGGGTGAACGGCATCGGCATTTGTCTTTTTGCAGGCGGCAACGACCTGGTCCATGTCCAGGTATGCGGCCACCGGGGTTTCGCCGCTGATTTCCACGGCTTCCGAAGCCATCCGGACCGCCGGTGAACCTGAATCGATCCCATGATACGCCAATACGCCGGGGATACCCATTCGATCCAGTGTTTTAAGAATCCTGCAGGCGATTTCACCCCGGTTGGCGATAAGCACTTTCGTGATGGCGTTCATATTTTTCCCCGTTTCCTGAAAACCCGGTCAAATGGTCCCGACCCAGAAGACCATAGCGGTTTTATCCGTGTTATTGGTGATGATCTGCCGCCGGGGTTCCACCCAGTAATGGGCCATGTCCCCTTCTTCCAGGATGACGGTTTTATCACCGTGAACCAGTTCGAGCGTTCCCCTGAGAATGCAGAGCATTTCCTGGCCGCTTTTAATATTTTTCCGGATGGGGATGGATTTCCCCGGTGCGATCAATAAAACGGCGCTGTCGACAACCGTTCGGTTTTCCGGCGATACAAACCGCCGCGTCACAAAGCCGGAACGAGGCATCTCGACATCGTCGAGATCGATTTTTCTGATGACGTTGAGCCTCTGCTGGTTTTCGGCCAGTTTTAGGACATCGCCGGCATTCAGATCCATGGCATTGCAGATTTTGATCAGCGTGTCCACCGAAGGGGAATTGACGTTGTTCTCGACCTGACTGAGGAACCCCTCGGAAATACCCGCCCTGGCGGATACGGTTTTCAACGTGAGCTTTTGTTCTTTGCGAAGTCTGCGAATCATGGGGCCGATATTCATCAGGAAAATCTCCGGACGGGCAAAGTGTAAATACAACCAAATAAATAATATTTGACATTAGTAAATATTGACTTTATATAAATCTTATATTTTCCTGTCAAGCAATTATTTCTATCTCTATCCTGATTTAAAAAGGAGGTTTTCTTGGATTTCGATCTAACCAGAGAACAGGAGATGGTCCGCAAAGAGGTCCGTAAATTTGCCGAAAACATCGTAGCCCCGGTGGCCGGCGAACTGGATGAGCAGGAGGCCTTTTCGGTTGATCTCACAATGAAAATGGGGAAAATCGGCCTTTTCGGCATGATCGTGCCGGAAGCCTATGGCGGCCAGGGGATGGATTATCTCTCCTATATCATCGCCGTCGAGGAAATCGCACGGGTCGATGGTTCCCAGGCGGCCACCATTGCCGCCGGAAACTCACTGGGCATCGGCCCCATTTATTATTACGGCACCGAAGCGCAGAAGCGAAAGTATCTGCCGAAATTATGCACCGGTGAAGGGCTTTGGGGCTTCGGCCTGACCGAACCGTCAGCGGGTTCCGATGCCGGCGGCAGCATCACCAGGGCCGTTCCGGACGGCGACCACTGGGTATTGAACGGCTCAAAGATATTCATCACCAACGCCGCCTGCGAACTCTCCATGGGAGTGACGGTCCAGGCGATCACCGGAACCCGGCAAAACGGAAAACCCGAATATACCTGTTTTCTTGTGGAGCACGGCACCCCGGGGTTTAAAAGCATCCCCATGAAGGGTAAAATGATGTGGCGCGGGTCCAATACGGCACAACTCTATTTTGATGAGGTGAGAATTCCCGGAGAAAATATTCTGGGAAAAGTCGGAGACGGGTTCCACCAGATGCTGGAAACCCTTGACGGCGGCCGGTTGTCGATCGGTGCCATGGGACTTGGCGGCGCCCAGGGGGCCTATGAAGCGGCCCTGAACTACGCCGGAAATCGGATTCAGTTCGGCCAGCCCATCTGCAAATTTCAGGCCGTGGCCTTCAAGCTTTCCGATTGCGCCCTTGAAATCGAATGTGCCAGGAACCTGCTCTACAAAGCCTGCTGGCTGAGGGATCGGAAGAGGCCGTTCGGCAAAATCGCCGCCATGGCAAAACTGTTTTGTTCCGAGGTCATGGGTCGGGTGGCGAATCATGCCGTTCAGATTCATGGGGGGTACGGGTTGTTCAGAGACTATAACGTCGAGAGGTTCTACAGGGATCAGAAATTGCTGGACATCGGCGAAGGGACCTCGGAAATACAGAGACTGGTCATCTCCCGGCATATCGGCTGTTAAGGCCAAAATGGAGGAACCATGGACATAAAGGATCATAAACCCTATATCAGCGTGGACTATTTTGAAGATTTAACCGGGGATGTGTCCGGGACCGGCGCCGACCACATGGAAGAGATCGGTGAACGCATCCGGATTCTCAGAGAAGAAAAGGGCCTGACCCTGGATGAGTTCTCCCACCTCACCGGATTCGACGTTGATTTTTTATTAAAAATTGAAAACAATGAGGTTCAGCCCCAATTGGGCACGGTGATAAAGCTGTCCAAGGCGCTGGATGAAGCGTTCTGCCGGATCGTTTCCTGTGTGGGCGACCGCCTGTATTCCATCACCCGGAAAGACGAGGCCAAACCCATGGCGCGATCCACTTCTCAAAAAGGCAAAAGACAGATCTATACCTATAAAGGTCTTGCCCCTGAAGTTCGGGGCCGCCACATGGAGGCCATGACCGTCATCCTGGAAGAAGGCATGGATGAAGCGGAATCGGTTCACCAGGGAGAGGAATTTATTTATGTGCTGGAAGGACGCGTTTATTTGAAGATCGGGGGGGATGAATTCACCCTCGATCCCGGCGACAGCGTGTATTACCTTTCCACCGTACCGCATCACATATGCGCGATAAAGGGAAAAGCCGTCATTCTGGCGGTTCTTTATGAAGGATAAAGTGAATACCCAGTTATAAGGAGAATCAAAAATGAATTTTGAACTAAACCCCGAAATTAAGGCCATCCAGAAGGAAGCTCGCCGGTTTGCCGTCAAGGAAATCCTGCCCCGTTTGGAGGCGGATCAATTCAAGCGGGACCTGGTGTCAAAAATGGGCGAGCTGGGATTTTTCGGCTGTGCTTTCCCTTTTCGATACGGCGGCTCCGATCTGGGGTTCCTGGCCCACTCGGTTGTGTGCGAGGAAATCTCACGTGCGGATTCGGGATTAAGATCCCTGTTCAACCTTCAGGCCGCAACCGTTGCCTATACCATCATGGAATGGGGGACACCTGAAGTTCGAAAGAAGTATGTAAAGGATCTGGTGCTCGCGCGAAAACTCGGATGCACCTGTTTCTCCGAACCCAATGCCGGGTCTGATCTGGCTTCCATGGAAACCCAAATTGAAGACAGGGGCGACCATTTTTTGCTGAACGGGTCGAAAACCTGGATTTCAAACGGCACCGTGGCCGAGGTGGCCGTTGTCTATGCCACTTATAACCGCGATCTCAAACACAAGGGGATCTGTGCCGTGGTGGTGGAAACCGATCAGCCCGGCTGGTCCACCCGGGAAACCCCCAAACTCGGGGACAAATCATCGCCCATTGCTGAAATACATTTAAACGGTGTGACGGCGCCCAAGAAAAATCTTCTGGGGGAATGGGGGGAAGGTTTCAAGGTGGCCATGACGGCCCTGGACAGGGGACGGATCAGCGTTTCCAGCGGAGCCGTGGGACTGGCCCAGGCCTGCATCGATGCTTCAGTGGAATACGCCAATAAACGGGTGCAGTTCGGCAAGCCCATTGCCCAGTATCAGCTGGTGAAGGGCGCCATCGCCGAAATGGTCTCCTTTACCGAGGCGGCCCGCCTTATGGTACGAAGAGGCGCCTGGATGAACGACCAGGACATGCCCTTTTCCCGGGAAATCGCCATGGCCAAATATTTCGCCGGAGAAGCGGTTGTGAAAGCTGCCGGGCTGGCCATGGAAATCCACGGGGGCATGGGGTATTCGCTCGAGTTGCCGGTTGAAAAATACTACCGGGATTCAAAACTCTACCAGATCGGAGAGGGCACCGCCAACATCATGCGGCTGTTAATCGCCGATGACGCCCTGGGCATCAAAAAGGCGAACCGGCCGCGTCTGCATGTACCCGGCGAATTCCGGCATCCTGAATAAAGCGCGGCGCATCTCAAGTTCGCGATCCCGGCTCGATCCGCACCCGCACCGTTTCACCGGGGTGATCGGAACGGGCGCCGTGTTTTGACGACGGGGAATTTTCTTCTTTCTGGGTTGACAACAGCGAACTTCACCATTATATATCCGTAAACGTTCTCAGGCGATCACAATGTAGTACCCAAAGATTCATTAACCCTAAAACCGGGTTTTCTTGAGCGGGTTCGCCTTCCCCGGGGGAAGGGTGAAATCCCGCGGCAGCATCATATGAAACAGATCCATTACCAGGAAAAAGAACAGTTTAAAAACCTTTTTGAACAGGAAAAAGTAGGCCGTGTTGAAGACCGTTTCAAGATCCTTGAGATCTTCCTCAAATATGAATCCCATCTCACGGTATCCGAACTCGATCAGCTGCTTCGGAAAAACAACCTGATATTCGAGGAGAATTTTATCAGGGACACCTTAAGGCTCATGTGCCGGTTCGGATTTGCGCAGAAAATCTCCTTCAACGGCGAAGGGATCCGGTATGAGCATCGTCATCTGGGACAACACCACGATCATATGATCTGCACAAAATGCGGCAAAATCGTCGAATTTAAAGATGAACGCCTGGAAAACAATCAGATCGAGATCGCCATGGCCCATGGTTTCCACATGCTCCAGCATAAAATGGAAATTTACGGCATTTGTGAGGACTGCCGCAAAGAACATGTCCGGCAGATGCCGCTGTCCATGGCCAAACCCGGTGAAAAACTCGTGATCCGGGATTTTTCAGGAGGCTCCACCGCGCGGATGCGTCTTTTATCCATGGGGTTGCGCATTGGCGACCGCATCGAAGTGGTGACCAACCAGGGTACCGGCCAGCTCGTGGTGGCACTGGATTTTAACCGTTACGTCATCGGCCGGGGCATGGCGGAAAAGATCATGGTCTCCCCCGCCGAGGGGCAATAGCCGTCTGATGGATTCCACCATGATGGAACCCCGTTTTGCCGTATGGGTGGAGCGAAGCGCAATCGATCACCCAACTATTCGTAATGTTAAATAATTTTCGTAGGATGGGTGCAGCGAAGCGCAACCCATCACCGGTAAAATTTAAAGAACAACCCGAAATAAGGTTTTCATAAACGATGCAGTTAAGCGAACTCAAGGAAGGGCAGATCGCAAGGGTCGTCCGGGTCGGCGGCGAAGGTGCACTTCGCAGGCGGATACTCGAGATGGGCATTGTCAAGGATTCAGAGGTCTATGTTGAAAAATACGCCCCGTTAAAGGACCCCCTTGAATTGATCGTCAAGGGGTACCATGTGTCCTTACGGGTCAAGGAGGCCATGCAAATCACGGTGGAACTGAAAGAACAGGCCCCGCATTCATGACGAAAAAAACCATCACCATCGCTCTGACCGGAAATCCGAACTCGGGTAAAACCACCATTTTCAACAACCTTACCGGGGCCCGCCAGAAAGTGGGCAACTGGCCCGGGGTAACCGTTGAAAAAAAAGAAGGGCTGATCCACAGAAACGGGGATGAGCTGAAAATTATCGATCTCCCGGGGACCTACAGCCTGACCCCCTTTTCCATTGAGGAAATCGTCGCCCGGAACTACATTCTGGATGAATCCCCCGACGTGGTCATCGACATCATCGATGCCTCCAACCTCGAAAGAAGTCTTTACCTGGCCACACAGTTGCGCGAACTGGATTGCTGCAAGGTGATTTTCGCTCTGAACATGGCGGATCTCGCCAGGTCCCGGGGCATTAAGATCGATACGGAAAAACTGTCCGAACTGCTGGACGTGCCCGTTGTTTTCACGGTGGGCAATAAAAATCAGGGGATGGAAGATCTTCTGCAAAAAGCCGTGGAAATGGCGAAATCCCCTGTCCGGGAGTCCATCAAACGAAGGGTCAACTATAACAAAGATGTCGAAGCCGCTGTTTTAAAGCTTAAAACCCATATTGCGGAAAAATACCCGGACGCCCTTTCCTATAATCCCCGGTGGACGGCCATCAAACTTCTGGAGGACGATAAAATCATCCGGGATAAAATTCTATCCACCGCCGGGGATAAGGGTAAGGCCGTTCTCGAAAAAGCCTCCGCCCTGCGGAAACAGTTGACGAACCTGTTTGACGAAGACCCCGAAATCATCATGACCGATGAGCGTTACGGGTTCATCGCCGGCATCATCAAAGAAGTGTTAACCACTTCCACCCGGGAAAGAATCGACATTTCCAGAAACATCGACCGGGTATTGACCAACCGGTTTATCGGGTTCCCCATTTTCATATTCTTTATCTGGGGCATGTTCCAGACGACTTTTGTTCTCGGGCAATATCCCATGGACTGGATCGAGGGATTCATCGGCATGTTTTCCGGGGCCATGTCGAACCTTTTACCCGACGGCATTTTAAAGGATCTCGTAATCGACGGGATCATTGCCGGGGTGGGAAGCGTCATTGTCTTTCTGCCCAACATCCTGATCCTGTTCTTCTTCATCGCCCTTTTCGAGGACACGGGCTATATGTCCAGAGCCGCATTTCTCATGGACAAGATCATGCACCTGATCGGCCTTCACGGAAAGTCCTTCATCCCCATGATCATCGGGTTCGGGTGCAATGTTCCGGCCATCATGGCGGCCCGCACCCTGGAGAGCGAGAAGGATCGGATCCTGACCATTCTGATCACGCCCTTCATGTCCTGCTCCGCCAAACTGCCCATTTATATTGTCCTCGCGGGAACTTTCTTCGGCCGGAAAGCCGGAACCGTCATCTTCGGCATCTACCTCACGGGCATCGTGTTGTCGATCATTACCGGACGTGTGTTTCGATCGACCCTTTTAAGAGGCGCCGATGCGCCTTTTGTCATGGAACTGCCCCCCTACCGGGTCCCCATGGCCAAGAGCCTTTTAATCCACATGTGGGACCGCGGCAAAATCTTTTTAAGGAAAATGGGGGGGATCATCCTGGTGGGCTCAGTCGTGATCTGGGCGCTCTCCTCGTTTCCGCGCTCGGCCGGCACCGACCTTCGGCCGTTTCCGGAAACGGAAAAGCCCGCTGCCTCCGTAGAATCCCCTCTTCAGGCGGAAAACCGGACAAACCCGGTTTCAAGCTCCTTCATGGGCCGGATCGGCAGGGCCATTGAACCGGTCTTTTCCCCCATCGGCATCGAATGGCGCGGGGGCATCGCCCTTCTGACCGGATTCGTGGCCAAGGAAATCGTTGTGAGCACCATGGGAGTGCTTTATGTGGGAGATGAAAGCAACGAACCCGAGGCATTGAAAAACGCCCTGATCTCTTCGGGCATGACCCCGCTTTCGGCTTTGTCCATGATGGTCTTTGTATTGCTGTACGTCCCCTGCCTTGCCACAGTGGCCGCAATTCGACGGGAAACGGGTTCGCTGAAGTGGACCCTGTTCAGCATCGTTTACAGTACGTCCCTGGCATGGATCATGGCCTTTCTGGTATACCGGGGCGGACTTTTTCTCGGATTTTCCTGATCCTTCCAAAGATTCCCAAGACGCCCAATTCTATTGACATTCCGATGGTATTTGGGTATCTGTAAAGGCCGAAGCGACAGTTCCGGTTTCACTGCATGCCCATTTCCCATAAATCATGATTCGAATTCAAGGAGACAACAATGGATTTTAAATTTCATCTGGAAAACGCCTGGAGAATCACGATCGGGAATATCGCCTCCCTGATTCTCATGACCCTGGCCATGATCGTGGCGAGTATCCTCACGCTGGGAATCCTCGCACCGGTGACCGGGGCCGTAACCCCACCCGTTCAGAGCGAATAGAGGACGGATCAGGATACCATCGGCAGAGCGGTTAAATTTTCGTCAGTTTTGCCACACACTCGATGTGAAAGGTCTGGGGAAACATGTCCACCGGCTGGATCTCATGGACCCGGTAGCGATCTTTCATCAGTCCCAGGTCCCTGGCCAGGGTGGCCGGATTGCAGGACACATAGACGATTTTTTCCGGCCCCACCTCGAGCACCCGGCTTACCACATCCTTGTGCATGCCCACCCGGGGAGGATCGATGATCATCACATCGGGAACTTCCGCTGCTGAGGCAAGGGTTTCCCGGATGTCCCCCCGAATAAACATACAATTTGAGATCCCGTTGATCCGGCAGTTTTTTTCAGCATCCGTCACGGCACTTTCCACAGCCTCAAATCCCTTGATGCGGCTGGCCGCGTCCGCCAGAAAAATAGAGATGGTCCCGGCGCCGCAATACAGATCGAACACGGTCTCCTCCCCGGACAATTCCGCGTATTGTCTGACCACCTGGTAAAGGTTTTCCGCTCCCCGGGTATTGGTCTGGAAAAATGAATTGGCGGATATCTCGAATTCATGGTTTCCGATCCGGTCTTTGATCACCGGATCCCCGTAAATGCCGACCTCATATTCGCCGACCGCGATTCCCGCTTTCCGGGAAGTGATGTTATTGACCACCGATACGATTTGAGGGTGCCGCCCGGTTAAATGAGCGGCCAGATCTTTTATAACGGAAATTTCTTCCCGTGCGGTAATCACGTTGATCAGCCATCGATCAAAAAAAGATGAATGCCGAAGCATTAAAAAGCGCCAGAATCCCTCGTGGCTTTTGAGCCCGTAGACCGGCAACGCCGAGGCCCTGATGAATTCCCTGGCATCCTTTAGAATCCGGTTTCCTTCGTCGGGCTGGAGCAGGCAGGCTTCGATATCCAATACTTTATGAAATGTGCCGGGGACATGGAGGCCGACGGCGAAATCGGCATTTTTTTTAAGTTCGCCGTCCCCGTTATCCGCTATTTCCTCGGGCAGGAGCCACCTTTTGTCCGAAAGGGAAAATTCCATTTTGTTCCGATATCCGAATATATCCGGGGACGCCAGGGTGGGATGAACGGTCACGTTATCGAGCAGGGCCAGATGGGCCAGGGTGTCCAGAACATGCTGCTGCTTGAAATCCAGCTGCTTGGGGTAATCCACAAACTGCCATTTGCACCCGCCGCAAAATCCGGAATACGGGCAGGGGGGAATCACCCGGAACGGGGAATGGAATAGAATCGCGGTGAGCCGGGCTTCGGCGTAGCTCTTTTTCTTTTTTAGAATCCTTGCGATAACGATATCGCCGGGCATGGTATGATCCACAAACACCACGAGCCCGTCCACCCTGGCCAGGCCTCTTCCGCCCACGGCCATGTCGGTGATGGCGATTTCGATTTCCTGTCCTTTTTTGATGCTCATAAACCCATCCTTTATTGGCTGCATGGCTGTGCTTATACTATCCGCTGCCGTGAAAAATCAATAAGGATGAGGTTTTTTCTTTCTATTCCGGCCTCATGAGTTTCATGTAATCAATAAGTACATAACAGCATAAATACAATGACATAAAGTATCTCACCGCGCCTTGAATGATGCGTAGGATGGGTGGAGCCTGCGGAACCCATCATATCACTCGTCGAGGTTTATGAATGGTGGGTTACGCTTCGCTTCACCCACCCTACAACGTAAGGAACCGAAATTATGATCCGGAGCACTAAGCCGGCCGGCCCTGTTTTTTCAGATCCCCGGCCAGATCGGACATGCCGAGGCGGTTCAGGGTCTCTTCTTTCTGCAGGCCGGTTTTCCTGTCCCATCCCCGTAAATCATAATATTCATCCCGCATGGCTTCATATTTTTTCCGGTCCAGAACATTTCCCCGAAAGGACACGGGTTCTTCCGTGGGCCCCGGAACGATCATCTTGGGGTTAATGCCGGACATTTCCACGGGATCGGTGAAATTATACTCCTGGGGATAATCGTCGAGCAGCGGCCGCCACCCCTCCCGCAATAAAATGGCCCGCTGCAGGTTGAAAATTCGCTCCCCGTACAGCAGCAGTCCGGCTTCGTCCGTGTCGATCCCCGTCACCGCGGAAAACAGGCGGCTTTCCAGCGCTGGATCCCCCACGTGGTCCGGGGTGTTGAAGGAGTCCATGATGGGCCAGGCCGCCTCGCACAACAGCAGGCTGTCTTTGACCATAACCCTTTCCTGGATCATTTTCGCCGCCAGGGCCTTGCCATCATAGGAAGTCTGGTCCCAGGCTTTTTCACTTCCCTGGAATCGGGTCATCTGGTCTCTGAAAACCTTTGCCGTTGTCGGGGACAACTCGGGTTTGATCTGATGCAGGAGCCACCGGGCAATGGGGTAACTGATTTCATGGAGCTGGGCTATGGGTTGACGGGATTCCAGTGCCCATAACAGGGCCGTTCCGATATATTCCCGGGGAGTGTAACCGCTGTTCATTCCCACGCCGCCCACTCGTTCGCCGAAGTGGGACGTTGCCCTTTCCCCCAGCTTTTCCCCCGCCCTCAAGAGCCCCTCCGCCAGAAGATCCCCGAAGCCTTCCCGGAATGCAATTTTATGCACCAGATCTTCTATAAATCCCCGGGTCCCCAGGTCCGCCATGTTCAGCCCGGTTTCCCGTTCCGAAAGATCGCCCGCCAGGCAGCTTTCCCGGAGCCAGTTGATGAGGTTGTCCACTTCCATGGTGCAGATGCCGTAGTCGTTGCAGATATGGGTGGCGTCCAGGGCCGGATCGATGGTCCCACCCTCCCGCATCAGCGAATCCTGCATGTAAAACACCAGAGACTGGCATTTCCGGACTTCTTCCCTGCCCTCGGTGGTCCGGTAAATCCCCCGGAAACAGTCCAGGCCGCACTGATAGCAGGAAGCGGTTTTAATATATTTGACAAACTGCTTGGGGACCGGCATCCGCAGGGTGCCTCTCCGGCTCAGTTCAATGGTGTACCGGTTCAGTTGTTTGAGTTCCTCTTTCCTGGCGACCTCCGGATTGCCGGTTCCATAAACGGCGACGGCCTTGAGGTTTTTTGAGCCCATCACGCCGCCGAAACCTCCTGTGGCGGCCCCCTCCAGTTCCGTAATCAGGGACGCCGTCCGGCACAGGTTTTCGCCGGCCTGACCGATGAGAACAGAGCGTGCCCGGGGCCCATGCCTTTCTTTCAGAAGTTCGCGGGCATCATAAGTCCCTTTTCCCCATAGAAACTTCCCATCCAGGATCTCGCATTTCCCGACACTGACAAAAAGATACACAGGATTCGCCGCCCGGCCCGTGATGACGACGCCGTCAAAACCGGCCCGCTTCAGGGTGGCCCCGAAAAATCCTCCCATGTTTCCATAGCAGAATGTTTCCGGCAGCGTCATGGGGGATTTCCCGACAGCCTCGAAACGGGCGGCCCCCTGTGCCCCTGTCGCGGTCAGCGGCCCATTCATGAGAATCAGGCAGTTTTCGGGATCAAAGGCCCCTGTTTCCGGTTTCACCTCATCGTAATAGATCCGGGTGGCCACGCCACGGCCGCCCAGATACCGCTCTGCGTAATCCATGGTGGAAAGGACGGTGGTCTGCAAACGGTTAAGGTCGACTTTCAGTGTTTTGCCGGTCCATCCGAAAATTTCAGGCTTCATAATAGATCCGGGTGGCCACGCCACGGCCGCCCAGATACCGCTCTGCGTAATCCATGGTGGAAAGGACGGTGGTCTGCAAACGGTTAAGGTCGACTTTCAGTGTTTTGCCGGTCCATCCGAAAATTTCAGGCTTCATATCTGTTCCTCCTGTAGGTTAAAACTGCGCGTGGATGCCTTTAACATACTGGAATAAAACCGTGAAAATCAATCTTTTTATTTGAATTGTGACCCGTGCTGAATCATGTTATAAAAATTCCACATTTTGTCCGGAACCAAAACCGGTTTTATAACGACCGTGTTTGAAGAACTTGCAAAAGACCCGGACATCGGGGTCGCCATCCTCACCGGAGCCGGACGGGCCTTCTGCGCCGGTCTGGATTTAAAGGAACTCGCATCCGGACAAGGCATGGTAGGAGAAATCGCCAACGAACGAAAGGCGGAAACCAATCTCACCACTCCCATGAAAAAATTCGGCCGTCCCGTGATCGGCGCCATCAACGGCGTGGCCATTACCGGCGGTTTTGAACTGGCCCTGGGCTGCGACATCCTCATCGCATCGACCGAAGCCCGGTTTGCCGACACCCACGCCCNNCGCCCTTGCCCATGATATCCTTTCCTGCCCCCGGGAAATGGTCGTCGCCTATAAAAAACTCATCGATGACGGGTTTAACATGACCTACAAGGATGCCATCGATCTGGAACGCAGAGTGAATTACGAATACTTTCAACGGGTCAAACCGGAAGACATCGCCAAAAGGCGCGAAGGGATCCAGAACAGGGGAAGAACCCAGCAGAAGTAACAACACCGGCAACCGGAGGATGGGGAACAACCGATATGAACCCGCAACTCGTGCTGGTCGGGGGTGGTCATGCCCACATGGTCACCCTGGCCAATCTCCATTATTTTACGCGAAAAGGCATCCATGTGACGGTCATCCAGCCGTCGGAGCACCACTACTACAGCGGCATGGGGCCGGGGATGCTCGGGAAGACCTATTCCCCGGAAGAAATTCGTTTCGCCACGCGAAAAGTGGTGGAGAAAAAGGGCGGAACATTTGTCAAGGGAAAGGTTTCCGCCCTGGACCCGGAGAAAAAAGAAGTCCTTCTGGAATCGGGGGACCGGATTTTCTACGATGCCGTTTCCTTCAACGCCGGGTCTTTTATCCCCATGGATATCGTATCCGGGGAAACCGCGAACCTTTTTCCGGTGAAACCCATCGAAAGCCTGAAAACAGCCCGGGAACAGATCATCTCCCTTTCGGAACAACAGCCCGTCCGGGTCGCCGTCATCGGGGGAGGCCCATCGGCAGTTGAAATTTCGGGGAATGTCTGGAGGCTCGGAGACCGGTTCTGCAGGCACCCACCCCTGATCACGCTCTTTTGCGGGGCGCGGCTCCTTTCCCGCGCGCCGCAGAAAGTGGGGCTGCTTGCCGGAAAATCCCTTGAAAAAAGGGGAATCGACATCCGTTTCAACACCCCTGTCGACAAAATCGAGAAAAACAGGATTTTCCTGAAATCCGGAGCCGTGGAAGAAGCGGACATCATCTTTCTGGCCACCGGCATAAAGCCGTCGAATATTTTTTCCAACTCCGGGGTTCCTACGGGGCCGGACGGTGGCCTTCTGGTGAACCGGTTTCTCCAGAACCCGGAATATCCTGAAATCTTCGGCGGCGGGGACTGTATTTATTTCAAGGACCAGCCCCTGGACAAGGTCGGGGTTTATGCGGTACGCCAGAATCCCGTGCTTTACCAAAACCTCATGGCCTATTTCGACAATGCCCCGCTGACCCCTTTTGAACCGGGAGGAGATTATCTTCTGATTTACAACCTGGGCGACGGGACGGGGATCTTCTACAAATGGTCCATCATGTTCGGCGGCCGGCCGGCATTTATCATCAAGGACTATATCGACCGGAAATTTATGGCGAAGTTTAAGGCCAGTGAAAAATAACCCAAACAGCGGGGAGGATTCCCATGATGGAAAATCGGCCTGTTCTGGAAGTATTTTCAGACTATGTGTGACCCTGGTGTTATTTCAGTACCGGGCGTATTGAAAAACTGAAAAATGAGTTTCAACTTACGGTCAAATGGGTGGCTTTCCCCCTTCATCCGGAGACCCCGGAACAGGGGCAGAGCCTGGAAGAACTTTTTGCCGGAAGACCCATCGACATCAATGCCGTATTGACGCGGCTCAAAACGGCGGCCGAAGAAGTCGGCCTGCCCCTGACCCAAAGGAACATGACCTACAACAGCAGAAGGGCCACGGAGCTCGGGAAATGGGCCGAAGCCATGGGAAAAGGAGACGGCTATCACGATGCGGTTTTCAGAGCCTATTTTGCAGACGGATTGAACATCGCCGACATTGATGTTTTGAAGGGGATATCGAGGGACACCGGTCTGGACCCGGACGCCGTGGAAGAAATCCTCGGCAAGGGAATTTACAAAAAAGCCGTTGACGACGACTGGGCCTATTCTCGTAAAACAGGCATCCGGGCCGTTCCCACATTTCTCATGAACGGCCGGATGGTGGAAGGGGCTCAGCCATATGAAGTTTTAAAGAGACTTGTGAACCGGGAACGCTTTTAAATCCCCTCCATTTTGGTGATGATCTCCCGCATGACTTCGTTCGCGCCGCCGCCGACCGAGGAGAGCCGTGAATCCCGGAAAGCCCTGGATATGGGCATTTCGTTCATGAAACCGGCTCCTCCGAACATCTGGATACACCCGTCGAGGGTTTTCTGGATGAGCTTGGCTGAAATCAGTTTCCCCATGGACACTTCCTTGGAAACATCCATGCGCGCCATTTTCATCCGGACGATGTGGTAGGTGAACTGCCGGAGGGCCTCGGCTTCGGCCAGCCAGTCGGCGAACTGGTGCCTCAATGCCTGCTTGGTGATCAGGGGCTTCCCGAATACGATGCGCTTTTTGAGATATTCCACGGTATCGGCAATCGCGTTCCGGACCCCGACATAGGCGCCGGGCATGGTGACAAACCGTTCATGCTGAAACTGCTGCATCTGCTGAATAAACCCCTCCCCTTCGACGCCGATGAGATTCTCGGCCGGTATCCGGACATTGTCGAAAAACAGCTCGGCGGTGTCGCTGCTCCGCATGCCGAGTTTGTCCAGTTTTCGGCTGACGGCAAACCCCTTCAAATTCGTGGGAACGACAAACAGGCTGAAGCAGTGATAACCCGGGTCATCGCTTGTCCTGGCCAGGAGCGTCAGAAAATCCGCCTGGGTTCCATTGGTGATATAGGTCTTGGAGCCATTGAGCACATAGCTGTCCCCGTCTTTCTTGGCATAGGATTTCAGGGCCGCCACATCCGACCCGGCATCCGGTTCGGTAACGGCGATGGCAGCCACCATTTCTCCCCTGATGGCCGGTTTAAGGTAGGTCTCCTTGAGGTATTCACTGCCGAATTCATAAATCGCCGGCGTGGCCTTTTTCCTCCCATTCATCCACAAAAGGATTGATCTTCTTCTGGACGAATTCCCTCACCGCTTTTCTCACCAGCTCATGATCCTTGGTAAAATACAAGTCCTTGCTCATAAATGCTCCTCTTCATCACTTGTTGATGGGTTACGCTTCGCTTCACCCATCCTACAATGTAACATGTTGAGGTAATTATATAAAAGTAGGATGGGTGAAGCGAAGCGTAACCCATCACACAATGTAACATGTT
>DIKO01000011.1 GCA_002423615.1 Desulfobacteraceae bacterium UBA5616
CTCGGCCGTGGTGGTGACGTTCGGGGTGGTCGCAGCGGTCAAGCCAAGGTCGTCCACATTGGCAAGCGCAGCGGTGTCCCGGATCTCGGCGCGGGTATCGTTATCGACGATTGACAGGGCCACGGAGGCGCCGATGCCGGTGTCGGTGTCCGTTGTACCCGCTTTGCTCGTGGCCTTGGTGTCTACCGTCAGGGTCTCGGTCGCCGAGAGGCTCAGATCGCTGTCATGGGCATTGAGACTGCCGGTCACATAGGCATCGGTAAGGGAGGTGACGGTACCCAAAGCAAGGGCTCCCGCGATGCTGGTATCTGCCCCGGCACCGGATGTGGCGGTGGTGGTAAGTGTGCTCGGCTGCAACAACGCACTTAACTCGATGGCATTTGCCGTAATACTGGTGGTCCCGGAAAGGTAGGCAGCGGTGTCCAGGTCGGCCACGCCGATAGCCACCGCCGCGCCGATTCCGGTCGTGCTGCCATCGGTGTTGTTGGCGTTGGCCGCGGTGGTGATGTCCGTAGTAGCCGTGGCATCGACCTCAAGGTTGCCGGTCGTCACCAGGGCGCCGCTTGTGGAGACATAGGCCTTGGTATCGCTGACGAGGTCGGTGATGGCGACCGCGGCCGCAAAGTCCATGCTGCCCTCGGAAGTCGACGCCTGGTCGGTGGTGGCGCCGTCCCGGTTCGGGTCGGAAAGGGCGCTTTCGCTCTTGTTGTCGCCGGCGGTACTTTCCTGGGCGCCTCCCGGGGTCGATATGGCCGTAGTAGTGCTGGTGATGTCCGTAACGGCCGCAACGGTTATGGAATCGGGTTGGTCGATATCGGAAGTGCCCGAAATGTAGGCTCTGGTTGTGCCGTTTACGATCGCCAGGGCCAGTGTTGCACCTGCATCGGTGTCCGTTCCGTCGGCCAGGGCGGTGGCAGTGATCGTGTTGGAGGCGGTCATGTCCACGACGCCGTCCACGTTTAGATGGCTGTTCCCGGAGATGCGCGCCGTAGCGTCGCCGTCGGCCACCACCACGGCAATCGCCGCGTCTGTCGACTCGTCGGCGTTGTTCATGTCAGTGCTGATCTCAGCCGTCACGTCGATAATCGATGTCGCATCGATGTCGAGGTCTTCTGTTGCGTTGATCGTGGTGCTGCTGAGGATGACCTCGGCGTCCGTCGAGGCGTATGCAAAGGCAAAAGCAAGGGAACTCAGCTCGAAACCCGATGGCGTGAGCGTCGATGTGGCGGTGGCGCTCACGGTGATGTTGTCACCGGTCAGCACAGCGCCGGAAAGATCCACCGTCGCCACAGAAACGGCCAGCATGGCCTGATCTTCATCGAAGATCATTTCGCTGATGTCCGTACCCAATTCGTTTCCAAGCGTGGTCAGGAGGCCAAAATCTCCGGAATTCTCGTAGGTCGTTGAGAGGATGATATCCTCGGCGGAGAGGGTAACGCCGGAAGCGACCTTCAGGCTCTCGACATTGGTGCCGGTGATGGAAAGATCCGCCCCGGGAATGTCAAGGTCGCCTGAAATCGTCAGTTGATCCGGGTTGTCGCTGCCGTCGAACGAGATGTTCAGGGAAGTGAACGCCAGGGTTGAATGATTGGCCAAAACGTCGAGATTTTCAAAAAGCAGCGACACGGTGTTGGCCTGATCGGTTCCCGTGATGCTGAGATTGATCTCGCCATCCGTGTGAATGGCCGCCGAATCAAGCGCGGTGGAACCATCCATCAAAATGATCTGATCTGAAGCGTCGTCGAAAACCAGCTTGAGATCGTCACTGGCGTCCCCCATCGTATAGGACAGGTCTGCCGACAACAGCAACCGCGGCTCCAGGGGTTCCATGACGGCCTTTCGCCTGATTCTCCTGAAAATGGAATCATTGGCGGCTTCTTTTCTGCGGGCTAATCTTCTGAGATTTCTGGCAAGACCCATGACACACCTCCTGTGTGAAGAGCTGTAACGATATCATCGGATTGAGAAAAACGTATTTTTTGAAAGGAATCGGGTGATAGGGGCCGAAAAAGGAAAGATCCGGATGTGGTTAAAAAGCGGACAGGGCGAGATTTATACCACGTAGTTTTCATCCTCTACACCTGATAAAAAAACAGTTTTTTTCGCATATTCCCCGAAAATCCGGAGAATATGAGAAAACAATGAATTTATCACAATGAATCGGGTGAAACGGGTTCCTTCCTGCAAAGGCTGGTATTCTGAAATCCTTTTGCTCATGAGGATGAAACACAAAAGCCACGGTCATGTAATCTTTGGTTCAGAGCCGTGGCTTTTCCGTTTGTATTTTCCGATACGATCCCGGTACCGCTGGAATTTCGAATTTCGTTTAAACTTTCAGTACCACAATCCAAAATGCTTCGTCAAGATTTTTTATATTTTTTCCTTGTTTAATGTTTTTTAATTTAAATATGTATATAATACCAGTAAGTTATTTTTTGTTTGCCATGGTTTGCACCCCGGAAAAAACAATACTAATTTTCCGCATACAGCCACGCCCATGGAAAGTCCCTTCAGGAACCCATTTTTTTCCGTGCTTCGACCAGGAAAAACGGCATGTCCAGATGGATTCTCCGGGTTGCGATGTCCTCGAACCCGAGCTTTTTCAGTTGCCTCTCGTAGAAGTCCGGCAGGCGGTAGGAATGGAGGAAAATCAGGAAGGGAAACAAGGAAAACGGGACTGTATTTCGCGTAATTTCCATCGGGGCTCTTTCAAAAATCAGCAGGGTGCCTCCGGGCTTCAGGGATTTTTCAGCCTTCGAGATCAGGCGTTCGGCTTGATCCTGCGGCCAGTCATGGAGCATGGACTTGAAGGTGATCAGGTCGAAACCGCCGGGCAGTTCGTCGGTCAGGGCGTTTCCCCGGGCAAACGTTATCCTGTCGCTTTCAGGCTCGGACTGAAGATGTTCCCGTCCAAGGTCGCATACCAGGGGAAGGTCGAAAACGGTGCTGACCATCCCGGGATACCTCCGGCAAATCCTCAGGGCAAATTCGCCGCTGTTTCCCCCGATGTCCAGCATCCGACCGTAACGGCCGAAATCGTGGCATGCCATGCAGGCCGGCGCCTCATACCTGGTCAGGATGGAGGTGATCATCATCCAGCGTTTGGTCAGACTGCGGTTCTCCGGGGTGTCCTCAAAGCACAGACTGTAATCGAACAGTTTGAAAAATCGCGCCTTTCGCATGAAATTCAAGGGGCTTGCGATAAATTCGGTGAAGTTGTTCATGAGGTCGAACGCCGCGAGGTGTGCCATGCTCAGCTTTAATTCCAGCAGGTCCCGGTATTTCAACGCATGGAGAAATTCGGGCGTAAGCTCTATTTCACCATGGTGATTGGCAATAACGTTATTCAAGGCCAGGAGATCGATCAACAGCCGGACGGCCTTTTCACCGTTCTTCCATTTATTTTCCAGGGAACTCACGGAGCAGATTCTGTTGGATACGAGATGATCCACAAGGCCTGTTTCAAAGGCGGTCTTCAAGGCCCTGGCAGGGATCATTTCCTGAAGAAAAGCGTCCACGCAGAGATGATCCCGTATGCCGGCCAGGTCGACCTCTTGCACTTCCCTGTTTTCCGTCATCATGGTTTTCCGGTAAGGATTAAAAAATCCCGAAGCAGGCGCTCTTCTGAATCGTCAGATGGCCTTTTTCCATGCGATAGTCGAAAGCGACGTCGAAAAAAAGATGGTCCAGACCGGACCTGTGTTTCTCGACAAAGGAGACCATTTCTCCGTGCCAGCCCGTTCTTCTCAGGAAAAAAATCAGTTGATCCACATTGACCCGTGAAAAATAGACGCCGTCGTTGTACTGTTTGTTGGCCACCACGATCACGGTGCAGTCCAGAAGCTCGGGCCAGAGAATCTGATCGATACGCACGGCCTTCTCGTCGAAAAAAGCCGAGCAGGCCGCTTTATCCCTGATCTCGGGCATCTGCCTCCGGGCATCGAAAAAGAAGTAATCGTTTTCAAGCCTTGTTCCGCCGTTGGTCAGGGAATAACAGATCCCCGATGATACGGTGCTGCCCGGGTTTCCGACATACATGTGGATTTCATCGAGTTTTTTTCCCCGGGAAATCAGGTCCTGGTCGATATCCACGGAAAACATGAAATAATTCAGGTTTTCATTGGCCCTGACTTCGCAGGGGATCAGGTCCCGGAACCGGTCCAGAAACCCGGTAATGGACCGCTGCCGCTGCCTTCTCCTGTAGTCATAGAAATAAAATTCCCAGAAAATGCGGTTCCCCTGGTGCTTCATTCCCCAGACCGTCCTGGAAAGACCGGCCCATTCCCGGATCGACCGAACCAGATCACGGGCACGTTCATCAAGGCCCATGACGTCAAAGGAATGAAACAGCAAATTGGAGGATCTCAGTTTGTTTTCCCAGGGGACCGTCGGCTTGTATTCCCACAGACAAAAATCGAAAAAAAGGTCGTTCGCCTTCGAATATTCCAAAGGTTCCATTTTTTCCTTCCTCCTTCGGGAAGTTTTTCTTCATGGGGCTATGGGACGCAGAAGGTCCCTTTCATCACCGTATTTCCGCACATGGGCCATGGAGAGCCCGCTGCACGCTGTGGCACCGCATGAATCCGCATGGGGGCAGATGCCGAAACGGTTTTCAGCAAATTTCCTCCAGAATATCTCGTGGATGAGGAGTCTGGGGACACGGCTGTCAAAAAATCCGGGCGGGCCCATATCCAGACATTGCGGGAAATGTTTTAAAACCAATGCCTTGCCACTGGATAGGACAACGGCGAGAATTTCCGGCAGAAAACGTGAAAAGTCTTTCATGCTCACCAAGAGGTCCCGGGAATCGGTTTCCTCCATGGGGCAATAATTCCACAACTGAAGTTCCTTGACCCCTCTTCCGCAAAGATCCTCCATGACGATCTTTACTTCACCGCAGTTCATCCGGGTAAAGACGGTATTGGTGATGATGTCCATCCCGAGGTCTTCCAGATGCCGGATCCCTTGCATGGTTTCCCGGTATGCGCCGGGGATCCGGGTTATGGCGTCATGAACTTTTTCAAGCCCGTGGACACTGATGAAAAACTCGTTGACCCCGGCATCCACCAGATGATGAAGATATTGTTTGTCACCCAATTTTCTCCCATTGGTCTGAATCTGAATTTTTCCGAACCACTGGAAAGAGGATGCAAACCGTGCAAAATCAGCCAGTTGAACAAAGGTCGTGACCTCCGCTCCTGAAAGAATCAGGTTGTGATACCTGCCCTCATGGACGATGTTCGAGACAATTTTCCGGAACACGTCGAAGCCTATGGCGGGCAGCCTGCTTTTAAGCCCCGTGAGCATGCACAGGATGCAGTCACTGTTGCAGCCGTACCAGACGGGGATGTCGATGTAGTCCGTAAGGTCGATTCTATGGGCGGTCATGACGGATCAAGCCTGTGGAGGTTCAACGGGGAGAAGCCGCTCGGCAAAATAGAGGGTCAGAAAATCCCTTCCCTCCCGGTCGGTCCCACCCGTTAAATGCCCGAATCGATGGGTCTTGACAGCCTCGTAAATTTCATCGAATACACCCATCCGGACGGCGTAATGGCGTGCGATACCGACCAGGACGGGGTATATTTCCGCCATTCTGAGGTTGGTGCGGTACAGTTTGACATCATAGGAAGACCGCGGATTGTTTTCCTCGCTCGCCTCGAAATAAAGAAGTTCCCCCGGCCGGGTGCGGCTCCCGGCAAGATCGAGGATGTCGTCCACCATGCGGTACACGCCCTCATTTTTGCCTCCGTAAAATTCGTCCCCTACCCGTTTCGCGATGTCCGCGGCACGGAACAGAGGCAATGCAGCGTATGTAGCGACAGCCTTTCGGGAATTGTCCGAAACATCCCATTTGAAACCCGTATGAATATGGACCTTATCCGGTGGGGGATCCTGTTTTGACGCTTCCACCAGCCTTGCGTTAAATTCCAGGTAGACCTTGTAAACCCGGTTTTTCTCGTTGGCTTCAAACCCGAAAAGAACGATATCCGCCCCGGTGAGCTCCGAACGGAGCTTCTCCAGATGGTCTTCCGGCATGCCGATCCGCCGGCAGACGTTTAAAACAGCTTCATCCTGCCCCGGGGTGGAGTCCTGACGCCTGAACCCCATCAGGAAACGCCCTGTCAGCAAAATACCTTCCATGAATTTAAAAGAGCGTTCAAACGCGGCCCGGTACCCCAGCGCATCCACGAGCCGGTACAGCCGGCCGGCGTGCTCGTCCGTTTCTTCGACCCGGACCCGTCGCTTTTTCCCCGGAGACATGGCATAACGCGATGGTTTCAAGGTTTCTGATTTTTCTTCCTGCGGCATTAACCGCGGCATTAACGGGCTCCGGGGACAAAGGGGTTCAACCCCGTAATAAAGGGTAAAAAAAGGTTTTCCCCTCCGGTCGAGCCCTGCGGCCAAATGGCCGAGTTGTTTCGTTCTGATGCCTTGGTAAAATGAATGGAAAACATCATAAGGGAGCGAACAACTCCGGCAGAGAACGGACAGCAGAGAATAGACTTCCGCCACCTGAAGGTCTGCCCGGTAGACGTTGATATCGAAAGAGCGCCTCGCGTTGTCTTCTTCAATGACTTCGAGGAAAAGAATATCCCTGTCGGGAATTCTGACCCCGGCGGCGCTTACCAGGTCTTTCGCGGCCTTCCGTGAAATTTCCCAGGCCCCCGGGATAATCTGATCAACCTTCGCGATAATTTCCCGGCCTGAAATCCAGGGATGCCAGATATACCGGGTCAGTGCGCACCGGGAGGGGTCGGAAACATCCCACTTGAAACCCAGGTGAAGGTCATATCCGCCGGGGTCGAGCCGATCCGGGTGAACCGTCTGTTTTAATTTTTCCCAGAATTCCAGATACACCTTGTAAACACACGAGGTTTCACTTTCTTCAAACCCGAAATGAATATAACCGGCATCCGGCAGATGTTCTGTGAAAGTGCTCAGTAAAGATTCCGGCATGTGAATCCGCCGGCATATTTCGATGATCCTCATATCCGGGTTCAGGAAAATGTTATCCTTTTTAAAACCCACGATAAACCGGTTTTTCAACAGTTTTTGATCAACGACCTTGAAAGACCGTTCCATCCCGGTTTCAATGCCGAGGTCCATCATCAGGGAAATCAGGTGTTCCGCCGGGGCAGGCATTTTCCCCGGGTCATCCTGCTTTGAGGGTGGTTTTACGCCGGCTTCTTCCACCGGGGTCAATACGGGACCCGGCCTTCCCGAATGCGATTCATACTCCCGGATTCGGTTTTCAAGCTGGGCTGCAAAACGTTTGGCCGCCAGGGGGTTGAAGATGATGCGGTCGGTGAGCTGAACCCGGGTCTGATCGAGATCCGGCTGACGGGCCTGTTCAACTCCGAAAACAATGGAGATTTCTTCTTTCCCGCCTTCGACCAGACCGATATTGGCATAGACCTTTCCAATGCCGGGGTCATCCCATATTATCATGGCAAATTCCTCAATCCCGACCCACTCCCGGTCCTATCCTTTTTTCCTGTACACATCCCCGAACATGGCCCTCACATCCTTCTTTGAAAATTTACCCACGCTGGTCTTGGGAATTTCGTCCACGAAAAGGATTTCATCCGGGAGTTGCCATTTGGCGAACCGCGGGGCGATGAATTCGAGGATGTCCTCTTTATTTGTTTTTCCCCTGAAATTGTCCCGGAGCACGACCAGGGCCACGGGCCGTTCCTCCCATTTGGGATGGGGAACCCCGGCGACGGTGGCCTCCAGGACGGCCGGATGGGCCATGAGGGCGTTTTCCAGGTCGATGGAGGATATCCATTCCCCGCCGCTCTTGATGATGTCCTTGAACCGGTCGGTGATTTTCATGTACCCGTTTTCATCGATGGTGCCGGCGTCCCCACTTTTCCAGAACCCGTCGACAAAGGATTCGGCCGTTCTCTCGTCGTTGTAATAGGCGGCGGTGATCCAGGGCCCCCGGAATAGGATCTCTCCCACGGACTTGCCGTCGTGAGGCATCACACGGCCGTCCGAGTCCCGGATTTCCACTTCCACCCCGGTCAGGGGCAACCCCTGTTTTTTCCGGAGCTCCCATTTTTCCGTTTCAGACACGCCCGCCAGAGACGGCTTGAGCCGGTTCAGGGTCACCAGGGGTGTGGTTTCCGTGGCCCCGTAGCCGTGGAGGATCTCCGCCCCTCCCAGGTCGTAAAACCCTTTCATCAGGGCAAGGGACGGCTCGGTGGCGCCGGATATCATTCGCAGCCCCTTAAATTCGGGGGGTTCCGGAAGGGTCTTGATGTATTCCAGCATAGGCATGAAGATAGCCGGTGCCCCGCCGTTGACGGTGACCTTTTCGGCGATCATGATGTCCACCAGTTCATAAACTTTTTCCGCCGTGTACATGCCCGGAAAAACGAGTTTGGCCCCGGCCAGGGTGGCGGAAAAAAACATTCCCCACCCGTGGCAGTGGAACATGGGCACCGTCTGCATGACCACGTCGTTTACATTGATGCCGAGCATGAGAGCCTGCATGAGGGAATGAAGATAGATGCAGCGGTGGGAATAATACACCCCCTTGGGTTTTCCCGTGGTCCCCGTGGTGTAGCAGGCGCTGTAGGCCGAATTTTCGTCGATCATCGGAAAATCGAAGGTTTCGGACTGCTCTGCCAGGAGGGACTCGTAGTGATGGACCGGTGAAAGGGTCGTCCGCACCTCGGCCGCCGGTTTTTCGGTCAGCACCACATAACCCCTGACCGTGGCGAGATCCTTTTCAACAGACTCGATGAGGGGCAGCATGTTTTCGGCGACAAAGACGATTACGGCCTCGCTGTGATTGATCACGTAGGCCCGATCCGCAGAGCCAATCCTGGGATTGACCTGGAGCAGCACCGCCCCGATGCCGGACACGGCGTAATACAGCTCGAAATACCGGTGAGTGTTCCATTCCAGGACCCCCACCCGGTCCCCGGGGCCGATGCCCAGTTTCACCAGGGCATTGGCCAGGCGACGGATGCGGGCAAACGCCTCTTTATAGGTGTATCGCCACATGGCGCCGCTGATTTCCCGGGAAACGATCCCGACTTCCGGGAAGGTTCTTGCGGCGGCCTTGAGAAATGTGATGGTGTTCAGCGGAAACGCATTATTGGATGTGGAGGGAAAACCCCGGATGATGTTCATTGCCGTCCTTTCAAGAGTGAAAATTATGATGGGTAAAGTAAAATGGGTTGAGGATTTATTACCTTATCCACCGGAAAAGGGTCAAGCAAATTCAAAGGCGGTGCGGTTGCCGAAAGGAACTCCGGCATGAGGCCGACACGTGTTTTGCCCACCGGTTCCCAAAAATACCTTGTACACGAATCATTTATTCCATAAATAAAAGAAAAAGGAGGCATTTATGTGGCTGCAGGCATTGCTGTTGATCCTGGGATTTATTCTTCTCTATTATGGTGCGGAATGGCTGGTTAAAGGTTCGGCCAACCTGGCGCGCAGCCTGGGTGTCACGCCCATTGTTATCGGCCTGACCGTGGTGGCATTCGGCACTTCAGCCCCCGAATTCGTGGTCAGCGTCATGGCATCGTTTGCCGGCAAAAGCATGATCGCCGTCGGCAACGTGGTCGGAAGCAATATCGCCAACATTGCCCTGATCCTGGGGCTTTCGGCGTTTTTATCCCCGTTGACAACCGGACGGTCCGTGATCAGGCGGGATATTCCCATTATGCTGGGCATATCGTTCTACCTGATGTTCCTTTCCATGAATGCTTACATTTCGCGGATCGAAGGCATAACCCTGTTCACCGGCGTCATTCTTTACAGCATTTTCAGCTATTATATATCGGCCAAGGAGAGCCGTCTGGCCCAGGAAGAGAACGGAATCCCGGGCAGCCACGGGATACTACTGGTGCCGGATTCGCCGGCCGAAGCCAGGGAACTCCTTTTGGAAGCCAGGAATGAAATCGAGGGAATCGGCATCATCGAATCCCGGCCCAAACAGATCGCCCTGATCCTCGTGGGAATTGCCGGCGTCGTTATCGGCGCCCAGGTGCTTATCGATTCGGCCGTCGTGGTCATGAAAACCTTCGGCGTAAGCGAGAAATTCATCGGGCTGACCATTGTCGCCATCGGAACCTCCCTGCCGGAACTGGCCACATCGGTTGTGGCGGCGATGCGGAAGGAGATGGACATCAGCATCGGCAATGTGATCGGCAGCAACGTGTTCAATATCCTCTCCGTCATCGGTGGCGCCGCCATCATCAAACCCATCACCATTCCTGGAGGTTTTTTTCAAAGCGGCCTGATATATGACTACCTGGTGATGATCTTCATCAGTTTCCTTCCCTGGCTGCTGATGCGCAAGGATTACACGATCCGGCGCAGCGGGGGGCTTTTGCTGCTGTCCTGTTACGTGGGATATATGGCGTATCTCGTGTACAGGGGTTAAATGGAAAAACCCGGCCGGGGCCAAAACGTTTTCATACGATTCCACCTTTTTCCCCTCCAAAAAAACAGATGCAAAACACAACTCATCGAGGCAAAACGCCGCATATCTATAACTTAATGATTTTTTTATTATAATTAAATTTCCGACACGGACCGGTGCATTTTGCGGCACCCGGCCATTTTTCAAAAAGATCAATTCAACAGGTTCCTGAACATCGGGAAGATGTTTTTTTATTTTAAATCAATGCGTTGAGTTGATTGTCGGATTCCGCGCCATAAAATTGGCCTGAAAAATGCTCTCTATCAAAGTGAAATTTCGGCTTTTAAACTGGACGGCCGAAACCTTTAATCGCACGGAGAGAAAAGGAGGCGACGTCATGGCACACAGAGAAAAGACCAAACCCGGACAGCCCATGGTTTATTCCATGGCCAACGATCAATGTGTATGGGGGAAGGCCGGGGTTATCAAACCGACAAAATGCATCAATGCTTTTGATTGCCTGGGATGTTCCCTGGACAGGCAGGTGCTGTTGAATTTCGAGGAAAAGCGGAAGACTGCTGAAAAAAACCGGCAGAGAGCCCCGCGGATGATGCTGCTCGCAAACCGGGGAAAATGCCGGCACATGCTAAGCGGCCGGATCGCTTACGGTTTGTGTTCCTACGGATATGACTGCGCCAGATGCCCCATCGACCAGACGATCGAGGATTCCGGCTGGCTGCCCAGCCCGAAACCCCCGGTTCTGGATGCGGCTTCGGGGTTCAGTGTGGCCAGGGACCATTACTACCACTACGGTCACGGGTGGGCACGGGTTGAATACGGGGGTCGGGTGCGGGTCGGCGTGGATGATTTCGCACACCGCCTGCTGGGCACCTGGGACGAGGTCAAAATACCCCGCCTGGGATCCGCCACGGAGCAGAACCAGCCCCAGGTCGTCCTGAAAAGGGATGACAGGGAGGCGCCGGTGTTAAGTCCGGTGGAGGGGAGAGTCGCTGCGATAAATCACAAGCTTTTAAACAACCCTTCGGAAGGCGGTAAAGACCCCTATGGTGACGGATGGTTGATGGTGATCGAGCCATCGAGCCTGCGCAAAAATCTGAAGAATCTGTTTTTCGGGGACGAAAGCCTTTCCTGGATCGATGACGAAGCCTCACGGCTTGCCGCCATGATTCACGAAACCCGACATGAACAGACGGTCTATCGTCTCGCGGCCACAGGGGGGGAAGCTGTCCGCGATATTTACCGCACAGTCCCGGAAATCGGATGGGAACGGCTGGTCGATGAATTTCTTCATTCCCTGTAAAATCATCCATCGAGACGAAGCGGCTTTCAGACTTTTCCCCGGTATCCCGCGCCGGGGAAAAGTCTGAATAACACCTGATGCATCAGGGCTCTAATGGAATCCCGAATTCGGACATTTTATCCAGTTTGTTGACGATGGCATAGGGCATGTCGCCCCGGGGTTCTTTCAGGACGCTCACCCCGGTTCCATCGATTTCGATAATTTTCCACCCCTGAATTTCATCACCCACTTTTACATCCCACTCCGTTCCGGTTTCCGGGTCCAGTATTACTGCGCCGGAGTTATCCTGACAAATTTCCCGGACGATAAAACCGTCGGCATGGGCTGAGCCGAATATCAGTAACAAGATCAACAGGCTGAAAAGGCAGATGCGTATCATTTTGTCTCTCCTTTATTTTTTTTTTCGAGGACCACTGCATTACGGAATATCCCAGAACGAACAGGGGTGATCAGGCCCCGGATAAGGCTGTGGGTACAGAACAGTGAAGGAACGCCAGGTCTCCACCCCCCTGAACACGGCAAAATTCGGCATGTATCGAACATACCCGTTATAATAGGCGTTCCACTCGATCTGGTTTTTGATGACCGGCTTAACGGACAGGCCCGCCATTTTCCCGTGCCCAAACGGATCATCCGGATCCAGGGGCTCGGCGGATGTCAGATAGGTGAAAATAAAAGACGGGTAGTCGGCAAGGATATAGGGTCCCCTGTGCAACTGCCCGGGCTCCAGCAGGGGAATGTGGTAATGGTAACGGCCCTGATCCGGGTCCGGGTTCCTGACCACGCCGCCGGGTGAGAACAGGTAGTAGGTGTCCTTCAGATTATGCGGGTAGACATCCCATTCATCGCCCCTGCCGTTGCCGTCTCCGCCGTTGGCCGGATCATCCACGATGCCGACGGCCTCGGGGCCGGTGTTCTGCCACTCCCCGAACAGACAGATTTTATCGAAGTTGCTGAAAAGATCCAGCGGCGTGGGCTCACCGATGTCCTTGAATCCCACGGCCACCGCCTCCCGCTCATTGCCGAGTCTGCCCTTATAGACGACCTCCAGATAGACATCGGTGGCCCACAACGGAATGGGAGTCCGGCCGAGGTCAAAGGTCAGTTCGACGAATTCATTTCCGGGAATGCTTCTGACCTGGCCGGCCTCCGAAGCGGTGATGTAGAAAAATTCCCACGTCGTATCCGAGTAGTTATTGGTGAACGGCTCCCCCCGGGAGAGACGGTATTTCACCACGAGTTCTATGGACCCGTCGGTCATTTCCTCATGATTGGCCGTTGTATTTTTCACCTTCAGCTTGACCCGGTCAAAACCATTCTCCGGGTCAGAGGTCATCGCATAATACCCCTCCTGAGGCAGTGTGATTTCCATGCCGCCCCGGAAGAAATAGTCGAGCAGCTCGGCGGAATACCCCACCGCACGCGGGACCAGTTTCGCCGCATAGTCGGCAAAGCATTTTTCATCCAAGATATAGGCATACCGGAGCTCGGGTTTATTCCACATGTAAAGCCGGTAATACCAGTAAGATGCGGCCACCAGATGCCGGACGGGATCTCCAACCGATGTCCCGAAATAAATCCGGTTGTCCCTGACCCCGTCTTCCGCATCCACTTCTTCCGGGTTCAACCAGACGCCCGGGTCACAGTCAAGGTCGCTTTGAGCGGGATGGGGGTATTCCCAGATGGTGTCCTGGGTGAGAAAATTGGCGTTCGCGTATTCCGCAAGCCCCGTGGCCGCAGCCCTGGCCGGGATGGCATCCCCGTTGTACTGGTTTCTGTCAAACAATCCGGTGATGGGCGCAAGGCCGGTATAATTGGATTCGGGCTGAGGATCGGTTAACAGAAGGGGGCTGGGCTGATTTCCCGTCTGATCCGGAACATAATCGAGATTCAATATATTAATTTTGGTATAGGTTTCATACGTACCTGCAACAACATCTCCGGCAAAAAACACCGGCAATACATGAGCATCATCTCTGGTATGCAGGGGTACGGAAGCATCCTGAAGCAGGTGCATCACCTGCCCGACCGATTGAAGACATCTGGCAAAATAGGCTTCCCTCATGGCCTGAGAATTGGCCAGAACATTTCCGTAAGCGTCTTTTCCCGTCAAATACGTGTAATAATAACGTCTCGCCGAATCCCAGGAACAGGCGTTTCCCATACCCGCATCAGCACCCCAGAGAATGGAGGATGGCGACATACCCAAAAGTCCGGCCTGGCCCCATCCTTTTAAGGGATCATGAAAGTGATTGAGCCAACGGGCACCCGAATCTTCAAATGTTCCGCCATAAGCTATCCATACCCCAATTTCCTTTTTCAACCGGCCCAATGCTATCTCGGTATCTGCACCGCGTACCACTCCCAATTTATACATCAGATAATAGTGAAAATTCGAATTACTAACAGCTGCAGAATTGATTAAAGAATGAACGTCACTTTGATATGCCAATAAAGATTGACCAAAAAATGTTGACCAAAAAATATAAAATAAAATTATTATTTTGCTTTTCAGCATGTTGCCTCCTATTCATCGGGCGTTCTTAAGGGTAAGCCGACATATTTCCTTTCATTATTTACTTGGTCCCAATAGATTTGTTTTTGGGTATGAGGGATTTCATTATATCGATTTATAAACCTTACATTGTCTCTTCTATCAGTAATTGTATGTAATTTCGGCAATTCATACAGGATATGTTTACCCGGAGAAGGCCAGGCCTTATTTTCACCGACCGCCGTTGTTCGTTCATGCCAGGGGAAGGCTCCATATCCAGGCTTGAAAATGGTCAGCTGTCCTTCCGGATATCCGCGGCGAAGAACGAGCCATCTTCTTTTTCTCGGCAGCCGGAATTCGCCGTTTTCATCCGTCAGGGTTTCCCGGCCATCCACGATCACGCCGACATCCCCGGCCAGGGTATATGCAGTAGATTCATAAACAGCCAAAACAACGGCTCCGGCAATGGGCTGCTTTGTTTCTGCATCCACCACCTTTCCCTTAAAGGGGGCCAAGGAACGGTACGGTAGGGGTGAAAAGAGGCCGCAGAAAAACAGATCGATGACCAGCAAACCCAGAACAACGGCCGTTAACTTCACTGCTGTCTTTTTAATATCCCCGGACTTCATAGATTCCCGCCTTTCACGTCAGTAGTTTTCAATCCGCCACAATCCTTTATCATCCCTGCTGAAATAAAGATAATAGGTGATGGTCCGGACCTGCCCGTTAATGTCATGATCCTGGCGGATCCGGTATTTGGCCAGCCCGTCATCAAAAAACACCGGGCTGATGTCGTTCATCTGTTGAACCAGCGCGGGCAGTTCACTCCCCAGAGCGCTGTAAATCGCCGAATATTTTTCATGCACCGCTTTCTGGTGAAGGGTCATGGCCCCGTCGATGTCGCCGGCGACAAGGAACGCTTTCATGGCGTTCCATTCGGCTCTCAGCAGCGCATCGAGTTCAGCCTGATTCATCACGCATACGGCGACGGTATCCGAACAGGTTTTTCCCTCAACTTCTACAACCGAAGTAAACCGGTAAATGCCGGGGGTGGTGAAGGAGACATCAAATTCGTTTTCTCCGGCTCCCCTGACGATCCCAACCGTTCCTGGGCCGGTGCAGACCGGAATCGGGGCTGTAAAAGGGAAAGAACCTTCGACCTTGAGTGTGGTCGTAAAAGGTGAAACACCCGATTCCTTATCCGCCGTCAGATGAATATAAAGTTCATCAGGCGAAAAATCGACGGATATCGAGGCAGTCGATGTGTTGCCCAGGGAATCGGTAGCCACGGCCGTCAGTGTATTTTCGCCTTCCTGCAGGGGCACATGGTTGGACGCAAAAGAATTGCCGTTTACCCAAGCCGATACCCCGTTGACGGCTACTCCCACCTCGTTTTCAGAAGAGGTCGTGAGGGTCCCCTGCACCGTCACATAAGGACTTCCAATGGCCGCGCCGTTTCCGGGAGATGTGATGGAAACGGTCACCGGGGATGAATTCTCCTGCTCTATGGAGATGGCTAAAAAGTTTCCCGGCCGGCTCCCCAGCTCAACCGTCAGCGTATTGCTTGCATCGAGATCGATTTGCGCCTCCAGATCATATTTTGTCCGGCTGAAATCATCGGGGGTAAAAATTTCAGCTCCGTTTAATACCACCCGTGCGCTGCTGACGGCATCGGGAGCCCGCTTCCCGCCATCAGGCGCTCCGTTTCGAATGATCATTTTTCCGGGTCCTGCCCCGGCCTTAAACGTTTCCGTATAAATATCCGTAGCCCCTTCGGTCCTTACATACTTCCTGGGGCCGAAGATTTCAGCCCCCATTGCAGCGACTGTCAATACAAACAATATGAAAAAAATACCTGCCGATATTTTAACCGATCGCCTCATGACGGTATCTCCTCCTTGTCATTGTCCCTTTTTCTGTTGTAGTGGATGACCCAAAACCGATTAACGGCGGTTTCAGTCAGGGGGTCCCCGGCTGCCCGGATTAACGGACCGGTTGCTTTTGCCATGTCCGGATACGGGTGTAACGGACCCGGGCCCCTGCAGCTTCAAACCACCCGGAAAAAGAGATGATCCGGAGGTGCTTTTTAAGGTTGAACTGTATTGAACGGCTGTGCTATCGTTTTTGCCGGTCATCGCGTTTATCTCCTCTGCAGATAACGCTGTGATCAGACCCCGGCCGGTGTTGCCGCACCGCCGGGGTTGTTTTTTTAAGCCGTTTACCTGGCGTTTATCTCCTCAACTAATTCCCTTTTATGCTGTTTCAAATTATTTTTCAACATATTTATTTTAATCTGTTTATTTATGTATTTCGGATTTTTTACGGATTTTATGGTATTGAATCACGGATTTTTTAATAACCGCGAAAGACAGCAGGAGGCCTCGTATTCACACGCGGAACAAAATCTCAGGGGAAGGCCGTCAAGACGTTCGAGATTACTGGAAAACCCCATGAGGCAGTCCGGGGTCCGACAGTGGACGATGCCGATAAGATGCCCGATTTCATGAAGCGCAATTTTTGCGGCCCGCTCATAGATGAGCGCCGGATCCGGGTCATGGATACGAAAAAGCGAGACGATGGCGGCATTCCCCCCGAGTTGGGACTCCCCGAAAACAAAGGTGAGAATGGGCGTGAAAATATCCAGGTGCGCGACGCCCAGTCTGAATCGGGCGCCGTCTTTGATGTCAGCCAGGTGAAGGAGAATTTTTCCGGCGTCATACTGATTTCGCATGGGCATGAAGGCGTATAAGGGATCGGGGCGGGGCGGGAGTATGCGGGCATTGATCCCCATGATGGATTTCAGGTTCGCCGCGACCACGGAAAGGGCCAGGGGATCCACTTTTCCCAGGGGAATAATATCCAGGTGGGCGGAAATGGCTTCCGGTCCGGTATTGTTCAGCAAGTTTGCCGGTTTAAGGTTTCTCATCACAGGTGGACATGCGATGCCGTTTCAACTTCCGGGTGAGGGTGCTTCTGTCGATACCGAGATTTTTGGCGGCCCGGCTGATATTTCCATTGCACAGTTCCAGGGTTGAAAGGATATGATCGATTTCCATCTCTTCCAGGGTCCGGGGACCCTGCTCCAGCGGCATTTCCCCGGGATTGAGAAATTTCAGCTCTTCGGCGCCGATCATTCTTCCTTTTGAGATGACAACCGCCCGCTCGATGACGTTTCTCAACTCCCGGACATTTCCGGGCCATGCGTAGGAAGACAAAAGACCGATGGCTTTCCCGGTGAACCCTTCCAGGCATTTTCCGGTCTCCTCGACATAACGTTTCAGGAAATAGTCGGCCAAAGGGGGAATGTCTTCCGGACGCTCCCGCAGCGCGGGGATATGGAGGGTAATCACATGGGTGCGATAGAAAAAATCCTCCCGGAAACGGCCTTCCTTCACCAGGGGAAGAAGATCCCGGTGGGTTGCGCTGATCAGCCTGAAATCGGAATAGACGGGTTCGCTTCCCCCAAGTCTGAGGAACTGCTTCTCCTCGAGTGCCCGCAGCAGGCTGACCTGAACCTTGAGGGAAATTTCGCCGATCTCGTCCAGAAAAAGGGTCCCGTTGTCGGCCATTTCCAGCCGCCCCCGCCGTGTTTTCACCGCACCGGTAAAGGCGCCCTTTTCATGGCCGAACAATTCGCTCTCCAGAATTGATTCGGACAGGGCCCCGCAGTTCACCGCTACAAACGGACCGAAAGCCCTGTCGCTTTTCAGGTGCAGGGCCCTGGCGACCAGGTCCTTGCCCACCCCGGTTTCCCCCGTTATCAAAACAGGGGCCATGGAAGGCCCGACTTCCTCGACCACCTCAAAAACCTTTCTCATGGCATCGGAGTGAACGATACAGACCTCGGCGGCTCCGGCCTGCTCCTCCAGAAGCCTTTCCTTCAACACCGAATTTTCCTTTTCCAGGGACTTATGGGCCATCACCCGTTCCATGAGCAGGGACAGGGCATCGGGATCAAAAGGCTTGCAGAGGTAGTCCACAGCGCCGCCTTTCATGGCCTCAACAGCGGTCTGGATGGAACCATGGGCGGTCATCATGATCACGGCGGCATCGGGCTGCTGGGCCTTTATCCGTGAAAGCAGTTCGATGCCGTCCATTCCCGGCATCTTGATATCCACAAGAAAAATGTCAAACCGCCTGTTTTCAAGAATATCAAGAGCGTCCGCCCCGGACAATGCCGTTTCGACCCGGTATCCGTCCTTGACAAACCAGGCCATGAGGGCCTCGCAGATGGTTTTTTCATCGTCCACCACCATAATGTTCGTGGATGCTTTCATATTGCCCCCCTTGTTTCAAATCAGCCGGAAATGGGTTTTGCCGGAAGCATGATGCGGAATGTCGTTCCTTTGGCCGGTGTGCTGTCCACCTCGATGCTGCCCTGGTGCTCCCGGATGATGCCGTACACCATGGCAAGCCCCAGCCCCACGCCCTTGCCTCCTGTTTTGGTGGTGAAAAAAGGTTCAAAAATGCGATGGAGATTTTCAGGGGCAATTCCCTGGCCGGAGTCGGTGACTTCAAGGCATACGGCGTTTTTCACGCTGCCCGGGCTGCCCTTGAGCAAAAGCGTTCCGCCGCCGGGCATGGCGTCCAGGGCGTTGAAAATCAGATTCAGCAGGCACTGCTGGATCTGGCCGTAATCTCCCCAGGCGGTAAACGGCCTGGCCGGCAGGTCCACGGTGCAGGCCACATTGGCCAGTTCCATCTGATGACCGGTGAGCAGTATAATGGTGTTCAACATTTCGGCGATATCGATTTCAGACGCCTCCACGCTGTCATTCCGGGCAAAGGTCAAGAGGTTTTTAACGATGCTTCCGCAGCGCAGGGCCTCCCGAAAAGAGAGGTCCAGATACCGCTCCAGGTCTTCGGGCAGTTTGTTCGGCCCCTGTGCTTCCTTCAATCGGGTCAACACCAGTTTGGTAAAGGTGACGATGGCGGTAATGGGGTTGTTGATCTCATGACAAACCGACGCCACCAGACGGCCCAGGGAGGCCAGGCGGTCTTCCTTGACCACCCTGGCCAGATCTTTTTTGATTTCATTGGCTGTTTTCCCGATCCTTTCGGCAAGCTCCTGGGTCATGTCCCTCACGGTCAGGACCAGCTGGACGATTTCATTGAAACGGTTGGCGATGGGATAGGCCGTCACCTGGCAGATCTGGGTTCTGCCGTCGGAAAGCGCGATATCATGCATGCAGCGGGCCGGTTTGCCCGTATTCAAGGTTTCCCGCACAGGGCAACGGATGTCCCGTTCATCACAGGGCGACAGCGAGTGGTTCATGATCTCATAGCAGAATTTCCCCAGAACACCCCTTTTGTCGAAACCTCCACTGAAAAGGGGGGACTGGTTGCAGTTGACGACCCGGTAATTGCGGTCGATGACCAGAACGCCGTCCGGTGATGCCTCCAGCAATGCTGCGGCAAAAGATGCGGCCAGGGTGATTTCCGTTTCCTTTCGGCCCATTTCTTCATAAAGACGGGCCATTTCAAAAAACATCTCAAAGGATTTCTCATCCATGATCCCCACAGCGGGCGGTTTCCGGCTGACGATATCCGAAAGGATGTTTTTATCTCCCGAAAGCTCCAGTATCAGGTCCAGGTATTCCAGGGATAACAGGTCGGCATAATGTTCAAACACTTCGATGCCCATATCCCCCGCGTATTTATTGCAGGCGGCGGATTTTGTGGTGGCTGCGATGGCTGCCAGGCGAAAGCGGAGCCGGCCGGGTTTGACGGCATCCAGGGCCCTCATGATGGAAATGCATTTGGAACCCGGGGCCACCACCCCCACGTTGAGAAGAAGACAGTGTTCCGAAGATATGATACCGGCCATTTCCTGCCCCCGGTTTGGGGTTAACTCCTGAAAACGGTGCCCACCTGCAGGGTTTAAGGCATGGTGATTGAAAAAAGTGACGTCAGGATCGGCTTAATCGGCGGAGAAACAGGTTGTACCACCGTTAATATATTGAAAATATAGACCGATGGCCCCTGTCTGTCAAGACGTTAACAGAAAGGAAATACCCCAGAACCCCAGGATGAGGGTCAAAAGGGAAAGTGTGATGATCAAAAGGGTGTCTTTTGTGGCATAGCCGCATCCGTTTTTAAGCCCGCAGCCGATAATCCACCACCGCCAGATTTCGGCGATCCACAGCATGAAAGGCATCCAGGCAAGCACAAGTACGGCCCCGGAAGCATAGGCATAGATCCCGAAGATTTTACCATAGGATACACCGGTTCCCTGGGTAAGGCACGCGACCAGATACCCAAGGGCGGAGGTAATCAGCACCATGCCCACGGCATTGACAAAATAGATTCCGGTCATCAAGAGCGAAGTCCGAGGCATGGCCATGACAGCGGTGATAAGGGTGAACACCAGACTGGATATCAATAAGACCCCGGCCGGCTTTACCCAGTCGGATTCACCGGCATTTTCCAGGTAAAAGGATTTCGGGTCTTTAACGACCCTGGACAGGATGCTGAAATATTCCCTCCAGGGCAGCCGGAATTTCATTTCCATCCGGTTTTCCATTTCACCACAGCCCCAGTTTATATAGAATTCCAAAGCAGAGCATGAAAAGGGTCAGAATAAAGAAAATTTTCCGCTCTGTTTTTTTGGAAAAATAAAGTTTTCCGTTTTCCCTCACAAAAAGGCGTTTTCCGGTTTGTTCCATCGATTCTTTCCTCCATCGGGATTTCCGGCCGGCATATATCCCTGACCCGGCCGGAAATCCGTGATCCTTTTCCATCAAGCCCTAAAATGAAGGCAGTCCGGAGAATCCCCTGAACCCCCAGTAGACGGCCGTCAATACAACGATCAGCACGTTGGCCAGAATCCAGAGAGGGATGCCGACCCTTAAATAGTCCCTGGGCTCGAGATAGCCGCTGGCATAGACAATCGCATTGGGCGGCGTCCCGATGATCAGGCAATAGGCAAAAGACGACGCCATGGCCGTGGACATGGCCATGAAGGGCAGGAAGGTGGTTCCGGGGTGGGCCAGTCCCGCCATGTTCAGGGTAATGGGTCCCACGGCGGCGGCGGCCGGGCCGTCGGCCATGAGGTTGGTGATGACCGCCGTGATGCCGTTGCATACGGCCATCAACGGAATCCCCGAGTCCATGCCCAGAGGAGCCAGCAGATCGACGACGGTCCTTGCCAGCCAGTACGCGGCACCCGTGGAATCCAGGGTCCTGCCGAAAATAATGGCCCCGGCATACAGCCACACCACGCCCCAGTCGACCCGCTCCTGGTAATCCCTCCAGTTTACAACCCCGGTTAAAAGGTAGGCCACGGCGCCGGCCACGGCGATAACACCGATGCCCAGCCGGACCGGTACGATGCCCATGTCGTAAAACGTTTTTTCCGTCAGCCAGCCGAACACCATGATAATAAAAATGACCATGGCGATTACCTGCTGGCGGCTCCACCCGCCCATTCGATCGATTTCTTTTTTCAACTGTTCCATGGACGGGGCAAGTGAGGTGATCCGCGGTTTAAACCGCATGTTGATGAAAATCCAGGCCACGGGAATCATGATGAATACAAAGGGGAAGCAGTAGGTCATCCACTGAAAATAACCGATGTCCATGCCGAACATGTCGTTCAGATAGGTCATCAAGATGACGTTCCGGGCCCCTCCGGAAGGGGCGCCGGGCCCTCCGATGTTGCAGGCCATGGCGATGGTGATCATCAGCAATTTTCCGAGTTCGGGATCCTCGGGAATCTCGGATGTCAGGCTGTTTTCATAGAGCAGCATCCCGATGGGCAGAAACATGGCGGCCAGGGCATGATCGGAAATAAACGCGGCCAAAGGGGCGATGATGATAAAAAATATCAGGCTGATCAACCGGACATTGGGAACCGCCAGTTTCCTGAACATGATCAGGCATGCCCGTTTGTCCACGCCGGTTTTCACAAAAGCCGCGGCAAACATCAGGCTTCCCATGATGAACCAGACGGCATCGTCCCAGTAAAACATCGCAACTTCTTTCCGGGTCACCACGCCGGTAAACACCAGAATCAGTCCGATACAGAAGGACACTCCGGGAAGGGGAATGCATTCGGTCAGAAAGCAAAGCACCACAAAAACCGTCATGGCGATGGCGACCTTGATGGCCCATGCCCCGTTATCGGCGGTTTCCTTGTCATTTGCGGAGAGTTCTTCATATTTCAGATTCACCCGGCGAAGATCCAGCGCTTCCTGCATCAATGCCTTGAAGTCCTCCTCGGAGACATTGTCCTGGATAAAGGTCTGCCCTTTTTCCAGGTTTTTCAGGTCCGCCTGGATTTTGTAGCCTTTGCACCACGCCACATCCCGGCTCAAAAATCTTTTCTTCGTCAGGGCACCCATCTGCATGTTCTGTTCCATGACCTTGGCGGTCATCAGTTGCCATTGCTCGGCATCCGCACCTGATTTCTCAAATAGCTTCTCAGTGATGAAATTCACCACCTTTTTCGGCCCCACATTGAATTCGGTCCCCACGTCCTTCATCCCATAGGGCGTCGGCAGCAGTAAAATAAGAAAAAAAAGCGCAACGGGTATGGAAAATATTTTCCAGTCTACGTATTTGTCATAGCCTGTTTTCTTTTTCTGTTTATCAGCCATGTATCGCTCCTTTATAAGACCATGTCCTCTCGCTGCGAAAAAGATACCGCAGCCCCCGCACCGGTTTCACCAGCCTTATTTTCTTTACCAGGTCCGTCTGTTTCAGGTCGTACTCTGCAATATGTTTGAAATTTCGAAGAAAAGTTCCTGCTCGCGAAGGATGCCGACGATTTTCTTCTGCTGCATTACGGCGATTCTTCTGGCTTTTTCCCGGAACATCAATTCGGCCACTTCCATGAGATTGGCGTCGTCCTGAACCATGGGAGGAGATTCCGACATAATTTCCCTGACTTTTCTTTTCCCCAGGGCGAGCGTTCTCTGGGTGAACAGGCCGGTCCAGAACATGGTGGAATACTGCATACTGTCCGCCATGGAAGGTTTGGGTGCCGACAGGTATGCGGGTCGAATGCCTTCCAGCAAATCCACAATGCTTAAAATTCCGGCGAGTTCTCCCCGGTGGTCGAAAACCAGAATGGAGCGGTGACCGGTTTCCATCACCCGGTTGGTCGATGCCAGGCATTCAAAAGAGGCCTTCAGCTTGATTATGGCTTCCTTTACCGTCGCATCCATGTCGACGCGCGTATATTCCTCAACATGGATCATGATATCCCCGGCTTTTTTCTCCTCCCTGTCCCTTTTTCCATGAATGGATTCAAATGCGGAATTGATCTTGGTGGCCAGGAGATCGATGTCGCAGGGCTTGGTCAGATAATCGTAAGCCCCCTGTTTCAGGGATTCCTTCGCCGATTCCAGCCCTCCGTGCCCTGTAAGCATGATCACCTGGGTATCGGGGGCTAATTTTTTAATTTTCTCCAATGCCTCGTGGCCGTCCATACCCGGCATCTTGATATCCAGCACCACGACGTCCTGAGGTGATTCCTTCAGTAGCCGGATGGCCTCCTCGCCATCCGCCGCCATGGTCGTCTCAAACCCTTTTTTAGCCAGTATCCTGGACGTGGTTGCACGGAACTGCGCTTCATCGTCCACCATCAGGACCTTGATCTTTTTATCCATAAATCCTCGCCTCCCTTTTTCCCCTTGTCATCAGGAATCCTTGATAATGTCCCGGGGGGACCCGGACAGTTTTCTCATCTGCGCCACACGGATTTTTTCCTCCAGCCGCTGACGGTTGGCGTAGGCTTCCGAGGCCTTACGGAGGATTTCATCGATGTCCGCGGGTTTCATAAGGTAATCCGTAGCCCCGGATTTCAGCCCCTCGATGGCGGATTCAACGGTGGCATGACCGGTGAGCATGATCACCTCGATCATGGGGAACCGGCTTTTAATGGCTTTCAAGGTGGTGATCCCATCCATCCCCGGCATTTTCACATCCAGAATCACCACATGAACGGACGTAAGCCTCAACTTCTCCAGGGCTTCCTCTCCGCTTAACGCCGTGACAGCCTCAACACCCTTTCGTAAAAGCAGTTTTTGGGTGGTTTCCAGAAACCTGGGCTCATCATCCACCAACATCAGCTTCATCTCATTCATTTTTTGCTCCTTGCCTTCATCCATTCCCCCGGGTGAATCCGTCCCGGGATTATTTTGGGTTATGCCGCCTCCGGCAGGCGTATGGTAAATTTCGTCCCCATGTGGCTATCACTTTCCACTTCCATGCTGCCGCCCATATTTTGGATAATGCCGTAGCACACCGAAAGCCCCAATCCAGTTCCTTTGCCCACCGGCTTGGTGGTGAAAAAAGGGGAGAAGATTTTTTTCAAATTCTCCGTGGAAATTCCGACCCCGTTGTCCTGGACTTCGATTTTGACAAAGCCGTCGGATACCCTTTCGGTTTTAATGGTGATTCGGCCTTCATGAGGAAGGGGATTTTCCTGAATGGCATACATGGCATTGTTCAAAAGATTCAGCAGGATCTGCTGGATCTCCGAAGGCTCGCCATGAATCACCAGGGGGATTTCGGCAAAATCGGGGACAATGGAAATGTTTTGGACCCCGGCTTTTTTTTCCACCATCTTGAGGATTTCAGGCATCAATTCATTGAGATTAATATCCCGGGGGCAGGGATCGCTCTGCCGCCCGAATTTCAGAATGGCCTGGGTTATGGCGGCGCAACGCCCGATCTGCAATTCGATCTGGTCCATTGAATCATTGATTTCCGTAAGGCCTGCCGGGTCGTCGTATTTTCCCGCCTCAACCGATTCGGAAAGGATCATCTTGATGAGGGAATGCTCGCTTTTGATGATCTGCAGGGGATTATTGATCTCATGGGCGAATCCCGCGGCCATCTCCCCCAGTTCCGCCAGTCGGCTGGCACCGATCAGCTGTTGATTCAACTGCTTTTTCTCGCTGTCCAGCAATTCCATCCGGTGAATGATCCGATCGGTGAGATAAAAGGCGATGCCGACGATCAAAGCGCCGCCGGTGATAATGATGAGAATCGAAATATAGGTGGCGGTGCGGATGGTGGAAAATGCGTCCGCCTTTTCCTGCCGCACCACAAGCCGCCATTTGTTGTTTTTCATCCATGCGGTGGTATACAGATATTCGATCCCGGCGACGTCCTTGAGTATGAAGGATTGAATATCTTCACGGGATTCCGGATAGTTCTGGCTGTCCCCGGATTTTTCCAGAAGACCGCCGCCGGAACGGCGCTCGGTCTGCAGGATTCCCGCAGCATTCAGGATATAGGCTTCACCGGTTTTCCCGATCCGGATGCTTTCCACAAGGTGGTTGAAAATAAAGGTATCGATGGTGGCCCGGACCACCCAGGTGCGTCCGTTCCCGTGCCGTACAACCCCGATGATGAAATGAGGGGCGTTCCGGAACCCGGAAAATACATCGCTGATATAATATCCGTTTTTAAGAACGGTCTTAAACCATTCCTCATCCCTGTATATTTTTCCGGTGAGTTTATAAGGCCCCTGATAAGCCACATGGAGTCCGGACGCATCAAAAATCCCCAGGTCTGAAAAAGCGACGGATTTTCGCTGCAGCCTTTCCAGGACAATGCCCAGAAAATCCTGATTTTTCAGTTCTTCGAAAGAATGGGTGTTGGCGGCAAAATCCAGGTCGGATTTACGCTCCGAAAGGAAGGACTCGATCATGTGCCGATGGGCTTTGACAATGCCCTTCAGATTGGCAACCGTCCTTTTTTCAATGGTGCGGGTGAAGGATAAATAACCGATTCCGAGAATGCTGATAAAAGTGGCGACGGGAACCAAAATCATGCTTATCAGGATGATTTTCCGCATGGTCGAATAGTGTTCCTGGTCCATAATCCCCTCATACAGGTTTTGCCGTCTTCACTCTTGCAATCGTCGCGGCAATATTCTTACCAGCCTAAAAGCAAGGCTCATGCCAAAAACAGGCACTTTTCGGATAAACATAATATATTGAAATATTATACGATCTACTGCCCCTAAGTAGAAATCCGGGCTTCCGGCATTTCGGTTTTGTCAATTATTTTTACAGGGTGTAAAGCGATGCGGAAAAGGGCTTCAGATTGCGGAAACCGCTTTGCCGCAAACGGTTCTTTGAAGCCGGCATTGCAATATGTTGTTTTTTTTCATTGACATACAACGATATATAATTTTAATAATTGAAAAACATATACGAACCGTCGCCGAGGTGACCATTCCGGAAAGGCAACCCTTGCAGTCCCTGCTTTGCCCCAACTGTCGAAAACTGATTTCAAGGTCGGAAGACTTCTGTCCCTTTTGCGGCATGAAAAATCCGGGCTCGGGCGCAAACCGCCTCATGGCGTCCATGGCCTTGAATGACCCCCGGTTATTCATCAAGGCCGTTATAACGCTGAACATCGCCATGTATGTGCTTTCCCTGCTTTTCAATTCGGGCATGCCGGGCATGGGAATGAACCCGCTGACACTGCTGTCACCGGGAAGCCGTAGCCTCATGATCCTGGGGGGCACGGGCAAACTCCCCATCGACAGTTATCATCGCTGGTGGAGCCTGATTTCGGCCAATTACCTTCACGGCGGGCTTCTCCACATTCTGTTCAACATGATGGCCTTCCGGCAGATCTGCCCCCTGGTGATCCGTGAATACGGTCTTCATCGAACCATCGGCATTTATTCCCTGAGCGGAGTTATTGGGTTTTATGTTTCCTATCTGGCCGGAGTCAATTTCACCATCGGAGCGTCCGCCGCCATTTTCGGCCTCATGGGTGCCCTGATCTATTACGGGAAAAGCCGGGGCGGCGTTTACGGTCAGGCCATTTTCAAACAGGTCGGCGGATGGGTCCTGGGCATGTTTCTTCTGGGAATCATGGTCCCGATGATTAATAACTGGGGGCATGGCGGCGGACTTGCGGGCGGCATCCTGACGGCTTATTTGCTGGGGTATCAGGAAAAAACCAGGGAAAAACCCGGCCACCGGACCATGGCTTTCGCCTTATGCCTGATAACGCTTCTGACACTGGCCTGGGCGGTTTTATCCGGTTTTTACATCCGGCTTTTTTCATAGATCCGGTTATCCAGGGCCCGGTTTTCTCCGCTGAACAGCCACCACCGTTTTTCACATCAAGGGGATTCAACATGATCCAAAAAAATGAAAATTCACTTCTGGGCGGGTTCAGGATGCTGGATTTAAGCGACGAAAAGGGCGTTCTGTGCGGCAAGCTTTTTGCCGACCTGGGGGCGGATGTGATTAAAATCGAGCCGCCCACCGGAGATCCCATGCGGCGGAGCTGCCGCCGGAACCATGGTGGCCCATTACCACAGGGAAACCACGGGGCAGGGGCAGCATGTGGATGTTTCCATGCAGGAAGCCGTGGCCAATGCCCTGGACACCACCCAGCAGGCATGGGACCTCCAGGGTCTGATCTTCAAGCGGACCGGTTGTTCCAGGGCTCTGGGCGAACGCGTGGCAAGAGCCGTATACCCGTGCAAGGACGGATACATGGCCTGCTGGTCGCCCAATGACCTGAAAGTCCTGGTCCAGTGGATGGATGAGGCCGGATTTCACGACGAAGCAAAGGAAGCTTCCCAATATATCGAAATCTGGGAACGGGTGGAAAACGGCAGCCTGTCCTTAAGCCAGGCATTGACCCAGGATGAGTTGAACCGGTTCCAGGAGCAATGCCGATGAAATTCAGATGCCGCGGTTGGATATTATGTTTGATGGTGGCCGGCGTTTTCATAAACGCCGTCGTTTTTGCCGGAGAGCTTCAATTCAGTGAAAAAATTCTCCTGGATAAAACGCCGGATACGTTCTCCCTGGTCCGTCATATGAAGATCTCCGGTTCTCAGCGGGATATCGGAAAAAAACTGGGAGAAATCGCCAGAGAACGATACGGCGTATCCATCGGGGAAAACCCTTCGGAGATTTACGGGATCTCCCGGTACGCCTATCTTGAAAAAAACTACCCCCAACTGCTGGAAAGGGCAAGGGGCGTACTGGAAGCATTCGGAAAAAAGCCGGATGATCCTTCGGTCGATCCCACCAGCCTGAACTACACGATCGGCGAATTCGGTTGTTCCATGCTCTATTTTCCCGGATCCCATATGGACTCGGGGCACTCCACCGCCATCCGGAACATGGATTTCACCGCCGGAACCATCAGCCAGCTTATGGGGAAGCCCCGCCAAAAAGGGGAACCCGACATTTTCGGGGAAATTTACGTCATGGAATGCCGTCCGGACGAGGGGTATGCCACCCTTTACCTGGGCGGGATGGAACTGTTGAGCGGCGTATGGGATGGTGTGAATGAACACGGGCTCACCATCTTCGGACTGGTGGACCAGGGAAGGCCGCCCGCCATGATCAAGCCTTCGGGCAGCCGGATCATCGGCCTGAACCCCGTCCAGGCCATGCGCATGGTGCTGGAAACCTGTAAAAACGCCGGGGAAGCGAAAACAGCCCTTCTGAACAACAAAATTTACGATTTTCTGGCCGGGATTCACTATCTCATCGGCGATGCCGGGGGAAACGCCTTTATTTTTGAAATCGATCCCAAAACCGGGGAAGGCCATATCCAGGAAGGGAAAGGCGCCCCCCAGGTCATGACCAACAGCCCGGTCCGGGCGCTTCCCCCGCTTTCCGAATTCCCGAAAACCTACCCGCATGCCTATGATTCCATGAACCGCTATCAGATTCTCAGCCATGCCCTGGCGGGTCACGAAGGCCTGTTCAACGAATCCTTCATGGTCGAGGCAGCGGAAGGCGTATTTCCCCGTGGTCCCCTGGGGGACCCCAACGGTCCTCACATGACTTACAGGCCGCTGTGGCAGGTGATTTACGACATGACGGACTTATCCATGAAGGTCCGGTTCTGGCTGAAGGACGGAAAAGCCGGTGGAAATGAGCCGATTCCCCTTGTCATGTCGGACTGGTACAGTTTCAGTCTGGCTCCATCGAAATAATTTAGGCCCTTGTAGTTATGTTGTGATGACCCCATGAAAGGAGGGACCGCATGCTGGATTTTACGTTGACCGAGGAACAGCTCGATCTCAGGCAGAAGGCCCGCGAATTTGCCGTGAAAGAAATACTCCCCGTGGCCTGGCATTATGATCAACGGGACAGAACCCCCCTTCAGGTGATCCGCAAGGCCTATGACGCGGGGATGATGAATACCAACATCCCCAAAGCCTATGGGGGAAAAGGGTACGGTCTCATTGAAAACGTCCTCCTCACCGAAGAACTGGCCGCTGCCTGCGCCGGGCTGTCCACTTCGATCTTCGATAATTCGCTGGGTCTGGAGCCCTTGATTCTCTGTGAAAACGAGGAATTGAAAAAGACGTACTTCCCGAAGGTCATCAACGATTTCAAACTGATCTGTTTCGCCACATCCGAACCGGCCATGGGATCCGATGTTTCCGCGATCCGGTGCCTTGCCCGGCCCGAAGGGGAGGATTACATCCTGAACGGGACCAAATACTGGATCACCAACGGGGGGCTGGCAGACTACATATCGGTGTTCGCCACGGTCGATCCCGGATCGAAACACGAGGGTATCTGCGCCTTTCTGGTGGAAAAACAATGGGAGGGCGTCAGCGCGGGAAGAACCATTCCCAAGCTGGGCCAGCGATGTTCCAACACCGTGGGCTTGAATTTTACCAATGTGAGGGTCCCCCGAAGCCATGTCATGGCCGAACCGGGCAAGGGTTTTCTCCTGGCCATGAAAACCTTTTCCCGTACCCGCCCCATGATCGGTTCGTTCGGCGTGGGAGCCGCCCGCTCGGCAATGGAATATGCCATGGATTACGCCAAAAAAAGACGGGCCTTTGGATCCCCCATCGCCGATTTCCAGGCCATCCAGTTCAAAATCGCGGAAATGTACCAGAAAGTGGAAACAGCCCGCCTTCTCACCCTCAAAGCCGCGTGGGAGGGGGACAACGGCATGGACCCCACCCTCAGTGCCTCCATTGCCAAGTTCTACGCGACGGAAGCGGCCCTGGAAGTGGTTAACGAAGCCCTGCAGATCCTGGGTGGATATGGGTACACCCGGATGTTTCCGGTTGAAAAACTTTTCCGGGACATCCGCGTGCTGAGAATCTACGAGGGAACCAGCGAAATCCAGCGGATGATCGTTTCCGGGTTTGCCATGGGAAAATACCAGCCGGCCATGCCGGCTCTGGACGAACTGCCCATCCACCTGGAACGGGATTTCTCCGTATCGGACGAAAAAACGGCGGTCTGGCGCTGCCCGATGTGCGGTCACCTTCACTACGGGAATGAACCGCCGGAAGAATGCCCGTACTGTTTCGTTCCCAAATCAGGGTTTAAACGGATGTCGACAGGAGACTGAACAGGACGCCTGCGGTCATCAGAGGATAACGCCCCCCTCCTTGAGCTTTTCGATATCCTCCCAGGTATAGCCCAACTCCAGAAGTACCTCTTCATTGTTCTGCCCCAACTCCGGTGCAAATCTCCGGATGGGCGGGACAATTTTGTTCAGCCGGATGGGCGAGGTGATGATTTTAGCCGGTCCGAAGGATGGGTGCTGCCTTTCCACGATATGGTCGTTGGCGTGAACCTGGGGGTCATTGACGACTTCTTCAAAATTCATGGGAACATGGGTCCAGATCAGTCCGTGTCCGTCGAGAAGTTCCGCCCATTGATCGAGATCTCTCTCCAGAAAGATTTCATCGATGATTTTAATCAACTCGATGTTGTTTGCCAGCCGGTGGTCACGCGTATCGAACCTTTCGTCATGTTCAAGATCGGCTCTGCCGGCGGCTTCGCACAGGGGGCCCCAGTAGGGGTCATCCGGAAGGAAAAGCAGGTAAAGCCATTTCCCGTCTCTGGTTTTGTAGAAATTGACAAGGGGATTTACACTTTCGCTGCGGGGTTTCCGCACCTTGGAAACCTTCTCCCACCCCAGGGAAAGCGTGGCCTGGAGTCCGGAGCTGGTAATCCATGTGCCGACTCCCAGCAGGGAGACATCCACCTGTTGTCCGTTCCCGGTTTTTTCACGGTGATAAAGGGCCATCGCGATTCCGCCGAACAAGGCAAGACCACTGGTATGATCTCCGATGCCGGCACACGGCTGCGGAACGGGAGGATGATGTTCATCCGGTGCCAGGCTTGACATCAGGCCGCTTCTTGCCCAGAAGGCCGTAGCGTCAAAGCCGGGTTTGTCGGCATGAGGCCCGTTATTGCCATACCCCGAGGCTGCGGCATAGATCAGGCGGCGGTTGAGCGAAGACAGGCTGTCATAGTCCATCTTCAGTCGCTCCAGGGCTTTTTTAGGCAGGTTGCTGATAAAGATGTCGGCATCCGCCACCAGTTTATACAGGATGTTTCGGCCATCGGGGTGTTTCAGGTCGATGGCCATTCCCCGCTTGTTCCGGTTATCCAAACCAAACAGGCTCACCGGGGCATTGCTTTCATCGATGCCGGCCACGGCCATGAACCACCGGAAAGGATCCCCCGTGGTGGTGTTCTCAATTTTTTATCACCTCCGCACCCCAGTCACCCATCATTGCGGCACAGGAAGGTCCCAGTACCCAGGTGGAAACTTCAACGACTTTGATTCCTTCAAACGGCAGCATGTTCATCCTCCCTATCTCCGGTATGATGTCACGAAGGCCATCGACCCGATTCGCCCTTTTTAAGAATTGAAAAAAACTATCATACCCTCAAGAAAACATCAAAATATAAAAAATCCATGGCCCCCGGTTTGTCCGGTAAGGCAAAGGAAATGTAATCCTGTTCCACGGCATTGATTTTATGGTTCCGGTTATGGATAAGTCATTGCCATTATCGATTTGACAGCCGGCCGAAACATATCCTATCTATAACCCCTGTTCAGCGGATGAAGAACATACATATCGGCAGAGGATCAGGGAAAGGGGTAGCGACACCATGAAGGGCTCACACCGATGGAACCCGCCTTTACGGCCGCAACTGGCCGAGCAACTTGCGCTTATTCGGGAAAAATGCATCGACTGCCCGAAATGCGTCGAGCAGTGTGCATTTTTAAATGAATACGGAAGCCCCGGAAAGATCGCCCAGGCGTATGACCCTTCGAAAATGAGCGGGATGACCCTGCCGTTCGAATGCGGTTTGTGTGGTTTGTGCGCCGCGGTGTGCCCGGTTGAGCTCGATCCCAGGGAAATGTTTCTGGAAATGCGAAGGGAATCCGTGGACAGGGGCTCAGCCCCCCTGAGGGCCCATAAACGCATCATGGCTTATGAAAGCCGGGGAATTTCCCCGAAGTACTCCTGGTACAGCCTGCCGGAGAACTGCCGGACCGTATTTTTTCCGGGCTGTACCTTTTCCGGCACAAGGAAGGACACGACCATTGCCGTGTACGAATACCTGAAAAAACGGATGCCCGATCTGGGAATCGTCCTGGATTGCTGCTGCAAACCCTCCCATGACCTGGGCCGCGATGATTTTTTTACCCGGATGTTCGAAGAAATGAAGGACTGGCTGACGGATCACGGCGTCACATCCGTCATCGTCGTCTGCCCCGGATGCTTCACGGTGTTTAAATCCTGCGGCGGGCCGATCTCCGTTAAATCGGTCTATGAACTGCTGGCGGAAATGGATGGGCCTTTGCCGGCAGAAAAAACCGCCGCGGCCGTTTCCAGCCCCCAACAAACCCTGTCCGTTCACGATGCCTGTGTTCTCCGGAATGAAAAAGCCGTCCAAAAAGCAGTCCGGCGGATAGCGGAAACCGCTGGTTTTGTGATTGAGGAAATGCCCCACAGCATGGGAACTACCGTATGCTGCGGGGAAGGAGGGTCAGCAGGATGCGTGAACTCGACATTTTCCCAAACCTGGGGAGACATTCGCCGGAAAGAATCCGGAAATCGACGGCTTTTGACCTACTGCGCGGGATGCGCGGGGGCCTTGAGCAAAAAGGGCCCGACGGTTCATATTCTGGATGCGATTTTTTATCCGGAAGAGATTGCAGCAGGTAAAAGAAAAGCCGCCAGGGCCCCGTGGACCTACCTCAACCGGCTCCGGCTCAAACGCTATATCCGGAAGCATCATCCATCCCTTGTCACACGCGAAAGGCCTTTTCTTCCCTGATCTTAACAACACCGCGTAAAGGGCCGAGGTGGATTCATTCACCTCTTTTCCAAAATCGCTTGACCCCCTGAACAGCGTCCTCAAACAGGGTATAAAAAATGGGCACATACAGCAGGGTTAAAAACGTGGATAACATCAGCCCGCCGATGGCCACCACGGCCAGGGGCGACAGTCTTTCCAGACCGATGGCCCGTTCCATGGCGATGGGAACCATTCCCACCGCCGTGCCGAATGCGGTCATCAGAATCGGCCGGGTCCTTACGCGGACGCTTTCCCGGATGCCATCCACGACGCTCATCCCTTTTTCCCTGGCGATCTCGATAAAATCGATGAGAAGAATGGAATTCTTCACCACAATTCCCGCCAGGAGAATCATTCCCATAAAAGCCGCCGTAGACTGATGTTTTCCGGTGATCAGAAGGGACCAGATGGCGCCGATGGCCGCCAGGGGTATGGCGGACATGATGGTCAGCGGATGGATGAACGACCTGAAGGCTGGAATGAGGGAAAAATAAAGAAGCACCATGCCGATGACCAGGGCCGCGGTAAGGGCCGCGAAATTCTCCTTCCCCTGCCTGGCGTCGCCTTCCTGGGATATTTTATAGCCAGGTGGGAGTTTGAGGCCCTCGAGCGCTTTGGTCACATTTTCCATGATGTGGGACAAGGCGGCCTTTTCCCTGTAGCCGAAAACGTCGATGCTGTTTTGCATGTCCTGCCGGGTGAGGAGGGATGGAACATATTCCTCACGGGTAACGCCGAGAAGCGACAGGGGAATGTCCCCGGAAGGAGTATGGATCCGGAATGATGAAATTTTGCCGATTTCATTCCTGAAAGGTTCCGCAATGCGAACGCGGATGGGAAATCCGTCTTCATCGGCCACGCGGAAGATGGACGAAATACCGCCCTGGATGGCCGCCTGCACCTGGGCCGCAATTTCTTTGGGGGATATACCGTAACGGGCGCATCTTTCACGATTTGCCGTAAAAAGAATTTCCTTCTTATCCATACCCCAGGACAGGGAAACAGATTTCAACCCCCCTGCTTTTTCCAACCGTTCCTTTACCTGACCGGCGATATGATGAAGCACTTCCGGGTCAGGACCGGTCGCCATCACATCTACGGCCGCCCGCACGCTGGACATGGCCGTGGCCCCGTAATCGAAAACATCCACCGATTTTAACCCCGGGAGGGTGAGAAACCCTTTGCGCATGGCCTCTTCAACCTCCCATAGGGTCTGTTTTCGGTGAAACCGGTCCACCAGGTTCACCGTCATGTTTCCCTGCTGGGGATTCCTGCCGCTGCCGAAGGAAACCACTGAGGGTTCGGAACCGAGTATCGAACTGATGGAGACCACCCCTTCCTGGTTCCGGATGATTTTCTCCATTGCCAGAACAACCTCATCTGACCGGGAAAGCGAGGAATTGGCGTCCGCCTCGAAATTGATCTTGATAATGCCCGTGTCCATGGGAGGCTGAACATCCTGACCAATAAGCGGTTTGACGAATTTCCCGCTGACGGCCATCAGTACGAGCGCGGCGGCCACAAACAGAAGCCGGTGTTTCAGGGCCGTATCCAGTAGACCGGTAAAAAAATCCCGGACGGCATGGACAAACGCGTCGCTTCCTTTGGATATCATTTTTTCAAAACGATTGTTGCCGTGGCCGGCCTTGAGAACATAAGGCGCAAGAATCGGGATGATGGTAACGGAAACAATGTAGGAGGCAATGAGGGCAATGGTCAGCGAGAGGGACAGGGGTCTTAAGACAGTCTGGACATACCCGCCGATGAAGATGATGGGCAGGAGTACGACGATGGTGGCGTAGGTTCCCGAAAAAATCGCAAGCATCACTTCTTCCGTTCCCCCGGCCACCAGTTTTTTGAGGTCCCTACCCTCACCGCGGTAATGACGCTCGATGTTTTCGATCACGACAATGGCGTCGTCCAGAAGCATCCCTACGGCCAGTATGACCCCGGTCAGGGTCACCATGTGAAACTCGAACCCGAACATCCACATGACCGCAAACGTGATGAGATAGGTAAAGGGAATGGATATGGCGCAAAGCAGCATTGCCCTGATGTTTCCGAGGAACAGGAAAATGACCAGCACGGTGACGAAAATGGCCTCCCTGAGGGCGCCCAGCATATTTTCCACGCTGAGTTCGATGAGATGTTTCTGGGTGTAGCTGATCTCAAAATGGATATAGGGGTATTTGGCGGAAAGCATCGGCAGATAGGCTTCCGTGGACTTAATGGCGTCCAGCGTATGTCCGTTCGGATTTCGAAGGATATTGACGCCGATGGCCCTTTTCCCGTTTCCATGGTAGGCGGACTGGGGTTCCTGAATTCCCTGCTGCAGGAAGGCCACATCCCGCAGGTGGATAATGCCCTTATCCCGGCGGCCCACCACAAGACCGGACAGGTCCTCCACTCTGTTCACATCGCCCCGGGTCTTGAAAAGATACTGTCCCTCCGGGTTGACCATCATCCCCTGCGGAATATTCCGGTTCTGGGCCGCCAAAGCCGCCATGATGTCGGTTATCCCGAGGCTGAATCTGTTCAGGCGCAGAGGATCCACGGATACCAGCACTTCCGGCTGCCACCCGCCGAATATTTCAACGTTCCCGACATCCGGCAGCCGGAGCAGTTCTTCCTTGATGGCATTGTCCGCCACTTCCCGGATTTTCCGCAAATCCGCCGGTTGCCCGGGCTTTGGGGAAAGGGCAAGGGTCATGGTGGGCTGGCTGGCCTGGCTGATCTTGAAAATCTGCGGCGGTCTGATGCCTCCGGGGAGTCTCGCCCCTATCCTGGACAGTGCATTGGCCACGTCCGTGGCAGCTGCTTCCAGCCCCTTGTCGTACTCGAATTCCGCCAGCACGACGGATACTTCATCCTTGGATGTGGACGTCACCTTTCGGACCCCGTCGATGGCGGCAGCTTCTTTTTCTATGAGCCGGGTGATATCCGTCTGAATATCCCCTGCGGCTGCTCCCGGCATGACGGTTATCACGCTGATCTGGGGACGATCGGTGTCCGGAAAAAGGTTAAACGGCATGTTACGGTATCCCAGAATGCCGACCGCAGAAAAGAGGATGACGAAAGACAGGATCAGATGGGGTTTTTCTATATATTTTTGAACCAGGTTCATGGCTTTTCCTTGATGGACACTTTAATCCCGTCGGTCAGCGTGAGCAGCTTGTTTTCCTGAGCCACCGCCACAATCGATCCCCGGGTAAGATCCCCCCTGACTGCGGCCATGCCGGACCCTGCCCCCAGGAATTCAACCCGCCTGATCCGTATCAGGCCCTGGTTTTCCACAACATGGACGAAATACCCCCTGTCCGTGTGCGAGAGAGCATTTACAGGAACGATAATGCCGTCGGCCTGGGCCGTTACCAGGTCAACGCCTATTGTTGACCCGGTGGGCAGTCCAAAGGGAGATCGTTCAAGGACAATTTCAATGGACCCCATGAAATTTTTTCCCAGAGTCGGATAAACTTTCGTGATGGTGGAAACCATGCGTTGCGTTCCATCCGTGACATAGACTTTTACACCGGGTGTGAGTTTTTGAACCAGTTCCTGGGAAACCTGCGCCGTCACTTTAACCGGTGACCTCTGCTCAAGAACCAGAATCGGTTTTCCGGGTACGGCAAGGTCTCCGGGTTCGGCCAGACGTCTGGTGACAACCCCGGAAAACGGCGCTCTGATTTTGGCATATCCGGTTTGAAGCCTCGCAGCCGATGCGTTTTTCTCAATCCCTTTGATGGTCTCTTCAAATGCATTCACCGATGCCCTGGCGCTGTCCAGGGCGGACCGGGAGCGTTCAAGGGCTTCTTTCGATATGGCCCCTGCACTGAAGAGTTTCTCATCCCTCCGGGTGACGGCGCTCTGGGTTTCATAAGTGCTTTGCGCAGCGGCAAGTCGCTGGCGGCCGGCAGCTGCGTCGGTCTGAACGGCCGCGGCCCTGTCGGCAAGCTCCCGGTCGTCGATTTCGCAGACAACTTCGCCCTTTTCCGCAAAATCACCTTCCCGCTTGGCGATGGAAAGTATGTGACCGGTGATCCTGGCTGCCATGTTCGCTGAAACGACCGGCTGAATCTCTCCTATCTGGTAAGAAAGCACTTCAAGCCTACCTTTGGACGCAACGGCGGTCTGAACCGCCATGGGCTGGGGGGACGGTTTCGGGAGACGGGCGATTTCCTTCTGTTTCCGTTTAATCACGGAAACACCGGCCACGGCAAGAACCACAATGACAATGATGCTGATCCACTTCTTTTTCACTTTAAATATTCCTCCAACAGGCCGGCGGCGCGTCGATACTCGACAACGGCGGCATTATAGTCAAAAATCGACTGGGTGTGATTTGCCGAGGCTGTAAAATCTGCAGCCTGGGCCAGGAGGAGGTCAACCATTGTCCCTGCTCCGCTGGCATATTTTTCCCCTTCGATGCGGAAGGATTCCCGGGCCTGATCAACCGCCGCTTTCGAGTTCTCCACCCTTTCCCGTGCCCGGGCCACTGAATCGACGGCATTGCGCAGTTCAAGCCGGATCCGGTTTTCCACGGCTTTGAGATGAATTTCAGCTTTTTTTGCCAGAATCCGGTCCCTTCGAAGGTCAGCATAAAGGGAGCGCTCAAAAAGAGGAATGGTCAGGTTCAGTCCGCCGAACCAGTTTTCTTCACTGTGCCGGGGTTCAAATCCGGTCTGGTCCAGATATCCCCCCAGAGCCGAGACAGCCGGAAGCAATGCGCCCAGAGAACTCCGGGCCATCAGTTTCGCCTCTTCCACGCCTTTTAACGCGATACGGTATTCGGGCCGTCTTTTACGGGCTGAAGCCCAACCCGGGTCAAAACTGCAAACGATATGGCTGAACGCCGGTTCACCCTCAGGTTCCAGGTCGCTTTGAGCGGAATTCAGGCTTCTTCCCAGGAGAAAGGCCAAGGTTTCCCGTGAAGCGGACAGGCCTTCATCGATGGTGGAAAGCCGCTGCTTTTCATTGGCAAGCTGAACTTCCACCTTCAGGAGGTCGATCCGGGGCAAGCGCCCGAGCTGATACAGCAGAGCGACGTTGTTGCGCTGTTGTGACAGGGCCTTGACCGAAGCATTTGAGGCCTGGCTGAGCTTTTCCATCTGAAGCAGTTTGTTGAAGGTATTGACCGTGTTGGCGATGATTTCGTTTCTCGTAAGGGCAAGGGTGTTTTCCTTAACGACCTGTCGGATTTTCGCAAGCCTCACGCCGTTTTGAATCCGGCCCCCCTGGTAGAGGGGAACGGACAGCACCGCCTGCCATGAGGCGAACTCATCGCTGAAATGCGCCGGGATGGTTGTACTCTTGGCCGGGATAAAGGGAAGGGGGTCCTGTCGATGGGTATAATCGGCATTCAGGGAAATCTTCGGAAGATGCTTTCCCTTTGCTCCGGCAATCTCTTCGTCCCCGGCCATAACCCCGAGTTGTCCCTCCTCAATGGCAGGATTGTGCGCCATGGCCTCGGAAAGGCAATCCTTCAGCGTAACCGCCTCTGCACGGGCAAGGGAAGCGAATGAAACAAACAGCAGAAACGCCATCCATGCCGGTTCGTATGGTTTACGCGTCTTTAACGGGTTTAAAAAAAACCCGGGAACCGAAAAAGCCTTGTATATTCTCATAATCCCGGCTTTCTGGCCTCGATATAGGCCGAAACCACGTAGTCCGCCGCCTTTCTGATTTTTCCCGGGTCCCATTCCTGGATAATCTCTCTGCTGTTGTCCCTGGGCGTAACACGGATATCCTTAAACCCTGCTTCCTCGAGCATCGCCCGGGTTTCTTCGATCGTCGCCGCACCGCCGATACAGGCGGAAACCAGGGCGAGATCATTCCTGATGTCATCCGGAACGGGGGCTGTGGCCACAACGTCGGAGATGGCCAGCCTTCCCCCGGGTTTTAACACCCTGAAAGCGTCGCGGAAAACGCTTATTTTATCCGGAGACAGGTTGATCACGCAGTTGGACATGATGATATCGGCGGTATTGTCGGCGATGGGCAGGTGCTCGATCTCGCCCAGACGGAATTCGACATTCTCCGTTTGAATTTTCAGAGCGTTTTTTCTGGCCTTGGAAATCATATCCGGAGTCATGTCCACCCCGATGACGCGTCCGGTTTCGCCTACTTCTCTGGCGGCAAGAAAACAGTCAAACCCGCCGCCGCTGCCCAGATCGACCACCGTCTCCCCGGGTTTAAGGGAAGCCAGGGCCAGGGGATTGCCGCAGCCGAGCATCATATTCGCGCCGTCGGGAACATTGGCCAGGTCTTCCTTTGAATATCCGAGTTTGCCCATATAAGCCGCCATTTTATCGATGGAAAAATCTTCCGATCCGCAGCAGGAGTGTCGTGCCTGGTTTGAAGCGTCTGCGGGAGAACAGCAGGTTGCCATGGGCAGCATTTGTTTTTGCGGGTCTCTTTCAGTGCTGGTTTTCGGTAACATACCGCCTGCCGTTGCAATCTCGCCATAGCGGCTGCGCACGGTTTCTTTGATTTTTTCTTTGTCCATGGTATTCATTGTCTACCTCCCTGCTTCATATTATTTTACGGGTTCATCCCACATCGGAACCGCCCGAACCTAATCATTTAGATTGAATTGCGAAAGATATTCCTCAAGTTGTTTTTTGTTTTCCGGACGGATAGGCGGGCAAGCCCCCGGCCCCTTGGCACCCTGCGCTATCCTTGTGGCGAAGACAAGACAGGTGGTTTCTCCACATTCACGGCAGGAGAATCTTTAATATATTCAAACCCTCCAAGAACGGAATTGAGGTAAGGCAGAGCCGGTCCCACATCCTGCCCAAGATGGGCAAAGCAGTGGACGCCCATGGCCCCGGGCCGGCATTTCGAGTTAAAAATTTCTAAAGTATAGTCTTCAAGCAACATCAGTTAATCACCCGGGCAACACCCTTGCATGAACCAAGGTCTCTGATTCTACTGCCGTGCGAACCAGTGTTGTGTCTTGAGGCAGATTTTTACCAGCATGAGCATCACCGGCACCTCGATGAGCACCCCCACCACCGTTGCCAGGGCTGCCCCGGAAGACAGTCCGAAAAGCATGGTGGCCGTAGCGATGGCCACCTCGAAATGATTGGAGGCCCCGATCATGGCCGACGGGGCCGCGTCTTCGTAACGCAGCTTGAGCATCCTCGCAAGCCCGTATCCGACCGTAAAAATCAAGACCGTCTGAATGAACAGGGGGATGGCGATCCAGAGGATGGTCAGGGGATTTCCAATAATGACGTCTCCCTTGAAGGAAAACAACAGTACCAGGGTGATCAAAAGGGCGATGATGGTGATCGGTGTCAGGACATGGAGAAATTTTTCACTGAACCAGGTCTCTCCTTTGGACGAAATGATCCATTTACGGGAGAAATATCCGGCCACGAGCGGCAAGGCCACATATACGAGGATGGAAAGCAGAAGCGCCTGCCATGGCACGGGGAGACGGCCCACCCCCAGCAGGAAGCCCCCTAAAATTCCGTAAAGCACCAGCATGGTAAGGGAATTGATGGCCACCATCACCAGGGTCAGCCCATCGTTTCCCCTGGCCAGGAATCCCCACACCAGAACCATGGCGGTGCAAGGTGCGATGCCCAGCAGGATGCACCCCGCCAGGTAACTTCGCCACAGGGGCACTTCCAGCATCTTGACCCCATCGACAAGCACCACTGTACCGGACCCATGAACCTCCCCCACCGACAAATCCAGTCCGAAGGGCATCTTGACATGGTCCAGGGCTTCCGGGCCTATAAACCCGTAAAACAGGGTTCCCAGAAAGAAAAGTGCGATGCCATACATCGTAAAGGGTTTTATGCACCAATTGACGAACAGTGTCAGAAATACCGGTTTACCGCTTCTACCGGCCTTGATCACGGAAGCAAAGTCGATTTTCACCATGATCGGGTACATCATGAAAAACAGGCAGACGGCGATGGGGATGGACACCACGGGCGCGCCCTTCACGTAGATCGACATGCCGTCTAAATACCGCGCAAGCCCCGGAGCGATTTTTCCAAGCTGGAGGCCTGCAATGATGCAAAGCAGAACCCACAGAGTGAGGTACCGCTCAAATATACTGGTCATTTTACGATCGTTGCTTTGAACGGCATCGATGTTCATTTTACAGTTTCTCCTATTTTTAAAGGCCCTGATGGTTGCAAGCTTCCGGATCCATTTGAACGGTTACATGCATCCCGAAACTCCTGAACAAGAATCTTGATCGGACGAACATCCTGTATCCATCATTTTATCGACTTGTAATAAATTTCACAGGTAAAGTTCGTTATTTTTTAATCCAGGCAATGACGTCTTCCTTTTTCGGGATTTTGCCGACGCATTTGACTTCCTCATCCACAATCACCGCCGGGGTTCCGAACACGCCGTAACCCGCGATTTTCATCAGGTCGGTCACTTTTTCCACAAAGGCTTCCACACCGGCTTCGGCAACCGCTTCTTTTACGACTTTTTCCGTCTGCTGACATTTGGCACAGCCGGGTCCCAATACTTTAATATGCATTTTTCTTTCTCCTTTCATAAACCAGCGGGATCATACCGCCTTTAACCATGATACGATTTTTTGTTTTGAGGGAATTTCCCCCATGGATTTTAGCCTTTAGCGCCGCATCCAGACCGATAATGCCGATGGTATGGCCGCCGATTCTGATCCGGGTGATTTTATCCGTGTTCATGACTTAATTTCCTGCCGTGCAAAAATTACGTCTACACAAAAAAGGTCCCGTAAATTATGCCGCACAGGGTCGACATAACGATAATAATGGAACAAAATACGAAGGTCTTTTTTGCCCCCATGACACCCCCGATGACCAGCATGTTGGGCAGGGACAGGGCAGGTCCCGCCAGCAGCAGGGCCAGGGCAGGTCCCTGCCCCATGCCCGAACCGATCAATCCCTGAAGAATGGGCACTTCCGTCAAGGTGGCAAAATACATGAACGCACCGGCAACGGCGGCAAACAAGTTGGCCCAGATGGAATTGCCCCCCAGAAGGGCCTGGACATATTGCTCCGGTATCAGTGCCGGGTGGCCGGGCCGGCCCAGGAGAAATCCCGCCACGAGAACGCCGCCGAACAGAAGGGGAAAGATCTGCTTCATGAACCCCCAGGTGGAATCCACCCAGCCCTTGCACTCATCCATCGTAAACCAGGCCTTCAACATCACGCTCAGCAACACCAAAAGAGTAATGGTGATATACCATTTGGCGGCGAAAACAGCCGGCCAGATACCGGTGGATCCCGGCGCCGGTTTGGCAAAGGCGGCAAAGACCAGGATCAGGACCATGGTCAGTATGTACAGCGTGTCCTGCAGCAGGGTCCGGCCTTTGGCGTCCTCGTCCGGAACATAGATTTTCCCGGTGGTCCGTGCAGCGTCGTCTTTCCGGAAAATCAGGGCCATCAGCAATCCGGTTATCACGGAAAACAGGACCGCGCCCACGGCCCTGGCCAGTCCCAGTTTCCAGCCCAGAATTTTGGCGGTCAGGGTGATGGCCAGCACATTGATGGCAGGTCCCGAATATAAAAACGCCGTGGCCGGGCCGATGCCCGCGCCCCGGGAATAAATGCCGGCGAACAGGGGAAGCACCGTGCAGGAGCAGACCGCCAGAATGGTCCCGGAAACCGACGCCACGGAATAGGACAGGATTTTGTTGGCCTGGGCCCCGAAATATTTGAGCACCGAGGCCTGTGACACAAAAACGGCGATGGCCCCGGCAATGAAAAATGCCGGTATCAGACAGGTCAGCACATGTTCCCGGGCATACTCCTGAAGCATCATGAAGGCTTCCAGCCCGGACTGCCGGATGATGGGATGATCCCAGGGGATAAAATAGCAGGCGAGAAAAACACCCGCAATGGTCAGCACCTTCTTAAATTCCTGCATGTCGATACCTCATTTTGAATTAATTTTTTTACAGATATCTTCCCGATGAATCAAAGGGAGCCGCTCGATGAGGTGAGAAATCATTTCTTCTCCATTCAGCCAGTCTTTCATGCTTTTCAGGAGACGGGCGGCATAGGGATTGTCAATTTTTTCCGGCAGCCGGTAGTTCACCCAGAGTCCGTCTTTCATGGAAACCACCAGACCGGATTCCTCCAGTAATTTTAAATGCTTTGAAACCGTCGGCTGGGCAAGGCCCAGTGCGGCCTGTATTTCGCAAACGCACATGGCCTTGTGCTCCAGCATTTTGATGATTTTGACCCGGCCGGGATCGGACAGCGCCTTCATCACCCTGATAAACCTTTTCATGAGACCCTCCATGTTTTGTTATATTGCTATATATAAATATGGCCGGACTTGTCAAGCCTCTCCTTAATTATTTTTGTTTAACGAGATGAAAAATTTGATATACTCTGAACAGATTACAATCCATTTTCAATGGGAACCCAATGACGACCCAAAAAATGAACACCGATCCGGCAAAGATCCTGGATGACATACTCCAGACCATTTCGCTTTCCGAAAACCCCGATCAGGCCCTCAACCAGGTCGTCAACATGGTCGCACAGCGATTCGGCGTGGACGTGTGTTCGGTTTACACCTACGACCCATCGGGAAACACCCTGATGTTGAGGGCCACCGTGGGTCTCAACCCCTCATCCGTCGGGGGCATTGAAATGGACGTCAATGAAGGGCTTACCGGTCTGGTGGTGGAAACCATGGCGCCCGTTTTCGTGGTGAACCCGTCATCCCACCCCCGGTTTAAATTTTACAACGGCAGCGGTGAAGAACTTTTCAAGACATTTCTGGGTCTTCCTCTGATTTATCACCGGAAGGTGCTGGGGGTTCTGATCCTTCAAACCCGGGATGAGCAAGGAATATCCGAAAAGGACATCCCCCTTTTTAAAAGCATTGCCGGGCAGATATCCTCCACCGTCGCCTACATCAGGCTTCAGGAGGAGCGGTACGGGGTCGACAGGACCAAAACAGGGGATCCGGCCCGGAGCCGGAGCACACCCGCGCTGGAAAAGGAAAAAATATCCTTTGTGAGGGGAGATCCGGTGTCCGACCTCACGGCCATGGGCTCGGCCCATTACATTGCTGAGAGCATCGATTTCGGCCAGATCCATTGCAAATCCATCGATAATCCGGATAAGGAGACCCTTCGCCTGGAAAAGGCGTTCTTTCAAGCCGCCGAACAGATCAAGGCGGTTATCGGCAATGCCCAGGGGATTCCGGAACAGCAGAAAGCCGTTCTGGATGCCCATGTGATGTTTCTGTCGGACAAATCCCTCCGAAGCAAAATCACAGCCGCCATCCGCAAGGGAAACTGCGCCGAATATGCATTGAAAATGGCGATCCTGGACTATGTGGACATGTTCCGATCCCTGGACGATACCTACCTGAGTGAACGGGCGGCCGACATCATGGATATCGGCCTCCGGGTCCTGACGAACCTGATGGGGGTGAACGACGACCCCGAACCGGCCTTCTTCCATGACACCATCCTTGTGGCTTCGGATATTTCACCTGTGGATCTTCTGGCCATACGCCAGCCGAATTTAAAAGGAATCGTTCTGGCAAAGGGCGGCAAAACTTCCCATACGGTCATCATGGCCAAGTCCCTGGAAATTCCCATCGTGGTGGGAGTGGACGGGATTCTGGATTCGGTTCGGGAGAAGGATTTTCTTATCGTGGACGGGGCATCCGGACTGGTTTTCATCAACCCTTCGCCGGAAATCCGCAACCAGTATGAACAGAGACGGGCCCAGGATCAAAAAGACCTTGAAAAACTGGAGGTCCTTCGGGAGATTCCCGCCATTACCCTGGACGGCCATGAAATTCACCTGGGTGCCAATATCGGGCTGTTGTCGGATATGCGGCTGGCCCAAAAATACGGCGCAGAATACATCGGCCTTTATCGAACCGAATTCCCCTTTCTGTTGAGGACATCGTTCCCCTCGGAAGAAGACCAGGTCAATCTCTACACCCGCATGCTTCGGAAATCGGAAAACCGGATTGTCTCCATCAGAACTTTTGATGTGGGGGGTGATAAGTTTCTCCCCTATCTGGACGCTCCCAGAGAAGACAACCCCTTCCTGGGGTGGCGGTCCATAAGGATCAGCCTGGACCTGGAAGATGTTTTCAAAACCCAGATCCGGGCGATTCTACGCGCATCGGCCTTCGGCAAGGCCAAAATCCTTTTTCCCATGATCACCGGGATCGAGGAGATTCACCGCATCCTCGCGCTGGTGGAAGGCGAGAAAAAGACGCTGGATGCCGCCGGGATAGTTTATGATCCGGACATCCAGCTGGGCATCATGGTGGAAGTCCCCGCGGCAATCCCCATCCTCGACCGCATACTTCGTTACATGGATTTTGTGAATATCGGGACGAACGATCTGGTGCAATACCTTCTGGCCGTGGACCGGAACAATAAAAAGGTCTCCGCACGGTATAATGCCCTGCACCCTTCCGTAATCACAGCCATTTCCGAGGTTGTCGCAATGTGCAACCGATTGGGAAAACCGGTGGATATCTGCGGCGAGGCGGCATCTTCCAGGGAATGCGTTTTCCTGTTCGTCGGCATGGGGGCAACCCATTTCAGCATGACCCCGGCATCCATCCCGGTCATCAAAAATTTTATCCTGAGCATCAGCAGAAAAGAAGCCGAAGAAGCTCTGAAAACCTGCCTCAGACTCGAGGAGGCCGGAACGATTTTCGAATTCATCCATGACGTATTAGGAAACCGCATCAGGAGACTTGTCCAATGAGACCCATAACCCCCTTCATCTGCATGTCCGCCGTAAAGAGCTTTCTGATTATGGTATTTGTTCTTTTCACCATGAAGACCGCCGTCGGAAGTGATCTTACTGTTGACTGCAGCCGGGAAATCCCCGGACCCGAAAAAACAAAAAAGCTTTGGATGGTCAATCTAACAGGCATCGGCATTATCACCGCCTGGGGCATTTATAACTGGGATTATTTCGAAACCTCCCCCCACGCCGAGTCCGAGGGATGGTTTTCAGATCATACCGAGGAAGGCGGGTCCGACAAAATCGGGCATGCTTACACCAGCTACGTAACGGCCCACGGTTTGTCCCACCTTTACGCGTCCTGGTGCTTTTCGAGGGAACAGGCCGCACTTTACGGCGCCCTCTCCTCCCTTTCCATCATGGGGTATATGGAACTGGGGGACAGTTTCAGCAGTTACGGGTTTTCTCATGAAGATCTCATCTCCAATATCCTGGGATGCGCCTTCGGGTACCTGACTTACACCCACCAGGGGCTGAGGGATAAAATTGATTTCCGGTGGGAATACGGATTTCATCCCAACGACCCTGATTTCATAACCGATTATGACAATTCAAAGCACCTTCTCGCACTTAAATTCAGCGGCTTTCCGGCCACCTCCCGGGGATGGCTGAAATATCTGGAACTTCATCTGGGCTACTACACCAGAGGATTTCAGGACAGGGAAGATAAAAACCACCGGAACCTCTATGCGGGAGTGGGCGTGAACCTCTCGAAAATTTTAAGGCGGAATTCCTTTCCCCGTGCGGCGCGGTTTTTAAATTACGTTCAGATTCCCGGAACGTATATGCAATTCAGGAAGGATCTGGATGACTGAACCTTTCAAAATATGGCAAAATAAGGCATTGCAGGAAACATCCCTTTTCTGGTAAGAGAAGTGCATTGTCGAGGGCCTCCCGCGTAAGCCCGCTTCATGTGCCCCTTGCAGGATTCCTCCGGTTTAACCGGCAAACCTAACCCGTTATCACAGCAACAGAAGGAGGTACCGCATGTCTTTTGAAGTTTCGGAAAAGCTCCAGACCATTCTGGACATCATCAACGAATTTGTGGACAGGGAACTCATCCCCTTGGAAAAGGAAATGGAATCCAAGGGGTTTTATGCCATAGAGGGGGAACTGGAAAAGAAAAGGGACATGGTTCGGAAAATGGAACTGTGGGCCCCCCTCCACCCGAAGGAATTCGGGGGCATGGGGCTTCCCCTCATGGAAACCGCGATGATTTACGAGGCCCTGGGTCGCACCCCGTACGGTCTCTATGTCTTCGGGTGCCAGGCCCCGGACGCCGGAAACATCGAGATCCTTCACAAATACGGCACACCGGAACAGAAGGAAAAATACTGCCGCCCGAACGTGATGGGCAAAATCCGGTCCTGTTTTTCCATGACCGAAGTGGAGGTCTGCGGGTCCAACCCCACCTGGCTTCTCACCACGGCCAAAAAAGACGGTGACGACTACGTCATCAACGGCCACAAATGGTACACTTCCTGCGCCGACGGCGCCGAGTTCGCCATCGTCATGGCGGAAACCAACCCCGAAGCCGAATCCCCCCACCGCAAGGCCAGCATGATCATCGTTCCCACCAAAACGCCGGGTTTCAACATAGTCCGGAACATCTCGGTCATGGGGCATGTGGGAGAAGGCTGGACCAGCCATGGGGAAGTGCTGTACCAGAATTGCCGGGTGCCCAAGGAAAATATTCTTGGCGGTGAAGGCATGGGGTTTGTGCTGGCCCAGGAGCGTCTGGGACCAGGCAGAATCCATCACTGCATGAGGTGGATCGGCATCTGCAACCGTTGTTTCGCCCTGATGTGCTCACATGCCAAAAAACGGCGCCGGACCCCGACCCAGGTCCTGGCCGACTCGGACATCATCAAGTCCTATATCGCCGACTCGGCCGCGGATATCCTGGCCTCCCGGCTGATGGTGCTGAACACCGCCTGGACCATCGAAAACAAGGGTGTCAAACAGGCCATGAAGGATATTTCCCTGATCAAATTCTTTGTGGCCAACGCCATGCAGCGGGTCACGGACCGGGCACTCCAGGTCCACGGGGGCTTAGGCATGTCCGACGACACGCCCATTTCCATGTACTACCGTGAAAACCGGGCGGCGCGGATTTACGACGGCCCGGATGAAGTTCACAAAATCGCCGTGGCGAACCGGATTTTGCGGGAGTACTAGACCCGGATACGGGGGATCATCGGGTGATCGATCCCACGTTTCAGGGTATTTTCGGCGTGTTCTTTCTATACCTCGTCGACCAGCGCAAGAGCCCTTGCCATGAGGGTGTCAATGGAAAACCGCATATCCTCCCAAAGCGGATCGGGCCGTTTGCCCCTCCGGTGAAGGCTTAAATTCAAACCCGAAATGATGGCGAATTTATAGGCGGCCAGGGCCCTGAACCATCCGATATCCGGCAGCGGCGCGCCATGGTGTTTCCGGTAAAGGTCAACGAGAGTGTCCGGATCGAGGAACATTTTCCGGGGAATGCCTTCCATGGACCAGGCCGCGGCATCGCTGAAGGTGGCCACCCATCCCACGTCGTTCAGGGTGGAACCGATTCCCACCAGTTCCCAGTCGATGACGGCCAGGAGGTTTCCTTCAAAGGAGCAGAACATATTCCCCACCTGGTAATCCCCATGGAAAACGCCCACAGGGGAATCCCCGGGCTTTTTGTCAATCAGCTTTTGCCGCACTTCCCGGGCGTGTCTGAACCTTTCGGGTTCTGCGCAGCGTTCCAGGAACCGGTCCCACCGGATCACATCCTCGTCCAGGGGAATGGGAGGTCCCAGCCGGGGTGTTTTTTTTTGCCAGTCCACCTTATGAATCCCCACCAGGGCCTTCATGATCTGTTCCCCCAGCTTGAGATGCTGTTCCCGGGTCATTTTTGAAGTCAGATTTTCCGGATCGTGAAGCCGTAAAACATCCCCTTTTAACAGGGGAACGATAAAATAGGGACACCCGAACCATTGCGGATCCTCTCCGGACCATTTCACCCGGCAATGCGGGACATCGGTATCATCCAGGGCATTGAGGATTTCCACCTGACGCATGACATCGGCCGTACCCACCCATCGGGTGTTGGGCGGCGGCATCCGGATATACCACGATGTTTCCCTTCCTCTTGAGGCCACGGTGAATCCGTAGGAAAATCCGGCATGTCCCGGCATGTCCAGAATTTTTGTCACCGCGGCATCGTCGTCCCCGTATTGGGTCCTGCAGAATTTTTCAAGCCGTTGTCTGAACTCCTCACGTTCCATATCCACCTTGTCCATTCAAAAAATCTCCGTCGTTAAACACGTTTTTCCATGCAGTTCGCTGCGGCCCGCATTTTGTCGCGCAGCTTGGCGGGTATGGATTTATAGGCATTTTTCTGGGATTTGGAAAGTCCCGTCTTGCGTTTTAAATCCACCAGGGTTTCCGCCAGTTTCACGGCCGCCTGGGTGATGTCGATGACCGGAACCCCGGTTCCGGGGACCACCGTGTATCCCAGGAGGGCCGTGGCCGGGCTCAGGCTGGCGCAGGCGGGGATGATCACCTCGGCGCCGTCGTCGATGCATTCCAGGCAGAGCATTTCAAACTGGGGGTTAATGGATGCCGGGTTTTCCACCATTTCAAACAAGGCCGCAAAAGGGTTGTTCCCCATCTGGTAGACCCTGACCGGTCCGGCCGTACGGCTGCCCAGTCCGTAATTCCGGATATTTTTTTCGCACACGGGGATAAATTCATCCATGACCGTGACCACCCCGAATTTCGAGCCCAGGGAACAGGCCAGGAGCATGGCGGCCTCGGTGCACCCGATCACGGGGATATCAACGGCCTGGCGGGCTTCCTGCAGACCGGGATCATTTCCGCAACCGATGATCGCCGCATCATACCCCCGGGTTTCCGCCTCGATAATGCCGTCGATAATCCAGACATTGTTGAGCATTTCCAGATACGCGGCATTAAACGCATAGGAAGAGTACTTGACGTTATGCACCTCGATGACGGTGTCCTCCCTTGCCGCTTTCCGGGCGGTCCCCAATAGCTTGTCCTGGATCTTTTTCTGAGTCGCGGCGTCGCCGCCCACGATGGATCGTTCGGAACTCGGCAGAATATCCTGCCACCAGATTTTAATTCCCATGTTGATCGTCTCCTTGTAATTCTCTTTTCTTGGCTTTTTGTCGGGATATGAATCCCGACCTGCGAATCCTTTATTCCCATAATGCGTAAAATTCAAATATCTTTGGTAAAATTTTCTCCGGCATAAAACATCGACGGGCCCGTCAACACCTTCCAATCCGATTCTTCGAATAATTTCCGGCAATGGGCAACCGTCCCGCCGCGTCCGTCCTCTGTGTTTTCTTTGACATCCCTGGGGTTCGCTCCCATTTCAGCCCAGAATAAATTGGCCCCGGCGATGGCGCCCAGGCTGCAGGGTTCATGGGTGCAGTTGCCTTTCACCGCATGGGGCATTCCAAGCCGTGTTACCGCGACGATCTGGGCCATTCTCATCTCCGATATCATGCCGTATGACTCCAGGGGGCTTCCCGGAATCGTGATCCTTCTGGCGGCCCCGCTGAATGCCGGCAGAAAAGATGCGGTAAACAGAATCATATCGGCGATCTCGCCGCTGGAATGCTCCGGCCCCACGGGTTCCACACAGGTCCCGACGGACAGGCCGGCCTCCTGAAAATGCCGGATGCTTTTCTTCCTTTGCCCGGGGTCTATGTTCGTGTCCGTGCCTTCGCGCAACCTCAGCGCATGATAGACCCCCTGGTATCCGGCCTCCTTTAATTTCACGGCGTTTTCAAGTGTCTGGTCCCCCACATTGGCGATCAACACGGTTTCGCTTTTCAGATGTTTTCGTATTTCCCCGGATATCTCGAGGAATCTGCCAAAGGCGTAATGGGCCGTGGTCATGACAAAAATCGCATTGGCGCCGTTTGTTTCGAGCAATTCAGCGTTTTGGACGGCTTCGTCGAAAGAAATTTCCCATCTTTTGTCAAACACGCTGTTCAGGGTTGAAAAGGAACAGAATTTACAGTCACATCCGCAGGGGGCGATATTCAGCGCAAACTGCGCGTGAACCTCGGCCTTATGGCCGCTGAGGGACTTGGACAGACGATTGGAACGGGCCATGATGGTGTAAACTTCCATGGCGTCGGAGGGAAAATCCAGCAGGAACAGCAGTTCTTCCCGGGTCAGTCTTTCGTCGTTTTCAGCTTTTTCCAAAATACCGGCAAGATCCATTGGACTGCTCCATTTCTGTAGACGGTTATCAGGAAGATATGGGAATCCCCATATCATACGAATCCATGGGATTCAACAGAACTTCACCATTCCGGTGAGGAAAATAATCAGGAAAATCTTGACAAATCCCCGGGGCCGGGTCAAATTAATTTCCTTTGAACGTTACGCTTCCTCATCCGGCAGGATCTCCGATTCGAATCGACTGAATTTCAGGATGAACTAAAAAGGATGACCATTGAACGTTGAAACAGTCCGCATATTATCAACAGGAAGGGAAGTGACCCGGGAAGAAGTTCTTGAGATATTGAAAGACTGCGACCGCCAGGGGCTTGTCCCCCAGTTGGGAAACATGCAGAATCCGGACGCCCTGTGCAACTGCTGCCCGGACTGCTGCGTGAATCTGCTGGCCTTGAAAGCCATCCCCAAACCGGGGAAATACTCTACTTCCAGCTACTATTCAGCCGTCCACGCGGAAAAATGCACGGCGTGTGAGACCTGCATCGACCGCTCTCCCATGGGCGCCATCGCCATTGCCGACGACAATACCGCCCGGGTGAACACCGACCGCTGCATCGGCTGCGGCCTGTGCGTCAGCACCTGTCCGGAGGAAGCCCTGTACCTGATGCGGAAACCCGAAGACCGGATCAAGGTCCCGCCGGTCAAAAACGACTTCATGAAATCATCGGCGGACTTTGAAGCGGACATTCCCTCATGACGGCTTGATGTTGAATTTCATACGGAAGGATCGGAATGAACATGGAAAAAAATAACGGTGTATGGGAAGAATGGAAAAACTGGGAGACCCTTCTGCTGCAAACCCATAAAACATTCCCGGAAATAGGACTTCTGACCCTGAACCGGCCGGACAATGCCAACAGCGTCAACCTTCAGATGATTTCCGATTTATATGACTGTTTTGAATTTATGGAAACCGCCTATGACTGCCGGGTCCTGATTTTCAATGGTTCGGGGAAAATGTTCTGCGCGGGTCTGGACCTGTTCGAAGACCCGCTGAAGAGCACGGCCGAACATGATTTCAACAATTTTCCGGACACCCCGAAGCAGATTTTCCAGCGGCAGAAGCACAGCAGCGAGATCATCGTCAAGCTTCGCCGGATCCCCCAGCCGGTGGCGGCGGCGGTCCATCACGCCGCAGCGGGATTCGGCATGGCCTTTACCAATGCCTGCGATATCGTCGTGGCCTCCCGGAAAACCAAATTCTTGAACTCCTTCATTAAAACATTAAAATAGGGTTCGGCGGCGGAGACATGGGGTCATCGTATTTTCTGCCGCGGATTCTGGGCTTTCACAAGAGCGCCGAATTGCTTTACACCGGGCGGGAGCTGTGGGCGGATGAAGCGTTCCAGCAGGGTTATGTGAATATCCTGGTGGAGGAACACGATGAGGTTCTGCCCAGGGCCGTGGACTTCACCGTGGAGCAGTTGTTGACCAAGAGCCCCTTCGGGCTGAAGCTCACCAAGGAAATCCTCAATTTCAACATGGACGCGGGCGGCGTGGAACAGGCCATTCGTTTCGAAGACCGGAACCAGGCCCTGTCGGGCCTGTCCACCGACCTGGCCGAAGGCTTCGCCTCCTTCCATGAAAAACGAAAACCCCGATACGGCCGGCGATAACTTAAATCAGTTGGCCGAAAATCCGGTACAGGGCCACAATCATCACTCCTCCCAGGACATACGCCGCGTTTGCGAATACGGAAACAACGGCGTATTTTTTTATTTTCTTTCCGGCCGGGCCGCCGGGGTTTCCTGTTCCCGAGAACAATTCCATCAGGCCGGCCTTCCAGCCGGACACGGTTCCCCCGTAAAGTAAAAGCGCCAGGGGAATCCCCAGGATGCCCTCTTTGCCGGTCAGGATGCAAAACGGGCAGTGATGGTGGGGCAGCGCATAAATGTAGGGGCTGATACACGATATCATGGCGGCGACGCCGAAAAAAAAGAAAAACGGCGATATCAGCCCGTAAACCAGTATCATGCGCCTTTTCCGGCGCATCAGGCCCCAGGCCCCCGTCGCGGCATAAAGGACCCCTGCGGCCGAAAACAGCCTCATGCCGGGGAACCGGGCCAAAAAACCTGCCGGCGAGGCACCCGGTCCTCCTGTGGGGTCAAAAACAACGGCACAACAGGAGGTGGCCCCGGACGGATCCAGGTTTTGGAAAAACAGGCTTTGGACCAGGGTGTCCCCGGTCATCCAGGCTGCGAGAAAAACCAGCAGCACCCGCCGCTTTTCTCTGTTGGGGGTGTTCACGTCCTCTTTGTCCAGGGCATAAAGGGCAAGCCATGCCATAATCAGAAAAATGCCGCACATGCGCATCATCAAAAGGGGGAAACCGAAAGCATTGGCGTTGAAGGTTCCCAGGGCGCACATGGCGCCGGGGATCTGCCTTCCCAGGTCAAAGGCCGAAGCCGAAAGAAAAAAAGGGGACGCCAGGTAATACATCCCCGCCAGGCTCAATATTGTGCTGCCCAGCATTTCCTGTTTTTCAAGCACCAGTTGACGCCTGGAATGACCGTCTTCACCCCGGACCAGGATAACGGCAGCGGGGATCGCCGCCCGGAACAGGAGCAACAGGGACACCACCGAACCCAGGGTCAGTCCCAGTACCCAGGGGGTCAGGATCATCTTTCTTCCCGCGCCAGGCGGCCTTTTTCAAGGGTCAACCGGATGTCCGGGCCTGCCGCATTCAGCAGTTCCGGCTGATGGGTAGCGATCACCACGGTTTTTCCCCGGGTTTTCCAGTTTTGGATTTCCCGGGTGAGCATCTGCAATACGTCGTGATCCAGGTGGGTGGTGGGCTCGTCTGCAAATATCACATCCGGGTCGTTGATCAGTGCCCTGGCAATGGCCAGGCGCTGTTTTTCTCCGCCGGACAACCGCCCGCACCGGACGTTCTCTTTTTCCTCCAGGCCGAACCGGCGAAGCAGCGCTTTTCCTTTGTTACGGATATCGGCCATCGGCCTTTCCGTGGGAATCAGGGAAAGGACCAGGTTCTGCCATACCGGTGCGGTCCGGATGAAAAACCGTTCCTGAAAGATAATGCCCGTCCTGTTTCTCCGGATGCGGCTTCTGATCCGTTCCGGGAGCCGTGAGATGTCCATGCCGTCCAAATACACCCTCCCGGCATCCGGAGAAAGTATCCCGGCCATCAAGAGCATCAGGGTGGTTTTTCCGGAGCCGTTGTTTCCCGTCAAAAGGGTCAGGGCGCCGCGGGGAATCGAGACCGAAACCTCGGAAACAGCGGTAATATCCTGATTTCCCGTTTCAAAAATTTTGGATACACCGGTTAAACGGATCATCCATCTTCACCCCGGATCAATTCTCCGATATCCATGGTTGCGCTTTTCCAGGCGGACAAAAGAGATACGGCCATGTAGGGGAGCACCGTCAGGATCAGTATCAGAAAAAGGGGGCCGAAAGAAAAAACCGGAACCAGGTTCATGGAGGGAAAAAGGACCGACCATCCGAAAAGAACGGGCCGGAAAAGTACGGCGTCAAAACCGTACACATGGATGCAGGCCGCTGCAAATCCGCCGGTAAATGAAGCCCCGCTGATCATCGCCCCTTCCATGATCTTCAATTCCAGGATATCCTCGAAAGACCACCCTGCGGCCTTTAAAATCCCCAGTTCTCTTTTCTCAAGACCCGAGAGCACGGCTCCCTTGTTCCACAACAGGATCAGAAAGGATACCAGACACCCCATCCACAGCAAAAGGACAAGGCCCCCCCGGAAATTAAAAACCGCCTCATAGGCCCTTTGCATCCATGTCCTGGAGATAACCCTGCAGGAGGGACACAGGCTTGAAATTTTTACCGCCGCCATGGGGATTTCAGCCGGATTTTTCACGGTAACCGCGATATCCGTGGCAAGGCCTTTGTCCATGTGGAAAAATTCACGAAGGTCCTTTTCGGGCATGATGACCAGGTCCGCGGTCAGCATTGAAGAGACGGATGAGAATACACCGGCGATTTCAAAACTCTTAAGCTTCCCCTGGCCGTCCGTAAACGTGAGGTTTTTTCTCCCCTTCAGATTCAGGGCCTGCGGGACTTTTTCCCCTACCACGATTTTCCACCGCTCCCCGGGCTTGTAGAACCCGCCTTCCCGGAATGAAAAATCGCCGGAGAACATCTTCTCCCCTGTTATTTCATCCACCCCCCACAGGGTCAGATTCACGCCGGCATAAGGTTCATACAGGTATCCCCAGATCCTGGGCCGGGCCGATTCCACCCCCGTCACGCTCCTGATTTTTTCCGCAATGTCAACGGCAATGGGGGTCTGGCGTCCTCCGGACATCTCCTGGACGGTGAGTTCGGGGGCTGCGGCAAGGATATTTGCCGCCTCTTTTTTCAGGGAAGAAAGGGTCAGGATTACCGAAGCCGCCAAAAACACCACAATGATAAAAACCGCCGCCACCGGCAGATGGGCGGAATACCGGCGCAGGATGGACCCTGCGGCATAGTCCAGCAGGTTCAGACGGCGATTCATTTCCCCCCTCTTTCCATGTAATCCGGTAATGGAACGGCACGGGGCGAATAAAAGGAACCGGACGGGAAAATATCAAACCCCGCGGGAATGTCCTGGAACGGGGCGAAAACATCCGCCATGGACAAATGCCGGATGTATCGGGCTTCCGTTGCCGGCACCGGATCACTTAAGCCCAGGACGGCCGCGATCCGTTGTTTTTCATTCAATCCCCGGAGTCCATGATCGGCTGTTCTGCCGAGATAAAGGACACCGGCCAAACCAGCCAGGAAGAACAACAGTACAACGATGAGAAGTCCCCGGCAGGGTCTCATGATTTATCCCCACGCGGAATTTGGGACCTCCGGATCAGGTCGCTTATGGCCGGCAGGAGTTGGGGGCCCATGATGTGCCCCCGGATGATCCCCTCTTCATCCACCAGAAGAATCAGGGACATGGGGAAAAAATATCTGAGTTTCGGGTATGCCTTGTAAAAACACCCGTCCCGGTCGTTGAACAGGGGGTGTCCCGGCCCCATTTTCTGCCGGATACGCCGGACCCGGGATTCCTTGTAGTCGAGGTTTACGGAAACAACGGCGACATTGTCAAACTCCCTGCCGGCATGCACGCCGGCCACCGCACGGATGGTGGGTTCCGAATAGGTCATGCAACACGCGGCTCCCCAGAAGTGGATCAGCAGCAGCCGGTCCGGACCCGCATAATCGTAAATCCCCACTTTTTTGCCCACGGCGTCGTAAAACACCATTCGGGGGAATTTATCCCCATCCCGGATCGGCGGCCGGGAGCACCCCCCGGCCGCCGTAAGGATGAAAACCGCAAGCCAGAGGCAGATTTTTCTCACATGCCCTTGCCTTTTTTATTCCGGAGTTTTTGAATCAGTTCCGGGGTGATCTCCTCAAACCCGTAAATTTTTAAACCGTTATGATCCTTGAGAAACCCATTGGCCTGGCCCTTATCGGAAAAGGGGACCAGGTCCTTTCCCATGGGCCCTGTGATATCGCTTCCTTCGACATAGAACATGGCTTTCATGTCATGCCACGCGAGGCTGTAATAGTCCTTTGCATACAGGGCTTTGACCTTCTTCTTGGTTTTAAATTTCCCCGGATCGAGATAAACGGCCATCAGGCACTTGACCGCGCAAAAAGCGTCGTTGGTCCCGTCTTCGTATACCATCTGGGTGTGCCAGTGGGTGAACTCCGCCACCCGCATGCCGCAGGCCGGGCATTTGTGATCCTTTGTGACCGCCAAGGGACGGCAGTCATCGGCCCTGGTCCATGCCGCGGTGATGACCAGTATAAACAAGATCCCGGCTGAAACAATAAAAAATTTACCCTTCATGTTCACCTCTCCGATCCGAAACTATTCTGAAAAATGCCGCACTGAGTTTCTGACGGCAGGTCAGGAAGCGATTTTCTCCACCCTGCACAACAGCGCCCGTGTCTGGACCGATCCCGTGGCCCTGCACTGGGACTCGTTGCCGGTGACCTGGTTGATGTTCACGCGCTCCCATCCTTTTTCCACGCCGTACCAGTAACCATGCGGGGCGTGGACGACCCGTGGGTGAAGGCCGTCTTCGATCCGGGCCCTGATTTCGACTTCTCCCGTCATGGTTTTCAGCCGGACCCATTCCCCGTCCACGATGTTCAAACTTTCCGCGGTTTCCGGGTTGATGTCCAGCAGGGGATCCGGCGATAATTTCCGCAAAGAGGGGATGTTGCGATGGGCGGAATGATAATAGACCACGTTTCTTCCGCCGGTGGTCAATATCAGGGGAAATTCCCGGTATAAATCAGGAGTGCTCACCGGGCTCTGGGGAGGTTCCCTAAAAACGGGAAGTGGCGATGCCCCGTCTTTTTCGGCGGCTTCCGAATACAGGTCCACCTTGCCCGTACCCGAGGGCGTCTTGAATCCTTTGTACTTCTCGTACCCCTTGTACGCCAGGGGGATGCTGACGCACCCTTTTTCCCGGAATTCATCGAACGTCATGCCGATGGTCTCCAGCTTTTCCTGGCAGAACACGTGGTTCATCATCATGAGGTCTTCCACGTCGTTTCGCTCCGTCCAGTGGGCCGGGGGAAGAACGACATCCGCCATGGCCGTGGTCGGCGTCTGGAAATAATCCACGGCAAACAGGAAGTCGAGGCCGGCCAGCGCTTTTTCGACATCCCGGGAATTGGCATAGGAGCACATGGCATTGCCGGCGAACAGCCCCAGGCCTTTCACCGGATAGGGCTTTTTCTCCAGGATGGCCTTCCAGAGCTGTTCGGGGATGCCCGAGGCCCGCGTGATGATGGGGAACACATCCAGCCCGATTCTCTTGTTCGCCTGCTCGGGGGGAAGGTTGGCCATGACGGAAAATTCGGGTCCGTAACAGCTGCGCCGGCCCGTGGGAGACCTGAAATTGGGGTTTCCCCCCTGGATTTCCAGGTTCCCGGTAATGGCGGCAAGGGATGCCAGGGCCCGGTTCAGGTCAAAGGCGTTTACGGCCTGTGAAGCCCCGGCCATACCCGGGCCGATGCAGGCGGGCTTTGTGGCGGCGTACAGTCGGGCAGCCCCTTCAATCTGTTCGGCGGGAATCCAGGTGATCTCCGAACACCGCTCCGGGGTGTATTCGGCCACATGGTCCTTCAACCGGTCGAAACCGGCGAGAAATAATTGGGAGAACCGTACGCGGCCATGAAACGATGCAGAAAAGGCGGTATCCCCCGCGTGGTTCCCGTGCCCACGGCAAAGGCTTCGGCCCCGTCTTTTTCCCGGATGCCGAGAAGTTTTTCTGAAATAAGCCCGGTGGCCTCATCCCAGGAAACCGGCGAAAACCTGCCCTGACCCCGACTGCCGGTCCTCACCAGCGGTTTGGTCACCCGCTCGGGATGATAAATGATCTCCATGACGGCTTTTCCCTTGGGGCAGAGAAACCCCTTGCTGAAAGGGTGGTCCTTGTCCCCCCTGATGCCCGTCAGTTTATCCCCGGTCACCTCAAGAATGACACCGCAACGGGAATGACACTCGAAACAAATGGATCTGATGTTTTTTACACTCACAGGAACCTCCGTCTGTTATTATCGAAGCTGCAAAAAAATATCCGGAATCGATTGACATGATTATCCTGAATCCATCTTTAAACAGAAGTTCCGGTTTTTTTCAAGTCATTCACCGGGACTTTAGGGGATTTCATCTTTTTTCACTTGTAAAAGATTAAAAATCGCGGTTAATTACCTGCAGGTTTTCCCCGGAACCGTTAACCCTTTTATCGCACCCGTGAACCCATGATGGATGTCCGAACCGCCATAGACGCGACCCAGCGAAATAGACTTCTGTCAGACCTTGAAGGTGAAAGGTTTGATGTTCTTATCATCGGCGCAGGCATCACCGGCTGCGGTATCGCCCGGGAAGCGGCCATGCGGGGCCTTTCGACCCTTCTTGTCGACGCCGGAGACATCGCATCCGGCACCTCCGGCAGGTCCTCCAAACTCATTCACGGCGGATTGAGATACCTGGCCCAGGGTCAGATGACCGTGGTGCGTGAAGCGGCAAGGGAACGCAGGACTTTAAGGAAAATCGCCCCCCACCTGTCCCTCACCAACCCCATGGTGGTTCTGGCCAGATCCGGAAAAGCCGTCCGGATCCTGAAAACCGGGATGTGGACCTATGAAAAACTCGGAGAGGTTGACCCGGCTGAACGTCATGTGCAATGGGACCGGGAGCTCATCCATTTAAACGAGCCGTTCGTTGATTCCAAAGACCTGGAGGGTGCCCTGGTGTATCCGGAGTACCTGACGGACGACGCCCGCCTCACCCTGGCCAATGCCCGAAGCGCCGCCGCCCATGGGGCCAAGGTGGCCACCTACACCGCCGTGGTCGAACTTCTGAAAGAAAACGGAAAGGTGACCGGCGCCGTCCTTACGGATGTCGCGACGGAGGCGGTCTCCGCCATAAGGGTTCATGCCCGGCAGGTGATCAACGCAGCCGGCCCCTGGGTGGATATCGTCCGTAAATTCGAAGACCGGAAGGCAAGGAACAAACTCCAGCTCACCAAGGGGATTCACATCGTGGTTTCAAGGTCCCGCCTTCCCCTGAACAACACCGTGGTCTGGACGGCGGGGGACGGCCGCGGCCTCTTCGCCGTTCCCCGGGGTGGTTTCGTCTATATCGGCACTACGGACACGTTTTTCCCAAAGCCCGCATACTGGCCCGAAATCACACGGGAGGACATCATTTACCTGACCGCTTCCGCCGATACGGTCTTTGACATGGACCCCATCAGGGACACAGACATCCTGGCCCTCTGGTCCGGCATCCGTCCCCTTCTGGGCGCCAGAGGGAAAAAGCCCTCTGAAATTTCCAGACGGAACGAAATTTTCAGGGGACCCGGCGGCATGCTGACCGTTGCCGGCGGAAAACTCACCAGCTTCCGTTCCATGGCCCAGCGGGTGGCGGACCAGTGCGAAAAATTGCTGAACCGCAAACCCGGCATCTCCACAACCGGTGAAATCCCCCTGCCCGGCGGCGACTTTGCCGGGACCTTTGCCGCATTGACGGAAAAGGTCCGGCTTCTCGGGTTTTCAGAAGAAGAGGCCGGTCGCCTGGCAGGCCTTTACGGAAACGAGGCACTCGAGATCTTTTCCGGAGAAAGCGGCCCGGCTGGCGAAGCCGCATTTGCCGTTCGATTCGAAGGGGCCCTCATGCTGGAAGATTACTGGATCAGGAGAAGCGCGAGGTCTTATTTTGACGTGAACAACGGAATCCCCGCTTTGGAATCCGCTTCGAAAGCCATGGCCCGGCTTCTGGGATGGAGCGAAAGCAAACGGATGGCCCAGGTGGATGCCTGTGTTCAAAAGCAGCGTAATATCATCACCAGGCCGCATGACACGCAACCGTAATAAATGAAACAACCCGGATTTTGCAGGAAAGGACATCACACCATGGACACACAGGAGGTCATCGCCAGGTTAAGGCAGGCCGTCGACGAAACAAAGGTCAGGACCAACCTTGAATTTTTAGCCGAACGGCGCCACGATTATTCCGTATTAAGCCAGCTGGCGGACCTGAAGGGCCGGGGCTGCCCCAACCCCGCCTGCGTGGTGACCCCTTCCACCACCAATGACGTGGCTGCCGTGGTGAAAATCTGCCGGGAAACGAAAACGCCCCTGTTGACCTTCGGACTGGGTTCCGGCGTGGTCTGCGGCATCATGGCCACGCCTCACTGCGTTCTTCTGGATATGGGGGCCATGAAGAAAATCAGGATGATCGACACGGACAATCTGATGGCCACCTTCGAAGCCGGGGTCCGGGGGTCCGACGCCGAAGCGGCCGTGGCCAGACGGGGCATGACTATCGGACATTTTCCCCAGTCCATGGATGTTTCCTCGGTGGGCGGATGGGTGGCCACCCGCTCCTCCGGCCAGTTTTCCAGCGCATACGGGAGCATCGAGGACATGGTCATGGGCATTGAGGCCGTGCTGCCCGACGGGGAAATCTACAGCACCCGGCTTACCCCGAGGGCGTCATCCGGTCCTGATTTGAAACACCTTTTTCTGGGAAGCGAGGGAACCTTGGGCGTCATTACCGCCGTGACCTTTTCCCTGTACTGGAGAGCCCCGAAACAGGATTACAGCGCCTGGCGAGCCCCTTCCATGGAAAAGGGATTTTCATTTCAGCGGCACGTGATCCAGTCCGGATGGAACCCGCCGGTGATGCGCCAATACGACGCAACAGAGGTCAAACGGCTTTTTCCGGACCAGGCCCGGGACCGGGACGCTTTCATCATCCTGGTCCACGAAGGGCCCACGGGCCGGGTGGAGGCCGAGTTGAAAGAGTGTGAAGAGATTGCATCGGATCTCGGCATCGGCAGGGCCCCTTCCGAACCGATTTTAAAATGGCTTCAGGACCGGAATCACGTGCCCGGGTTTGAAAGCTTTTTGCAAAACAACATCATCCTGGACACCATCGAAATCGCCGCCACCTGGGACCGTATCGAAGGGATTTACCACAACGCCGTATCTTCGCTGAACCTCGTTCCGAACATGCTGAACGCTTCGGCCCACAGTTCGCACTGCTACCGATCGGGCATCAATCTCTACTTCACTTTCGCGGCCAGAGTCGATGATCCCGGAAACATGGAAACAGTTTACGATGACTGCTGGAAAAGGGTCATGGAGGCCACCCTCAGAGGCGGGGGCGGCATCTCCCACCACCACGGCATCGGCCGCATCCGCAAGAAATGGCTGGCCGACGAACTGGGACCCGCCGGGGTGGGGATCCTGAGGAAAATCAAAAACGTTCTGGACCCCGAAAACATCATGAACCCCGAGGTGCTTATTCCCCATGAATAAATTTCTCCTGGGCATGGACGCCGGCACCACCAACATCCGCTCCATGGTGGTCGATGATTCCGGCAGGGTCGTGGGCCGGGCCAAAGCCAAATGCCGGCTCAACTACCCCAGGCCGGGGCATGTGGAGCAGGACCCGGAAGTCCTCTGGTCCATCGCCATGGACACGGTGGGAAAGGCTTTGGCCGATGCGGAGGTTCATCCCCGGGATGTGGCTGCCGTGGGCATTACGGGGCAGCGTTCCTCCATCGTCATCTGGGAACGGGAAACCGGAAGGCCCCTGGGGCCGGTTATCATCTGGCAGGATCTTCGCGGGGCCGTCCGGGCAAAGGAACTGAACGAAAAAGGGTACATCACGGTCAACGCGCTGTCCGCGGCTTCAAAACTCGAGCCGGCATTGACCGCCATCCCCGACGGCTGGAAAAGAATGAGAAACAATGAACTGGCATGGGGAAATGTCGACAGCTACATCGCCTTCCGGATGAGCGGCGGAACGGTTCATGCCACGGACGCCTCCAATGCATGCGGCACCGGGTATTTCGATCTGCTCACCGGCTGGAAATGGTTTGACGATCTTCTCGAAGAACAAGGGCTTTTGCCTTCCTTTTTCCCCGAGGTCATGGACACCGCCGGCATCTTCGGTTACACGGCAGCGAAGGTCTTCGGCGCAACGGTTCCCATCGGCGCCATGATCGGGGACCAGCAGTCCGCCGCCTATGCACAGGGATGTCTCACACCCGGAGAAGCCAAGATTTCCTTCGGAACATCCGCCACCTGCGACGTGAACACCGGGGACGAAATCAGGCTGGCCACCGGAAGCTATCCCTTTGTCATGTGGTTCCGGGAGAACCGGAAAACCTTCTGCCTGGAAGGCATGGTCATCACCGCCGGAGCCGTTTTCGACTGGCTTGCCGCCGTGGGCATCCTGAAGTCGCATGATGAAGCGGAGAAAACTGCCGGACAGGCGGCAAATGCCGGCGGGATTCGTTTTCTCCCGGCCCTCCAGGGTCTGGGAACCCCCCACAACCAATACGACCGTTACGGGGCCTTCCATAACCTGACGCTGGCCGCCTCCAAAGCCAATATCGTTCATGCCGCCATGGAAGGGGTATCCTTCCGGGTCCGGGAAATGCTGGAGCGCATCTACCTGGATTCGGGCCTTCCGGCCCAGGACACTTTAAGGGTGGACGGCGGGGCCGCCATGAACGTCGCCTTCATGCAGGTCCTGTCCAATATCACGGGGCTTTTGATCGAACGCATGGACCCGGTGGAAGCCACGGCCTACGGGGCCGCCCTTCTGGCCGGGGAGGCCTGCGGCATCTGGGCGCCCTTCAGTTCGGGGCGGATTCGAAAGGTGGACAGGGTGTTTTCGCCCGCATGGAGCCAAAGCCGGCGGGATGAGGAATTTCACGACTGGAAAAAGAGTTTCGGTCTGGCGTGAAACCCCCGCCGGGTTTCTGCGAAAAGCGTTCAGGCTGTTGAGGCGGATTTATGATCAACCGCGGAATTGGCGGAAGAACCGGCAAAACTTCAGGGAGATGATTGAATCATGAGGGTACTTTTAATATCCGTCATTACCGAAAATCTTTACATGACGGTTTTACCGTTGGGGGCGGCGTATATCGCTGCGGCCGCACGGGATGCCGGACATGATGTAAAAATGCTGAGTCTGAGATCGAGAAATGATGATTATCTGGAAATATTGAAAACTGAAGTGAACCGATTCAGGCCCCGGGTCATCGGGGTTTCCATGAGAAACGTGGATGATCAGAGCATGAAGAATACGGTCTTTCTTTTGGAACCGGTGAAGGAAGTCGTGAAAACGTGCCGTGCCCTTTCAGATGCCACCATTGTTCTGGGAGGCGCGGGATACAGTATTTTTCCCACCAGTTCCCTCGCCTACACCGGGGCGGACATGGGGATCCGGGGGGAGGGTGAAACGGCGTTCGCCTTGCTTTTAGATCGTCTGGAAAACGGGAAACAACCGTTGGATGTTCCCGGTCTATATCTGCCGGAAAAGGGGCTGCAGACCCAACTGTATTTTCCTGAAAGCCTGGATGGCTACACCATGCCGCTTCCGAATATCCATCTGGAAATTCCCGGGAATTCCCCGGACGAGCCCATCTGGGTGCCCGTTCAGACACGGCGGGGATGTCCCATGGATTGCAGTTACTGCTCCACCTCAGCCATCGAGGGCCGGCTTTTGCGAAAGCACTCACCTGAAAGAGTGGTTGAAAATATCAAAAAATACGTGGCCGCGGGGATCAGGCATTTTTTCTTTGTCGACAATACGTTTAATTTCCCTGCCTCTTATGCCAAGGCGCTTTGCGACCGCATCATTGCCGAAAAGCTGGATATCCAAGCCAGATGCATTGTTTATCCCTCAAAAATCGATGCCGAGCTCGTGCAAAAAATGGCAAAGGCCGGATTCCGGGAGGTCAGCCTGGGATTTGAAAGCGGCTCCGATGTCATCTTGAAAAGTTTCAACAAGCGATTCTCCCTTGAAGAGGTCCGCCGGATTTCAGAATTGTTTAAAAAGGAAAACGTTTTTCAAATGGGATTTCTGCTGCTGGGCGGGCCTGGTGAAACCCGGGAAACCGTTCTGGAAAGCCTGGAATTTGTGGATGCGCTATCTCTGGATCTGACGAAATTATCCATCGGCATACGGATTTATCCCAACACCCCCCTGGCCGAAAGGGCAATTCAGGAGGGCAAAATTTCCTCCCGTGACGATCTTCTCCTGCCCAGATTTTATGTGGTTGAGGAACTAAAGGACTGGCTTTATGAAACCGTCCATCAATGGGCAAAGGATCGGCCCAACTGGATGGTTTGAAGAAATGGCATAATGCATTCAGCAAAACGGTAAAGGAGGTCGCAAACATGCAGGCACGCGGTCCGCTGATGATAGAGCACCGCCTTATTGAACGGATGCTCCGGGTCATCGAAAAGGCCCTGGTAAAAATCGAGTCGGAACACGAGGTCGACCCTGTTTTCGTGGATACAGCGGTCGATTTCATACGGGTATATGCCGATCGCACCCACCATGGGAAGGAGGAAGAAATTCTTTTTCGGGAATTGAAGCACAAACCCCTGTCCGCCGTGGATCTGACGGTCATGAATGAACTGATCGAGGAGCATGTGTTCGGGCGACGGACCACCCAGGCCCTTGTAGCCGCAAACACCCGCTACCGCAACGGCGACGATTCGGCCCTGGCCGGCATTACTGAAACGCTTCGAACCCTCATCGGGTTCTACCCCGGACATATCGAGAAGGAAGACAGGCATTTCTTTCCGTCAACCCGGTCCTATTTTACGGATGATGAGGACCAGGCCATGCTGGCGGAGTTTTGGGAGTTCGACCGGAGGATGATTCACGAGGCCTACCAATCCGTGGTTGAAGGATTGGAAAGACGGGGCTGAGGTGGCCATGTTCAAGTTCATACACGCGGCAGATGTTCATCTGGACAGCCCCTTGCGCGGGCTTTCCCGCTACGCATCGGCGCCTTCGGAATCCCTCCGGGATGCGTGCCGAAGGGCTTTCGAGAATCTCGTGGATCTGGCCATTGAAGAAAAGGCCGCATTCGTTCTGCTGGCCGGGGACCTCTATGACGGAGACTGGAAGGATTACGGTACCGGCATATTCTTAAGCCGGCAGATGGGCCGATTGGGCCGGCACAACATACCGGTAATAACCGTTGCCGGAAACCACGATGCCGCCAATCGAATGACCAAAACCCTTGAGGGTCCCGGCCCCATGACGATGTTGTCATCCCGGAAGGTTGAAACCCTAAGGCGTGATGATCTGGGGGTTGCCATTCACGGGCGAAGCTTTGGAACGCAGCATGTTGATGAAAATCTCGCAGCGGGATTTCCCGCTGCGGAAAAAGGCATGTTCAACATCGGCCTGCTCCATACCAGTCTGGACGGACGGGAAGGTCATGCGGGGTATGCCCCCTGTTCATTGGACGATCTCCGTTCCCGGGGCTACCAGTACTGGGCCCTGGGCCACGTTCACCAACAGGAGGTTGTGTCTGAAGACCCCTGGATCGTTTTCCCCGGTTGCGTTCAGGGACGTCATATCCGGGAAACGGGCGCCAAGGGATGTGTGGTCGTCACCGTCGAAGATGGCGCGGTGCGGGACGTTGAAAGATTCCCTCTGGATGTATTGCGGTGGGTGCTGTGCAGCGTCGATCTGACCGATGTGACGGAGATGCGGGAGGTTCAGGACCGCGCCCGAAAGACCATCGAAAACCAGCGAGCATCCGCGGACGGGCGTCCCGTGGCCATGCGCATCCGTTTTGAGGGCGCCACCGGCCTTTCGGATGCTTTGGCTGCCTATCCGGAACGATTTGAAAACCAGATCAGGGCACTGGGTGCGGAAATCGCCGGGGATGAGCTGTGGATCGAACGAATTGAAAATGCAGTCACCGGCAAACGCGATCTGGATTTAACGTTGTCCGGCGGCAGCGCCTTCGGAAAACTGCTCGCGGAGATCTTGGCGACTCCCGGAAAACCCGATGAAATCGACGGACTTAACGATGTGATCGCCGACCTCAGGCGGAAAATCCCCTCGGAAGCCTTCGGCGAAAGCTCCGCACTGAATCTCGATGAAGATAAAACCATCGGGCGTTTGATTGAGGAGGCCAAGAAAATGCTGGTCGGCAGGCTGCTGACGGTGGACGGTGCACCATGAGAATCGACCGCCTGGATCTCATCGCCTTTGGTCCGTTTACCGGTGCATCCCTGGATCTAAGCAACGGCGATAAAGGGCTTCACCTCATTTACGGAAACAACGAAGCGGGCAAGAGCACTTCGCTGAGGGCTCTCATCGGATGGTTGTTCGGTATTCCGGCACGAACCCGCGACAATTTCCTTCACGCCGGACCCCAGCTCCGGATTGGCGGAAAACTCAGGCTTTCAAACGGCCATGCCCTTGAATTTGTGCGCCGGAAGGGAACCAAAGGCACTCTCCTTGAACCCGGCACCGATAATGCCCTGGACGATGCGATGTTGTCGCCTTGTCTGCCGGACGGCATGGACGAGACCCTGTTCACGAAACTGTATGGGATAGACCATGGCCGCCTGGTAGCCGGAGGGCAGGAGCTTCTGAATCAAGCCGGTGACCTCGGACAGGCGCTCTTCAGCGCGGCGGTGGGTACGGCAGGTCTGCGCCGGATATTGACCGATCTTAAAAAAGAGGCCGAGGAACTGTTCAAGGCCCAGGCTTCTACAAAAGTGGTGAATCAGGCCATATCGCGATTCAAAGAAGCCCAGAAGCGAATCCGGGATTCGAGCCTGCCGGTTGCGGAATGGAAAAGGCTGCAGAAGGAGCTTGCCGACACCCTTTCCGGCATCGGACAGGTGGAGGACGAGATCAGCGCCCGGAGCAGGCAAAAAAGCCGCCTGGACCGCGTGAACCGCGTGAAGGGCGCATTGGCGGAGCGTTGTTCGGTAATGGCGCGGCTTGACGAAATGAAAGAAGTAGGGCTTCTGCCGGAAAATTTCGGCGAAAACCGGAAATCCCTGAGCGAAAGCCTTCAAACGGCCGGCCTGGCCGGGGAACGCGCCGAAGCCAGGTTATCCCGCCTGAAGGAAGCATCTTCGTCCTTGAATGTGCGAAATGAGTTGCTGGAGAACGAAGCAGCCATCCTGTCCATGCACAAGGAATGGGGCGCTGTAGAAAAAACGATCCAGGACCGCCCCCAGCAGGAGGGTAAACGGCGTCTCTTGCGCAATGAAGCCCGGACATTATTGAAAACCGTGCGTCCCGATATGGACATTGATGAGGCCGACCGGCTGCGGCCCCTGCTCAACAACAAAAAGTGGATCTCAGGTCTGGCGCGAAAACACGGCCTTTTGGCCCAAAAGAAGGAAAAGGCCGAAGCGACGCTGCGGGATATCGAGGATGAGCAGGCGTCCATTAAAAGAAAACTCGGTGAAGCACGTCAACCCCATCCGGATCTGAGCGCATTGAAGGCGGCCGTTGCAGCGGCACGAAAGGCCGGCGACCTTGAGCAGCGGCTGGCTGATGTAGAGAAGCGCGCTTCCGTGGACAAAGCCGCCTGGGAAAATGAACTTGCCGGGCTTGGGAGATTTTCAGGTTCCGGGGAAGCGCTTTTGAAATCGGCCCTGCCGGTGTCCGAGACCTTGGATGCCTTTGAAAAAAAAATCGACGCCGTCAATGACGCCGTCAGGGACTTTGAACGCAGGCAAAAGGAGCTTGACGAAGAGCGGAAACAGGCGGAGCAGGACTTGAACGCACTGCTGTTGAAAAGCGACATACCCGCGGTTTCGGAGCTTGAAGCATCCCGGACCGTGCGGAACATCGTGTGGAATCTGATCAAACGAAAGTACATTGAAAACTGCGACGTCGAGCAGGACATCAGGGACTTTACGCCTGAATCCGACCTCCCTTCGGTTTATGAAAAAAAGGTCGATGCGGCAGACCATGTGTCGGACCGGCTTCGTCTGGCCGCAGACCAGGTGGTTAAACGCGCAGACCTCGAGGCGAAAATTGAAGGCCTTAAATCGCGTGTGAGGGATATCTCGGAAGAGATCAGAAAGACGAAGGCGTTAAAAGAATCCTTACACCATCAATGGAATTCCGTTTGGAAGCCCCTGGGGGTGGATCCTGGAACCCCCCGGGAGATGAAGCAGTGGCTTCTCCGCGTGGAAAAGCTGATGACGGCTATCCGGTCCGCGAACGCGGGTTCCGGGGAAGCCGACAGTCTCTCCCTTGAGTGTAAGCGGCTGAAGGAAACCCTGGCGCTCCGGATATCCCGGTTCGACGATCGCACAGACCTTCAGAGGATGGGTCTCGATGCCATGATCAACCTCTGTGAACAGCGAATCGCTCAAGAGGAATCGTCTCTTCAGCTGAAGCATCAACTCGAGCATTCTCTTGCCGAGGCAGAGATCCGTCTGAAAAGAACCCGCGAAGAGCTTACGTCCATCGAAAACGATCAAGCCGCCTGGGTGAGGGAATGGGGTCAGGCCATTGACGGCCTGGGGCTGAAAACCGATGTTCATCCCGAGCATGCAACCGAGGTATTCGATCAGCTCGTGTTGTTTTTTGAAAAATTCGATAAATCGGAAGATCTGCGCAAACGAATCTACGGAATGGACCAGGTTGCCGAAAAATTTGAAAAAAGGGTTTTCGAATTCGCCGACGGCATCGGCGTTCAAAGGGAGGGGCTGGGAGCGGACACCATCGCCGCAGGGCTCCACCGGGACTTGAATGAGGCCCGTGAAGCCCGGGCAAGCCTGAATAAAATAATGACCCTGGAAAAGGACGTAAAGCAGGAAATCGAAGATGCTGAGATTACGATTCGGGCGGTCCGCGAAAAACTTGCCGTTCTGCGGCACCAGGCCGGCGTTGAAACGGACGACGAACTGGAACCGGCCGGCGAAAGCTCCGGGATCAAACGCAGGCTTCTGCAGAAACTCGAAACGCTGGAACAGGAACTCACCCGCAATGGGGATGGCCTTTCCATCGATGAACTGCAGAAGGAGGCGGACGAATCGGACATCGATGCCATTGAAGGGGAAATCACCCGGGTCTTTAGGGAGTTGCAGGAGCTTCAGGAATACCGGGACGCCCTTCGGGACCGCCGCCAGACCCTTCAGAACGAGATCAAGGCCAGGGATGTCGGCGCCATGGCCGCAAACGCATCGGAAGAGGCGGAGCAGCAGCTCGCCGCCATGGTTTCGGGTGTCGAACACTACCTTCGCCTGCAAATCGCCGCTCTCATCCTTGAACAGCGGATAGAGGACTATCGCAGGAAAAACCAGGCCCCGGTTCTGGCCAGGGCCGGTGAGATTTTTTCCAGGCTGACCCTGGGGTCCTATACAAATCTTCGTGATGAGCTGGACGATTCCGGCAGGCCCATCCTGCTTGGGGTCCGTTCCAATGATATCGAGGTGCCCATCGATGGAATGAGCGACGGGTCGCGGGATCAGCTCTACCTATCCCTGCGCCTGGCAACCCTGGAACAGCATCTCAACACGGCGGAGCCCATGCCGTTCGTCGTCGACGACATTCTTATAGGTTTTGACGACAACCGCACCCGGAGCTGCATCGAGGTGCTCGGGGAGGTGGCTGCCAAGACCCAGGTACTGGTTTTCACTCACCACCGGCGGGTTCTCGAGCTGGCGGATGGGATCGAGGCGAGGGCGGGGATTTATGTTCATGAACTGGCGTAACAGTACCGATCGCCGGTTTTCCCCTTGACTTCGGCCCTTCCATCCATTACAAGTTTTTCAAAAATCAGAAAAAAGGGCTCTAATCGCCCGGGATCACATCGAGTTATGAAACAGGCCGAGGCCACCCAGACTCTAGTCGGGCGGCTTTTTTTATCGGCATGAAAAAATTACTGGTCATCGACAATTACGATTCCTTCACCTACAACCTGGTCCAGATGTTCATGCACTTCGACCTGGCCATAGAGGTGCATCGGAGCGACAAGATCGCTCTGGATGAAGCCGCGGCGAGGAAACCGGATTATCTTCTCATCAGCCCCGGCCCCAAAGACCCGGCCCACGCCGGCATCTCCGGCCTGTTGATCCGGAAGCTTTACAGGGATATCCCGATCCTGGGGGTGTGCCTGGGAATGCAGTGCATCAACGAAGTGTTCGGCGGCAAAACCGTCCGGGCCCCCCTTCCGGTGCACGGGAAAATCAGCCTGGTGAGCCACCAAAACCAGGGCATTTTCAAGGGACTCCCCTCCCCCTTCAAGGCGGCCCGTTATCATTCACTGATGGTCCGACTGGAAAACGGCCCCTTGACCGTCACCTCCAAAAGCGACGACGGAGTGATCATGGGGGTGTCCCATCCGACATACCCGCTGCACGGCGTCCAGTTTCACCCGGAAAGTTTCATGACCGAACATGGATTTGCGATCGTTGAAAACTTTCTGAGAACCGGTTCTTAAAAAAGGAGCTGTGCATGGACCCCATCCAGGAATTATTCGGTAGTATGACCGGGATTTATACCCGGGATATTGTCCTGGAAGAACCCTTCGAAGATTTTTCCGCTCGATTCGCCGATGTTCCCGGAACCGTGGTCCTGTTGAGCGGCGGGGATCTGGACTGCAGCCGTTATCACATCCTGGCGGCAAAACCCTGGCTGACGCTGTCCGGGCGCCGTTTCACCACGGATCTGTCCTCACCTGAAAAACAACTTCACCTGGGCGAGGATCCCCTGGCCGTTCTCCGAAAAGTGCTGAAACTTTATCATCGGCCGTCGTTACGGGAAGATCTTCACGGACCCGCGAAAGGCGGCCTTTTCGGATATCTGGCCTATGATCTGAAGGATTGCATCGAAGACCTGCCCGGGACATCCATAGACGACACGGGGCTGCCCCTGATGCTGTTGTTCGCGCCGTCCATCCTGGTGATCCATGACAAGTCCAGGGATGCCACCCGGCTGATCATCCCGGAACGGTCCGTTGACGGACGCAAGACCCTGGATGAAGATCTGGGGTTTTTCAACCGGCGGTCAGCGCTTCCCAGGAGCCCGGCCGACGGCTTATCCGGAAGCGGCATGGGCCTTTTCTCCAATTTCACCAGGGAAAATTACATCCGGGCCATTGAGAACATCATCGAATACATTGCTTCGGGCCACGTTTACCAGGTGAACATGAGCCAGCGCTTTACGGCGGATTTTTCAGGCAGCGCCTATGCGCTTTTCACAACCTATTACCGGATGAATCCCGCCCCGTTTTTCGCCTACATCCATGCCGGGGATCATCAGATCGTCTCCACGTCGCCGGAACGGTTCATTTTCCGGGAGAAGGACCTGGTGGAAACCCGTCCCATCAAGGGAACCAGACCCAGGGGAAAAACCACGGCCGAAGACCGGCGCCTCAGAAACGAGCTATATCAAAGCCCGAAGGACGATGCCGAGCTTTCGATGATCGTGGACCTCCTGAGAAACGATATGGGAAAGGTCTGCAGAAGAGGTTCGGTCCGGGTGGCCGAACACCGGCGGGTGGAGGCGTATGCAAACGTCTATCACCTGGTATCCGTGGTCAAGGGAACTCTGGATGAGCATGTTGATTCCGTCGACCTGATCCGGGCCACATTTCCCGGCGGCTCCATCACCGGGTGCCCCAAGATCAGGGCCATGGAGATCATCGACGAACTCGAACCGCACAGGAGGCACATCTACACCGGCGCCATCGGCTACATCGGTTTCAACGAGATCATGGACCTCTCCATCGCCATCCGCACCGCCACGCTCCTGAATGGAAAAATCCTGTTCTCCGTGGGCGGGGGCATCGTGTATGATTCGGATCCGGAGATGGAATTTGAGGAAACCCTTCATAAAGGAAGGACCCTGATGTCGGTGTTCAACCGGACGCCCGACCCCGGCACAAAACAGCCAACTGCCTGGATCAACGGCGGATTGATCCCCCTGGCGGAAGCATCCATCCCCATTTCCGATCCCGGGTTCCAGTACGGCTTCGGTTTTTTTGAAACCATCCGTGCGGTCGACGGCCGGCCGAAAAATCTCCAGGCTCATATAAGCCGGTTTGAAACCGCCTGGAATCATCTGTTCTGCGACCCTGTTCCGGATCTGTCCTGGGAGGAGATCATCCGGCGTGTCCTGCTGGAAAACGGCCTCGGCCATACCGTTGCCGCGATAAAACTCATGGCCACCCGGGGGACCCGGGAAAAACCCCCTTTCGACCATGTCCTGGCCGTCACGGCAAGGCCCTATGTGCATCGCCTGACGGGTAAAAAAGAGGCGGGGATTCATCTGTCCGTATACCCCCATCCCCGTCAAACCCCGGTTGCAGACCATAAGACACTCAACTATTTATATTATTTTCTTGCCGGGCAGTGGGCCCGAAGGCAGGGAGCAGACGAAGCCCTGATTCTCAACCCCGACGGAACGGTTTCGGAAACAAATACGGCCGGCCTTTTGCTGATCAGGGACAAAACCGTCGTCCTTCCCCAATCCCTCCATGTGCTGCCCGGGACCATGCAGGACAGAGCATGCGGGATTCTTTCCGGATGGGGATACGCCATTAAAAAACTCAGGGTTTTTCCCGGGGATCTTATTACCTGTGACGAAATCCTTTTGACCAATGCGTTAATGGGAGCCGTTCCCGCGATCTCCCTGGACGGCCGGAAACTAGCGCCCGCACAGGGGCTGTGGACAAAAATCAACAGCGAAGTATTGTAGGCCCTCAAGCTGGAAAATCCGTGCGGCCCTATTTCCGAATTTCGATTTCCGGGGTTTCGACCTGTCCGGGCATGCCCTTCCGGGGGTGGCCGCAGAAGACCGCGCGGATGGCGTAACGGCCGGGTGCGAGGTCACCCGGCAATTCCCATTGGATGCCGGCCATCTGATCAATGTCCCCGAGTTCCAGGCAGGGGTTTCCTTCCGGAACGGCAAAGTCGGGAGTAAACCCAAGAGCCCTCTCATACCCGGAAATTTCGTTTTTCCGGATCAGGGAAAATTCAGAAACAACGCCGATGGGAAAGGCCGTCATCCGGATGAAACGGAGCTCCATGGTCATTCCCGGCTGATAGACATCAAAGTCCGTTACCAGGCCGATGAGTTTGTTGTCGTTGGAAATATCCGTGCCCACGCCGGATGTGGTTTCATCCCAGAACCGGGCCGGCCCCACATCGATATGAACCGTTTTCCCATGGTAATAACCGGCGCCGCCGAAGCCTGTGGCTCTGGCATATTCCCACACGGCCCTTGCATCCACCCCCTCAAGAATCAGGTCCGCAGCCATGCCGTACTGGTGAAGGCTGGCCTTGGCCGCCAGCGCGCCGTGACGCCGAAGCCCGGTGTTGTATTCGGGACTTCGATATCCGGAAGTGATGATGACCCGGGAATCCGGTCCAACCCGGTCCTGCAAAAAATCAATAAATTCCAATAACCGGAGAGAAAGATCGGCATTGGGGGCAGGATCCGGGGCGTCGAATACCCGGCAGATTTTTTTCAAGGCCCCTTCATCGTAATTTCCCGTATCGGTGCGAAATGCGCCGGAAAAGGATTTTCCGTTTTTTTCACTGAACAACCGAAGGACACCGTCTCCAGTGAAAAAATAACGGGACCTTCCCGGATCCTGGACTCCGGCTGATGCCTGGAACAGGCCATAACCGGTCAATACAAAAATGAATAGAAAATATACCATGAGTTTGTTTCGGTTTCGGCGCATATCCATCCCATCCTTTTCAATGACCGCCAAGGCCTGTTCACTGGTAAAGTGCCCATACCACAGTCGCAGCACTTTGTATAGCCATCAAGCCCCTTTGCCTTGATTTTCATCAAAGCGGTCTTATTTTACACGGAAATTCGGCATGAACCCGCAATCTTAGAGGGAAGGAGTTTTCAAGCATGAGCAATCAAGTCCGAACGGTGTTTCTTCTGGGTCTGATGACGGTCTTTATCGTATTTATCGGAAATCTTCTGGGGGGACGGCAGGGAATGATCCTGGCGTTTTTTCTGGCCGCGGCCATGAATTTTTTCAGTTACTGGTTTTCCGATAAGATGGTGTTGAAAATGTACCGGGCACAGGAAGTTTCCCCCCAGAAAGCGCCCGACCTTTATTCCGCGGTTGAAGAGCTTTCCAGAAAGGCCGGTCTTCCCATGCCCAGGGTGTACATCATCCCCCAGGATTCCCCCAACGCGTTTGCCACGGGCCGCAATCCGGAACACGCAGTGGTGGCCGTCACCCGGGGCCTCCTGCAGATCCTGAACAAGGAGGAGATAAAAGGGGTTCTGGCCCATGAACTGGCCCATGTGAAAAACCGCGACATCCTCATCGGAACCATCGCCGCCACCATGGCCGGCGCCGTCATGATTCTCGCCAACATGGCGCGGTGGTCCGCATTTTTCGGGGGTTCGGCGAACGACGACGAAGATGGCGGGGGCCTGGGATTTCTCGGCGTCATGGTCATGTCCATCATCGCTCCCCTTGCCGCGATGGTCATCCAGATGGCGGTTTCCCGTTCCCGGGAATTTCTGGCGGATTCAACAGGTGCGGTTTTTGCCGGGCATCCCGAGGGTCTTGCCGGGGCGCTGGAAAAACTGGGCGCCTATTCCGGACGCCTGCCCATGGAAGCCAGTCCTCAGACCGCCCATATGTTCATCGTGAACCCGCTCACCGGAAAAGGTCTGATGAACCTGTTTTCGACCCACCCTGCGCTTGAAGACCGGATCGCCAGGCTCCGGAATAAAACCGGTTCCCGGAAAACGCCCCCACCTGAGGCGCCCGCTATGGAAACCCGGGCAAAAAGCCTCTGGGATGATCTTTCAAAATGAGATTTCCCCGGGTCTGCCGGAATTCAACCCGTCCATCCCGGCAGACCCCAAAAGCAACCTTGATTTTTGGCCCAATGCCCCATGAAATGATTTCCCGCCGGAAACCGCGGTTTTTTTTATTTTCCTGTTTTCCTTTAAATTAAATTGTTATATGTAAACTATGTTTAATGCCTGAATCCGATTTAGTGCTCCGGGTCGGAATTTCGGTTACTTAACATATTGAGATGATTATATAATAGTAGGATGGGTGAAGCTTGCGGAACCCATCATTTCACTCGACGTGGTCTATGAATGGTGGGTTACGCTCCGCTTCACCCACCCTACAGGCAACTATAATATCAAGGAAAAACACGTCGCCGAAATTCAGCCATAGCGCATTGAATCATACTGAAATTTTTAACGGTGGATGAAAGGGGAAAAAAATTATCATGGTCGATTCAAAAGCTGCGTATCAGAAGTACTTCACCAAGGAACACGACCTCCTGCGCCAGGCCGTCCGGGATTTTGTCAAAAAAGAAATCATCCCCCATGTGGATGAATGGGAGGAAGCCGGTGAGACCCCCATGGAACTTTACCAAAAAGCAGGGGAACTGGGTTTTCTGGCCGTTAATTACCCCGTGGAATACGGCGGCGTCAAGGGAGACATCTTTGACGGCATCGTCATATCCGAGGAACTCTGCCGGTGCGGATCCATCGGCATACCGGCCAGTTTAGGCACCCACGGCATCGCCCTTCCCCCCATAGTGGCCCATGGCACCCATGAACAGAAGGAAAAATATGTCAGACCGGTCATCGAAGGCAAAAGAAAGGCAGCCCTTGCGGTGACCGAACCCGTGGGGGGGTCCGATGTGGCCGCTCTCAAAACCACGGCCGTCAGAAAAGGCGACCATTACGTGATCAACGGCGGCAAAACCTTTATCACCACAGGCGTTCACGCAGGGCAGTTCACCGTCGCCGTGCGAACCGGCGGAGAAGGCGCCCACGGCATCAGCCTGATCATCGTGGATGCGGGTGCACCGGGTTTTTCCGTTTCCAAAAAGCTGAAGAAAATGGGCTGGTGGGCCTCGGACACGGCCGAACTCTACTTTGACGACTGCATGGTTCCGGTGGAAAACCTCATCGGTGAAGAAAACAAGGGCTTTTATTACCAGATGGAAAATTTCCAGCACGAGCGGTTGGGCATGGCCGGGCAGACCAACATGATCTCTGAGATGTGTCTGGACGAATGCCTGAAATACGTCAAGGAAAGACAGGCCTTCGGAAAAACGCTGTCCGGTTTCCAGGTCCTCCGTCACCGTCTGGCGGAAATGGCCACCCTTCTGGAAGCCAGCCGGGAGTTTACCTACCGGGTGGCAGCCAAGATCAACGCCGGGGAATACCAGGTCAAGGAAGTCTCCATGGCCAAGAACTTCGCCTGCACGGTGAGTAACAAGATCACCTTCGAGGCCACCCAGATTTTCGGCGGTTACGGGTTTATGCGCGGTTATGTGGTGGAACGCCTCTTTCGGGACAACCGCATCATGTCCATCGGCGGCGGTACCACTGAAATCATGAATGAAGTCATTTCCAGGATCATCCTGAATGAAAGAAAAGTCTGAAAACAGAAAGAAATCAACAATGGCAATCCGTGAATTTTACGAAGACTATGCGACGCTGCTCGGGTTTTCCGGGTCGGAAATTTTGTACAGGATTTTCGACATTCTCTACGACGAAAAAAATGACATGAAAATTTTAAAAGCCCTTCCGGGAAACATCGAATCCATATCAACAGCAACGGGAATTCCCGTTCAGGAGCTGGAACCCGACCTGGACCGTCTCTGGCGGAAAGGTGGGATCGGCGGGGCATTCGGCAATTACTTCCTGCTCAAGGGCTTGATCATCTTAAGGGACATGTCCGTGATGTGGCCCGAGGCCAGCCAGGAATACTGGGAAGTCTGGGAGGAAATGTTCAACAAGGAACATGAACGCCATGCGGCCCATCTGAATTCAAAGCATTACCCCCCGGCATTGCGGGTGCTCCCGGTCCAGGAGACGGTGGATTCCGAAAGCCAGGTCCTGGATATCGAATCGGCCGTCAAGGTTTTCAAGGACGCCCGCATCATCAGCGCGGTGGACTGCGCCTGCCGCCTCCAGGCCAAAAAGACCGGCAGGGGACAAAACTGCCCGTCGCCGGATACGCCCAACTGTTTCGCCACCAACCTGATGGCGGAAATGTCCCTGGCCCGGGGCATCGGCCGGCAGATTTCCCTGGATGAGGCGTTAAAAAGACTCAAGGAATGCGAAGATGCCGGCCTGGTGCACATGGCCCGGAACAACGTGGCGGAAGACATGGTGATGTGCAACTGCTGCGCCTGCTGCTGCCACGGCCTTCACATGATCAACGACGGCAGCTACACCGGCGCATTTGCGCCCTCCCGCTTCCAGGTCCGGCTGGATGCCGATGCGTGCACGGGTTGCGGGACCTGCGAAGAGCGATGCCAGTTCAAGGCCATCACGGTCGGAGACATCGCCGAAATCGATCTGGATAAATGTTTCGGGTGCGGCAACTGCGTCAGCACATGCCCCACCGAGGCCCTGGTGTTGACGGAAATACGGCCGAAGGAATTTATCCGGGTAGCGAAAAGATAAGGGGCGGGCGTCATAAAACCGTTTCAGGCCTATCCGCCTGTTTCACCGGTGTGGAACAGGCGGATAGGCTACTCCCTCATATGCCGGACCAGGTGCCCCAGCTCGGGAAAAATCAATTCCCGGCACGCCAGCTTGCAGGCGGCCAGACTCCCGGGCATGCAGAAGACCAGGGTATTGCGGACGACCCCTGCGGCGGAGCGGGACAACAGCGAAGCGGAACCGATTTCTTCATAACTGAGCTGGGCGAACAGCGGGCTGAAGGCTGAAAGTTGTTTTTCGAACATCGGGCTCACCGATTCGATGGTCACATCCAGGGGGCTGATGCCCGTTCCCCCGGTCAGGAGCAGCGCATGGGGAGACTTTTCTCCGATGACGCTGAGAACGGCGTGGGTGATGGCCGCCCTGTCGTCCGGAACCACCTGATGATGCACCACCCGGTGCCCTTCCCGTTTGGCCTCTCCGGCAATCCAATGGCCGCTCTTGTCTTCGGCAAGCGTTCTGGATGTGGATATGCTGACTATGCCCACGTCGACGCTTTTGGGGGCATCCTTTTTGTGCTGTTTCACGCTCATGGTCCCACCGCCTTTGTAATCACCACACGATCCTCGCCATCCTTCTCCTTTAATCTCACATTCACCGTTTCGCTTTTTCCCGTGACAACGGTTTTGCCCACGTAATCGGCCTGGATGGGCAATTCCCGGTGACCCCGGTCCACCAGAACCGCCAGCTCGATGCGGTCCGGCCTCCCGAAATCGATGACGGCATCCATGGCCGCGCGGATGGTGCGTCCGGTGTAAAGCACGTCGTCAACGAGAATGATCTGTTTATCATCCAGAGAAAAAAGGATATCCGTGGCCTGGACGACGGGGTGATGACTGATGCGGGTCCAGTCGTCCCGATAGAGGGTGATATCCACATTGCCCGTGGGCACCTCGTCGCCTTCAATGGCGTAAATGTTTGCCCGGAGGCGTTTGGCCAGATGAACGCCCCGGGTCTGGATGCCGATAAGGACCAGGTCTTTCGTTCCCTTGTGAACCTCGAGAATCTTGTGGGCCATTCGCTTCAAGATCCGGTCGATGTCTCTTTCATCCAGTATTTCAACGTCTTCGATCATATCGCTTCCCCGGTAATTTCGCAGGTTAGGTTTTTTGCGTCGGTTTTTTCCGGACATTTTTCATGGAACCAAGAGGCTGCTGCTCCTGAATATTTCCTATCCCAGGCAGAGGATAAAGATCAAGACCTATATTTTTATTCCCTTGATTTTACCCGATGTTTCGCTTAACCTCCGGACCGGAAAACCTGATCATCACCCTATCGAAAAACGGCAGTTGAAAATGGACATAAAATGCAGCGGCGTGATACTGGCCGGAGGAGAAAATAAACGGTTTCTGGGAAAAAACAAGGCCCTTTGCCTGATTGAGGGGAAGCGGATCATCGACCGTATCTATTCGGTTTTCAGGTCGATTTTCGATGAGATCATTCTGGTCACCAATGCCCCGGAACTGTATCCGGACATGGACGCCTTCATCGTTACCGATATTTATCCGAAACGCTCCTCCATGACGGGGATTCATAGCGGCCTGTTTTACGCCTCCAATCCTTATGTGTTCTGCTCGGCCTGCGACACGCCGTTTTTGAAAAAGGAAGTGGTCCAATGCGTCTTATCCCATATCAGGCCCCATTTCGACCTGATCCTTCCGGAGACATCGGCAGGTCTCGAGCCCCTTTGCGCTGTCTACGCCAGAAACTGCATCGGCCTTCTGGAGCAGAATATTCTGGCCGACAGGTTCAAAATTCAACGGGCCTTCAACGAAAAACGCATTTTAAAAATTCCGGAGTCCGTCATCCGGCAACATGATCCGGATCTTTCCTCCTTTTTCAATGTCAACTGCCGGGAGGATCTCTCCGCGGCCTGGGAAATGGCCGTTCACGGCTGACTCGCCATATTTTATAGGAGATGACATGAACATCGACGCAATGATAAAAAAGATAAAACAACATCCGGGATACCCCGCGGTGGGCATGATCCTGTGCCACAACGGCGTGGTGCGGGGAACCTCGCGGGACGGTCGGAAAGTCTCCGGCTTAAGGGTGGTTGTGGACCATGATCAACTGGCCCGGGTGCTGGAACAATACCGGAAACAACCCGGGATTCTGGAAATTCTCGTGGACATCGTTGAACAGAAAAAACTTTCCGTCGGCGATGATGTCATGGCCCTGGTCGTGGCCGGGGATATCCGGGAAACGGTCATTTCCACCCTGAATGAGGTGTTGAACGCCATCAAGACCACGGTTACGCGAAAGGAAGAATTTTTTGTCTGAAGAAGAAGGCCCCATAACGTCCTTTACCCATATCGATGAGGCGGGGCGGGTCCGCATGGTGGACGTCACCGAAAAAGCGCCCACCGTCCGCAAGGCCCTGGCCCGGGGAAGGATTGTGCTTAAACAGGAGACCTTTGACCTGATCTTCCAGGGAAAGGTTAAAAAAGGAAATGTTCTGGAAACCGCCCGAATCGCAGGGATCATGGCGGCCAAGCAAACGGCATCCCTTATTCCCATGTGCCACCCCATCAACATCACCCATGTGGCCGTCGATTTTTTCCCTGAACCCGAAACCCGCAGCATCAGAATTGAAGCCGGCGTCAGGATACAAGGGCCCACCGGGGTTGAGATCGAGGCGTTGACCGCGGTTTCCGTGGCGGCTTTGACCATTTATGACATGTGCAAATCCTATGACCGCGGGATGGTGATTTCCGAAATCCACCTGGTGGAAAAATCCGGCGGCAAGAGCGGTGTGTTTCAACATGACGATCTCCCTTAACACCCTTCTGCCCCCGGCTTTTTTTCTGCTCTTAGGATTTCTTCCGGGCGGCGTTATGGCCGCCCTGTTTTTCAGGTCAAAGCTCACCCGTGCCGATCAGCTGGCTGCGTCATTGAACGCCCAGGTTCTGAAAATTTCCGAAGAACGTTCCGCGGCCCTTTCACGTCTTGAACACCTGGGGGCACTGGAGACGAGACTGGACGAATTTCAGCGCCGGGAGGACGAGGCCCGTAAGGAAATGACCGCCCTGAAACAGCACATCGCCCAACTGGAAACCGTTGTTGAAAAGGAACGGGTCGCGGCGTCCGAGAAAATCGCACTGCTGGAGAATGTCAAAGCCGGTATGACCGATGCTTACCGGGCACTTTCCGCCAACGCCCTGGAAAAGAACAACCAGTCCTTTATCGAACTTGCCAATTCGACGTTTTCAAGGTACCTGGAATCGGCCAAAACCGATTTCGATGCCAGGAGCAGGGCGGTAAAAGAGGTCGTGGAACCGGTCAAGGAAGCCCTTCACCGTTACGACGATTATGTCCGGCAGGTGGAACGGATGCGGGAAAAGGCTTACGGCGGTCTTTCCGAACAGATCGTTTCCCTGATCAAGACCCAGGGCGAGCTGCAGAAGGAAACGGGCAAACTCGTCAAAGCGATGCGGGTACCCCATGTGCGGGGGAGATGGGGAGAAATCACCCTGCGGCGTGTAGCCGAGATGGCCGGGATGGAAAACCGGTGCGATTTTTTTGAACAGCCGACCTGTGCCACCGAAAACGGGGCGTTGAGGCCGGACATGATCGTGGAAATGCCGGGGAACCGGAGAATCGTCGTGGATTCAAAGGTCCCCGTCTCCGCTTACCTGGATTCTCTGGAGGCGGATTCCGATGAAGAACGAAACGAACGCCTCACGGCCCATGCCCGGCATGTTCAGACGCATATTCAGCAACTGGCCCAGAAGTCCTATTGGGCACAGTTTCAGCCGGCCCCGGAGTTCGTGGTGATGTTCATTCCCGGTGAAAACTTTTTCTCCGCCGCATTGGCCCAGAATAACGGGCTGATTGAATACGGGGTCGAGCGCGGCGTTATTCCGGCAACCCCGACCACCCTGATCACCCTTTTGAAGACCGTGGCCTTTGGCTGGCGTCAGGAAACCATGACGGAAAACGCCAAATTGATCAGCCAACTGGGCGCCGAGTTGTATGAACGGTTGAATGTCATGGCCAGGCACCTTCACAAGCTGGGAAAAGACATCGACCGCTGCGCCCAGACTTACAACCAGGCGGCGGGATCGTTCGAGGGAAGGGTTTTAACCGCCGCCCGGAAATTTGAATCCCTGGGCCTTGGCCTGAAAAGCGGCAAGGAACTGTTAACCCTGGACCCTGTTGAAACCAGGACGAGAGATCTGAGTGATGATGATACGGAATAAAAAAAAGCCGGACCCTCTTTTTTTATGCTTCCTGGCCGCTGTGGCAGCCTTTTTCTGTCTGTCGGGATGCGCCGGCAGGGCATCCCGAAAAACCTGGGAGACACTTCCGCCCCTGGTCAGGCTCCATGCATCCGAATACCCGCGCTTCTCCGACGACATGTCCTGTGAAGGCATTGCGGAGGGCATCCGGGAGAGCCTGGATTATCTGTCCCGACTTCCCCGGGATAAGATGTTCACGTTCGGGGAAGACCGGTTCGACGTTGGTCTGATGACAGCGTCCCTGTCCCGGTTTGTGGATTTCATCCGGACCCGCCCGTCTCCTGAAGACCTTAACCGGCATCTGGCATCGCATTACCGGGTTTACCAGTCCAAGGGGTTAAATCCTGAGAAAGAAGTCCTCTTCACCGGGTATTATGAACCGACACTCAAGGGAAGCCCTGTTAAAACAGCGGAATTTCCCTATCCGGTTCACAGCCTTCCCGATGATCTCCTGACCATTGACCTGTCCCTGTTTTTAAAAAACGGGGAAAAGAATAAAATCGTGGGAAAACTCTCTGGAAAAACCGTCATTCCCTACCCGGAACGGGAGAAAATCCTCGATGACCCCCTGTTCGACGCCCTGGCCCCTCCACTGGCCTGGGTGGATGATCCAATAGCCCTGTTTTTTCTTCATGTCCAGGGTTCGGGGAGAATCGTTTTTCCCGACGGGGGCAAAATAAGGGTCCATTACCAGGGAACCAACGGAAAACCTTACCGCAGCGTCGGCAAATATCTCATCGACCAGGGCATCATCGCCAAATCCGATATGTCCATGCAGGCCATCACCGGTTATCTCAAAAGCCATCCCATGGAAATTCCCAGGGTGCTCAATTACAATCCCAGTTATGTATTTTTCGAAAAGGTGGACAAGGGTCCCCTGGGATGCATCGAAACACAACTGGTTCCCGGACGGTCCATCGCCCTGGACCGGAAGATCTTTCCCATCGCGGGGATTGCCTTTATTGAAGCCTGGAAACCGGACGTCGACAAAATGGGGAACATTTCAGGCTGGCACCCTTTTTCCAGGTTTGTGCTGAACCAGGATACGGGAGGCGCCATCAAAGGGCCCGGGAGGGCGGATATTTTCTGGGGAGGCGGGCCGTATGCCGAACTTGCGGCGGGTCACCTGAAGCATCCGGGAAAAATGTATTTCTTGATCCTGAATCCGGAAGAAACCCGGGTCCCATGACGACGGAGGGGGGTGTGACGGAAGAATCCCTCTGCCAGGCCGGCGAGAGCTTATCCTGCGGCGCCTGCTGCGGATTGTACAATGTCCGGGACTGGTCATTCAAATCCCTGGAGGCGATGCTGCGTCGCCGGACCGCCCTTTACGGCGTAACCCCCAAAAATTTCGATTCCATCCTCACGACCAGGGAAAGGATCGAAGCCGAAGAATGCCCGGATAGGCCGATCGAAGATTTTCACCACTGCCCTTACATCGGCCTCATCGGTGAAACCAAAAGCCGGGTGGGATGTCTCCTCCACCCCTTCAACCCTGAAAACAATGGCTTCGATTTCAGAGGGCTGAGCGATTACGGCGGCATGACGTGCAGGGTCTATTCCTGCCCATCTTGCGTGAAACTTTCAAAACCCGCGGCGAGAATCGTCAAAGGCCTAGTGAAGAACTGGTACGCCTACGGGCTGATCATAACGGAAACCCGGCTTTTAAACGCGTTTTTCGAGAACGTCGAAGAGAACATGGGCGGCCTGATAGACGACCGGATCCTTCTCCGGAACCCCGAAGCGGCAGGCGCTGTTTCCGAGTTCCTTGACCTGAAACTGAAGTGGCCCTTTCGAAAAAAGGGCCACCCCTATCCGGGCAATTATTTTTTCAACGACAACCTCTGCCCCAAACCCGGGATCGATTACGAGGCACTGGGTGTCCCGGTTTCGCGGTACGACGTCATTCTGGAAGAACTGGTCTCGGAATTCGATTCACCGTGGGCATTGGCAGGGGCTGAAAACCGCCTGGACGAACTCCTGGCACGGATTCACCCGGACGTTTCCGCCGCCGGCTGACGGCCTAAAGCGTCTGTCCGAATTTCCCCCTGGAAACCACCGCGTCAAAAGCTTTCCGGGGCCGTGGTCTCGGGGCCTCATCAGGAACGCCCAGGGTGAGGAGGGTCAGCAGATACATGCTTTCGGGAAGGCCCAGTGTTTTCCGGATTTCTTCATATAGTTCCTTTGCCTCGCCGGTGACCTTGTTTCCAAAAGCCCCGATCATGCACATTCCCAGTCCCTGATTCACGGCTTCAACAGCCATGAACCCGTAGGCGATCCCCAGTTGTTCGAAGGTCCGGCTTAAAATGACCGAGGGTCCGTGCTCGGCCACGCAAAACACGGGGCTCTTGAGCATAAACCCATCGATGATGTCTTCCGTCACCTGGATGACCCCGGCTTCCATCAGCTCCATCAGGGCCGCCTTGTTTTTCGGCTTGTCCCATGCGGACAGATCGCCGCAAACGGCGATCACCGCCGGGGCCGCCACCACATGGGGCTGGCCCATGGCCAGTTGAGAAAGTTTCCCCTTGACCCCTGGATCCTCCACAACGATGAAATGCCAGGGCTGAACATTTTCCCATGACGGTGCCCTTCTACCGGCCTCCAGAACCTTTTTCAGCGATGCTTCGGGAATCGAATCGCTTTTGTATTTTCGAATACTGCGCCAGCCTTGAATTGCGTCCGTGGTTTCCATGTCTTTCCTCCGGTTGATGGTTTTGGTTTTTTGTTCAGATGGTTATCAGCATCAGGGGAGTGCGTCTTCGTTTCCGGCTAGCGGTTTTGTCCGGTGTGAATTCCACTGCGTCACGGGCATCGGTGAATCCGGGGTATCACATATCATCATTGGTTACATAACGGTCGCCCTTCCAATCCTTATCGATGCGGAACCGCTTTTTTACCAGGATGCTCTCGGTCATCACCACCGTCGCCGGATAGTCCGTTCTTCGTTCGCATAATTTATTGAAATAAACTTCCGCTTCATCCGGGTTTTCAAAAATTTCGCGTTTGATTTTCCGGGCATTGCCCACTCGAATCATGACAGTGTACATCTTTATCCCTTCGCCAATTGGTCAGATCGTAACTTTTTCATCAAGAAAAAGCGGAAAATTAAAATACCGCCGGGGAGCTTCAGGAGACATCTCTCCGACGAACTGTGGGGATATTAAGCGTGCTGACAGTCTAAAGTTAATTTATTTAATTATCAAAATAATTTTAGTCAACCAAAAAATCAAATTCCCCTGTCCGGTCCTTTTCTTTTCCCGGGTCCGACTTCCACGGATATCGGGACTTTTTCCAGATACCCCCCGGGTTTTGTTGTTGACTTCTACAAGGGGGTGGGAAATATTGCCCGCAGGGTCAACGGAATCTTTGCTGCCCCTTAACACTCGGAAAAAACGCCCCGGATAAGGGGGGGGTTAAAAAGTTTGCGTCCCCGACAGGCCCATATCGATGACACGAAAAAAAATCCCAAACGGATTCACCGGTTGCTTACGGCTCCGGTCTCGCTGAAAGTTAAAAATTTCCGGCTTCTCTGGCTCAGCATGTTCGGCTCCTACAATGCCATGCAGATGCAGATGGTTGCGAACGGCTGGCTGGTCTATGACATGACAGGCTCCCCTTTCGCCCTGGGGATGGTGTCCGCAGGATGGGGAATCCCCGTTGTGTTGTTTTCCCTTTTCGGTGGTGCGGTGGCGGACCGGGTACTTAAACGAAAGCTTCTGGTGATTGTTCAAACAGCTTTGTTTTTATTGACTTTATGTCTTGCACTTCTCATCAAGACAGGCCATATCGCCATATGGCACCTCGTTATTTCCTCGATCCTGATGGGCGGATTTCTGTCCTTCAGCATGCCCGCCCGCCAGGCATTCATTGTGGACCTGGTCGGTAAGGACGACCAGCTCAATGCCATCGCCCTGGGGTCGCTCGCCTCCAATTTCTGCCGCGTCGCATCACCGGCCCTTGCGGGACTGCTCTTGAAATTCATCGGCGTTCCAGGCGTCTACGGGATTATCGTTCTGTCCAATCTTGCCGTTATACTGCTTTTGCTGCTGATTCCCCGGGGACAGGGGGCCATGACCGCAAGGCCCAATGTGCCCCTGCTTCCGGATGTCGTGGCGGGGCTCCGCTACGTGCGGGGCAACAGGATCATCCTCAGCCTTCTGGCCTTTGCCTTTATCCCGGTGCTTGGGGCCATGCCTTATCAGATGCTCCTGCCGGTTTTCGCCAGAAGCATCTTCAAGGCCGGGGAGACCGGACTCGGCCTTTTAATGTCTTCCATCGGCCTGGGGGCCCTTCTGGGATCCGGGTTGATCACATCCCTGGGCAGGTTCAGATTCAAGGGGCGTCTGATGTTTTTATCCGGCACGATGTTCGGCCTTTTTCTTGTTCTGTTCAGCCTGATGCCCGTCATTCCGCCCGCCTGCCTGTGTCTGGTGTTTATCGGTGCCGGCAGTTCCATGGCCTTGACCCTCATCAACTCCCTGATCATGTCCAACACCCCCCGTGAACTGGTGGGGCGGGTCATGAGCATTTTCACCATGACATACGGTCTCATGCCCCTGTGGACCCTGCCGGCCGGAATCCTGGCGGAAATCGTCGGCGCGCCGGCAACCGTCGCGGCAGGGGGCATTCTTCTGACGGCCTGCTTCATCGGCGGCTTCGCCCTTCGCCCTGATTTACGAAAATTAGCCTGAACGCTTTTTTTTTCATTGGATTTTACACAGCTTGTATTATACTTGAGTAAAATGCAACTTAATGGATGGAGGAGTCATGGCCGGATACACGTTAAGATGCAGATCCTGCGGCACGAAAAACAGAATTCCTTCGGACAGGGCCGGACAACCTGCCAAATGCGGGAAATGTGGTGCTCCCGTAAATACCGGGGTACTGCTGACCGAAAGGCCGGTAACCGTAGGCGACGGGTCTTTTCATGACCTGGTTCTCAAGTCTCCCCTGCCCGTGCTGCTGGACTGCTGGGCCCCCTGGTGCGGACCCTGCAAGATGATCGGCCCCATTATGGAAGAACTGGCGGCCAAGTGGAAGGGAAAAGTGCGTATCGGCAAACTCAATGTGGATGAAAATCCTCAGACAACCGAAAAATTTCAGATTCGCAGCATCCCTACCCTGCTGATTTTTGACAATGGAAAACTAAAGGAAACGCTGGTGGGGGCATTGCCCAAACAGCAGATTTCCCAGGCGATGGCGCCCTATATGTGATTCTGAAGAAACATGGCTTCACCGCAAACCCGTCATTTGACGGCTGGTCACATCGTAAAGACCTGGGACCGGGGATTGCCGCTGGACCCCCGGACCCTGCATTTCATCCAATCCACCTTCGGCCTTTCCCGAATCGAAGAGATCATCGCGGTATTGGGCGATCCCGGGCATGATGACCGGGACCTGCTGATGCGGGTCATCTGTTTACCCGGTGAAAACATCCAGGTTGAACTGGAACCCATTGTCGAAGAAGAGATTTTTACGGAAACGGAAATCGGGAAGCTATCCGCCGATCTGCTGTCCGGTGCTCCCGTTATCAGGCTCATGTTGCCGGGGGGAAAAAAGGGCATGGGGTTCAATGCCCTTTACGGGGACATTTGGGACTTCGTATCCCGCAGATGTTTTCCAGGCTTTCATGGACGAAAAAAGGCGGCGGATCGCGGCGCTCGATCAATACCGGCGGTTTATGCATCGCCTCGCAAAGTCCAACATGGAGACCCTTATGCTTTCGGGGATTCGGGCGCCCTGCATGGACGAGGAAAACGCCTTGAAGGCCATAGGGTTAATTGAGGATATCTGTTCCGGGATTTACGGCAAAACCGGCCCGGCGGTCGCCGACGCCCTGTTCTCCAGGGATCTCGGCGAATTTGATCCGGAATCCGGTATCGCGGACCTGATCCGTATTCTCTCCTGATGGAAACTTAAATATTTTTAAAACAATACGTTTACAAAAAACATGCTTTATTG
>DIKO01000042.1:0-626 GCA_002423615.1 Desulfobacteraceae bacterium UBA5616
ACCGGGAACGTGCTGCCCGAGGAAAACGCCTTTGGAGAAGAAATGGACCAGCTCTGGAAGGAGGCTCTGGAAGATGCGGTGGAAAGCGCTTCCGTGAGATTGAGCGGGGTCTTTTCACAGATCCTGTTCAACCTTCCGGTGATGGCGATTCTCTGCCATGCCGGATGGATCACGGTCCGGGAGTATTTCTCATCCAACTATCTGTCATCCGCTTTTTTCCTGCATGCGTTTCTGACCTTCGGCATTGTCCTGCTGCTGAGCTTTTTCCTGTTTCAGGCCCGGGTGCGGATGGGGGCCGGAGGCGAGCGGATTCTGCGCTCGGCCTTCGAGGCTCTCGAACGCATGTGCGATCAGAAAATGGATGCCCAGTCCTTTGATCCGGTGGAAAAACAGGTGCGGGCCGTTCTGGACCTGGCAAGAACGAGCCCCTCGGAGTGAGCTTCGCAATCTGGGGTCGGGCCACGCTAACGATTTGATATCATGAATAATAGATTAAAAAAACACGCAAAAAAATGGCTTAAAAGGGCATTTTAGGGGTCAAAAACGCACGTTTAACAGGGTGTTGAAAAACAAGAATCAGGCCGTCAGGCAAGGCGCGCGACGATGCGGCAAGCGCAGCATATTCA
>DIKO01000042.1:702-3021 GCA_002423615.1 Desulfobacteraceae bacterium UBA5616
GCGCAGTTTTTCAACAGCCTGGTAAGAAAAAACGGGTGCAGATGGCAAGAGCGAAACGGCATTATCTTCCAGGTCATGTATGGCACATTACACATCGGTGTCATAAAAAAGAATTTTTACTGAAGTTTGCCAGAGATCGCCGTCGATGGATGCAATGGCTTTTTGAAGCCAGGAAGCGGTATGGTCTCTGTATTTTAAATTACATGGTAACCTCAAACCATATTCATCTTCTTGTAGCGGATGACGGCGAACGGGAGGTTATTCCGAAATCGCTGCAATTAATTGCCGGACGAACCGGTCAAGAATATAATCAAAGAAAAAATCGGAATGGTGCATTCTGGGAGGACCGGTATCATGCGACTGCTGTATCAGGCGACGATCATCTGATTCAATGCATGGTATATATTGATTTGAACATGGTTCGCGCCGGCGCAGTCAACCATCCATTGGAATGGAATTTTGGCGGGTATAACGAAATTCACAAGCCTCGTGAGAGGTATGCATTAATAGATTACAATCGTCTGATGGAGCTTCTTCATTTCTCATCGATTGATGATCTTAGAAGATTTCACAAGGAAAGTGTTGAAGAAGTTCTCAGGGAAAAAAATTATGTTCGAGAGAGCAGATGGACAGAAAGCATCGCTGTCGGAAGTAAAAGTTTTGTAGAAGATATCAAAGCGAAACTCAGTATCCGCGCAAAGGGCCGGCAGGTGGGTGAATCGGGAGGGGCACATCAGCTTCGTGAAGCGCAGGTTCCTTACATTGGCAATTTTACCCCTGAAAATAGCGGTTTAAGAGCTAAAAACACCTATTTTTGGAGGGATAATCCTGAAATATTAATAAGATAGCGTGGCCCGACCCCAAAATGTCCATACCCCAAAATGGAAATACCCCAAAATGAGCCCGGTTTCACCTCGTCTCAAAACCATCGTTCAGGGTTTTTAAAAAGGCTAAAATATCGTTCTCTTCCTGCTCGGTCAGTTGTAAATCGCCCATTTCATCCGTGTTGACATTATACGCCACTTCCGGCTGAGGCCAGTTGCCCTGGGCATCCAGGCCACCGATATGCTTAATGAAAGGCTTGACATCCCGGGTGTTGTAGAAGTGAGTGATGGATGCCAGATCGCAAAAATAACCATTGTGACCGTAACGCCGCTCGAATTGCGCATCCGGTCGCTTGTCGACGTTGCGAAGGGTCGGAACGCGGTGCTTGCCCAAGTTGCCTTTAACATAAGCGGCATATTGCGGCTGGGTTTTTAAAAAGCCGCCCAGCCCTTCATCGATCCAGTTTCCGCCCAGCGGATTGATGTCCGGAGGCATGCGATACCACGGGTTGTCCGGGTTGGCGGGGATTCCCAAGTTGTCGTAGGTAAAGTCCGTAAAAAGCGGAAGTTCTCCATCGGGGCCAAGGCTGCTTGGATGACAATCCGCGCACTTGCCCTTGTCTTCAAAAAGTTCCAGTCCTCTCTGCTCCGAAGCGGTCAAACTCGCCCGGCCGCGCAGATAGGCATCGTATTTGCTGGTAAATGCATTGACCTTACCGGATTGTTCAAAGGCTGCCAGGGCAAGCCCGATAAAGCCGAATTTGAGTTGAACCTGAGTTGGCGCGTCCAGTGTCTTGTCCAGTCCCAAACGTTCGCACAGCTCCGCAAATTCTCTGGCGTAAGCACTTTTTTCGACACACGCCACAACATCTGCAGCATCTTTCAGGTTGTGCTCCACCGGGTTCAAGAATGGCTGTTGGGCCTGATCCGCCGCCGCATTTCCCAAAATCTGTCCCGTGGCACGGCCGTCCCAGAAATTCCCCCCCACAAAAAGCACGTCATCCTCTTCCAGTTGGGTGTGTAAAATCGGCGCGTAGGTGGCATAGGCCGCGCTGCTGGGTTTTCGGTTGCTGAAACGGGTGGGTACGGCACCGGGATAGATGTTGCCTGCCATGTTAACGGCGCTGTCAGGTCCCCCCCAGCCCGCCACGGAATCATGACATGTGGAGCAGGACACGCCAGGGGGGTTGGACAGAGTTTTGTCAAAAAAGATCTTTTCACCCATGCTCTGAAGCACAGGATCTTCCAGAAGGCTCAACACCTGATGATCCCCTGAAGCCCTGGGCAACTGCACCTTGACCGCAGGCCGGCTTTCGGCCTCTTGAGAGTTGCTGTGCAGCGTACATCCGGCGGAACACAGGACCAGCACGCACAGAATTGTCAAAACCCGCTCATGAAAACGCATCGCCAGTCTCCTTTTATTATATGGTCACGAAGTGCGAGATTATTCTGAGATGAACCCGCTTTTTTACCGGGTGTTGAAAAACAAGAATCA
>DIKO01000042.1:3079-5073 GCA_002423615.1 Desulfobacteraceae bacterium UBA5616
GCAGTTTTTCAACAGCCTGTTAAAAACGAGATAGCGGGACCTGTTGCGTGTCAACAAAAGCCCCTGTGGATCACCCGCGATTTGCGCGAGTCAAAGCAGGCATGTTTTTGATTTTTTCTTTCACAGCCTTGAAACTTATTTTAAAACTGAAGCTTGATTTCTGTAAACATATTTCAGAGGCGAGAACCGGGAAAAGCTCGTCAGAAGGTGCTTCTTCCCGACGCGGCTTGATTCCCGGCAGCCCGGGCGGATAAACCGTCCGGAAGTTTATTGACCGTTACACCCGAAGGGTGGGAGGGCTTAATCGGGGGTCGGGCCACGCTAACAATTTGATATCATGAATAATAGATTAAAAAAACAGGCAAAAAAATGGCTTAAAAGGGCATTTCAGGGGTCAAAAACGCACGTTTAACAGGGTGTTGAAAAACAAGAATCAGGCCGGCAGGTAGGCGAATCAAGCGGGACACATCAGCTTTGTGAGGCGCAGGTTCCTTACAATGGCAATTTTACCCCTGAAAATAGCGGTTTAAGGGCTAAAAACGCCTATTTTTGGAGGGATAATCCTGAAATATTAATAAGATAGCGTGGCCCGACCCCAAAATACGTGGACCCCAAAATACTACACGCTGAATGGCGGCCGCAGGCGCAGTTTTTCAACAGCCTGATAAAAAGGAGACAATGGCATTGGGAAGGGTCGCTGCTTATGGGTTTGTTCCGGCGTTCGGCCTGTTATCAGCCATCGATAATTCCAGGTATCCACCAGGGGCCAGGCTGGTTGCCAGCATGACGCTGTTGATATCCTGATGCTCGGTCCAGGTGCGGGACTTTCTGCGGCGTGGTTCGAGCCAGAATCCTTCGATTGTTTCACTTAAGGGAACATGGCGCTCGAGACGGTCGATCAGCGCATGGGCCCTGTGATTTTCGGGAAACAGGTCGGGATTTTTTAACATCCGATCCTTCATTCTTTCCACTGCATGCAGCCCGGTTGCCAATCCCAATTCTCTGAACGCAAGCCGGTAATCGTCCGGAAGCTTCCATAATGGGTCTCTCGCGATCGAATTTAAACCTGTTAATGAAGATTCCAGCAAAGCAATAAACAGGTCGGTGTATGCAAAACCGTCCTTCAGGTTCAGCTGCATGAGTCGGTATGCATCCCCCAGAAGGCCGCCGATTCCCAGAGGATCTGCAGTCACCCAGTTCTGTCCTTTGCAGAGGGCCTCCATGTCCGCGATTTCCGAATCAAGGACGGATGCCGTGGGCCCGGAAAGTTCGAATGCCGTGGATTGGATCTGTCTGTAGGTGATCAGGCCCTCCAGCGGGTCGTGTTGCCCCATGAAGGGTTCGAGCGGCGAGGAAAGATCGATACGCATCTTCCAGTACATTCGTTTCATTCCGGATTTCAGGGTGTGGACAAAACCGGCATGCGCCGCTCCGGCAAGTTCCGCAGCCCAGACATTGAAGAGGGGATCGCCGGTGGATCGGGTCATGCAGTTGAGCGCGTGCATCCATTTCGTCAGGTAATGATAGTATTGTCCGTCCCGATNNATTCCATTCCATCCGTTCGTCATAGACATCGGTGGATTTGCGTTCGATCATCTCTTTCCCGATGCGCAAACCGCCGATGGTGGGATGCCGGGCGCCTTCTTCCTCGCCGAGGTTGCTGATCCACCCGGTACGTGCGTCGTCCTGGCGATGGCGTCCCAATATGTAATGGACCTGATCGACCAGATTGAAGGCTGTTTTCCGCCAGTGTTCATCTCCGGTTTGTCGATAAAGCTCCAGGAAATTACATACCGCGAAAGCATCCGTCCACAGGTATCGCCGCGGAGGCTTTCCGGACGTGGAGAGTCCGGTGAAATCCATAAAATCGGCCATGATTTTTTGGACAAGGGGCAGGGAATTCATGAGCCTCCCGAAGCATTTCAGGTTTCTAACAGGGTGTTGAAAAACAAGAATCAGGCCGTCAGGCAAGGCGCGCGGCGATGCGACAAGCG
>DIKO01000042.1:5126-6209 GCA_002423615.1 Desulfobacteraceae bacterium UBA5616
CTGCTAAAAGTGTTTGAACCTCCTTTTCATCCAGGTCATACCAGTGCCGGTAGGCCTCGGCCACGGCAAAACGGAACGCGGTTCGAATGTTGGGGCAGAAAATTTTATCCGCTTCCGCCGATATGTGCTCGATCGTGCGCAGCGGGGCAGTGGGAACGGCCACAACCGTTTCACGGGCCCCGGCTTTTTTGACCATGTGAACCGCGGCCAGCATGGTGAAACCGGAGGCCAGACCGTCATCCACCAGAATGACCCTTTTCCCGGCAAGATCCGGAAAGGGGCGACCCCTTCGAAACAGGGCGTTTCTATTTTCAAGCTCGCTTCTGACCCGTGTTTTCTCCGCCTCGATCTGCGAGTCCCTTAAATGCAGCCCTGCCAAAAGGGACTCGTTAAAGAAGGTCTTACCATCCAGGGTCATGGCGCCGAAACCGGCTTCCGGGTTTCCCGGAATCTTCAATTTCCTCACGATGATCAGATCAAAGGAAAGACCCAGTATGTCCCGCACCCTGATTCCCACCGGAACGCCGCCTGCGGGAACCGCAAGGACCATCCCTTCCTCGATATGCGCGTACTCGGACTCCAACATCTTTGCCAGGATTTCTCCCGCTTCAAAACGATCATTGAACAGGTAGCGCTGATCACGAAATTTCTCTATCTCATGGATTACGGTCCTCATGTTTCACCTGCCGAATGCATGGCTGATCAATCGTGGGAAAAAGCGCCGAGCCAATAACGTTTTTTTCTGAGACCCGGTGCGGCCCGAGACGATGATGCGCTTCAGGCGGTACGGGCACTGGGGACATTCGCTGTTTTGATGGTGCCGGGTGATGATGAAATCCGCGGGGAAATCGCCCGAATGGGTCTGCTTGTGGATGGCGGTTTCGAGAACGCGGCGTATGATTTAAAATATCATCTGCAGGGTCTTGCCGTCCAGATTTTTTACCGCTTTGATTTATTGCTGCGGTTGGCCTGCGAGGGTTTCGACAAACTGTATAGGCTTGAAAATAAAAATGGCGGAAGTGCATGGGAATCGAACCCACCCGGGACGGTATTAGCGCCCCACACCGGATTTGAAGTCCGGGA
>DIKO01000081.1 GCA_002423615.1 Desulfobacteraceae bacterium UBA5616
GAACCCAAGCAACCCGAAGACGGGCCTGGGAAAGAATGTCCTGTTTGGAATTGTCCGTGATCGCGGCAGCATTCTTAGGACGGAGCTGGGCAAGTGTTTCCTGCGTGACATTGCCTGTCGGCGCGACAGCATTCTGCGGCATCTGGTTTCCGAACGGATGCCAATACCCTATTACAATGAAACCCAACGTCATGACCGCCAAGATTACGAATAGAATTCTATACCTCAATTTGATCTACCTCCCCAATATCGGCCTTTTAAAGGTCTGATCCACTCCCATCGATGATCATGTTTCAACGGATTTATCGACATGAACAATCCAACGCTTCTCTCATTCATTACTTCAAAGCCCTGTGAAAGGTTTCAGCAATGATGGCATGTCCGGCATCGTTGGGGTGAAGACTGTCGGCCATGTAACTTTGATTCCAGTCCAATGCCGCAGCAATATCTGCGCAGGCGATCCCCTCGCTTGACGCCAATTGACGTATCCTTTGGTTCAAATCAAGGACATAAGGTGCTCTCCAAGCCCACACGCCAAAACATGGTCCCAACGTCGCAATCACGGGAATCGTCCCATTATTCTTGGCCCTGCCGACGATGTATCGAAGATAGCCCATAGTCTCATCCGGAGATATGAGACCAGCATCGTTTGTCCCGTAGTAGATCGTAAGATAACGGGGATTATAATCGTTCAGCACTGAGTCAATGATCGCGGAACCGTATGAACTGTACGCACCGGGGACACCCCCGTTGAGAACGTTTTTCCCCCACCGGGCAGAAAGTACGGGAACATAACTTTTGGCATAGCTTGACGCACGGTCACCAACCGTAATGCTGTCTCCCAGCGAAACGCAAATATCCTGGCGAGTGTCGGGAATCGTCACGGACGCTTTTGTCGAATCATCACTTTCTCCATAAGCATTTTGGGCTGTCACGACATAATGATAAGTTTCTCCCTGCGCCAATTCCGTATGGGTGTACGGACTTTTCACGTCGGCAATCTTTGTCCCTTCTGCGCTTGATACATCAGCCGAATTGGACCAGTAGATGTTATAGGTATAAGATGCATCTCCGTCGATCATATCCCAGCTTATAACAGCCTCGCGATCACCTGCCACCCCTTTGACTCCCGTCGGAGCTGACGGGATAGATCCCTGTGATGGTGTAACCGAGGCTTCCTGCGATTCACGGCTCTCTCCATGTTCATTGACGCCGGTCACCACATAATAGTAGGTTACTCCATTGATTAAATCGTTATGGGTATAAGGAGAGACGGCATTGGCAATCTTGGTACCAATGGATTTTTTCACCCCTGATAATGTCGACCAGTAGATATTGTAGGACGTATTTCCATCCTCAGCATCAGCCTCTGTCGCCGTCCAGCGTATAATCGTCTTTTTGTTAAAACCAAATGCCACGACATCCTTTGGCGGCAGGGGAGGAGAAACCTGGCTCGGCATTGCAGACATTTCAAAAGACTCGGCGCTTTCCCCATATTGATTGGCTGCGGTTACCACGTAGTAGTAGATTATACCGTTGTCCAGGCCTTCGTGGTAATAGGGGTTGGTCACATTGGAAATTTTTGTGCCGCTTTTTTTGACTGCTCCGGATGTCGTTGACCAGTAAATGTTGTACTCCGTCGCCCCGCTGACATTTCCCCAGGAAAGTCTGACCTGTGCGTTCCCACTGATGGATAAAAGATCTGCCGGCGCCGGCGGCGCGGTGGGGCTTGAATCGCCGCCGCCCCCCCCTCCCCCGCAGGAAAGGAGTAGCAAGCTCAACAACCACAATAAAAAAAAACTTTTCCTGTACATATTTCAAACCCCTCAAATAATGTTCACTTGGGGAATGGGCACGATGAAACGCCCTCCCCATTCACGAATGTGATCCATCTGTGAAACTATTTCATCTTTGATATTCCACGGAAGGATCAGGACATAATCCGGTTTATCCTGTCGGATCTGATCGGGGTGTTTGATTGGGATGCGGCTCCCGGGCAGATAGCAATTCTGCTTATGGGGACTCCGATCTACAGTATAATCCAGAAAATCCGTCCGGATCCCGCAATAGTTCAGCAACGTGTTCCCCTTGGCCGGCGCGCCGTATCCAACAATCATTTTCCCCTCATTTTTAAGACCGATGAGCATTTGCAGAAGATTGCGTTTAACCGTTTGAACCTTGTCGCTGAAAGTCAGATAGTGGTCAATATTCCCATACCCCCCTTTGATTTCTCTCGCCTTCAGTTCAGCGACGCGGGGAGAAAGCGATTTATTTTGATCGTCGTCACTCGACGCATAAATCCGCAGCGAACCGCCGTGGGTAGGCAACTCTTCCACATCAAAGATGGTCATTCCGTGCTCTCGAAAGATCCTTTCAACCGCAAGAAACGAGAAATAGGAGAAATGCTCGTGATAGATGGTGTCGAATTGAACTCCCTCTATCAGTCGAACCAGATGGGGAAACTCCATCGTGATCACACCGCCGGTCTTCAGCACCGGTTTCAATCCACCCACAAAATCGTTCAGGTTTGGATTATGAGCCAGCACATTGTTGCCTATGATCAGATCGGCCCGTCGCCCCGCCCGACGCAGATTCTCCGCATAGATCCTGCCGAAGAAGGCAATCTCGGTGGGAATGCCGTTTGCCAATGCCACTGCGGCTGTATTCGCCGCAGGTTCGATACCGAGAACGGGAATGTCATACTTTTTGAAGTACTGGAGCAGGTATCCGTCGTTGCTGGCGATCTCCAAAACACAAGATCCCTCATTCAGTCCGAAACGTTTTATAACCATATCGACATATTGCCGACAATGTTCCAACCAGCTCTCGGAATAGGAGGAAAAATAGGCATAATGGTCGTTGAAGATATCCGCCGCCTTTTCAAACTCATCAAGCTGAACCAACAAACAATTCTCGCATACATAAACATCCAGCGGATAGTAGGGCTCCATCTTATGAAGATCCTCCGCCCGCAGAAAGGCATTGGATGGGGGGGACGATCCCAGGGAAACAAACAGGTGCTTCAGCGGCGTTTGACAGAAACGGCAATGCATCAAGATCTGCTCCTTCTTGGTTTTACCTGAATCCGTGGCACCAAATGTGCTTACTTCTTCAAACAGTTAAAAATCGACCGCTGCGCCCTGGGCCTTGCTCCAAATATGGCACGGCCGGTCCGTTATCCGGCGGTCAATGAGGGATATGATGCTTCAACTCATCAAAAACGCCGAGAAAAGGCATTTTTCAGACGCACATCTCCCTCTTCCTGCAAAATCCTTGCTGAGAAACTCAGTAAATCACCCGTTGCCCATCCTCCTACGTGATGGGGACCATAAACCCCCGATACAGATTTTGCCATACCTCAGACCATGGATTGTAACGACCGAAGGACAAATACATCCGCCGGGCATGGAAGCTGATCCGGGAGGCCATGTAGATCAGGTCCTGCATCACCGTGCGCAGACGCCGTCGCTGCGCCTTCTTCCGATGGGACGCCCGCTTTTCCAGATTGCCGTTGTCTTCCCGGAGACTCTCCTGCCCGCAAAGCCGCAACAGATTGTAGGCCATCAGGGCCAGGGTCATGATGGCGGAATTGGTGAAAAAATGTTCGCTCGGCAGTCTCTCCAGATCCATATCCGACTTGATCTCCGAGTGAAACTGCTCACAGGTCCCGTGATCCCGGTACAGCAAAATGACCTGATAGGGATCGTCCTCAAGAGAAGTCCAGTAGGTATCCACTTCCA
>DIKO01000073.1 GCA_002423615.1 Desulfobacteraceae bacterium UBA5616
AAAACTTTTGACTGGCAAGTTATTAATTTTGGGCTTTTACAGGCAGGATTCATGGATCGTGCAATTTTTTTTCAATTTTCAAACAAAAGGAGAAAAGAGAACAAGATGAAAAGTAGATTGAGGAAACGAAACCGCAAACATTTATCCTCCTCACTGGCTGCAGCGATGGCACTGATCCTGTCGGCCGGCCCGGTGTGGGCGGACATCACCAAACAGCTCAGCGATACGGCCGGCATCGCCGTTTATGGTCAGGTCAACCGCGGGGTCATGTACATTGACGACGGCCAGGACTCGGAAATCCACCATGTGGATAACGACAACAGTTCCTCGCGGATCGGGGCCAAGGTGAAAGCCGAAAAGGATGGCTTGACCGCCGGCGCCAACTTCGAATTCGAATACAAATCCCCGGGAAGCGATAAAATTGAAATGGACGGCACGGACAATTCAGAGGACAGCCTCTACAAGCGAAAAATAGAGGCCTATCTGTCAGGGGTTTTCGGCACCTTGACCCTCGGGTACGGACCAACCGTCGCCGACGCCTCGTCTGAAATCGACCTGTCCGGCACATCCCTGGCCGGGAGGTCGAAAGTGGCATCCATCGGCGGGGCTGTAATGTTTTTCGACGAAGAAACCGACCTTCTCACCACGACCACCATCGGCAAATCCTTCAGCAATATGGACGGCGTTCAGAATGATCGTGTGCGTTACGATTCCCCGGAATTTTACGGGTTTCAACTGTCGACCTCCGTGGTATCGGATGATGGGGATGATGCCATCGACGCCGGGATTTCCTACCAGGGGAAGGTATCGGACGCCAAAATCCAGGGCGCCATTGTCTTTGTCGATTACGATCCCGAAACGAAAATCAAAAGCCAGGTCAACGGTTCCGCATCCGTGCTCTTCCCCGTAGGATTCAGCGTTACCCTGGCGTCCGGAAAGCAGAACATGGAGGAATCCGGAAGGGAAGACCCGACTTTTTACTATGGAAAGCTGGGGTACATGACCGAAATCTGGTCGGTGGGTAAAACGGCCATGAGCATCGATTACGGTAAATTCGAGGATCAGGCCATGGAAGGCGACGACGGGGATTCCATGGGCGTTCAATTCGTTCAGACTTTGAAAGACTGGTATACCGAGCTGTATGTGGGATACCGGCTCTTCTCCCTGGACCGGGACAATGCGGATCTGCACGATATCAATGCGGTTCTGGCCGGTATGCGGCTTAAATTTTAACTTTTGTAAGCATCCAACAAGAGAGCAGGACCCGGATCAGGAGGGGTCCCGCTCTCTAATGAAAAGAAAGTTTCCTATCCTGAGGCATCTTCAAAAGAATTTTTCCTGCAATCCCATGGGGTCCTTGAACTCGAGTTTGGGGTCGAACTGGATTTTCTTTTCGCCGCGCTGATCGACATACTTCATGATCTCAAGATCCACCTTAAGCGGCACATCAACCCCGGCTTTTGCCAGTGCCTGGCGCAGATAGGCTTCCGCGCGCGTTCCGAAGGCCAATGCGTCGCCCAGAATTCTCAACGCTTCCGTCGGGTTGTGAAATCCTACCGAATTCTCGGCCCCGATGAACAGCGAGCGATAAAAGGCTTCCTCGTAGAACTCCTTGGCCTTGTCATACAGGGGTTGGTCCATCGTTTTACCCTCGGATTGAGCCTTGTGGGTGATTTCAAACAACTTGGCTACCGTGGCGGTCTGATAGCCGGCCCGGATCATGATGGAGACGACCCGGTCCTGAATGCTGAACACACGTTCGCGGAGCCAATCGGCGTCTTCGGCATGGCACTGCTTGCAGGATTTCATTCCGGCCTGAACCGGGCTCATCACACGGTGGTCTGAAATTTTGTGGACCCCGGCCACGGTGTAAGGCATGTGGCAGTCGGCACAGGAGGCTCCCGCCTTGAAGTGCGTGCTGCCGTTTGTCCAAAACTCATATTCAGGATGGCGGATAAAGGCCATCTTAAAACCCGTGACAGCCTGTTTCCATTCCTTTACCGATTCATCCTGGCGGATACGCAGGATGATGTCTTCAATGGTGATGTTGCCGAATTGGCTGTTCTGCCACGGGAAATAAAGCCCAATCGATTTGTTTTCAGCATTCTTTGGAATATTGTAGGTCACGTGGCACTGGGCGCACACGGCAGAGCGCATCTCCTGACGTGTCAGCGTGGCGGGGTCCTTGCCCAGCTTCCGCATCGCTTCCACCAGCGTGAAATTGCGGGATAGCTTAAGCCCCATGTCCTTGTTATCGTGGCAGTCAATGCAGGCGACGCCTAATTCCCGGTGCTCCTGAGGGATCTTTTCAAGTACTTCCATGAACGGCCCGCTGTAATAGGCTTCGCCCATTTCTTTTTGAAGGGCGGGCGCATAAGGGGTTTTGCAGCTCAGGCAGACCCCGCCGGACTTCAGGCGGGAAGCGTCGATTTCCAGCTGGTCGCGTACCATGTTGGCGTGTCCGCGTGGCTCGTTATACTCCACCCCGAACCCCCATCCGTTGAAGAGCAGCGCCATGTAAGGAAACTGTGAAAGCTTGTCCACCGAGATGGCCCCGCTGTCCATGCCTGTTTTATATTTGCTGCGGCGCGTGTCGACCGGCTCCGCCGTCTTTTTCCACAATTCGTATTCTTCAGGATAGGCCTTTCCCCACACGGCGGGGTCCACCGTACCGTCCGGAATGGAAACCGTCTGTCGGGATTTGGGTTCAGGCGGGGAGCACGCGACAAAACACATGGCCGCAATGAGCACCAGACAACCTGAAACCGTTATTTTATGCATGTTAAAAGCCATCTCTCCTCCTCGTGTGAATTCCGCTGAATTGATTAGTTCGTCAGCCGTACGCCTGCCAGTTGATGCTGTAGAAAGCGGTGACAGTCCCAACAACTCCGCTCCTGATCGATCATCTCCACCCTCTCGGAATGACAGCGGATGCAGTTACCCTGGATAAAATTTTGTCCCCGCGCTGATATTTCAATGAATTCAGGGATATGACCGGAGTGGAAAACAACCACATCTTTCATCCCGTCTATGGATTTCCACATATAATAGAAGGCAAGATTTTGGTGCGGTAAATGACAGTCCACACAACGGATACTGCGGTGGGCACCCACATTGAACCATGCCTCGAATTGTCCCTGCATGACATGGCAGGAAGCGCAGAAGTCCGTCGTTTCGGTCCGCGCCATGAGCTTAGGCGGACCGAATGCAAGGAAAAAGGCGATGATGGCCAGAGCAATAGCAGCCGATAAAAATTTCCATTTATGCTCAATAAAAAATCTCATCCGCCAACCTTTCTACCGGCCTATCGAAACGGTTTTATTGAGGTCTCCGGAATAACTTGTAATCCTTTATAATTGCCTTGCGTGTAAAAAATCGGGAGGATCTTAACAACCATAAATTAGCATATTCCGATCAAGGCGTCACCACCAAAATTCCAGTTGTCGACGATTTTTCGAATAAAAATTGACCTGGGTCAAGGAACTGTTTACTGAAAAGCACTAAGGTTAAAACCATGAAAACAGAACAATTGACAATTGAAACCCTGCGGGACCGTCTCATTCAGGTGGAAACAGATCTTGCTGAAATCCTTCAGCGTATGCCGTCCCACGGCGTCAAGCCGAATTTTATGGCCGCACTGCTGGACCTGGAAGACGAGCGCGATCTTTTCACCCTGGGAACCTACCTCACCGGGAGGCTGATTGAAAATGCCTGACCCATCAATGAAACTACCGTGCGCTCTGTTCCCCTTCTCGAATGCCTGGAAATCCGCAATCCCAAGGGCGGCAGGTCCGGGAAATCGTGAACCAATATCTGTTCGAACCCATTGAAATATTTTGGCTTAAAAAGAAATAACCTGCCGAATAATCAGCGGGTTATATAAAAGATGGTGCCGAAGGCCGGATCGCTGAATCCAATAGCCACAATTTCGGCGATCTATCCAGAAAACACAACTTGATTGAAAGGTGGGTAAGGCAAAACGTAGCATCAGCTTAAAAAACGGCGCCTGTTAAAGCACAGAACTTTTTCAGGACAAAAGCTCCTTCACCTCTTCAGGAACCATGGGGCTCATCAGAACGGCTTCAATAATTTTTTTTACAAGATCCGCCGGCATGTCCGGTTTTATTTTCAAGTCCCCGTTTGTCACCTTTTCGACAATCTGATCAATATTTCTTTGAAAGACCGTATTGCAATCGACAATGGATTCTTTTGTAAACCCTGCATATTCCGTTTCTTTGATTTTAACAGCGGTCTCCATGGGAAGGCCCCGGAGGGCTATTCGTCATTCTGCTTTATCAATTTGGGAAGATGAACAAACCAGGGTAATGATATTTGCCCCGGCAGGATTGTGGTTTAAGACGATAAAATAGTGGGGCTCATCCGAGCTGAAGGTTTCTTCTGTGAAGTAATAAACGGTGCCGGTTTTTATGGTGGCTTTTATTCGAATTTCATCCGGGATGTCGATCAAAATCGGCGTTAGCTCCACATAGATTCAATACGGCTCATTTCTTTCAGGTGATCAATGAATTCCAGTTTATCTTCCTCAGAGACCTCTATGTGGCAACGATCTTTGTTAGACGGGTTTTCAAAAAAATCCTCATAATTCATTTTTAATCTTGAATTATATTTCAATCCGTTTTCATGCTTCTTCCATTCCGGTAACTCATGGGTAAGGTCGGCTAGTACATATTGGTCGAACTGCCCGAATTTATCCCATGCAAACGACAATGCTTCCAGATCTGTATCGGAAAACACTTTCTGATTTCCGGGCTTTTTGCTTTTGTACGTGTAACGGTCCACCACATCGATATATTCCAAAGCGTATCCCGTTTCCGAGTCGCTTAAAAATTCGCTTAATTCGGCAATATCTTTTGATCCGGACGGAACGGGCCCGAAATCCATTGCAAAGTATTCATCGTTTGTGATTGGACGGCCATATTTTCGCAAATGGTATCTATCCGCCAAAAAAACGAGCTTTATCGCCTTCATTTTGTTGATCTGGCCACCGTTTTTTTCTGCCAACAAATTCAACATCTGGACTGCTTTTCTATGATTGAATTTGAGATGGATACACATTTTTTCACCTTTTTCATTTTATATGAAATGTTTAACTATAACACTAAGTGGGTATGCAGTTAACTCAAC
>DIKO01000117.1 GCA_002423615.1 Desulfobacteraceae bacterium UBA5616
TTTCAAACCAGCGTCAAGGAAACCTGCCGCGATCAATGTCATCCGGTGCATCGTCCAATAATGCCCTGTTTTGTTGTTGACATATCAATGGAATAGGATTTTAAGTTGCGAAATTAATCCATGCTCTGTATCGGATTTCTATCCGGCATTACACAATTATTGAAAAAATGCAGCCCTGTTCAAGACTTTGCAGATGCACAGTGGGGGAGCGGTAAAGTTCCGGAAGATCCCGGATATTCAGAGGAATTATTGAGGATAAAAAAGACGGAATCATCCAGGATGCAATCAGTCTCAATTATTGTACCGACTGTAAACGAAGCTGAAAATATGGACGAGCTGCTTTCGAGAATCGCCCGCTGCTGTTCATCGAGGGCCTATGACCTGGAGGTGGTCATTGTCGATGATGGGTCAACGGATGGCACCTGCGAGGTGGCCGAAAGGCATCAATCCGTTTTTCCAGTCCGGATTCTTCGCCGTTTGGAAAAACGTGGACTGGCAAGCGCAATCGTGGACGGCGCAGCAATCGCAACCGGAGACATTGCCGTTGTCATGGACGCGGATCTTAGCCACCCGCCGGAAGCCATAGCGGCCCTTATTGCGCCGCTATTGAATGACGCCAGCGATATGGCCATCGGCAGCCGGTATATTCCCGGCGGCTCGACACCGGACTGGAAGGTTTCCCGTAAAATCGCCTCCCGCACGGCAACCCTTCTCGCGTGGCCGTTTTGTGACGTGAATGACCCCATGTCCGGCTTCTTTGCCGTGCGACGAAATCGCCTTCTCCAGTTGCAAAGAGACGTTTCCGGCTTCAAAATCGGGCTGGAACTGCTGGCGGCCGGTGGCGATTCCCTGCGAGTGGTCGAAGTGCCGATTGAATTTCACGACCGCCGCATGGGAACTTCAAAGCTCGGACCGCGGATCATCTGGGAATATATACACCAGCTGATACAATTGGCCGGCGGCAATGTCTCGGCTGCCAGAGGCCTTCGCTTCATGATGGTCGGCCTTCTGGGGTTTGTCGTGGATTTGTCGGTATTTCAGGTGCTCTTTTCAAACGGCGTGAGCTTAGGAGCGGCCCACACCGCGAGTTTTGTTGCGGCCTCGCTGTCCAACTATTTTCTGAATTCCAGATGGGCGTTTCGTCAGGAAATTGAGGCCCATGCGGTCTGCGAATCCCGCCGTTACCCGTCATTTCTCATGATCGCGCTTCTGGCCGTATTTCTTCGAGGAGGGGTTCTGGCTACCTTGACGCAGGTTTTCGGTTGGTCTGTTCATGTGGCCATACTGGCGGCCATCGGGGCGGCGGCCGGGATCAATTATCTGGGATGCGCCTTTTTTGTTTTTCCCCAAGCCGCTTCCGGAATCCAGTCAAATATGCGGTGGCGTATTTTCTCCATGTTCGTCGTCGGCTATTTACTGCTTTTAAGGGGTGTCTATATCGGGTCCACGGAACTGCTTCATCAGGAGGCCTATTACTGGAATTATGCGCAGCACCTGGACATCGGCTACCTGGATCATCCCCCGATGGTGGCCTGGATCATCCATCTGGGAACGATTTTTTTTGGAGACACCGAATTCGGCGTTCGCATCGGGGCTTTTGTCTGCTGGCTGTTTACAGCGCTCTTTTCTTATAAACTTACGTATCGAATTTTCGATAAGTCAACTGCCCTCAGAGCGCTGATGCTGATCGCCATACTGCCGATTTTCTTCGGCGTGGGTCTTTTAATGACACCCGATGCCCCGCTTATCGCCTGCTGGTCCGGAACGCTTTTTTTTCTGTACCGGGCGCTGATTGAAGAGAATCGTCATGCCTGGCTGGGAGTCGGCGTCTGTCTGGGGCTTGGAATGCTTTCCAAATACACGATTGCACTCCTCGGTCCGGCCGCATTGCTTTTCATGGTCATGGACCCTCGATCCCGCCGCTGGTTTTTGAAACCGGACCCATATATTGCGGCAGGTATCGGCCTGGCGCTCTTTTCACCGGTCATTGCCTGGAACTTCGATCACGAATGGGCCTCTTTTATATTCCAGGGGCCGCGCAGGGTTTCCGGAGGAGTTGATTTTTCCCTGCATGAGCTGATCGGCAGCATCCTTGTTTTACTTACCCCGACGGGGTTTGCAGCCGCCGTTTCACTCCTCTTTTTCAGAAAATCATGCCGGGCGGATTCTTCTCTTACCTCCATCCATTCAAAAAATCGCAGCTACACCTTTGCGCTGGTACTCCTGCTGGTTCCACTGTCCGTTTTCCTGACATTCAGCCTTTCAAAATCCGTCAAACTTAACTGGACAGGGCCATTATGGCTCTCGTTGATGCCGTTTATCGCCCACTATATGGCGCCGAAAACGGGCATCGCATCCCGGCGACTGGTTCATCTGGTTCAGCGCGCCTGGCCCGCCACCATTGCCATCAGTTTGCTGATCTATGGCGCTTCGCTTCATTACCTTTGCCTGGGGCTTCCGGGCATTCCCTACCCTGAAAACTTTCCGCTTGTGGAAGGTAGCGACCTCGGGCGACAAATCGAACAAATTGAAGATGATATTGAACTGGCAAGCGGCATGGAGCCGCTCGTGGTGGGAATGGATAAATATAGGACCTCCAGTTTGCTCGCATTTTATCGCCCGGAACCGACAACGGAGTCAAATGAACAAACGGTAAAAGAGAGCGTCATGGAAACATCCGGCCGCCATCTGTTTGGCGGTACCAGTTTGATGTACCGGTACTGGTTTCCTGAAAAAGTGAGTGAAAACCGGTTAATTATTCTGGTAAGTCCCAATCGCGCTGTTTTGGATGATACTAACGTCCTCTCCCACATCAGCAAAATGGGTGATATTCAGGAACTCGTTATCCATAAAAACGGAAGGGCCGTCGGCAAATACTTTTATGTTGTCGCAAAAGGTTATAAAGACGACGAGGGCCTGTCCGGCAATCACGGCTGAGGTCAGGAAACAAAAACGAGAGAAAATCCCCCTCGGATTCAACATTCCAAATGCCTGTTTTTCCATGTTTTATAACCCAATATCAGGACAGTTTGAATATTTTCCATCTATTGACATAGATATGCCGCAATACTCCGAAAGGCAATAATATCATGATAAAAATACTGAGATGGTCAGAAAACAGATTTGTTCCGTCTGATAAAATTGAAAGACACTGCCTGATAAATGTAATCAGTCCCGAAAAAGACGAACTGGAAAAACTGACAGGAGAAATGCTCATTCCGTCCGATTTTCTGACAGACCCGCTGGATATTGATGAAAGGGCAAGAATCGAAACCGAAAACGGATTTCTGCTTATTGTTCTGAGACTGCCGAAATATGAAGAAGGTTCGGATATCCCTTTCACAACCTTTCCTGCGGGCATCATACTCACAAAAGATGATACCATTGTTATTATAAGTTCTTACGATATTACGGATATTCTGAATTTGTCCAACGGAAGGTCAAAAGGGATCGCTGACGGAAAAAGAAGCGGTGTTGTCCTTGTGTTTTGGTTCAGCGTGAATTG
>DIKO01000049.1 GCA_002423615.1 Desulfobacteraceae bacterium UBA5616
CCTTATGTGATCGAATGCCTCGGAAGGTTGGGGTATATCCGAAAAATTCTGTTTGATGTCGCTGCCCGCACAAAAGGCCCGTTCTCCCATACCCGTCAGGATCGCTATCCAAGCGTCGTCATTATTCCGAAAGTCCTGCCACACTTCGGCAAGCCGGTCGTAGGTGGCCATATCGCAGGCATTCAGTGCTTCGGGACGGTTGATGGTGATCGTTGCGATCCTGTTTTTAATCTCGTAGTTAACCGAACTCATATATCCTCCCTGCTCATTTTTTGGGTCCCCCCCATCCCTGTTTAGGATCTATCAGCGCGACGGTAACCCCGTCAAGGCGCCAATGATATCGGTCGCAGTTTTAATCGTGACTGTTTCCATATTGATCACCAAATCGTAATTTACAGGATCGGCAATATCCGCGTTAAAATATTTTCTGATAAACGCCCTGCGCTCGGATTCGGTTTTGATGACCCGCCTTTTCGCGTCCTCCTTTGATACTTTAAAATCCTCCATGACATGTTGTATCCGGACTTCAAGAGGAGCAATAATTCTAACCCGGAACCGTTCTTCGGGCGGCAGGATAAAGTTGGCCCCCCGGCCTACGATAACGGAATTCCCGTGTTTTCCAATGGTGCCGATCACTTTAAGAAGGTGTTTGAGATATTGGTCCGGCCACAGGTATTTGTCTAATATTAAGGAAGAAATTGAATCTTCAAGAACGTTTACCCCTTTTTCGTCCAGTGTTTGCAGAAGGCTTTTGCTCACCTTGGCGCTTTTCGCCATTTCATGTATGACTTCCTGATGAAACAGATCCAGGCCGTACCTGCTGGCAACGTCCTCTGCAACCTGGCGGCCCCCGCTACCCGGTTCTCTTGATATGGTGATTATGGGAATTGGTTTGGCCTGTTTTTTTTCTTTTTTGAAAAACTGCCATTTTCGAACTTGTTCATCAACGATTTTATCAATGGAAACTGCTGGTGTTTTCATGCTTCCTCCTTTTTTGAAATGACATCCTTCATCTGTTACGGGATACAGGAGAACGCTTTAAGGTTTCCATATCAGCCCTGGTAATAAAAGAAAGACCCGTCAGATCGGCCAGGGTCTTCAGTCCGTCCGGGACCTAAACTGAGGGAGAACGCCTCCGACCAGAGATTCGTAAATCCGATATTGGGTGGTTTCACCCAGCAGATCGTCGATCTGTTTCTGAAGTGCCATTCGCTGTTCGCTCTGCAACCACCGATTCCAGTCATCAAGGCTGTTCCAGGTGCTGATCACCAGATATTCACCGGGACAGTCCACGCAATGGAATGTGGTACCGGTAATATAGCCGGGCTGGATTGTTGCCTGAGACCGGAGTTTAACGATCAGTGGAATTAATCCGGCTGCTTTTTCCTTGTCGTTGAACTTGCGTTGGATCATGACCGAAATTGCCATCATGCACCTCCTTTAGTTCTGAGTCGTCTTCATCGTCCCAACTCCATGCACACCCCCTTCAGGAATCAGATTTTCCGTCCGATGAAGGCGGGGTGCATGGAACCATTTTCAGCCCGTTTCTTTGATTTATGTTGTATTATTACATTTTTGTGTGTTCAAAACAACATAATTTGATGCTGACTTCATCGAATATACCCTGTACCCGGATCGTATCCTGTTTCATGACGGCGTCAGAAATAATATAATTGAAAACAGTATGAAATCCTGTTAATTCCAGATCATTTCATGGTCGGCCTGCTCGGATGACCGGGCATTTTGTTCCATGACAGGATGCTGTGGATGAAAAACGGAAAATTCATCTGAAAGGCGTTACACCCAATTTTGACCAAGCCGATTTTCAGAACTTTGTCATCCAGGAATTATCGCCTTTTTTTCATGGGTCAAAGCATTTCCCTGATCGGAACATGGATGCAGCGCGTGGCCTTGAGCTGGCTTGTTTACCGCCTGACATCATCGGAATTCCTCCTGGGTCTGGTTTCATTTCTGGGATTGATCCCTGTTTTTGTCCTTTCCCCTTTTGCCGGCGTCATTGCGGACCGGTTTCAACGGCTTCGGATCATTGTCGCCACCCAAATTCTTGCCATGGCACAAGCCCTGATCCTGTCGATTCTGGTAATGACGGGGAATATCGGGATCGAGGCCATCATGATGCTTTCCTTGTTTCTGGGAGTGATCAACGCCTTTGATACTCCCGTACGGCAGGCCTTTACCGTCGAGATGATTGAAAAAAAGGATGACCTGGGGAATGCCATTGCATTAAATTCCGCCATATTCAACGCAGCCCGTCTGGTGGGGCCTTCCATTGCCGGAATCCTTATTGCCGCCATCGGTGAAGGCCCATGTTTTTTAATTAATGGATTAAGTTACATAGCCGTTGTAGGGGCACTGTTGCGCATGAAAATCGTGCCTGGCCAAATCTCCGGGAATGATCAAAAACTGCTGGGTGGATTGAAAGAAGGATTTTCATATGCCTTTGGATTTTCCCCCATCCGCTATCTGCTGCTGCTGCTTTTCATCGTCAGCGTCATGGGAATGCCTTATATGGTGTTAATGCCGGTGTTTGCCAGGGACATCCTCCATGGCGGTCCTCATACCTATGGTTTTCTACTGGCTGCTGCCGGATGTGGTGCACTTGCCGGTGCGTTATTTTTAGCCGCCCGTACCTCTGTTGCAGGGCTTGAAAGGGTAATCCCGCGGACCGCCGGGCTTTTCGGGCTTGCCGTGATTGCTTTTTCATTTTCCAATAACCAATTTCTTTCAATGTTTTTCCTGGTTTTTGCCGGTTTTGCCCTGATGGTCGAGATGGCCTCCACCAACACGCTGCTGCAGTCCATTGTCGATGATGACAAACGCGGCCGGGTGATGAGTATGTATGTAATGTGCGCCATGGGCGCGGCGCCTATCGGAAGCCTTCTCGCCGGATTTTCGGCAAATCTCATCGGTGCTCCGAAAACCCTTTGCATCGGCGGCATCTGCTGCCTTTTAGGCGCGGTTCTTTTCCAGCGAAAACTTTGCGAACTGAAGAAAATGATTCTTCCCATATATATCGAGAAAGGAATTTCCGATAATGATAAAATTGAACTGAATTCATAAATAAAGACAGATAAATTCATTTAATAGGTGTTCAGAAATTGGGATTTTCTTAAAAAATATGTAACCAATTTGAATTTTAGCTAATTAGCTTATATTAAGCCAAATGTTTCCTATTATTGAACAGATAAACTTCAATTCGCCGATAAGAAAGGAATGACTGATTTCCTCATCACAATTTTTGCCGTTCATTTACTGCTATGTTAAACCCGCCAATAAACTGCCATTTTACAAGTATTGACCGAATTGGATTCAGTGTTTTATTAACACTTCAATTGAACCTCATTTATTTTTTTGTCCCTACTCGCACATTAGACCGATTTTTTTTTGCTGGCCGGAATATATTTATTCACATTTTATTTAACCAGGAAAGGAGTGATCCAGAAATGGGTGTAAAAAAGAAATTCAGGAGCGGATTTGTTGTATTTTTGGGGATGATATTGGCGGTTCTCGTCTTTTCATCTCCCTCGTTTGCCGTGGAACCCAAGGCCGGAGACGTTATCGATTCATCCAACGTCGAGCAGTATCAGGATTTTATGCCCTCCTTCATGGCCCGGTGGATAAAAGACGGGTGGGGATTTGAAAAACCCGTGGTCTTACACGTCCGGGAGCCCAATCCCTGGCCCATTACCAAGCGGTTTGCCGAAGCGACAAACAACAATGTGGGTAAAGTCAAGTTGACGGCGGATGGACTTCTGGAGGGATGTGGGGAGGTGGGCCTTCCATTTCCGGACCCGAAAGAACCTGGTTTGGCATTAAAAATCATGTGGAATTTGTATTACAGGGATAGTCCGGATGACTGGAGTCTTCCCACGACCTTCAAAAGCTTCACCCGGAGAAAGGGCGGCACGGTAAATCATTCAGACAGCATTTATGACGCCATTCGATTCGCCGGCCGAACCTATGTGGAACCCTTTCCGGAACTTCCCAATCCCCGGAGATTAAGGCAGGCGACCCTCTCCAATTCCAAGACTCCTCCCAACAAAGACATGGCCACCCTGACCTGGCGCTACAAGGAGCCGCTGAAATATGACGATATGTGGACCTATGTGCCGACATTGAGAAGAACGATTCGGATGGTTTCCTCAGAAAGGGCAAACCCCATCCGCGGCCTTCCCTTGACCTGGGATGAAATTTTCTGTTTTGACGGGAAAATTCCCCAATTTACTTACAAGCTGCTGAGGGAACAGAAAGTCCTGCTTCTGGCCAACCAGAAAAAAACCTGTGACGATCTCCCCAAAGGATTTGAAATCCATCCCGTGGTATTCGGGGAAGATGAGCCGTATGAACTGGTCGATACTTACGTGATTGAACTCAAGTCAAAGAATCCGAGGTACCCTACCTCGAACTGGCACCTCTGGGTGAAAAAACAGAATTTCGGCGGCGTTTATGCCGAGATCTACAACAAGAGCGGTCAATTCTGGAAGGGATACAACCAGTCTTTCCAGGTAAGGCCCCTGGGGAATACCGGAGAAATGTTTCCGATCAGCATTTGCAGCGGCGTCTGTGATTTTATCACCCAGTACTGGTATTTTTCGTGGACAGGTTCCCTCGACATGGATACGGGCATCGACCCAAAACGGTTTGATCCCGGTTCAATCGGAATGTAGAATCCGAATCCGTTTATGATGCAGCCCCGAGGAAATGTTTATTCTTCGGGGCTGATTTTCCAAAAGCTTCCCGGATGTTAAAACTCTAATTCATCCTCTTCTAAAAGTATTGGTATCGGGGTTTAAAAAAACTGTCTTCCATAATGGTGGAAATCAAAAAATACTTCTGATAGTGCTTCTGCAGGATTCGAGCTTTTCTTCATCCAGTTCAATGCCGATGCCGGGTCTGTCCGGGAGAATCAGGTATCCGTTATCCCACACGAAGGGTTCTTTTACGATTTCATCGAAAAAATCCCCGGACTTGTAAATACTCTCCTGGATGAGGAAATTGGGGATGGCGGCATCAATCTGAAGGGCCGCAGCAGTAATGACGGGTCCGCCCCATACATGGGGGGCCATGAGGATGTAATCCGCTTCGGCAAGAGCCGCGATTTTTTTGCAGGCGGTGATCCCGCCGCAACTGCCCAGATCCGGCTGGGCCACGGCACAGGCGTTTTCTTCAAAAGCCTTATGAAAATCATGAAGGGTTGCAAGCCTTTCACCGGTGGCGATGGGAATGCTGGTGCTTCCGGCGATTCTTCCCATTTCCCGGAAATTCTCAGGAGGGCAGGGCTCTTCAAACCACAGGGGGTCGAATTTTTCGAGCCGCTTTGCCAGTCGAACGGCGCAGGCCGGCGTCATCTGACCATGGGTGCCGATGCAGATGTCGGCCTTGTTTCCCACGGCCTCCCGGATCATCCCCACTGCGGTTTCGGCATGATCGTATTCTCCGGGGGTAATTTCCCAGGGGGGAACGGGCAGTTCTCCCGGCAATGGATGACGGAGGGGATCAAATTTTACGGCAGTAAAACCTTCCGCCACCCGTTTTGATGCGATTTCCGCCAGCAGGGCGGGATTTTTCGTCCAGTCCGATGTCGCACCGAGAAGATCTTTTTCCCCCATGTTGTAAAGGTAGGTATATGTCCGGATACGGTCCCGGATTTTGCCGCCCAGAAGATTATATACCGGTGTATTATAGTATTTCCCGCAGATATCCCAGAGAGCGATGTCAAAGGCGCTGACCAATCCCATGATGACATAATCCGGATGCTGGGCGGTAAGACAGGAGTAGAGGATGTGGTAAAGAGGTTCCCGGTTGATGGGGTCGCGGTCTTTGAGATAGGATGTAAAAATATTTTCCACCATTTTTTCATAACCTTCTTCGATCCCGTACAGACTCCATAGAACGGCCGTTTCCCCCCAGCCGGTGATTCCCTCATCGGTTTCCAGCTTGAGAAAAAACCATAGAAAACCCCCCAGATTGGGAGGATCGGTTTTGATCACGTAAGTTTTGACACCGGAAAGCTTCATGGGTTTTCCTTTCGTTTGATAAGATAAAATTGACCTGTTATGAGACTTGTGATATTGCGGGATAAAAAAGCATCATGAAATCTGTTTTTTAAATTGCCGATGGTCTGCCGGGAAAACATCGCATCTGTTTTATCCATTATCCGATTTACCTAAAGTTTTCAAGTGGAAGAACGAACATCCGATTATCCCTTACAGGGATAGGGGATATGGAATGAATTACCGGACATCAATAAGCGCGACAGCCGAAAGGAGGCCCCATTGAACCTGCCAGATGAAAAAAAGATCGATATGTATGTGACCATGCTGCGTATCAGAAGATTTGAAGAAAAGATCGAGGAACTGGTTCTCACAGGGAAAATATCAGGGTTTGTCCATTTGTATATCGGCGAGGAAGCCACGGCAACGGGCGTATGTGCCGCCTTGAACAAATCGGACTATATCACCAGCACCCACAGGGGACACGGTCATATGATCGCAAAGGGCGGGGACGTGAAAGCGATGATGGCGGAGATTTTCGGGAAACAGACCGGATACTGCAAGGGCAAGGGCGGGTCCATGCACATCGCGGATCTCGATCTGGGAATCCTGGGGGCCAACGGAATCGTCGGCGGCGGACCCCCGCTTGCAACCGGAGCCGCCTTGTCCTGCTGGTACAAGGGAACGGACGCCGTGTCCATCTGTTTTTTCGGGGATGGCGCCTCCAACCAGGGAACCACCCATGAGGCCATGAACCTGGCATCCGTTCTTAACTTGCCCGTTGTTTTCGTTGCCGAGAACAATCACTACGCCGAGTTCACAAGACAGTCCCGGCATCAGAACATTGAATCCATTGCCGAGCGGGCTGCGGCTTATGATATACCGGGTGTCGTGGTGGATGGAAATGACCTGCTGGCCGTTTATGAGGCTGCTTCTGAAGCCGTGGCCAGAGCCAGGGAAGGAAAGGGCCCGACCCTTCTGGAATGCATGACCTACCGCATCAAGGGTCATTTTGTAGGCGACCCCGAGGCATACCGCCAAACCGAAGAGGTCGATGCGTGGAAGGTGAACGACAAGGATCCGATTAAACGATTTGAAACACGGTTAAAGGAAATGGGAACGCTTACGGAGGAAAAGATCCAGGACCTGCGGGAAAGCGTTCGAAAGGAAATCGATGAGGCGGTAACATTTGCCGATCAAAGCCCTGTGCCCGATGAAAAAGAGCTGTATACGGATGTTTATGTGGATTGACGGCCGGGCCGTTTTGTGCCTGTAAACTTTTCGATTCTCATCAGGAGGATGCATCATGACGACAATGAATATGTCTCAGGCCTTGAACAACGCACTCAGACTCGAGCTGGCAAGGGATAAAAATGTATTTTTGATCGGCATTGATCTTAAATCCGGCGTATTGGGCGTTACGGCGGGGCTTCAACAGGAATTCGGCGAGAAACGGGTGATCGATACCCCCATTACCGAAAGCGCCATTGTGGGTGCTGCCGTGGGCGCTGCCGCCACCGGGCTTCGTCCGGTAGCCGAGCTGATGTTCGTGGACTTTATCGGGGTTTGCATGGATCAGCTTTTTAACCAGGCCGCTAAAATGCGGTATATGTTCGGCGGAAAAGCGAAAATCCCCATGGTGTTGAGAACCTGTTGCGGGGCAGGCATGGGGGCCGCGGCCCAGCATTCCCAGTGCCTGGAAGCCTGGTTCATGCATGTGCCGGGGCTGAAGGTCGTCATGCCTTCGACACCCTATGATGCCAAGGGCCTTCTGATTTCCGCCATCCGGGACGACAACCCGGTGGTGTTTCTTGAGCACAAAAGCCTGTATTTTGTTCCGGGAGCGGTTGAGGTTCCGGAAGAATCTTATGCGATTCCCCTTGGGAAGGCGGATATCAAGCGGCAGGGCGAGGATGTAACGGTAGTGGCCACGGGAATGATGGTCGGCACGGCTCTGGGCGTTGCCGATAAACTGGCGGAAGAGGGAATCAGCGTGGAGGTCATCGATCCCAGGACATTGTCCCCCCTGGATGAAGACACCATTATTCAAGCCGTTAAAAAGACCAATCGACTCGTGATTATCCATGAAGAAGTGAAATTTGCGGGTTCCGGGGCGGAAATCGCCGCCATGGCGGCTGAAAAATGTTTTGACCACCTCGATGCACCGGTGATCAGAATCGCCGCGCCTTTTACACCCGTTCCTTTTGCTTCGGGATTGGAATCGCGATTCATCCCGAGCGCGAGCGAATTGATCGACGGGATTCGAAAAGTCATCAACGCATAATCGCGGAAGACCGGTGTCACAGTTTCAAAGGAAGTCATTCGACAGGGAAATCAGACAGGAGTTGCCATGGCAGAGCAAAAGAAAACAACAGTGGTCCACGTGGGTAAAAAAATCAAAAAGGTCAGAACGGATAAAAAAATCAGCCTTGAGAGCCTTGCCAACGAAACGGGTTTTTCAACGGATTATATCAAAAAGATCGAGTCCGGAGAGCAAAGACCGCCGGTGGGAACATTGTTGCAGATTGCAAAGGCCCTGGAAGTGGATTCCGTTTTTCTGTTAAAGGACGGGGAATCTACCCGAAACAGCCGGATCAAGGCCCATCAGAAACGGACGGATGATTACGCCTATACCACCCTGACACCGGGGGCTGAGCATAAACATCTGAAAGCCTTTCGAATTTTAATAGAAGCATTGCAGGAACACAAGGGTGTTTCCTATCAGCACGAAGGGGAAGAATTCGTTTACGTGCTCTCCGGAAAGGTTGAGGTGGCTGTCGGAGACCACGTGAACAAGCTCGGGGCCGGGGAGTCCCTCCATTTTAATTCCGGTATCCAGCATAAACTTAAAAATGTCGGAAATGCGGATGCCGAATTGCTGGTGGTGCTTTATGTCCCGTGAAACGCCGGGCACATTGGAAAGACCGGCGTGAATTTCAAAAAAATGCCCCGGGAGGTTCTCCATATCCAATGTGGAAACCTCCCGGGGTTCCCGCCATATGAAAAGTTCTTAAATCCTCAGAACAGGCCCTGATATAATCTGATATAATCTTGTCACATCCGGGACAATTTGCCATAATGGTTCCATAGTATGGAAAATGCAAGGGCATATGGACTTTTTCGGTCCGATTTGGATGGGAAGGAAGATTGAACCTCAAAGAATGAATATTTTCAAAAAAATCTTTTTGATCCTATTGGTTTTAACGAGTTTTCAAGGCTGTTCTCTCAGAACCCGGGTGATTGAAGAGTTTGCGGAAATGGCCGAGGCGGGCATGGGCGCTTTCGAAGCGGACGATGATCTGGGGCTGGTGGAAAAAGCTTTCCCGGCCAACATCAAACTCCTGGAAACCCTTTTGGCGAGCAGCCCGAAAAATGGCCGTATTTTAACCCTTCTGGCCAAAATGTACGGCAGCTATTCCTTTTTGTTTTTTGAACCCGCTCTCGAGGCGGCGAAACTGGATGTGGATTATCCGGGACCGCTTGTCGACTCCGGGTGGAAAAATGACGTCCATCACCTCAAGCCGGTTTTGGATCGATACTATCTGAAAGGGTCCGAATATGCCCTGCGGGCCCTTGAGATCAACCACGAAAAATGCCGGGAACAACTGAAGAATGTGGCTGCTGTGGATGCCTTTTTCAAATCCCTGAATCAGGAGGACGTCCCTGCCTTGTTCTGGTACGGGTTTAACCTCGGGGGATACGTGAACCTTAATATGGATTCGGTGAAAGCTCTTTCCATGGCCTTTCTGGCGGAAAAAGCCATGCAGCGGGTGATAGAACTGGATCCCGGATATTACCATGGCGGCGCTCATCTGTTTCTCATGGCCTATTACGGGGGAAGATCCCCGATGATGGGGGGAAACCCCGATGCCTCCCTTGCGCATTATCAGGAAGTAAAGGCCCTGACCGGGGAAGGATTTTTACTGGCGGAGCTGTACCATGCCAGGTATTATCTATATCAGCGACAGGATAAAAAGAAATTTATTCAAGTCCTTTCCCGATTGGCGGAAAGAAAATCCCGGGAGGAACCTTTGGCACTGCTTAATCGTGTCGCGGCGAATCGGGCATCGACATATCTTAAGGCTTTGGATCATTTTTTTTAAAGGATCTTCTGAACATGAAAAACATTTTTGCCCTGTGGGCTGTTCTGCTGATGCTTTTATGGCCTTGCCCCGCCTCTGCCGAAAAAACCGTTATAAAGGTCGCCCTGATCACCCCCGAAGGCAGCGCCTGGACCCAGGTCCTTAACAGAATGGCCGATGAAGTATCAGGAAAGACCCGGGGAGAAGTCGATTTCAGGATTTACCCGGGCGGGGTGAGCGGCGATGAACTGGACGTTATCCGGAAAATGCAGGCCGGACTGATCCACGCAGCGGGATTTTCAGGTGTGGGACTGGGAGTGCTGCTCCCCAAAATCCGAATTCTGGAAGCCCCGCTCCTGTATAAAACCTTTGCGGAGATCGACCTGGTCAAGGAAAAACTCTATGATGAATTCGCGGGCGATCTGGAAAAATGCGGATACGTTCTCCTGGGATTTGCAGAAGCCGGTTTTGTTTATATTTTTTCAAAAACCGATATTTCCGGGCCGGACTGGATTTCAAAGTCCAGGATGTGGGCCTGGAAGGGGGACCCTGTGGCGGAAACATTTTTGAAAAACATGGGCATCAGTACTTTTCCCCTTCCCCTGACCGACGTGAACATGGGGCTTGAAACCGGAATGATCGATTCTTTTTACTGCCCGCCCCTTGGGGCCGTGGCCTTTCAATGGCATTCCAAGATCCGGTATATGCTGGACTATCCCGTTGTGAATTCCACCGGCGCACTGGTGATGAAAAAGGATATATTTGAAAAGCTTTCTTCCGAAAACAGGGCTGTCTTAAAGGCTGAAGCCCGGAAATACTGCGCAGAATTGATTCACACCACCCGTCGGGACAACGCCGAGGCCATTTCCCTGATGCAGGCCTCGGGCATCACCCTGGTTAAACCCACCGATGAACAGATCAAATCCTTTGACATCAATGCCAGAAAATCCTATCTGGAAAATATCCCCAAAATATATTCCGAGGAGCTTCTGGTAAGGGTCGAAAAAATACTGGGGCATTAACGGATGTAAAGAAACCCGGATCATATCCTGAATAGCGATGAAGGTATGGGCAAAATCCTTAAAAAATGATTGATAAGGCCAGAATAGCGCTGAGAGATGTTTTCGGGTTTGATGATTTCAAGCCCATGCAGGCTGAGGTGATCCGAAACATCCTTTTGCGGAAGGATACATTGGCGGTCATGCCCACCGGCGGCGGTAAATCCCTCTGTTACCAGCTTCCGGCCCTTCTGTTCGATGGGCTCACGGTGGTTGTCTCTCCGCTGATTTCCTTGATGAAGGATCAGGTGGATCAGTTGACGGCATTGGGTGTTCCGGTCTGCATGTTGAACAGTTCTCTGATGGCTGATGTTTATCGCGGTAATGTGGAAAAAATACAGCAAAACAAAGCCAAGCTTCTTTATATTTCCCCGGAATCTCTTTTAAAAGTAAATGTTATGGAATTGCTGTCGAGGGTGAAAATCGATTGCCTGGCGATTGACGAAGCCCACTGCATTTCATTCTGGGGGCACGAGTTCAGGCCGGAGTATCGCCAACTGGTTGATGTTCGAAAACACTTTGCCGATACGGTGTGCGTGGCCCTAACCGCAACGGCAACACCAAGGGTTCGAACGGATATCATGGAATGTCTGGGCTTCTCAGAAAAAAACCAATATATTGCAGGCTTCAACCGGGAGAACCTCTTCCTGGCGGTTACGGCCAAGGAGAATGCATGGGAGCAGGTCGTCGATTTCATCGAACAGTTTCCGGATGAATCGGGAATCATCTATTGCTTTACAAGAAAACAGGTTGATGTACTGGCGGAAAGGCTCTCGGCGGAAGGTTTTTCTGTGGTCCCTTACCATGCGGGACTTACCGATGCCCAACGCGAATACAACCAGGAACAATTCATTCGGGATGATGCCAAAATCGCCGTGGCGACCATCGCGTTCGGAATGGGAATCGATAAGCCCAATATCCGATTTGTTCTTCATTTTGATCTGCCCAAAACTCTGGAACATTATTATCAGGAAATCGGACGTGCCGGTCGCGACGGTCTCCCCGCCCGGTGCCTGCTTTTATTCGGGTATGGTGATCTTGTGAAGATCAGAAGTGTTATCGATAAAATCCGGGACAAAGCGGAGTGGCGCGCGGCAAGGTTGCAACTGGGGGAAATGATCCGATATGCGGAATCCCGCGATTGCAGAAGGATACCCCTTTTGTCCTATTTCGGAGATCCATACGGGCAAAGAGGTTGCGGGATGTGTGATAATTGCCGGACGGATCGTAAACCGGGTGTGGAAATTACCATTCCGGCTCAGAAATTCCTGGCCTGTGTTAAACGTACCGGCGAAAAGTTCGGCGGAAAACATGTCATTGACGTTCTGCGCGGATCAAAGGGAGAAAAGGTTCTCCGTTTTGGTCACGATCGGCTATCCACCTACGGTATTGGAATGGACCTCAGCCGGAAACAGTGGCTTCAACTCTCAAGGGAGCTTCTTCACCAGGGCTTGATGTCCCAGGATATGGAGTACGGAAGTCTTTCGGTGACGGAAAGAGGGATGACGGTACTCAGAGGAAAAGAAAAAGTGCTCGGCCATCTGGAGGCAGAAAAACTTGAAATACCCCGGGAAAAAGTCGAACCCGAGGAATATGACACAAACCTGTTTCGAAGACTCAAAATTCTCAGGAAATCCATTGCCGATGCTGAAAATGTTCCCCCTTATGTTATTTTTCCGGATAAAACACTGCTGCAGATGTCCTCGTTTTTTCCCCGGAGTCCGGCCGGCCTGGCCGGGATACATGGTGTGGGGAAGGTCAAGCTGGAAACCTTCGGGGTGAAGTTCCTTGAAGAAATCCGTACCTATTGCCTGGAACATGGGATCACTGAAATTCCGATGAAAAATTTAAAACCGGTTTCACGGGATACGGGAAATATTTCTGGAAAAAAACGGTTTCAAGAAGTGGGTGATGCCTTTTGCAGGGGGAAAACCGTTCCGGAGCTGATGTCGATTTACAATATAAAGGAGCCTACGATCCTCGGGCATCTTTATGACTTTCTGAAGGACGGCAACGGCATTGACCCGGAAAGGTTTAATAGGATTTCGGAAATTTCAGACCAGGATCAGAAAAACGTAATGGACGCGTTTGATAAAATGGGGGAGTCCATGCTGAGACCGGTGTTTGAGTTTTTTGATGGGCGCATCGGTTACAATGATCTTCATCGGATCCGGTTAAGGTATTTGAGCTTGAAGGGCCCGGAACATTTAAGGCCTCTGGATGATGAAAAGAAAATTCAACAAACCGGCAAAACCATTGTCTGCCTGGCCAATTCAAGAAAATATGCCGGCTGTTGCATCGCCGGAAAGGAATTCACTCAGGGAACAGCCGGAGACTGGGTAAGACCCGTCAGTTCTTCGGAAACCGGAGAACTCGATCCTAATTGCGCTGTAATGAGAGGCTGGGGCCCTCCAAAGCTTTTGGATATATTTGAGATTTCGGTCATATGCCATGATCCAAAAGGGTGCCAGACTGAAAATTATCGGGTATCCGGACACCCTTGGAAAAAAGTCGGAACTTTTTCAAAGGAACGATTGCATAGACTTTGCGACAGCCCGGATACCTTGTGGATAAATGGCTGGCAAAGCCTAACGGGCATCAATGATCGAATCCCGGTCAATTTTGCCGATGAAACGTTGGGATCATCTCTATGCATGATCAAACCGGAGAACTTATCGATCATCATCGAGGAGGGACCCAGGAAACTAAAAAGAGTCCGGGCTGAATTTACATATCGAAGCATTCTTTATCGCTGGGTGGTTACTGATCCGGTAATCGAAAGGCGGTACATAAACAAGGCCTTGGGGCGATATCCGATTGGAAAGGACGACCTGTTTCTGACTGCCAGCATCAGCGAGCCATACCAGGAGTATTGCTATAAACTGGTCGCTTCACTTCCGGGGGCGGATCTGGGTGAATAGGATTCACATTATTCGCGCAAAATGAACACACTTTACACCATAGGACACTCAAACCACAGCGAAGATTATTTTATCGATCTTTTGAAGAAGTGCGGGATCACAGCGGTAGCTGATGTTCGCTCCAGTCCTTACAGTCGATATAATCCCCATTTCAATCGTGAAAATATCATAAGGACACTAAAAAACCATAACATCGCCTATGTATTCCTGGGAAAAGAACTCGGGCCAAGAGCCGATGACCCTTCCTGCTATGTCGATGGAAAAGTCAGCTACCGGCGTCTTGCTGAAACCCAATTATTTAAATCGGGTGTTTGCCGGCTTGAAGAGGGAATGAAAAATTACCGGGTCACGATCATGTGCTCCGAGAAAGATCCTATTTTTTGCCATAGAATGGTCCTCATTTGCCGTAGTCTTCGGCAAAGGGATGTTAATATCGAGCATATTTTGGAGGACGGCTCCCATGAAAAACTTGAGGATTCTGAATTAAGGCTACTTGCCCATTTGAAGATACCGGCCTTGCAGCTTTTCGATAGCACCGAGAATCTTATCCTCAGGGCATACGAGATTCAGGCTGAAAAAATCGCGTTTAAGAAAGATGAAGATGAGGGGGAAGGGAAACAACAATTTTGAAAAATTTGCAATTATTCACCATTGGATACACTCAGAAAAGTGCAGAAACATTTTTCGGGCTTCTGGAAAGGGCCGGGGTGAAGCGGATCATCGACATTCGGCTGAACAATTCTTCCCAGTTGGCCGGCTTTACGAAAAAGGATGATCTTAAATTTTTCTTGAAACGGATTGCGGACATAGATTATCTCCATATGACGCAGTTGGCCCCGACGCAGGATATTCTGGACGATTATAAAAAAAGAAATCACAGCTGGCTGGATTATGAAAAGAAGTTTAATGCGGTGCTTAAGAGCAGAAACATCAAAGAAGACTTAACCGACACGCTGCTGGAAAGGGCCTGTCTCCTATGTAGCGAGCCTAATCCCGACAGATGCCACAGGAGGCTTGTGGCGGAATTTATCAAACAGATCTTTCCCAATCTGACCATTGCGCATCTGGGGTGACGGCAATTTTATTTTAAAGGAATCAATTACGCTTTCAGACACAGAAGTTTTTTACAACCCTCTCATGAAATACCGGACAGGAGGAATTTAAAATGGAAATCAGAGGTTCCGTGGGAATCGTCACAGGGGGCGCCAGCGGACTGGGCGCGGCTACCGTTCAAATGCTTCACCAAAACGGCGCCAAGGTCATGATCGCGGACATGAACGTTGACGGCGGCAAGGCCCTGGCTGAAAAACTTGGCGACGGCGCCGCGTTCTGCAAAATGGATGTCACCCAGACGGATGAGGTCCAGGCGGGAGTCCGTCAAACCGTTGAGCTGTTCGGATCGATCCATATCCTGGTCAACTGCGCCGGAACGAGCTTTCCCATGAAGACCGTGGGAAAAGACGGTCCCCATGATCTGGGGATATTCAAAAAAATCGTTGAAATCAATTTATTCGGAACCTTTGATGTGCTCCGGCTTTCCGCTTTCCACATGCAAAACAACCCGCCCAACCTCGACATGGAGCGGGGCGTCATCATCAATACTGCTTCCGTCGCCGCTTTTGACGGCCAGATCGGTCAGGCCTGTTATTCGGCCTCCAAAGGCGGCATCGTGGCCATGACGCTGCCCATCGCCCGTGACCTTTCCCGGCTCGGCATCCGGGTCTGCACCATAGCCCCCGGTTTGTTCGATACGCCCCTGCTGGCCGCCCTTCCGGAAGACGCCAGAGCATCTTTGGGACAACAGACCCCGTTTCCGCCGAGATTGGGCCGTCCAGCTGAGTATGCCCACATGGCCAGAGCCATTATCGAAAACCCCATGATGAACGGAGAAACCATCCGTCTGGACGGCGCTATCCGCATGGCGCCCAAATGATGAAGGCAAATTCATGATCGCCGTTTTTCGAAAAATTGATGACGCCGCCGCCCGGGTGGAAAAGGGTTTTGTGGTAGCGATGTTTCTCCTCCTCATCCTTTCCACCCTGTTCAACATCATTTCTCGGAACCTTTTTCGGAGGTCTTTTCAAAACCTCGTTGAAGTTTCTCCGTCCCTGGTTCTCTGGCTTTCTTTGATGGGGGCATCCCTTTGCCTGAAAGACGGGGGGCATATTAAAATTGAAATTGTCCTCAGGTTCCTTTCCGGTAAATGGAAAGCCCTGGCCAACGTTGCCGTTTCCCTGTTCGGCATGGGGGTGACGGCCTTATTAGGGATTGCCGCTTGTGTATTCGTTTCCGGGGAAATGGCGATTTTCGGCATCAGGGGATTGATTTCGATTGTTTTCCCTTGTTTTTTCGGGCTGTCTTTTTTCCGGTTTTTCCTGCATTTATTCGATCTTCCCGTTGATTCAAAGGGACTTTCAAAATACCGGTCATGAATATGCTTGGGCTGACCATTCTGATGATCCTTATGGCGGCATTGCTGGAATCCCCTTTGTTCACCGTCATTGCCGCTCTCTCAATCGCCTGCCTGTTTTTTGCGAGCCATGAATTTTCATCTCTTCAGATGATCATCATCGAGATGAACCGGCTGGCGTCCATGCCGGTTCTGGTGGCCCTTCCGCTTTTTACCTTTGCCGGTTGCCTTTTGACCGAAACCAATGCCCCCAGGAGAATCTTGAATCTCCTGCAGGCCGTGTTGGGTCGCGTTCCCGGAGGGCTTGCCATTGCGGCGCTGGGTTCGTGCGCTTTTTTTACCGCTTTAACCGGAGCAAGCGGTGTGACGATTGTGGCCATTGGGGGACTGTTGTATCCCATATTGAGAAAACGGCGGTATGGGGAGAAGTTTTCCCTGGGGTTATTGACCACCTCGGGAAGCCTGGGGCTGTTATTTCCGCCCAGCCTTCCCATTATCCTGTATGGGGTGGTGGCCCGGACGGACATCAACATGATTTTTAAGGCAGCCCTGATTCCGGGAATTCTTCTCATCGGGGTCTTGTCGTTTTATGTGTTTTTTCGGGAGAAGTATTTTGCAAGGTCCTTTCCCGAAGAATCCCGCTGCATCATTTCGGAAAAAGGGGAGCCCGAGGTCGGGTTCCGGCAGGCCTTTCTGGAGGGGGTTTGGGAATGGCCGGCATTGATTATCATCATCTGGGGTGTATACGGCGGTTTTGTGACCATTGCTGAAGTTTCCGCCGTTACCCTGGGGTATCTGTTCATCGTGGAGTGCTTCATCCTGAAGGAAGTCCACTGGCTCAGGCAGATTCCCGGCATCATGATCGATAGCGCCAAACTTTCCGGGGCCATTATCATCATCCTGGCAGTGTCCCTTGGGTTCACCGGGTATCTTGTGGACGAACAGATTCCCGGCAGGGTATTGTCCTTTTTAACCGGGATTACCGACGACAAATATGTGTTTCTGGCGGGCCTGAATCTGTTTCTCCTGGCCGTGGGGTGCATGATGGACATTTTTTCAGCCATCATCATCATCGTGCCCATTATGGTCCCGGTTGCCTTGAGCTACGGCATCGACCCGGTCCATTTGTGCATCATTTTCCTGGTAAATCTTGAAATCGGATATTCCACACCACCGGTCGGTATAAACCTGTTCATATCCGCCATCAGGTTCAAAAAACCCGTCACGGTGTTGTACCAGGCCTCCCTGCCGTATCTGGCCCTGTTGCTTTTAACACTGGTTGTGGTCACATATGTGCCGGTGCTGAGCCTTATGCTGATCAGATAAGGGAAAAAAGCCGGTACAGGCCTTCCATGATGAGGCCGGTTGCGATGGGTACGTAAAGATTGTCGTTCAGGTAACGGTTTCGGGTTATTTTTACAGGGATAAGTTCAAGAAGCGTGATGAGAAAAGATGTCCCCAGCATGTATGCCCATGAGACGGGATGCCCCCAGGTTTCGAAAAGCAGGGGAATCCGTGGGAACAATAATGAAAACAACAAGATGCAGGTTAACAGACAGGCCAGTGACCCTTCGACGGTTTTTCCCAGGAACCTGATGCGGCCGAGACTTTGCCCCACGATGGCGGCCATGGCGTCTCCCAGTATAAAGAGCGTCAGCATGACGAATGAAATATGGGGAGCGTGAACAAAGACAAGCGAGGAGAGTGCCGCCCCGCCGATCAGGTAGGTCGCCCCGGTAAAATTCCGTCGCTCATTTTTTCGCAGCAAAAACTGAAAATATTTCAAGAAAAGGGCACGGGTGTTCGGATATCTGAAACGTAGCACTTCAAGGAGCAACGATGCCCCGAACAGAAAAAACAGGACTATCGGAGGAACCCATAAAGAGACCCATTCTATGCGGGGAATATAAAAAATGCCGATGGGCATGGCAAGGGCGAAAAGGTGCAGGAGCTTCCGATTGATTTCCTCTTTTTTCAGCAAGATCCGTGGTATCCTGTAATCCGTTTGATGAACATCAGATGGAAATCGAAGCGCCCACGGCGGTAGCGTATTCAGCCAGCCTGGGAGTGTAAAACGGGAAACCGGAAAATTTGGACAGATCGTCGAAAATCCGTTTTGCCGTGGGCAGGGTGGACAGTCTGCCCGTCAGAATGATGGCGTTGTTTCCCGTGGCCCTTGCTGCGCCGATAGCCGCGATGCCGATGGTCTGGTAGACCAGGTAAAGGATGCCGATGGCGATGTCTGATTCGCCGGCGTCATCGGCACATTTTCCGAAGTTCGACGCGGTCGCCGTGGGGGGAAGTCCGACGATTTCGGATGTGGCGATGTCCCCGATACTCAAATCCACCCGGTTGAGCTTTCCTTTTTCAGCTTTCCGGCAAAGCAGTGAAATGTCGGTAATGCCTAAAATATATTTCGAGAGCCCCACCAGGGTTCCCCCGCCGATACCTGTTCCTCCCCAGTGGGCGATGCGGTTTTCATCGACTTCAACAAAGGCCGTACCGGTCCCCATGCTGACAACGATGGCTTTGGAAATTTTGGACAGGAAGACGCCCCCCCGGCCAATGGCCTCAAATTCGCTGACCAGTTTAACAGGAAGCCCCAGAAGGTGGTCGCCGATCAGCCCGGCGCCTATTCCTGTAAGGGCAATGCACTGGACATCGACAAGACTTCGATGTCCGGCGATCAGAAATTTGCCCAGAGCACCGGCGGCGGATGCAACCGGGTCGTCGGCTTTAACCGTCAAGGGATGGACGATTTTGCCGTTGTCATAACCGATAATATTTGTTGTGGTGCCGCCGATATGTATGCCGATGATCATACCGTGCCTCCTTTGGCGATGGCATAAAAAGCGGGTACTGGAATCCGATTCCCCTGAGGGCCATGGTATTTTATCAATTTAAACCATTTCGGGAAAATGATGTCAATATGAACGAGCTGTGAGCGGTTATTTCCGGATTTCTCTCCAGGCGGACACTCTTCGAATCGGGAATTAAATTCAAATTCTGAACGGCCCTGCGGTTTGTCAATTGGCAAAATGAAAAGATCGTGTTATGGAGGACTGCAAAAGGTAAAACCCAGCTTTTCAACGCCTAATCTTCCTGAACATACAAGATGTCGGATCGTCATATACACACGCCGCATTAATGCGGACCTGGATTTCTGAAAGATTCAGAGTCGTGTCAGGATTCCGGAAAACATTTGTTTCTTCAAAATGCATCACGTGGAGGAGGTTCCAATGAAATTAAAGGATAGAATAGCTTTGATCACCGGTGCGGGTTCGGGGTTTGGAAGGGTTATCGCGTTGCAGATGGCTGGGGAGGGCGCTAAAATTGCGGTGAACGACATCAATCCCAGGGGTATTGAAGAGACTTTGGCTGAATTAAAGTCCATCGGCGCCCAGGGCCTGGGTCTGACTGCGGACGTCAGTAAAGTGGATCAGGTCCAGGAAATGTTCCGCACCTTGAAATCCACCTGGGGCGGCATCGACATCCTGGTCAATAACGCCGGTTTTGGCGCATTTCCCAGTTGGTCGGATTATTCGGACAAGGCCAATACCGCATTCATCAAAGGCACTGAAGAACTGGCGACCCTTGGCAAGGTTCAGGAATCCATGAAGATCACCTCTCATTTAAAGGATGAATACTGGCATGTGATGATCGATGTTCATTTGAACGGCACCTTTTACTGCACCCGGGAAGCCTTGAAAATCATGGAGGAACAACGCAAAGGGAAAATCATCAACATGGCGTCGATTTGCGGCATGCGCGGCTGTCCGGGGGCGCCGTCCTATTCCGCCGCCAAGGCCGGCATTATAGGCTTCACCAAATCCGTGGCACTGGAAGTCATCCCGTCCAACATCATTGTCAACGCCGTTGCACCGGGGTACGTGGATACGCCGCTGCTGGACACCCTGACCCCGGAAGTAAAGGAACTCATCAGGATGCAAAAACCCATCGGCCGCCTGGGCACTCCCGAAGAAATCGCGAGTGCAGTGGTTTATCTGGCCACGGATGAGGCGGACTTTTTCGTGGGCCAGGTGATCAGCCCCAACGGCGGAATGGTCATGTGAAGGTGAAAAACAGGTTTTCACATCAAAGGGGGGTATATGAAAGGAAGAGATGCAGTTGTCGAGATGTTTCGACGACAGGGAGTGCGATATGTTTTCGGGAATCCCGGGACCACTGAATTCGGATTGATCACATCCCTTAAGGAACAGTCTGAAATCCAATACATTCTGGCCTTACAGGAGGGGGTGGCCCTGGAAATGGCACGTGCCTACGCCAATGCGTCGGGAAAAACCGGCGTGGTGAATCTTCACGTGGCGCCGGGCCTGGGGAATGCCATGGGGGCACTGTACAACGCCGCCATGGGCAAAATGCCCCTGGTGGTCACCGCCGGGCAGCAGGACACCCGCATGTTGATCCAGGAACCCCTGCTGTCCCATGACCTGGTGGCCATGGCCCGGCCCCTGACCAAATGGGCGGTTCAGATTCAGCATGCGGAAGACATCCCGGTGATCATGTCCAGGGCTTTCAAGACAGCACAGGACCCGCCCCGGGGGCCGGTTTTTGTGTCGCTTCCAGGCAATGTTCTGGAAGATGAACTAAAAATGGAGCTCCGGCCGCAAGGCCAGTATTACCGCTCAGCCCGGCCTGATCCGGCAGGGCTTGAAAGAGCCTCTGAAATTCTCCTGAAGTCCAAACACCCGGTGGTGATTTGCGGAGACGGTGTAGCCGCCTCGCGGGCTGTGGAAGAACTGGTCGGCCTGGCTGAATTCCTGGGGGCCCGGGTATGGAATACCCTGATGGTGGGGGCCTTGAATTTTCCCATGACCCACCCCCAGTTCCGGGGGATTCTGCCCGCAGATGCCGGAACCATCCGGATGACCCTGGGCAAGGCGGATGCAGTCCTTTCAGTGGGGGCGAACCTGTTTAACGATGTTTTTTATGATGAAAGTTATCCCCTGCCGGAAGGCAGCATGTTGATCCAGATTGGGGATTGCCCATGGGAAATGGGGAAAAATTTAAGCGCCGATGCCGGAATTCTGTGCAACCCGAAGGCCGGAATAGCAGAATTACACTGTTTGATGGAGTCCACGGCCGGCGCGGAATTCAGAACGTTGTCTGAAAAACGGCGACAGGAATTGGCGGAGCAAAAAATCGCTGAACAGGCTCAGGCAGAAGCCCAGGAAAGGAAACGCTGGGATAATACCCCCATTTCCAACGTTCGGCTCATGATGGATATAAGGGACTGCCTCCCCGAAAACGCCATCATCTATAACGAGGGAGTGTCGGCGCACATGGATGTACTCTCTACCCTGGCTTTTAAGCGCCCCGGAAGCCTTTTCGGGAACCACGGGGGAGGCATTGGCCAGGGTCTCCCGGGGGCCATCGGCGTAAAGCTGGCCCATCCTGAAAATCCGGTGATCGCCCTGGTGGGGGACGGTTCGGCCATGTATACCATCCAGAGTCTCTGGACTGCGGCCTATCATCACATTCCGGTGATCTATGTCATCCTCGCCAACCAGAGTTACCGGATTTTGAAATACAACATGGCCCGTTATCTTTCTGTAGAGAAAGCCCAATCTTCCAGGCCCTATGCATTTATGGATTTTGCCGACCCACCCCTGGATTTTGTGGGAATGGCCGGGAGCATGGGGGTTGCGGGGAAGCTTGTCCTCGGGCCTGAAGACATCAAGCCATCATTAAAACAGGCCTTGTCTTCCGGAGGCCCCTTTCTCCTTGAGGTCCGGACCGATGGAAAAGGTCCCGGAGAATGACTCACCTGTCTGATTTGAACGAATTTTTTTGATTTTTACGCCTAAAGAAAGGGAAGGAATATGCTTGCACTGGAAGGAATCAGAGTGATCGATTTCACGACATGGATCTTCGCAGCCGGGTGCAGCGCCATGCTGGCGGATCTGGGTGCGGAGGTGATAAAGGTTGAAGATCCTGCAACGGGGGATCCCCAGCGGGCCATCATGATGTTCGGCGGCGGGACTGAAATACCCGACATCAATTTTCCGTGGGAGCTGGAAAACAGGAGCAAGAAGGGAATGGCCATCGACCTCAGGGTGGAAGAGGGAAAGAAGATCATGTACAAGATGGTTGAAAAGGCCGATGTTTTTGTCTCCAATATCCGATCCGATGTGCTGGAAGGGCTGGGGATGAGCTACGAATCCTTATCAGCCGTCAATCCGAGGTTGATCTATGCCCACGGAAGCGGTTACGGCGCATCAGGACCGGAATACGCCCGCCCGGGTTTTGACTACGCCGCTTTCTGGGCCAGGGGGGGGATCATGAACATGGTCGGCGAACCCGATGCACCGCCGCCGATGTGTCTGCCGGGATACGGGGACAATACCAGTGCCATGGCAATGGCCGGGGGAATTGCCTTTGCCCTGTTTGTCAGGGAAAGAACCGGCATCGGGCAGAAAGTGGATGTTTCACTTCTGGGCACGGCCATGTGGTGCAACAGCCTTTCCATCGTTGGGGCAGGCTTTGCCCAGGAAGAAGCCAAACGGATTTCCCGGAAACAAGTGCCCAATCCTTTGTTCAATTCCTATCGATGCCGGGACGGAAAATGGCTGATGCTGGCCTGCCTTCAATCCGACCGGTATTGGTCGGATTTTTGCCGGGTCATGAAAATTGAACAATTTGAAAACGATGAAAAACATGCCGACATGTTTAAACGCGCGGTAAATCCGTCTCCCCTGATCGCGATTTTAGACGAGTTGTTTCTGCAAAAGGACAGGGCCGAGTGGGGCAGGCTGTTTGATGAAAAGGAAATTATCTGGGCCCCGATTCAGACGTTTCAGGAGACTTTAAACGATCCCCAGGCCGCCGCCAACGGATTCGTGTCCGAGGTCATCCATCCGGAACACGGGTCTTTTAGGCTTGTCAACTGTCCGTTTAAATTGGAAAAAACGCCTGCCTCCATAAAAGCTATCGGCCCTGAGCTGGGGCAGCATACCGAGGAAATTCTAATGGATATGGGCTACTCCTGGGAAGAGATCCTCGCCTTTAAAGAGGCCAAGGCCATTATCTGATAGTGTTTAATTTTTTGTGGAATATTGAAATTGGGCACCCTCTTGCCATGCCAGGGGGGTGTTCAGCGTTTGACGCCGGACATGTTCAGCTTTCGCGCAACCTCGGCGCCGTTTTTTTGCTGGGTCGGTTCATAATGTCTTTCGAAGTATTTTTTTGATTCTTCCTTGGAGGCCATCCTGTAAAAGTGATAAAGGAAAAGGCTCATCACCTCCACGGATTTATTGACCATCCCGATAAATTCATCCTCGGACATGCTGGAATGCCAGGTCGGTACGAATTTGTAAAAGTTCTTGACCACCATGTCCCGAAACAGATCCGTGTATTGCCTCAGGTTTTCAGGATCAATACCTCCACTGGGCCCCATTCCGATCTGGTCCATTTCCACCAGAAGTTTCCCGATGATTACGTTTTCTCTTGAATAGATTTTCTTTTCGTTAACCGATTCAAAGGTAATGATTCCCCATTCCTCGAATTTACTCAGCCATTTTGAGCTGATGCCGGTTGCGTCCATAAATGCGGATTCACCCGTGACACTGCCGGAAAAGAGATGATCCAGGGGCCTGAAATACTCGCTCAGAAACCGGAAGGAATGCTGATCCGTGGGCGATTCCTTTCTCATTTTCTGGATCAGCTTTTTGATGACCGGAATGGGTAGGAAGTAGTTTTCCCGAAGGGATTTGATCAACTGGATCTGGTCGATATATCCTTCATGGTAATCGGCGACGTTTTTGGCCGCCTTTCTGGGTTTGCGCAAAACGCCTTCACGGATATAATAGTGGATCGTTTCCCGGGATACCCCCGTCCGTTTCACCAGTTCACTTATTTTCATGAATTTCCTTTCGTTCCGCGCCCCGAGTTCCGATACCCATTGATCTTCCAATCCTGAAACAATACTAAAAACTTTATGTTACGCAGTCCACGATGTCAAGAACGAAAAGCTTCGTCTAAATATATAGTAAGTTCCCCAAAATACGATATCATTATCCTAATCCCATGCTGACTATGCTATAACCAATTAAAATTAAATAAAATAAAATAACCCAAAATATTATTCAAATCAAATTCGAAAAACAATTTTCAGATTTGAGATTGAGAAGGGACCATTTTCAGGTTGACAAAGCCTGCTCCATAAATTATTTGAATCGAATAGTATGTAATTAACTATATAAAAACAAGTTGTCCGAAAAACGGTCCAACAAATTAATAATAATAGTAAATTAAAAATATTTAAAATGAGATAACCATCTTATCAATATAAATAACCTACTCTCAGGACTGAGGAAAGGAATTCAGATGACAGAATTAAAAGAATGCGTTTTCATAGACGGGGTCAGAACTCCCAACGCAAGGGCTCATAATGAAAAGGGCTGGTTTCGTCATGTGCGGCCTGACGAATTGTTGACCGCTGTTTATGGTGCACTTTTCCAGCGCAATCCGGCGATCAGACCCCAGGATGTGGATTGCGTCATGGTGGGTTCGGCAAATTTATCGGGAATGCAGAACGATATCGGAAGAATGTCCTGGCTGGCCTCGGGGCTTCCGGATTCCGTTCCCAGTCAATCCGTTTCAAATCAATGTCCGTCGGGGATGACGGCGACCATGAACGGCGCAAGGGCCATCATGGCCGGTGAGGCGGACATCATTATCGCCGCCGGTGCTGAAGATATGGAAAAAGTCGCCATGGCCGCCAATATGGATTTCCCACCCCGGCTATTGAAGTACTACGACATGAATGAACTTCCCATGGGCAGTACGGCTGAAAAGGTTGCCGAACAGTTCGGCATTTCAAAGGAGGATATGACCAATTTCGCCGTGTATTCCCATAAGAATGCCGTTATCGCAAGGAACGCCGGAAAATGGGCCGGCCAGATCATACCGGTCATGGGCAAAAAAGAAGATGGGACCGAGTTCCTGGTGGACCGGGATCAGTGGGTCCGGGAAACCATGGATGAGAAAAAAATGAATCTCATGGAAAGCCCGTTCAAACCCGGAGGACGGGTGACGGCCGCCACTTCCTCACCTTTAACTGCCGGAGCCGCCGCCGTATTGCTGATGAGCCGTGACAGGGCGGATCAACTTGGCCTTTCCTACACCTATAAATATGCCTGTGGCGTCCAGGCCGGAAATGACCCCACGGTCATGGGCATCGGCCCGATTTTTGCCGTCAGGAAGCTTTTTGAAAAGACCGGTCTGAAACCGGATGATATCGGACCCATCGAGATCAATGAAGCCTTCGCCAGCCAATCCCTGGCCTGTATCCGCGAACTTGGACTGGACAATTTCAATGCGCCTTTTAAAAGGGTGAATGTATGGGGAGGCGCCGTTGCCCTGGGGCATCCTTTGGGGCAGTCCGGAGTGAGGCTCATCGTAACACTGCTCAATATTCTGAAATCGGATTTCCCCATGGAAAAATACGGCCTGGCGACCCTTTGCGGCGGTTTCGGCAACAGCAACGCGGTGCTCATTGAAAAAGTGAAATAACTTTATAAAGACAAAATCCGTCGGTGAAGTCAGGCTGAAAGACGGATCAACCCTTAACCAAGGAGATTGAAAATATGGCACAATTATTTGCGGACAGGCGGGATATCGATTTTGTGATATGGGAGCAGATGAAAGGCGAAGATGCGCTGAAAAACGGTCAAAACAACGGGTTCAACCGTAAGACCTGCGAACTGATGATCAACGAAGCCCGTAAACTGGCGATCAATGAAGTGTATCCGACCATGAAGGATGGCGATCACATCGGCGTCCGGTTTGAAAATGGAGTGGTCCGGGTGCCGGACTCCTACCACAAGCCATTCGGAATATTGAAGGAAGGCGAGTGGGGAAATTTAACCGTTCCCGAGGTGATGGGAGGGCAGGGGGCGCCGTCTTTTGTCGGGGATGCCGTTTCCGAGTACTTCATGGGCGCCAACTGGTCATTGTATTCCTATCTGACAATGGGAAACGGTGCGGCCCATATGATCGAACTTTACGGAACCCCCGAACAGAAGGAAAAATACGTCAAAAATCTGGTGGCCGGCCGTTGGGGCGGAACCATGCTGCTGACCGAGCCGGCTGCGGGAAGCGATGTGGGCGCACTTGAAACTTCGGCGGTGAAAAACGAAGATGGAACGTATACCCTGACCGGGAACAAGATCTTTATCACCAATGGAGAGTTCGATCTGGTGGAAAATATTATTCATCCGGTTCTGGCACGGATCGAAGGGGCACCGGCCGGCACCAGGGGGATTTCCATTTTTATCGTTCCCAAGTATTTCGTCAATGACGACGGATCTCTTGGGGAGCCAAACGACATCGTCTGCACCGGGGTTGAGGAAAAAATGGGAATCCACGGCAGCGCGACATGCAGCATGGCCCTGGGGGGAAAGGGCAGGTGCATCGGTTATCTGCTGGGGCAGGAGAACCAGGGCATGAAAGTGATGTTCCACATGATGAACGGCGCGCGCATGCACACCGGACTCCAGGGGCTTGCCTATGCATCGTCGGCATACCTTCTGGCAGTGAATTACGCCCGGCAGAGAATTCAGGGAAGGGACCTGGCCAGTTTTGCCGATCATTCCGCTCCCAGCGTTCCCATTATCAAACATCCGGATGTCCGCCGGAACCTTCTGAAGATGAAATCCTATGTCGAAGGCATGAGGAGTTTTTATCACTACACGACCCAGATCGGCCTGAAGGCAACACATAGTGAGAAGGAAGAAGACCGGGTATTTTATGATGATCTTTACAGTCTTTTTACCCCGGTGATCAAGGACTACCTTGCGGTGAGGGGCCATGAAGTCTGCATTCAGGCCATACAGACCTACGGCGGAGCCGGCTATACCCAGGATTACCCCGTGGAGCAATATGCCAGGGACTGTAAAATCGCGTCCATATACGAAGGGACCTCGGGCATTCAGGCCATGGACCTTCTGGCCAGGAAAATCGGGAAACAGAATGGAAAAATATTCGCCACGTTCATCGCCGAAATCCTTAAATCCGTCAATGACGCCAAACAACACGAGGGGCTGAAGGATTTGGCCGGAAGGGTTGAAAGTGCGGCTTATCATCTGGGCAAAGTAGCCGCTCATCTTGGAAAATCCGCGTCTTCTGAAAAATTCAAGACGGCCTTTTCTCATTCCCATCCTTTCCTGGAGGGCATGGGAGATACGATCATGGCCTGGATGCTCTTGTGGAGAAGCACCATCGCCAGTCAGATGCTTTCCCGGGGCGCTAATGACAAAGACCGCAAATTTTATGAAGGTCAAATCAAAACGGCTGAATTCTATATCAGGACCTTGCTGCCTTCCACACTGGGTTCGATGGATGCCATCCTCGACGGTTGCGGTGCTGCGGTGGAGATCGACGATGACGCCTTTGGTGGATTATAACAGGAAATGGAACAAGAGTCCTGAAGGTTGAAGATTCCCCACGGGTTGGGGAATCTTCGATACGCCATGCCGCAATCCTTCGGACAGAACAGCATTGATGAACCTGTTTTGCAGAGAAGGTCGGTCTGCGGTCTTTATTTTTTCCAGGTCAGAGTCGTGGGATCCTCAAAGATTTTTATCTCGGTAGTCTTTTTGAGTTCCTGAACATAGGCGTTTTCCAGATTTTGGGATTTTTCCTGTTTCAGGTAATTTTCGATATTGTCTTTGACATTTTCATAGAGAAAAACGGTTTCGGGGCTTTTTTCAAGGACTTTTATCAAATGGTAACCGTATTCGGTTTCAACGATGCCGCTGATCTCGCCCGTTTCAAGTGCAAAGGCGGCTTTTTCAAAATTTTTTACCGTTTGACCTATTTTGATATAGCCGATATCCCCACCTGAGGAAGACCGATCTTCGGAAAAATTATCCGCCAGCGTGGCAAAATCTTCTCCCTTTTTGAGCTTGTCCAGGATCGTTTCAATTTTTTGCCGGGCTTCGGCTTTCCTTGCTTCGGGAGCGTTTTTGTCCACCTTGATCAGAATGTGATTGATTCTGGCCGGCCCGGGGATAATGAATTTATCGGGGTTTTTATCATAGAAACGTTTAATTTCGGTTTCCGTAACCGGCTTGTCTTTTTTAACTTCCTGTTCCAGTAGATCATTGATGGCAAAAACCCGTCTGAACTCCGTTTTGATATCCTGTTCATTCAAGTCCAGTTCTTTTTTGATGGTTTCATAATCAATATCCGATACCATGGCGGCCTGGATTCTTTTATACTCTTCATCCACTCTTAACTGGCTGATCTCGATATTTTTTTTCCGGCTTTGCTGATAGAGAATTTCGCGATTAATGAGGTTGTCGAATATCTGTTGCTTCAATTTCCTGATGTCGTCATCTTCCATTCTTTCGCCGCTGCTGACCCTACGCTGTTCTTCACTGTCATAGGCCCATTTAAAGTCTTTTAATGAAATGACGACGCCGTTGATGCTGGCGATTTTTCGGTTCAGATCTTCCGTCAACCCGGTTTCGGCGAAAACCGTTTGGAGGATCGAAACCAGGAAAAACAAAATCACATATTTCCGTATGTGCATGAATTAAACTCCTTGGATGGAATAATCTGCTTTAAAAAATAACGACCTTAATTGATGGGAGAAATAAAACCATGGCCATCACAGGGAACGTACTTTATCATAATTAATTTTTTTTTAAAGTTTTTTTTACCACTTTAGGGAATTATAGATTCCTCAGGATATTTCGATGATATTTTCTGTGCTTTGGGATGCACCTATGCTAAAAACAGCCCTATAGAAAATTCGCAACCGCGATATATTCATAACAGGTGAAACAACCCTATGAAACCAAAGTCAAAAACCGCGCAACGGGCACACGGATCACCGGTATCCTTGTCAAAAAACACGGATCATGGACGCATCATCGCTAATCCGGGAGAAGATCGATGCCTGGACACCGCTCAACTCAACCGGATGGAGCAATCCTTTCGCCGGTGGGCGGACGGCACACAAAATGCCCGTCGGCGTATTTCCCGCCGGCGGATTTTGATCATTTTTCTCCTGATCCGTTACACGGGTGCCAAGTTGAACGAAGTTTTGGCCCTGAACCCGTTTAAAGACATCGATCCGGACCGGCAGGCGGTATTTTATCGGGGCGGGGTAATAGGTGCGAAAGCGGAATCAAGAGATGTTCAGATCTCGGATACGCTGTCCAGAGAAATTCAGGAAATGCTGAAGGATCTTTCCCTCGGCGAGGGGTTTCCGGAAACGTTCCATGTCGATCCGGGTTATGTCCGGCGTAAATTTTATGAACGCGCCCACGCCTGCGGCATTTCAAAGCAGTTGGGAGGCCCGGAGATGATTCGCAAAGCGCGGGCTGTGGAATTGATGCAGGGCAATATGCCGTTGCCGGCGGTTCAAATGATGCTGGGGCATTCGACTCCCAATCTGACGTCGTCCTATGTTTCTTTTTCCAAAGATGAAATTCAAAAAGTGGCAAAACGTTTCATGGAAAAAGAATCCGTGTGCAAAACGAGCGCAAGAAATACATTCCTGGGTAAAATTAAAACCATCCTGCGGGGCGATATCCAGGCGCGTGTGGAATTGATTACCATCGAAGGCCATACAATCACCACGGTGATTACTTCCGATAGTTTAGATCGGCTTGGCTTGGATCAGGGCAGGCTGATTACAGCCGAAGTCAAGGCGCCCTGGGTCATCCTTCAAGCAGGTGATACTGAACCTGCATGCAGTGCTGAGAATCGCTTTAAAGGATTTTTAACGAAAATAACACGGGGTAAGATCAATACGGAGTGCGTTATCCAGATTTCGGATATGACTGAATTGTGCGCCATTATTTCCACTCCGGGAAGCAAAAAGCTCAACTTGACGGAGGGCGGAGGTATCTGGGCGCTATTTAACTGTTTTTCGGTGGTCTTACATGCGGATTGACCGCCGTGAATCTTTGTGATTGACAGCTTTATGAATAATTTTATGAGACGATATTCAATTGAATTCCGGATGGAGTTGCTCTTATTGTAATTGAATATGGGCTTGACAGATTATTGTCCGGATTGATAATCTACTTCGATATGTCCTTTTGAACCTGGGATACAGGCTGTCGTCCCCAAGAGGTCTGGACTTAAGATTACACCTTGTTTTCACTGTAGATCCTCACCTGTCGAGATAAACAAAAACAGACTCCCGGAGGAAAAGAGATGGGATTAAAAATGGTGGTGACCGTTAAGCAGGTACCGGATACACACAATTTATCCGGCGATGCCATGAAACCGGACGGCACGGTCAACCGAAATGCCCTTCCGGCAATATTCAACCCTGAGGATTTAAATGCCTTGGAAGAGGCCCTTAAAATAAAAGAGACCATCGGTGGAACCGTAACCGCTATCAGTATGGGGCCGCCAAAAGCCAAGGACGTTCTCAAGGAATGCCTGTACCGGGGTGCGGATGAAGTCATTCTGGTATCTGATAAGCTTTTTGCCGGAGCGGACACCCTGGCGACATCCTATGCCCTGAAATGCGCCATTGAAAAAGTGGGCGGTTTCGACCTGATTTTATGCGGGCGGCAGGCCATTGACGGGGACACGGCTCAGGTAGGTCCCCAGATTGCCGAAAAACTCAAGATCAACCAATTGACCTGTGTCTCCGAAATTGTTGAAATCGATGAGCGTTCCGTGTGTGTTAAACGATCGGTGGAAAACGGTTATGAAATCGTGAGGAGCAGGTTTCCCGTTCTCCTGACCATAACGGCCGGGGCCAACGAGCCGCGGTCCCCCAGTGCCAAACGGGTGATGGCGTATAAAAACGTAGACTCCGTGGTTTGCGAAACCGCCTATGATGAAACCTGGTTTAATCCCCAAAGCTGCAACAACGTGAGCCGCATAAGGGAGTGGAATACCCAAACCATAGATGCGGATCCCGCCCTCTGCGGTCTTTCGGGTTCACCCACGAAGGTCAAGAAAATTGAAAACGTCGTGCTGACGGCCGGGGAAGTCAAGCAGATCCCCAATACCGATGCCGGTATTGCGGGCCTGATTCATGAGCTGATTGAAGAGCACATTCTCGGATAGGAGACCCTGATGAGTATGACGAGAAACGTAATGGTTTTTATAGAGTTGAACGATGGAAAAATTGCGGATGTCAGCCTTGAGCTGGTTTGTGAAGCAGGGCGTCTTGCCCGGAAGTTGAACACCGGCGTAGTTGCCGTTGCCATGGGATATGATGCCCGAAACGAGCTGATGTGTCTGGGTGGTTTCGGCTGTGACAAAGTGTATTACACCGATGACAGCCGGTTATCCTTTTTCTCATCCGTACCCTACGCAGGAATTATGGTTTCCGCCATAAGGAAATATCAGCCCGGGATCGTTCTTTTCGGCGCTACAACCATGGGACGTGATCTGGCCCCAAGGGTGGCGTCGGCCCTAAGATGCGGATTAACCGCGGACTGCACCCAGCTTGAAATCGGCGATCACGGCATTCGGGACAAGGAATATAAAAACATCCTTCTCCAGATCCGTCCGGCCTTCGGGGGAAATATCATTGCGACCATCGTTTCCCCGGAAAGCACCCCCAGCATGGCAACGGTTCGGGAAGGCGTGATGAAAATGGCCGAACCGGACCCATCGGGTAAAACAGAGATCGTCATGGAGCCCTGCTGTGTGCCGGATGAGGATTTTCTCACCGAAGTGATTCAGGTGGTCCGGGAAGAGAGTTCGGTGAACCTTAAATCCGCCAGGATTATCGTCTCAGCCGGCATGGGCGCAGGGTCACCGGAAGGACTTCTGCTGGTGAAACAACTGGCCCGCACCCTGGGAGGGGTCGCTGGAGCTTCCCGCCCGGTTGTGGATGCCGGGCTGATGGACCGGTGCTGCCAGGTGGGACAGACCGGGGTCACCGTCAGGCCGAATCTGTACATCGCATGCGGTATCTCAGGGCAGATTCAGCACCGTGCCGGCATGGAAGGGGCAAAGCGGATCATCGCCATCAACAAAGACCTGGAAGCACCGATTTTCAACATCGCCCATTATGGTATTGTCGGCGATATTCATGATGTTATTCCCAAAATGATCAAGGCATACAAGGCCAAAGCATAAAGGAGGAGAACGTGTCCAATTTTTACCGGGATAATCCTGACATTCTGTTTCATCTGAACAACATGGATCTCTCACGGGTGGTTGCCCTCAAGGAGGACGATTTTGCCGATAAGGATGAGTTCCCTTATGCTTCCCAGGATCTGGCCGATGCTTTGGACAATTACCACCGCGTTCTGGAAATTATCGGAGAAATTGCCGGCGATTTTATTTTCCCAAGGGCCGCGGAGGTGGATATAACCGGAGCGACTTTCGAAAATGGAGAGGTCGTTTACGCCAAAGGTACGAGGGAAGCCTTGGACAGACTGAAAAAGGCCGAATTAATGGGATTTACCCTGCCCCGGAAATACGGCGGCATCAACATGCCCAAAACCCTCTATTCCATGGCCATTGAAATCATCTCCAGGGCTGATGCTTCACTGATGAATATTTTCGGTTTACAGGAAATTGCCGATACCATTTATCATTTCGGCTCCCAGGACCAGAAGGACCGGTTCCTGCCGCGGTTCACCTCGGGAGAGGTCATGGGTTCCATGGCCCTGACGGAACCCGATGCCGGGTCCGATCTTCAGTCCGTGGTGCTCAAAGCCAAACAGGATGAAAACGGGCAGTGGCGCTTAAACGGCGTCAAACGGTTCATCACGAATGGTTGCGCCGAAATTTCTCTGGTCATGGCCCGTTCGGAGGAAGGATCAACCGGAGGCAGGGGGATTTCCCTGTTTATCTACGAGCGCGAACCCAATATGAGGATTCGCCGGATCGAGCACAAGCTCGGCATCCACGGCTCTCCCACCTGCGAAATGCAGTTTAATGATGCGCCTGCGGAATTGATGGGTCAGCGAAAGATGGGTCTGGTGAAATACACCATGTCCCTGATGAACGGCGCAAGGCTGGGAGTGGCCGCTCAGGCCGTCGGCATTGCTGAGGCCGCTTATCGGGAAGCCATGGCATATGCGTCTTCCCGTGTCCAGTTCAAGAAATCCATCCGGGAATATGCCGCCGTTTATGAGATGCTGACGGATATGAAGGTCCATATCGAAGGGACCAGAAGCCTTCTTTACGAGACATCGAAAATCGTGGATATCAAGGAGGGGCTTGAGCAGAGAATGCTTCTTCACCCCGAAACACAGAACGATCTGAATGGGGACCTGAAACGGTACGGCAAATATGCCGCCCTGTTTACACCCATGATCAAGGCCTATGCCTCTGAAATGGCCAACAGGTGCTGCTACGATGCATTGCAGGTTCACGGCGGGGTAGGGTACACCTGCGAATTCGACATTGAACGGCTTTACCGGGATGCCCGCATCACCAATATATATGAAGGAACCACCCAGTTGCAGGTGGTGGCGGCCATCGGCGGGGTTATCGCCGGAGTCGTGTCCGAACGCCTGAATGAATATGAAAGTGAAAATGATTTTTCAACCGTTTCCGATTTGATCGAAACGGCGCGGGAATTGAGAACCCGTCTGGAATCGGCGGTCTCTCACGTGAAAGAAAAAAAGGACGCAGCCTTTCAGGAATATCATGCCCGGCGTTTGGTGGAGGCGGCGACAGATACCATCACCGGCTATCTCCTGTGCAGGGATGCCCTGATATCGGACCGCAAGAAAAAAGTCGCCATGGCTTTCCTTTCAAAGGCCAAACACCGGGTTTCGGCCAAACTGAATTATGTTTTGTCGGATGACTGCGGGATTATGGAATTCCACGGCAACATCATCAATTAAAGAGGGCCCCGGAAGCAGGAAATAAATGAAAAGCGCCAAGGATTATATCGTTTTCCCCCTGGATGTTCCTTCCTTTGAAGAGGCGGAAAAATTCGTTCTTCTCCTTTCCGGGCTGGTAGGCATGTTCAAGGTGGGCCTCGAACTGTTTATCCGCACCGGTCCGGAGATTATCCGCCTGGTCAAGGAAAAAGCGGGTGCCGGCCTATTCCTGGATTTAAAACTCCACGATATTCCCGTGACGGTTTTCAGGGCCATGACATCCATCGCAAATCTTGGGGTGGATATGACCACGGTACACTGCGGGGAGTCGTTGGATATGCTTAAGGCCGCGGTGGACGGGGCCAGGGGGGAGACGAGAATCCTCGGGGTTACCTTGCTGACCAGCATATCGGGAGAAAATCTTCAAGGAGCCGGATACCGGGAAGAATATTGGAATGACCCGGCAATGCTTGTAATGAAAAAAGCCGCCATGGCCCGGGCCGCCGGGTGCCATGGCGTCGTGTGCTCCGGTATTGAGGTTGAACAGATCAAACAAGCCTTCGGCAGGGATTTCCTGGCGGTTACACCGGGCATCCGGCCGGGATATCTTGCGGCCGGGGATGACCAGCGTCGCATCGTCACCCCGGCTGACGCGGTGAAAGGGGGAGCGGATTACCTGGTGATCGGAAGACCCATCCGGGATGCCGAAGACCCGGTGGCGGCGGTGTCAAAAATCCGCGATGAAATCCAGAGTGCTCTTCAGATCTGATTTTGAGTTCTGTTTCTACTCCAAGAAGAAAAAGCGATAAAGCATCATAACGAGAACGATCCCCGCCGTTATCAGGGTGAAAATCAACTGGTCTCCGCTGAACTTTTTCATTGAAAAGTCCCGATTCAGACCGGGATGCCTTATTATATCCGGTATATGCGTTATTCCTTATCCAGGCCGAAGGCGTCGTGAAGTACCCGGACGGCCAGTTCCGCGTATTTTTCCATGACCACGCAGGAAATACGGATTTCGGAAGTGGTGATCAGCATGATGTTGATATTCTCCGCCGCCAGGGCGCCGAACATTTTCGCGGCAACGCCGGTATGGTTTTTCATGCCCACCCCGGTAACGGAAACTTTGGCGATATCCGTATCCCCGAGCACTTCTTCCGTTCCGATTTCGAAGGCGATTTTTCGGGCGAGGTCCATGGCCTGGTCGAAATCTTTTTCCGGAACCGTAAATGTCAGGTCTGTTTGACCTCCCTGACGGATATTTTGGACGATCATGTCGACGATGATGCCGGCATCTGCGATGGGGGTGAATACCTTTGCGGCGATTCCCGGTTGGTCCGGCACCTTGCGCAGGGTTATCTTCGCTTCGTTCTTGTTGCAGGTAATGCCGGAAACCACCAGCCTTTCCATCATCTCGTCCTCGTTCACCACCATGGTCCCTTCCTCCTCATTAAATGATGATCTCACATGAACGGGAACGTTGTATTTTTTGGCAAATTCCACAGACCGTATTTGAAGGACCTTGGCGCCAAGGCTTGCCATTTCCAGCATTTCATCATAACAGATATGCTTCAGTTTTCTGGCTTTGCTGCAAATATTGGGGTCGGTGGTGTAAATCCCGTCCACGTCCGTGTATATTTCACAGGTGTTTGCGTTTATGGCTGCTGCAACAGCAACCGCCGATGTATCCGAACCGCCGCGTCCGAGAGTAGTGATATTGCCGTCATTGTCGCAACCCTGAAACCCGGCTACGATGACGATGTTATCCTCCTCGAGCAGTTTCCGGATCCGTCCGGCCCCGATGTCTATGATCCTGGCATCTCCGTAAGAGCAGTCCGTCAATACTTCCGCCTGGAATCCCAGAAGAGACCTGGCGGCATATCCCATGGACCTGAGGGTCATGGCCATCAACGCGGCGGTCGTCTGTTCCCCCGTGGCCAGAAGAACATCGAGTTCCCGTTTATCCGGTTTTTTGCTGATTTCCTGGGCTTTTGCGATAAGACCATCCGTCACCCCGGCCATGGCTGACAGAATCACCACGACCTGATGACCCTGTTCACGGGTTTTCGCCACCCGGTTTGCCACATTTCGAATGCGTTCGAGGTCTCCGACGGAAGTTCCCCCGAATTTTTGAACAATTAATCCCATTTCTGCTCCTGAAAAAGTTCATCAAATAAACGAAACACATGCTCCGCCTCCGGCCCCCTGGCCAGGATCGTAATGCTTCTTCTATCGCCGTCCATGAAGGAAAAGTGAAGGTCCAGACAATCCGTAAAATATTCGACGGGAAGTTTTTCAGCCCATTCAACCGCCACCACGTTGCGCCCGTTCAGGATGTCGTAGAGTCCAATATTTTCAAAGTCATCAGGATCTTCAAGCCGGTAGAGATCCACATGAAACAGGGGGACCCTTCCCGGATATTCATTGATGAGCGTGTAAGTGGGGCTGGTTATATAATATTTTTCAGAAACTGCAAGTCCTATTGCGATGCCCTGGACAAAGGCGGTTTTCCCAGTTCCCAGGTCTCCGGAAAATGCCAGCAGGAGGCCCGTACGTAGGCATTGCCCGAGGATTTGGCCAACCCTGCGGGTTTGATCGACCGAAGTACTGATGATCTTTCGTTCCCGATTGACCATGTTATGCTGTGACATAATGGGTTAAATGCCTGCGATGCGGGTCAGAAGGAACCCGGATTTTTGGTCCATTCTAATGGCCTCGTTTTCGTCATTTTCGTGGTCGTATCCGAACAGGTGAAGAATACCGTGCACCAGGAGTTCGTCGAACCGGTCCGCAAAGGTCATATCCGCGGCCAATGCCTCGGCCTTTGCAGTTTCAGCGGAAATCACCACATCCCCCAGCAGAGTCGGCCCGATATCGGGAAATGGTCCTTCCCGCATGGAAAATGCCAGCACATTGGTGGGCCGGTTGCGATCGAGATATTCCCTGTTGAGCTCTTTTATCCCGGCATCGTCGACGATGACAATGGAGAGTTCCCCGTCAGGACAAGCCAAGGCGTTTAAGATGGCCAGCGCTTTCAGTTTTAGTTTTCTTAAAGGTATCTTGAATTTCTTTTGCCTGTTGTCGATCAGTATTGCCATCCAGGGCCTTTCCATTGCCGGAGGTCGTTTTTTCCGGATAGTCAATTCGGTTGTGGTATATGCCGTTCAATATTTTATTAAAACATTTGGCGATGCTGTGCAGGTCCTTCAGGGTGAGTTCACAATTGTCGAGCTGGCCGTCGGAAAAGACCTTGTTGATTTGATTCTGTACATGCCCCTGGATTCGGGCCGGTGTCGGGTCTTCCAGGGTTCTTGCAGAGGCTTCGACAACGTCGGCCAGCATGACAAGCCCCGCCTCGATGGTCTGAGGAATGGGTCCCGGATATCGATAATCTTCAATTTTGACGGTGTCTTTTCCTTTTAATGACTTGGCTTTTTCATAAAAAAAGGTAATGAGACTGGTCCCGTGGTGCTGGCTTATCATGTCGATAATAACCTGACCCAGTTTGTTTTCCCGCGCGATTTCGACGCCTTCCTTGACATGGGAAATCAGGATCAGGCTGGACATGGACGGCGCCAGTTTGTTGTGCCGGTTATGTCCGTTGGATTGGTTTTCAATAAAATACAAAGGTTTGTTGATCTTCCCAATGTCATGGTAGTAACCACAGACCTTGGCCAGAAGGGGATTGACGCCGATTTCAGCGGCCGCTGCTTCAACCATGGAACCGACGATGACGCTGTGATGGTAAGTCCCGGGGGCTTCCATCATCAGGCGCCTTAAAATAGGACGGTCGAGATTGGCCAGTTCCAAGAGGGTAATATCCGTGGTGTAGCCGAATGTCACTTCAATGAGGGGCGCAAGGCCTGAAGCGATGATGCCGGAACCGATTCCTCCCAGAAATGCAAAGATCAGGGACCATGCCAGTTTGTATGCGGATAAATCCGTCATGTACACGCAGGTCACCGTGGCCAGCAGAATATTTAACAGCGCAAGCTTCAGCCCGGCCTTGATAAACACTTTTCGTTCACGGCATTCCTGCAGCCAGAACGCCGCCATGGTACTGTTTAGAAAATGGTAAAGAAAAACCTCCAGCTGGTTTTGATATAATATCGCCGTGCAGAAAGAAATCACCAGGGAAAACCCGATGGCCAGTTCAAGGCCCATGAAAAGGCAGACGATCATGGCGCCGGCTGCAAGGGGAATCCCGAAGAAAAAGGTATTGGGCGGGATTGAAAAAGTGGGCGCTTGTTCCATGGATTCCATAAAAGTGCCGGACAATTTGGACAGGATGAAAAACATGATCAAGGTGCAGGATATGAACAGCAGATTCCTGTTCAGGATGAGGGGGGAATTCTTTTGAAGGTTGATATAAACGACATATATAATCATCAGGAGGGATAGAACAATCATGGAACCGCCCAGGCTGCTTTTTAAAATTGTCTCCTTGCTGTGGTTCTGGAAATTCTGGAGAGCCTGCAGTTTCACCAATTGCATTTCGGTCACCCGTTCCCCTTCCCTCAGCAACATTTCTCCGGCTTTGATCTTATACAGGGTGGGTTTGATCTCCGAAGCAGCGACCGTTTTTCTTTCTTCGGTTTCATTGGTATTCAACGTGATGTTGGGCTGGATGAGTTGCAGGACAAAATCAACGATGATGTTTCGCACAGCACCGTTGACATCGGTTAAGAGAGGTTGACCGATGACCCGGACCATGGTTTTGGCCTGGTCAAGGCCGTAATAGGATTTTAAACCGGTTACCATTTTTTCCGTCTGGGTGTTGATATCCCGAAGAACAATTCCCCTTTCCTCATCCTTTAAGAGGATTTCCTTGTTTGCAACGACGCCGTTGTTCATGACATCGGATAGGATCCGGTTCATCAAAAGACAGATGTTTTCGGAGAATTTTTCCTTGATCAGAATTTTAAAAGTCTGGTCACTGACGGGAAGGCCGATTTTTTCCTCAAAAAGGGTTTTATTCTGCAATATGCCATTGACCAGAGCGTCCGGAGTTTGTTTGGGGTCTGCGGGTGAAGATGCTTTCTCCAACCAGTTTCGTGCTTCCAGAAAGGCCTGATTGATATTTTCGGTTAATTTTTCCACGAGCAGGGAATTGTAATCGTAAATGGTCAACAACCCGTTAACCGCGGCTATTCTGTTGGACTCAGTCGCGATTTTGTCCTCAATGAAAAATTCCATCGGCGCCTTGATGTCTCTTTCCGCCACATCGCCCAGGGAATAGTTCTGGTCATGGGAAACCAGGTTCGGATACAACACGATAGTAAATAAGATGGTTGTACCGAGCAGCAATCCGAACCGGACATAAATGCTGTTCGTCAGGATTTTTCTGATGGCGTCCCTGTTTTTTCCGAATTTCATGTCAATTTTCACGGGTATGGTTTAAATTAATGTTCTTGGTTCACGCTGATTTCCGAAACGCCTGCGGCGGATTGAAATGAAGACCGTTAGGGGAAGGATTTCGGATGGATCAGCGGGGGATCAGGGTTGTCCGTTAAGTTGTTTGCTTGCCTCTAATTTTTCATAAGCCATAATGATATCCTGCACCAGTTTGTGCCTGACGACATCGGTCTTTGTAAAAAACACGAATTTAATGCCTTCGATTCCCTGGAGGATTTTTTTGGATTCAATCAATCCCGAGGAAATTCCCGAAGGCAGGTCCGTCTGGGTTATGTCCCCGGTAATGACCGCTTTTGAGGAAAACCCGATACGGGTTAAAAACATTTTCATCTGTTCGGAGGTGGTGTTCTGGGCTTCGTCCAGGATGATAAAGGCGTCATTTAACGTTCTTCCCCTCATGAATGCCAGGGGAGCCACTTCAATAACCCCTTGTTGAATGAGATTGCCGACTTTTTCAAATCGCATCATGTCATGAAGTGCGTCGTATAGAGGCCTTAAGTAGGGGTCCACTTTTTCGGCGAGATCCCCGGGGAGAAACCCAAGGGCCTCTCCGGCCTCCACAGCCGGCCGTGTGAGGATGATTCTTCTTACCTTGGCTTTGGTCAGGGCTTCCACCGCCATGGCCATGGCCAGATATGTCTTCCCCGTACCAGCCGGACCGATGCCGAATACCATGTCATGGTTTCTGATGGCATCTATATAGTTTTTCTGGGAGAGACCTCTGGGCGAAATGGCACGCTTGGTTGAAGTGACGAAAACCGTGTCCAGAAAAATATTTTTAAGGTTGGCCTGGTTATCCTGGCTCAAAATTTTAATGGCATAATCCACATCCTGCGGATAAATGGGGTGTTTTTCCTTCAGAATGCCGTATAGCTGAGTAAGTATGTTGCGGGCGAAATCCCTCCCCAACCTCTCGCCTTCTATGGAAAGTGTGTTTCCCCTGGCATGAATGGCCACATCCGCGGCTTTTTCGATGGTTTTCAAATTTTGCTGATGTTCCCCGAAAAGCTGTTTTGCCAGATCATTATCGGCAAAACTCAGCTGTGCCTTCTGGTTTTGTGAAACTTCTTCCATACGATCGCCGACTCGCGTCGATATCCTTTTTTACGGTTAATGGGTAAGAGGTTGTTGTTGATTGGAAGCGACCTTCCAGCCCGTCAATTTATAAGCCTCCATTTTATATCACACAATGAAAATGGATAGCAAACAACAATTTCAGCTGAAAATGCACCCGGGAAAAACACCTTGACTAAAACGACAGGGCTTTGTTAGGTAAGGTCCATTCCATGCCGCTGTCTTGAAACAGGACAAAAGTTAAGGTTAAGGTTTCTATAAAATATATTAATTATTTATATTAAAAACGAAAATTGAGGGCGATATGAATCCGCTGGATATCATTATCATGGTGATTCTGGGTTTTTGTCTGATCCGGGGCATCTTCAGGGGGCTGATCAAGGAAGTCTCCTCCATCGTCGGTGTATTGGCCGGGTTCTATTTCGCCTATTCCTATTATCGCCCCGTTGCCGATCTGCTGTCGGAATGGATTTCCAATACGGGATATCGAAATATCCTGGGATTCATGATTATTTTCTTTGCCGTGGCCATCCTGGTTGCAGCGGTTGCCGTCATCATCAAATATGTTCTGAAGATTGCTTCCCTCGGATGGTTCGACAGGATCTGCGGCACAATTTTCGCCCTGGTCAAGGGCGTTCTCATCGTTTCCGTGGTCATCCTGATCCTGACCACCTTTCTGCCCAAGGGGTCCCCTTTTATCAGGAATTCGCTGCTGGCGCCGCATGTGATGCTGATATCCGAGAAAATGATCAAAATCGTGCCACCGGAGATGAAACAACAGTTTGCCGACAAGTTTATAGAATTAAAAAAATCCTGGAAATCGAAACAATAGATAATTGAAATGCCCATAGATCAAATTGACCGGCTGATTCGCCTGATTGAAACCCTCAGGGGGGAGGAGGGTTGCCCCTGGGATAAGCAGCAGACCTCACGGTCCATGGCCGTTTATCTGGTGGAAGAAGTTTATGAACTCGTGGATGCCATAGAATCCGGAAACATCGCGGAGATCTGTGAGGAACTCGGCGACGTTCTTTTTCAAATACTGTTTATCGCCTGCATTTATCAGGAAAAGGGAGATTTCACCCTCGGCGATGCAGCTAGAGAAAGCCGCGAAAAAATGATCCGGCGTCATCCCCACGTGTTCGGGGATGAAAACCTTGAGGATGCGGAACAGGTCCGGCGGCAGTGGCGTCGGATCAAGAAAGAGGAGCAGGGGAAAGCCGAAAAGTCTTCCATCCTGGATTCGATACCCCGTAAACTGCCTGCCCTGATGCGCGCCTACCGGATTTCCGAACGGGCCGGGGGAAAAGGGTTTGACTGGGACGATATCCATGGGGTTGTTGAAAAGACCGAAGAGGAGTGGACGGAATTTAAACACGAGCTGGAGCGGCAGCAGGCCCATGGCAATAACAGGGAACGGCTCGCTATGGAGTTCGGAGACGTGTTGTTCACTCTGGTCAATGTCGCCCGGTTTGCCCGTTTTCATCCCGAAACCGCCTTGACCGACGCCACCCGGAAATTTGAAATGCGGTTTCGGCATATGGAAAAAATGATTCAACAGAGAGGTCAGGGCATCGACACTGTTGAAAGATGCGAACTGGAACGATTGTGGGCGGTCTCTAAAAACGAGCTGGGTTAGTTCGGGGTGTTACGCTTTTACGGGGTCATCGTTGTTTGAATTTACCGTAAAAATGGCTGACAAACTGCCGGTGGCTGTCAAAAGCGATGGGAGGGCGTTCATGTGTGCTGAACCAACCCGCATCGGCAGCATCGTCTCCGGCAATGAGGTTCCCTGAAAAACACCTTACCAGGTAGCCGACCATCAGGATCGTGCTGTACTGTGCGCTTGGATTGGAGGATACTCCCAGCAAATGCTCGACTGCGCCGGTGAGACCGGTTTCTTCCTTAAGTTCCCGTAATGCCGACTCACGGGGCCCTTCGTTCAGTTCGATAAATCCGCCGGGAAGGCACCATTCGCCGATTTTCGGGGCTACGCTTCGCTTGACAAGCAGGAGGCGGTCCTGTTCGTCAATAACCACCACACAGGTGGCGGGAACCGGATTTTGATAGATCGGAATGTCGCAGGCCTCGCAATAAAGCCGGCTGCGTCCTTCGATAAATTTTTGGGTCAGGCCGTATCCGCAAAAATGGCAATGGGAAATCGGCCTGATGAAAGACAGAATATCAGTCGTCAAAATTACCGGATCCTCCTTTATCACCGGCAATCCCGGCTCCGCGACGGGTGATTTTTTCAGGGGTCCAATCGTTTGGGTCCTCGATGCGTTCCGCCTTTGGTCCGGGATCAAAACTTCGCGTTTCCAGAATTTTTTCAATAACCAAGGGGGCCGAATCTTGCGCGTTAAAGACGTTTGTCAGCATGTGGTATACAAAGTCTTCCACACGGCCGGCCATCCTTTCCCGGATTTCCCTGGGTTGACCCAAGAACTTGTTTTCAAAAACGATGTTTAATTTTTTGTAATCCCCGGCTTTTAATCCCTTATCCGTTGCATATCGGATTATCTCGGCCCATAAAGTTTCGGTTACTCCCTGTCCGGGGACTTTGATGAAAGACCCGGTTTCATCGAGTATGGCATTACCGTAGTCGTTGACTTCAAGGCCCCATGAAATCATCTGCAGGGCTGTTGCCACGTTTGCCTTGGTGGTGCGGGTTTTTTCCGCGATTTCTCTCAATCGCTGGGAACTGTTTCCCGATGTTCCGTGCTGGGCTCCCGACACTTTGTATTTCGCCAGGGCTTTGTGGATATCGGCGGTCAGGTCAACCTGGATACCCTCGTCGCTGGCCTCGATACCGTGGGTTGTCCCGTTGTTCAGGGCGATCCAGTTGGGAAAAATGCCATGGGCGTTTAATCCCTGTATTAAAAAAAGAGCTTCATCAACGGTAGAAAGACCGGATTTTCCCTTAATTTCACCAACTTCAGTCTCAAGACCGGCCCATTTGGGAACAAGGGGCGCAAGTTCTAAGCTTGAAAGAAGATTCTGATCATCCGGGAGATGAGATGCATCGATGGCAATGCTGGTGATGCCGGCTTCGAACATGGAGGGAATTTCAACTTTTGCCGTTTCAACATCCTTGCGGTTTTTAATACCGTAATGATCCGCATGAACCGCTACAGGCACCGTGATGTGGAGTTCATTGCACAAGGCATCCACTATTCTGGCCATATTCCAGTAATTGACCGCGCAGTAGGCGTTGGCGCCGCCTTCGGATTTTGCAATTTCGATGATGATGCAGGAATTGGCCTTCTGTGCCGCGAGGAGTGCGCCGCGGATAATGAAATAACTTCTGCCGTTCGCCGCAATCGAAATAGCGTTTCCTTTTTTTCTCATGGCCAGGTCAACGAATTTCCCGCTGACGATCAGGGCTTTTGAATTGGGAAACAGAGATGAAATATTGGGGGGGCGACCAATGTCGAGAACCCGGTTGAAAGTTTTTGAATCGATTTGGTGCGACATGGCATAACCTCCTTTATTCAATCAATCCGGTAAAGTCGATGTATCGCAGGGATTGTTTCGGATATCCGTGACGATATCCAGAATCTCCTGCCGATATTTTATCGGAGCCAGCAATTACCCGTAACCTTTTTGAAATTGATACAGGCCGTTATAGGCGGTATCGTGGAAAGAGCGAATATGATGGGGAATGTTATTTTCGGTCAGAAGGGATTCCACCAGATTGGCCTCGATAACATCTTCAATCTGAACGATTTTGACATATGTCGTCTCAAGAAATTGGTTCATCCTGGCTTTTCGAGTGACACGGGTTACAAGGCCCCCATAACCTTCCGGAGAGACCGGTGGAAATCCGTTTGAACATCATGGGTTCTTATATATCCTTTGGAAGGATCGGCTGTCAAGAACCGATGGCGAAAGAGCGGATGTTAAAATAAGTTGTTAAACCGGAAACAAATATTGTATAAAAAAAGCTTAATTTCATATCGATTGGGGCAAAAAAGGAAAACAAAATTATTGGCTTCGGATGATTTTATGAAAAAGAAAAGTGTTGTCATCATCTTTTTATTGATTTGGGGCGCGATTGCAAGCCTGTATGGCTGCGCCCCGAAAGTGGTTCTCGAACCGATTCCGATGGAATCGCCGCACGACCTTTTTACAAAGGCTGAAAAATCATTTGAAACAGGAGCCTATGCCGAAGCATGGGCACAGTACGAGTCCTATCTGAATAAGTTTCCCGATTCCCCCATGGCACCCGGGGCACTCATGAAAATGGGAAAAATAAAGGCATGGCAGGGGGATTATGAAACCGCCCGGATCTATTTCGAAAGAATTTTAACCGAATATCCGGATACGGTCTTTTTTTCCGATGCCGGCGTCGAAGTTCTCGAAATGCTGTTTGCGCAGGGCCGGTTCTCGGACTTGATTCATCGCGCAACAGATCTTCCCAAAGAAAGAATGAACCGTATCCAGGAGGTCAGGGTTTCCATCCTGGTCGGGGACTCCTTTCTTTCCATGGATCTTCCCATGGAAGCCGTATATTCCTATATGCATGGTTATGAACGGGCTTCCACAACGGAACGGGAGACAATTGAAACAAAGATCCGGACGGCGCTCTCGAAGTTGAGTGAGACCCAGACCCGGGAACTTGCCGACAGGCTTAAAGATCCGGCCCTTCGAGCTCTGGTGGAAGGACCTCGGAAAACGACGGCGTTCAACCGCGAAATTATCGGCTGCCTGTTGCCTCTTTCCGGTCAGTACAAGGAGTTCGGTCAGAGGGCCCTTAGAGGAATTGAGCTTGCCATGCACCAGTTCGGGTCACGTGGGACGACGCAGTATAAAATGATCGTCAAGGATGCCCAGTCCGAATCGAGTTCTTCCGTCAAGGGGGTTCAGGAACTTTTCGATGAAAACGCTTCCTGTATTATCGGGCCCATGGTGGAGCCTGTCCCGGCGGTGAAGAAGGCCCAGGAACTTCAGATACCCATTGTCGCCCTTTCGCAGAAGGAGGGGATTCCGGAAACAGGGGATTATGTTTTTCGTAATTTCATCACTCCCGAAATGCAGGTGAATACCCTGGTATCCTATGCCATGAACGAACTGGGGGCCGACCGTTTTATCGTCCTTTATCCCAGGGAAAAGTACGGTACGACCTTTATGAACCTTTTCTGGGAAGAAGTGGTGAAGCAGAATGGGCAGATGGTGGGCTCAGAACCCTACAATCCCGGTCAGACGGATTTTGAAGATTCGCTGAAAAGATTGGAGAACCTGTTCCGCTATGCCCCAAGGGGTCTGGATTCAACGGAAGCCGCATCAGTGGGAAGGGGTATCACGGCGAACACGGGCAGGGGATATGAAGGATTTTCCAATGATGGTGATTCCGAGCATATTCAATACGATAAAGACGGAAACGCTTTTGTTGTTCGTCCTTCCGACGTGCTTTTCATCCCCGATTCATCGAAGTTTGCAGGCCTGATCATTCCCCAGCTGGCCTACCACGATGTGAATAACGTCATCATTATGGGCACCAACCTCTGGCATTCCGATGAATTGATCAAGATGGCCGGTCCCTATGCCCAGGGTGCGTTGATCACCGATGGATTTTTCGAACAAAGCCAGTCATTGCAGGTAAGGGAATTCGTTGATGCTTTTGAGCGCATATACGGTTCAAAACCCGGTTTCTTCGAAGCGATTGCGTACGATACCGCGATGATGCTCTTTAAGGTACTTTCAAATCCGGGCATTCGTAACCGTCAGGATATCCGGGATAATCTTCAGAAAATGCCTCATTACAACGGTGTAACCGGCAAAACCGCCTTCAAGGAGAATGGGGATGTGGAAAAAGAGCTGTTTCTGCTTGAGCTGAGAAACGATAAATTTATTGAAATCAGATCATTCTGAGAAAGTAAGCCTTGTTCAGGGACATGCCCATAGCCTATTTCGTCTATCGACACCTATCCAGCCTGATCTTTTGGATACTTCTGCCCATTTTTAAACTTTATGTTGCAGTCTGCGGGGAACCTTCAGGCAGCTTCAACCAGAGGGTGGGGGATTATAGCCGGGCGGTTTTAAAAAAATCGTCGGAGAAAAGAATTTGGATTCATGCCGCTTCCGTGGGGGAGGTGGGGGTTGCATCCGTTATCGTGGAAGAAATTCAGCGGCGGATGCCAGGCTTATCCATTGTTGTATCTACAACCACGCGTACCGGCCAAAAGATTGCCTCTGCGAGACTGCCCCATTCCGTGGATTTGATTCATGCTCCGGTGGATTCGGTTTTTGCCGTAAGAAAAGCCCTGGGTCAGATCCGCCCGGATATCCTGGTGTTCGTGGAAACGGAAATCTGGCCCAACTGGATTATGGAAGCATCGGCCCGGGGAGTCAAAATCCTTTTGATCAACGGAAGGATTTCCGTCCGGTCCGAAAAAAAATATCTGAAAATATCTTCTCTTTTAAGGCCGGTGTTAAACACTTTTTACGGCTTCAGCATGATCCATGAAGAGGATGCCGGTCGTATTTCAGCCATGGGCGCCCCCCGGGAAAAAATTTCCATAAACGGCAATGCCAAATATGACGGCCTGATTCGTGCCCAAAGGACGTTTTGCATAGACCAAGTCCGTAAAACCTATTCCCTGGACGGCGACCAAACGGTTTTTGTCGCCGGGAGTACCCGACAGAAAGAAGAAGGGCTGATTCTGGATGCGTATGAAAAAATCCTGGTTGAATTCCCGGATACCGTTCTGTTTATAGTCCCCCGGCACATTGAACGGGCCCCCGACATCCTGCGGTTGACAATCGGCCGTGGTCATGCGGCCCGGTTGAGGAGCCGGTTTGACGGGAACAATCTGAAAAGAACTTCCCAAGTGGTGATTGTGGATACCATCGGCGAGCTTGCCGCCCTTTACGGGGCCGGGACCCTGGCTTTCTGCGGTGGAAGTCTCGTCCCTCTGGGAGGACAAAATCTTTTGGAAGCCGCTGTATGGGGCAGGCCGGTGTTTTACGGACCCCATATGGAAGACTTCCAGGAAGCCAGGGGTATTGTGGAATCTATTGTGGGGGATGCTTTCCTGGTTCGAACCAGCGAGGAGCTGGCGGAAAAATCCATAGATTACCTCAAAAACCCGGATAAACGGGAATCAGCAGGGAGAAGTGTTCGAGACGCCTTGCTGCGGCATCAGGGAGCTGCCGAAAAGTATGCCGAGCTCGTATGCAGGGCATTGTAGCTCAATAAGGGTTTCCGGATCTCAATCAGGAAGGGGGTCGACATGATGGGCAGGTTTGGATCGATATGCTCGATCACCGCAACATCCTGTCCCATACCTATGATTCGGATCCCTTCGAGAAGGCTGTCCTGTTCATCCGGGACCGGTATTTTCCGGCATTGACTGGTCTTCATGAATGGTTGATGAAAAGGGAGCGGGAGTCATGACGGGACGCATGTCCCATTCGGGACTTACCGAACACGAATGGAATCTCATCGAGGAAGTATTGTCCCGGCACAAGGAGGTTTCCGGGGGTGTTCTCTTCTAATCCAGTGAAAGAGGTTTTAAGGAGGTTCATTTCAGGGCAAACCCGTCTTGTTTATTTTTTCTACCATGTTCAGGCAGGAGGTTTTGAATTCCTCATATTGGCTTCCCTTCATATCCCCGGTCAGTATCCATTCCAGGGCGTAGTGAACCCCCAGATAATCGTAGGCCATGACCCCATGCCGGTCACGGAGCCATTCAATGCCTTGTCTGCAAAAGAAACTGAGGCAAATCGGGCTTTTGTGGGTTTTCAGCATGCATCCCGCCAGGGTATGGTATTCACAGGGGCTGATTCTTTTGATACGGGACAGTGTTTCAGGAGAGCCGAAAAGCAGTTCCCTGCGGGTTTTCAGCAGTTCAAAAGCAGGGTGATCCAGATCGTATTTTTGATAATAGCGGTCCACACAGCATCCCGGATTCGGGAATTTCTCGTGATCCGGCTCCAGGATGCAGTGTTTGACGCAATAATCCGTTTCTCTGAACAGTTCGTTCAGGATAGACTCGATTTCAAGATATTTATGAAGGTTCTCCTCGAAAATGCCCTGCATCTCAAACCTGAACCACCCGAAATTTCCCTGTTTACAAACCCAGGGCTTGCGCCACTTTTTCCAGGTGATAAGCCGGGTCCCCGAAGAAGACCTCGCCGGCCTTGGCCTTGCGATAATAAAGGTGTAGATTCATCTCTTCGCAAAAACCGATGGCCCCATGAATTTGATGGGCCAGGGTGGTTACCTGCCGGGCCGCTGTTCCGGTCCAGGCCTTGCACATGGAGGCATCTTTCCGGAAGGGCAGGTCCCGGGCGATTTTCCAGGCTGCCTGATAGGTGATGAATCGTGCTCCGTCCACATCCAGAACCATGTTGGCCAGGTGATGCTGGACAGCCTGGAAACTGCCGATGGGCCGGTTGAACTGATTGCGTTCCTTGGCGTAAGTAACGGACATGTCAAAGGCGGTCTGGAGGCAACCCACCAGTTCGGCACACTTGGCAACGACGGCCCGGGCCTGTATCGATTCCAGGATTTCGAATGCGCCGTCAACCGGCCCCAGGACGTCATTTCCGGAAACCCGGACATGGTCCAGAACGACTTCGCATTGATGGTCATGGGCCAGTGTCTGGATGCGGTTGACCCGGATACCGGGATTCTTGCCGTTTACGATGAACAGGGTGAGGCCGTTTTTATCCCCGGGGTTTCCTCCGGTCCGGGCCGCGCAGATGATCTTGTCAGCAACATGGGCATTTTCAACGAACAACTTGGTACCGGTGAGAACGTAACCGTCCGTATCGGGAGCCGCTTCCATGGCGATGTGGACCGGATCAAAATATTGGCCGGGCTCGGTCAGGGCGAACGCCGTCAGCAAATTGCCGTCCGCGATCCCGGGCAAAAGCGCTTTTTTCTGGTTTTCGTTTCCAGCCAGGAGGATGGGCATGGCGCCCAGTACGATCGTTGAGAAAAACGGGCTTGGGCAGTTTACTTCGCCCATGGCCTCCAGCAGGATGGAAAGCTCGATGAAATCGCCGCCGATCCCGTTAAACGACTCGGGAATCATAACCCCTGTCCAGCCCAGTCCGGCCATTTTTTTCCACATCCGGGGGAGGTACCCTTTTTCGTCGGATTTTAATTCCCTCAAAAGGGAAGGGGGACATTCTTTTTTCAGAAAATCACGGGCCGATTGTTTTAATATTTTTTGCTCTTGGGTGAGATCAAAATCCATTTCAGATTCCTTTTCTGTGCTTGTAGAAGGTTATTTTCTCGGCAATCCCAGACCCCTCTGGGCCACGATATTGCGCTGGATTTCGGAGGAACCCGCACCGACGGTCGCGGAAATGCAGTCCAGGTATCCCTTGGGGATCATTCCCCGAATGGGCGTCCATGGGGATGGCCCGGTGAGCTGACCGTAGGGGCCCATGATCTCCATGGACATGTCGGCCATTTTACGGCTGAGTTCGGTACAGATGAGTTTCAAGGCCGAGGCCTCCACGCTGGGTTGCTGTCCCTTGTCCAGCATGTCGGCAGTCCTCCAGAAAAATTTATACGCCACTTCAAGCCGGGTGGCGAGATAAGCGATCTGTTGCCGAACCTGGACGTTTTCACTCAAGGGCCTTCCGTCCCTTTGAGCGGTTTTAACGTATGCGATGAGTTCCTCGAGCATTTTGGCGAAAGCGCCGATGCCGACCATCAGCCTCTCGAAATCCAGGGCCAGCATGAGATAGTAAAAGCCCATGTTTTTCTGTCCGATGAGGTTTCGCTTGGGAACGCGGACATTGTCGAAGAAAACCTCGTTAAAGGAATGGGACCCGAGAATGTTGATCAAGGGACGGATGGTCACCCCGGGGCTCTTGTTGTCCACGATGAACATGCTCATACCCTTGTGGGGTTTTGCATCCGGGTCGGTTTTGGCGGCGAGCCAGGCGTAATCGGAGAGGTGGGCCGCCGAACTCCAGATTTTCTGGCCATTGATGATATAATCGTCCCCATCCTCGATGGCTGTTGTCCTCATGGCGGCCAGGTCACTTCCGGCATCGGGTTCGCTGTAGCCCAGCCAGAGGTTGATTTCTCCCCTGGCGATCGGGGGAATCCAGTCCTTCTTGTTTTCTTCGGTGCCGAAATGAAGAATGCTGGGCCCGGCAATGCCCGTGGCAATGCCCATTCCCGGAGCCTTGTAATACATGATCAGGTCTTCGTATATGGCCTGCTCCATGTATGAGTATTGCTTGCCCCCATATTCCTTGGGCCAGGATATGGTGAGCCATCCTTTCTCAGCCAGCTTGTTCTTGAACGCAATCGCAGTCCGGACCATTTCCGGGTCTTCGTTCAGTTCCATCGAACCATACCCGCCGGGCCAGTATTTCATGCGGTCCGGCCAGTCGGAGGGGAGTTCGGTCTTGAGAAAATTCAGGACCTCGTTTCTGAAGTCGATCTGTTTTTGCGTAAACTGAAATTCCATGGCGTCCCTTTCTTTTATAAGAGCATATCGATAAATCGGGTTTGTGTGTCTATGAATATAAAGCAAAGGCCGTGCCGTCTACAAATAAAATCTGGATGTGTTTTGGCAATCAATTGATTTAGCAGTAAATAAGCTATTATTAGGATTGCCGAATTACGGTAACAGGCCGGTTGAATGGGAAAAGCATGTCGGGAAACCGTCTTAAATAGGCCGGTATGCCGACACTCATGGTCCGGTAAAGGCGTTTTGGGAAGGTTGTGCGATTGAATTTAACACCGGAATGGAATGGGTTCCCCGTCGTGCCCGGTGTCGGGCATGACGGGGAACCTGATTCTCATGCAATTTTGAGGATTTAAATCCGGACAGGTGGTGAGAAGATCATCCTCCGCTTAGTGCGCCCGGGTCAAAAAGGTGGGGGTCTAAATCGCTGTTGGTGTTGAGTGCCCCGACAATTGAATAGGACCAATATAGCGTTTTGAAATCCGTAGTCCCTCCCCCGAGCCTGAGGGCGTAAAGGTCGGTTTTCGAATTACCGAGGGGCCTGACATGAAAGGCCAATGTTATGCCTTTCCAGAATTCGCCGCGTTTGTCGTATATTTCCGAGTAAACGCCGGCCCAGTGCCGGTCTCTCACCCACAGGTCCCATTTGGAGGTAGGGTACCGTGGATCTTTGGATTTGAGCTCGATGACATAGGCGTCGACGAGTTCATAAGGATCGTTGGGGCCGAAAAGTACGGGATGAGAATACATCTTGTTGGGGAGCTTATCACCCGTGGTGACCTGGTTCGCCAGCATCAGGGTTTTTTCTTTTCGGAGCAGTTTGTATGTAAAAAGGGGAATTTTTCCATCGAAACAGAATATTTCATCCCAGGTCGAAGCGGATCCCCGCATGGGGTTGGCCCTTTCAGCGCTTACCATGCGAATGGTTCTTCTTAAGGTCGGAACATAAGTCCACATGTCATCAGTTTTTAAAGGGTCCTTATACCTCCAGGTTAAGGTTGCCATATCTTTGTGGGGAGGTGTCTTGGAATTGATGATGGAAGCCCAGTAGAGACCCTTGGGATTTGGAAGCTCCGGCAATGGAGGCAGAATGGTCCGTCCTGAGAATTTCAAACAATCAAAGACGCTGTCAAATACGGCAATGGATCCTCCCTTTCGTTTGGAGAAAGTCAGATAGCTGTAGGGAAGACTCCAGTCTTCGGGCAGATCCTTATAAAACTGATTCCACATGATTTTCAGAGCGAGATCCGGTTCCTGGGGATTTGGGAAAGGAACGTCCACCCCGGTGTACCCTTCAATCAAGCCCTCCGGTGTCAGTTTAGCCTTGCCGATATTGCCTTCGGAAGCTTTCCGAAAGGCATCGGTGATCGGCCAGTCTTTGGGTTCCCCGATCGAAAGCACGACGGGAGCCTCGAAGCCCCATCCGTCCTTTACGAAGCGCGCCAAAAAGGATGGGAGGTAATCCTTGTATTGATCAATATTGGTGGAATCAATAACGTCTCCTCCTCGGGGTTCCGCGGCAAATGAGGGGGGTGAAAAGATCAGCGCTGTAACTGTTGTCACCAGCAATAAAAAAAACCGATTTTCCATTTCTTTTTAACATCCATTCGTGTACCAGTCCTTTTTGTTTAATGAAGTTTTGTTGAAGAAAGGTCTTTGCTTGCCGGAAGTAATCAACCGGATATCCTGTTTTGATCAGAAAATATTAGAGGTTCAACTATTACGGTAATAATTTTTTAAAATAGGGTTCCGAAAACGATGTCTCTGCCGGAACCCGGCAAAAAGCTGAATGGCACGGTTCCACAAGAGGGAGTTAAAAATTTTGTAGCACCTCAAATCCGTGCCGTCAACACCAGGGTATTGGTGGGGTTTTGGCGGTTTAAAACCCGAAATAGACAATTTAACCGGTCGGGTCGAATGTGTATCGAACGACCGCTGAACTCGAGGCTTATCCAAAAACATTCAAGATCTTAAAAAAAGTGGAGACTCCATATGATCACAGAAAACCTTCCTGCCTTTTCCATGTCCCAATGGCAGTTTCTGGCCCTTTACCAGGCCGTGGCCAAACCCTTGTCCATCGACACCGCCGGGCATATCGTTCCTCTGTTGCCCGGGCCTTTTCTCGATCTTTTCAAAAAAGCCGTCGATCTGGGATGGTTGATTCCAAGAGCCGAAGGGCTATATCAATTCGCAAAGGCGGCCCCTCCCGGAGTTGTCCGGAAGCTAGATAAAATCAACTCGCCCCATTATCTGACTTCGGTCGTCAACCGGATTCAGTCCGACCAGGGTATCGCCCGGGAGGCCGGAGACATTGCGGAACTCCTGCTGATCAGGGCCGGCAAAAGTCTGGATGTGGCCCAGGAAGAATATCAGCGCGCCAAAATCCATATTTCGGAAAACCGGCTGGACGAAGCGTTTTCCGCTTTTCAGAAAACCCTGTCCCTCATTGCCCTGGCCGGGGACAGCGCCAAATCGGCCAAACTGTTTGTTTCGGTGGTCATTCATTATTCCTATTTGAGTACGCTGTATGGAAAGGCCACCCGAAAAACCTATGCCCTGATGCAGAAAGCCCTTAAACTGTCCGAAAATATCGGTGATATCCGATCCCGGGCCGTGCTGAAAATGCAGTTGGGACTCTATCTGTTTCTGACCCATAATTTATCCAACGCCATTTCATCCCTGTCCTCAGGACTGGATATCGTCCGGCAACTCGGGGATGAAGACATCCGGAGCCAGACGACTTCCTATATCGGCTTTTATTACTTCATGCGGGGGCGTTACCGGGAGGCCGCCCGTTACTGCCTTCAGGCCTTTCAGGACGGTATCGAAATTAAATACAACCCCTACATCTTAAGTGTCATGGGGTATTCCCTGGGATTCCAGGGCCGTTTTTCAACCGCCATCGGCTGCATGGATTATATCCGGACCCTGGCCAGACACCAGGCAGACCCCCAGATGGCGGCCTATTGCCGGATCGTTATCGGGCTCCTCCTGATTTTCATGGGGGATATGCCCCGGGGTAAGGCCGTGATGGAAGAGGCGATGCTCCATAACCAGAAAAAATCCCCGAACTTCGCTGAAATCCAGTATGAACTGGGAATGGGGTATGCGGAATACCTCTCCGGGGCTTTCCAATCCGCAGTGGACCACTTTAAAAATGCCTTCAGCCTTTTTCAGGGCCTCAATATGCAATACCGGAATTTTATTCCCCCATGGATGATTGAAGCCTATTACGAACTTTCCGGAAAGGGATTTTCACTGCCGGGATTTCAGGAAAATTTTCGGGATGATATGGCATTTTATATCAATGAACCCAATATCGTCCGGAAGGGGATCGCCCTGAGGATGCGCGTTCAGCGGGATATGGCCCAGGGGAGTGATTTAAAAAACCTTGAAGCGGATTTACTGGAAAGCGAGCAATACCTGGATCAGGCCGGCGATGTTTTCGAACTGGCCAAAACCAGGTTGTGCATGGCCGGATTAAAGCGACGTATGGGAATTCATCAACAGGCAGCCTGGTATGCCGGCCAGGCAGGACCGGAGCTGTCCCGTTACAGACACATGAAGATCAGTGAAGATTTATTGAGACATGTTTCGGGAATAAATCCGATGGCCGATAATAAGGGAAACCCGGAAGACATGTTCCAAAGACTTCTGGACATGGTGGAAAATCTGTTGATCATGGATATTCAATTGAATCCCCCGAATTTTTTGTTCCGTTTTATCGTGTCATCCGCACATTTTTTAGGGGCGGAACGGGGAGCTTATTTCCATTACAGCGAAAAGGAGAAAGGTGAAAACCCGGGGTTTAACCTGATGGGCCAGTTCAACATGGATTCCGGTATTTTTGAAGACCCGGATTTTCTTCCCTCACTGACAGCCGTCAAAACCGCATTTGATAACGGTGAACCCAGGGTTTTTATATCAGATGGAAAGGATTCTCACCAGGGTTCATTGATGCGCTCTTATTTGTGTCTGCCCCTGAAGAACGGCCCCCATGCCAGGGGCGTGTTATATTACGACAACCGGTGGCTGGACGCTCAATACAACAATGTTCCCATGAATTCCTTGAAGCGGATCAGCATCCTTTTCGACAATGCGTTTAACCAGGTTTTTCAGATTTATCGGAGAATACGGACCGATACGGACTCCCTCATCGAACAAAAAACGCATCTTGGCCCTGGAGAAAACAGCGATTTCATGACCATCAGCCCGGTCATGAAAAAAATGCTGAAACAAATTGACCGGATTGCCGCATCGGATGCCCCGGTGCTGATTACCGGCGAGACCGGGGTGGGCAAAGGACTTCTGGCAAAGCGCATTCACGAGAAGAGCAGCAGAAAGGAACGGCCATTCATCGTGGTGGACCTGAACACCATCCCGGAAAACCTGGTCGAAAGCGAATTGTTCGGGTATGAGAAGGGAGCCTTCACCGGAGCCGACCGGAAAAAAATCGGTCACCTGGAAATGGCTCACCGGGGAACCTTGTTTATGGATGAGATCGGTGAAATCCCCCATGCCCTGCAAAGCAAACTCCTGCAGTTTGTTCAGGAAAAATCCTTCACCCGGATCGGCGGCACCCAGTTGATAAAATCCGATTTCCGGCTGATCACGGCCACCAACCGGGACCTGTCGGAGGATGTCCGGAAAGGGGCCTTCCGCCTGGATCTTTTTCACCGGTTGAACGTCATTCCCTTTGTTATTCCTTCCCTGGCTGAACGGCGGGAGGACATTCTTTATCTGGCCCGTCATTTTTTGAGGAATTACGCGACCAAACATCACAAGCCCAATATCCGGCTGTCCGCTCGGCATGAGCAGATGCTTTCATCCTACCACTGGCCCGGGAATGTCCGTGAGCTCGCCAATATCATGGAACGGTGCATTCTGCTCTCACCGGAAAACCCCATCGATCTGATACTTCCCCTGAACCGGGCCCTTTCAACCGACCACCCGTTTTCCGATACGCCGACCATGGAGGACCTGCAGCGGCGCTACATCGATTTTGTATTGAACCTCACCAATGGTAAAATCGGCGGCAGCAAGGGGGCCGCCGCCATTCTCGGAATGAAAAGATCCACCCTGTATACGCGGATGGATCGTCTGGGTATCCGGGGCGGCGAGAAGCGGGGTGTTTAGTTCTTTTATGAGGTGCCCGGAGGGCTTTCAATGGAATAGACATCAGCGGGCAATTCGATGGTTTTTTCAGGATGGTCAAATTTTTTTCGCTTAAAAAGTTTTTCATGGAAAAAAATCCCAAACCATCGGATGTTTCTCCCCAGAAAAGCCAGAAACCGCCCTTTGAAAAGAATATTGGCCAACCCCCGGATATCGTCTTTTCCGACGGTGATCTGGAAATACCACATCACAGGAGTCACGATCTGGCCTTTGATCAGCAGATTGCCATCCCTGATTTCAACGTAATAATGCCTGAAATCCATATTCAGGACCATTGTGCCCAGTCCTTTGGACCATATGTTCATTTCGGCTTCTCCGATATCCTCGCATAGCGTTGCCGTTTAAATGCCTTTTCATATAAAAATTGCAGCACAATGGGGAAGTTTCTCAGAAGGAAAAAAAACGTCGTGGGTTTGAAAAAAATGTTGAGCAGGCCCGGGATGTCTTCCTTGTGAAATGTTGCCTTGAAATCCCACTGAACCGGCTGGATGGTTATTCCCCGGACCACTGTGCCGTCATTTTCATTTTCAACCCAATAGCGGGAAAAATCGACTTCGAGCTGAATTTTCCCAAGACCTTCGGACCACATCTTCATGAAATGTTTGCCTCCGTAAAAAGGATCTGAAAACCGGGCATGACATGGGCCCTGATGCCGTCGTCATGCCCGGTTTTAAAAAAGCTTCAATCGTCGATATACTGTTTTACATAACGCTCGATGCTCTCCGAATATTTCCACCACTTTGTCACGCCCATGTCTTCTGCGATCCTGTTCGCGGCGATATAGCCCGGACCGCCGATGATCAATCCCCCTGGATAGGTGGAGGCGCCGCAGACATAGAGGCCTTCGATGGGGGTGCTGGTCCTGGAGCAAAGGTCATTGGGCCGGAAATACCCCATCTGCAGGGGATTGTACTCCCCGTGTTTGATGGATCCGTATTTCATGCAGGGAATTCGGCGTTCAATATCCAAGGGGCTTTCGGACGTCGACATGACAAGATTGTCCTTGTTGAGATTTTTTAAATAACCCGACCAGGTCTCCATGATTTTGGCTTCCAGGCCTTTCTTTTTCTCTTCCCACCCCCCTTCAATCTTCCCCGGAACCAGCATCTGGAAAAAAGCCGTATGATGGCCCGGAATTCTTGTCAGGGTATGATCAAAAAGGGTTTCCATGGAACAATGACCGGCCGGCGGAGGAATTTCTCCTTCCCGGATCTGTTTTGCCATGCCCGCCAGTTCATCAGCCGAATCAATGCCGATAATGTTCATGAACGTGTTGTCGATATCCCGCTCGTCAGCCTTGTAATGCAGGGGCTCCTTGATCGCGATGTGGGTGGTGAAGAAGCTGCTTTTATCCCAGGCCCAGTTTTTGACGTAATTTTTCAATGCCGGCGAGAGATAATCTTCCCCCACCAGTTTCATGAACGTGGTCTGGGTATCCAGGCTGGATGCCACCACCTTGGCCTTGACGATCTGCCCGTCGAACAATTCAACCCCCACGGCCCGGTTGTTCTGCATCAGAATTTTCGTGACCTCGGCGTTTTCCAGGATCAGTCCTTTGTTCCGGATGATTTCCTTGGAAAAGCTGCTGGCCACCTTGTGGGAACCGCCGATGCTGATGCATTTGTTCATGCCGGTTCTGATCATCAGCAGAGGGACCAGGTATCCAAGACCCGGTTCCGTCGGGGAAAGCCCCCACATGCAGGTCACATACAGGAACAGGGCCTTGACCCGCTCATCCGTGAACATCCGGTCGATGATTTCAACCGGGCTGTCCTCGGCAAGCTTCATCATTTGCTTGCCGATGGCCGTTCTCTCGGTTTTAACGGCCAGTTCAATGGGCGGCAGAGGACGATAATAGGTGGCCGGGGCCAGAATTTCATCGATCATCTGAATGAACTGTCGGGAATAGGTCTCAAAGGAAACGGCGTCTTTTCTGGAAAATTTCATGATCTGGTCCGCCGTATCCTGAATTTTTGCGGACATGATCCAGGATGTGCCGTCTTTGAAAATAATTCCGGTCTGGCGGTTGGGCTTGACGAATTGAAGGGAATGCTCGCTCAGATTGAAATCCGAAAATGCCGGCATGTAATCCACCATCAGATGATAGGTGGCATGGGTGTTGGCGAAATAGGACGGGAACAGGATTTCTTCGGTTGCAAGACCCCCGCCCACTTCGTATCGTCTCTCCAGTAATACGACTTTAAGCCCCGCCCTGGCCAGGTAAGCGGCGGTGATCAGGCCGTTCGGGCCTCCGCCGATAACGGCCACATCGCAGGTGATTTCTTCCGGCATTTTGAACAGGGTGGGAAGATCATACTGGCAGGTGGTGTTTCCGGGATGATTATTGACTGGCATTTGTTTGCCCTCCTGGATTACAATTTTTGTTGAACCGGCAATAAATCCATATTTGCCGAAAGCTTGCCCATGCTTTTATCAGGCGTTGGAAGGGATAAAATGAGGCGAAGGATACCACCATTCACCCGGTCTTAATTTCAGGTCTTCAATCAGGATGTGCATGAGGTTATAGGAAACCGCCTGCAGGGCCAGTCCTCCCGGATAGGATGTCTGGTGGCACAAATAAAGGTTTTTAATGGGGGTCCGGTATCGAGAGAGTTCCGGAAGGGGCTTCTTCTGGTACCACTGTTCTTCTTCCTGGCTGATTCCCATCCAGTTGCCTCCCACAAAAGCCATATTTCGCAGACTGGAGTCATAGGGGGTATTGACGAATTTGGCCACGATCTTGTCATCGGTGAGATTGGGAGCGACTTCCCTGATCTTCTCCATCATCACCTCCACGATGTCCCATTTGGCGTTGTTGACCGCCAAAGGTCCGTCCCGGTGGTATTCGGGAGGGGGAACCTCGAGATAAATGGGGGTGAATACATGGTACCCTTCAGGCGTGTGACAGGATGCGTCAAAGACATCATGGTTGAGGAACATCAAAACCATGTCTTCTTTTCTCATGGGGTGGGTGTTTTCCGAATAGACCACCCGTTCCATATTGAACATCGCCTCCCGGGAATCCGTGTTGATCACCGTGCAGTTGGGGTAGAGGCCGTTTGAAAACATTTCTTCCGCCTCCCCTTTGAATCTGGGCATTTCCCGGGTGACCAGGGACAGGACGAAGAGGCTGCCCCCCTTTAAATTAATGCCCCTGACCCGTTCCAGGAAGCCCGCGTCCAGTTCGCGTTCGGGGATCAGTTCCAGGAACGTCGGTTTGACGTGGGTATTGGAAAGGACCGCCTTGTCCGCGTAAATTTTACGGTTTCGGGCCGTTGCAGTGTCCGCCAGGATAACCCCCTTGGCTTCCCGGTCCTCGACGATGATTTCTTCAACCTTGCTGTTGGTGTAAATTCTGGCCCCGTAATGCATGGCGCATCTGACCAGGGCGTGGGTCAACGAATGCATGCCCCCCCGGGGTTGCCCGCAGCTGTACCCGAGGAGCATATTGCAGCAGTACCCGGGTACCGCCGTGCCTTTCCAGTTGGGATGAGGGCCGTTGTACCAGGATCCCATGGCCGATACCATCTTCATTTGTTCGGATTCAAACAGGGTGTCCAGCAATTCCATGGTGGGCATGTGATTCCATGAATCCTCGTAAAGCGGATGGTTGTATTTCCTGAATACCTTTGCCCAGGGAAGGTCTTCCATGGCAAGGGAAATATGGGGCGGCGGGGGCGGGGTCCAGTAGATGGATCTCAACAATTCGGCCAGCCTTGCCGGGTCCCCGTTGATGGTGGCCATGAGTTCATTGGCTTTCAGGTCTTTGGCCGACATTTTCTTGAGCGCCAGATTCATTGCGGCCTCGTTTTTGACGTTTCCGCCGAAAAGCTGCCCATTTCCGTCGGAAGTGACCCCTCCGCTTAAAACATTGAAATGGACCATGCGGAAACCGAATTTATGCAGTTCCAGCTGCTCGAAAGCCGGCGCTGCGCCTCCGTATAAATAGGTGGCATGGGGGTCGATTTTACATCCGGGCATAGGTTCGGTGTTTTCCGCGCCTCCGCCGCATTCCCCCCTTTCTTCGAGAATACAGACCGTAAGTCCGCATTTTCCCAGATAACCGGCAATGCTGAGGCTATTGGTTCCTCCGCCGACGATGACGACATCATATACTTCTTTCAAGGCAGTCCCCCTTTCTTTAGAACGGGTTGGTGAAAAAAAGAACTCCTAAGGATCAACCAAATGTGAAGGTTTGCATGAGATGGAAATAAATCGCGATGAAAAAATATGAAACGATGTTTTTTAAAGCATTTTTCATGCCAATAAGAATACCCACTCCCGACCGAGAGTTACATCATCATAAGAAACCGATATCACGTTGAATAAAAATCAATGACGATAAAAGATGATTTGGTCCCTGATGCGGTTCAGAAAAATGTCTTTTTATCGACACCCGAATGACGGTAATTCAACAAAGAACGTCCATATTCGGACAACGTGCTTGATTTATGGCGCCCGAGTCCGTATAAATAGAAATGACGATCACCGTCATTCCTCATGATTTCCTTTCAAACTACCCGACGAGGTGCCGCATGGATGCCGAACCCATAAAAATCACCACGGAGCAATGGGAATTTCTGTCGGTTCTTGACGCTCTGGAGAAGCCCGTGTCACTGGATGTCGCCGGAAAAATTTTCCCGATATTGCCGGCGCCTTTTCTGAAACTCCTGGGACGAGAGGATTTCCCGGCCCTCATCCAGGAGAGTGAACCCGGTTTCTTCGGCATTTCCGGGGATATCCCCGAATGGATCCTGGAAAAAATCAAATCCATGAATGATTCCCGGCGGCTGACCGATCTGATCGAACGTCTGTATGACACCCATCTCTTTAAAAGGATTGACCCGGATATCATCTCCAGACTTCTGGAAAGGACAGGACGAACCCGGGATATGGCCGAGCTTGAGATTGATCAGGCCCGAAAGGCGCTGAAAAATGGGGAACAGTCCCAGGCCATGGCCCATCTCTGGCATGTGGTGAAGCAGCTCTTCGGTATGCCTGAAGATCCCGAGCATGACCCCCTGTTTATTTCAGCCACCCTCAAATTGTCGGACCTCTGTTTTTCTCTGGGGACCGGATTCATGGAATTGCCCCGTTTCCTGAAAAAAGCGCGTTTAATGGCCCAGAAAATGGGAGACAGGCGATCCCATGCCTTGATCCACCTCAATCTTTCCATTTTTCTGCATATCGCCGGGCAGCATGACGAATCCCTTTCGGCCTTGTCCGAAGGGTTGAAGGAAGTGGAGTCTCTGGGTGATGAGGATATCCTGAACCGGTCTGCGGCTTTCATCGGGCTGAATTTCTTTCTTCAGGGGATGTTCAGGGATGCGGAACCCTATCTGGAACGGGCGACCCAGGATTATGAGCTCCAGGGCGGAGATAGTATGACCATGGGGCCCCTGCCCATGCCCTTTCTTTTGGGGTATTGCCTTGCAAATCTGGGGCATTTTCATGACGCCGTCGGCGGACTGGAGTGTTTCCGGCGTATGGCCGGAAAACGGTCACAGGATGCGCTGGCCACAACCATCCGATCCATTCTCGGGACGGTTTTACAGATGGCGGGTAAACGGGATGAGGCCCTGTATCACCTTGAATCAGCAAGCAGGGAAGCCCTGGAGAGCAGAAATTCCTTTGCCATGGCCATCGCGGACGGTGGTCTGATTTACCAGGCATTTCTCGACGGCGATCTGGAAAAGGCGAGAAACAGAATGGATAATCCATCCGGATATCGGGGGAAGGAGGGTTTTCTGAGATTGTATACGGCTCCGCATATTCTTGAGATGATTTTTGAAATTGAGGCCGTGGGTTTACCCCCCCATCCCCGGTTAAATTTTGATAATGAAATGTCATGGATCAATAAAGCGCCGAATATTCATGCCAAGGGGGCCTTGTTCCGACTGCTGGCCAGGGGCGAAATGGGCAAGACGGGAGAAACTCCGGAAGTTGCATCCTTTCTTGAGAAGAGCGAGACATGGTTAAAGATATCCGGAGATCCGGTGGAATTGGCTAAAACCTGGCTGGAAAAGGCACGGTATCATCTCCTGAAAAATGATACCGACAAGGCGAAAGTCCTCACCCAAAGGGCCTATCAATTTCTGACACAGCATTGCCGATGGATATTTCCCGATGATCTGCTGACGATGGTAAAGAAAGAGGATAAAACGGAACAGGTCGGGGAATCCTATTCGGGCTTCCTGAGACGGTTCATGGAAATGTTTGAATACAAATCCCATGGTGAAAACGTCGAGAGGGTTCTGGAGGAATTGCTGAAAAACGCGTGCAGATTGTTTAAAGCCGAGCGGGGCGGCATATTTCGTGCCGGAGAAAAAGAATCTTCGGTCCTTCCTGTTCTCTGGTCCGGACACAACCTGACTTCCGATGATATTTCGGACCCGGATTTCTCCCCGTCACTCGAAATCATCCGGAGCGTCATGCAGCGGCATGAGAGCCTGTCCAGACGCCTGCAACGGGATCAACCCGTCTTTAAAGATCAGTTCCCCATCAAGGCCGTGCTGTGCCTGCCGTTTTTTCAGGGCATGGAACCTGCGGGCGCTTTTTATTTTGACAATCTCTATCTGGATAATGATTTTGATCTTCCGGACCCCGCCCTGATGACCCAAATGGCTGTTTTCATGAGTGATCATGTGGCTCAGAGGCTGGATTACCGGCGATTGCGGAGGGAGACCAGTATGTGGTCATCGGCCCGGACCGTTCAGATTGAACAGCTCAGAAGGGAAGATTTTATTTTTCAAAGTCCGGTCATGAAGCGCCTGTTATCCCAGGCCGAAAAGGTCGCCCGCACGGACAGCACCCTTTTGATTCAGGGTGAAACCGGTGTCGGGAAGGAACTCCTGGCCCGTCAGTTGCATAAAATGAGCATCCGGGATTCCGGTCCTTTTGAAGTGGTGGATCTCACCGCCATTCCCGAGAGTCTCCTGGAAAGTGAATTGTTCGGCTATGAAAAAGGCGCTTTCACCGGAGCGGAACGTCAGAAGCGCGGAAGATTCGAACTGACCCGGAAAGGAACGCTTTTTCTGGATGAGATCGGAGAAATTCCCCTTTCCTTTCAGGTCAAGCTTTTAAGGGTTTTACAGGAAAAAACGTTTGTAAGGGTGGGAGGCACAAAAACACTTGCCTCAAATTTCAGACTGATCGTGGCCACCAACCGGGATCTTGCAGAGGAGGTCAAATCCGGACGGTTTCGGCAGGATCTGTTTTACCGGCTCAATATGATTCCCCTGACCGTGCCCCCGCTTCGGGAAAGGGAAGATGACATCGTTCTGCTGGCCGGCTATTTTCTGGCTCGCTACGCCGCCAAGCACGGCAAATCCGCCCTGAGTTTGTCGCCGGAAGATGAAGCGGTTTTAAGGGCCTATCCCTGGCCGGGGAATGTCAGGGAATTGAAAAATGTCATGGAAAGGGCGGTGTTGCTGTCAAGAAGCGAAAGACTGGACCTCGGTCAGTTGAATCCCGGCTCATTTTTATCTCCAACCCAGGCGCTGCTCCCTGAAAAACAGGAAATCCTGGACGACGTCAGTGAAGAAGCGTTTAAGCAAGACCTGACCCTTGAAGCGCTGGAACGCAGCTATGTCCGCCGGGTTCTGGAAAAAAGCCGGGGAAAAATCAGCGGACCGAACGGGGCTTGTGAAATCCTGGGGATAAAAAGAACCACGTTGTACAGCCGCATGAAAAAATTGGGCCTTGAAAACCAGAGGGTCGCGGTAAAGCCTGTAAAAATTTCCCGGGGGGAAGCAAAGCCAAAGCCTTTGCCTTGACAGGCATGATGGTTTTGCCTATAGTTTTTGAAACTTTCCTTTAAATCACTGCTTTTAACACTGCTGTTTTCGGAGAAGGCGATGTCCCAGAAAATTCTGTATTCCACAGATGCGGAGGATTTTTATTACACGGATATCAATATTCCCTGCCAGCGCGCCTGCCCCGCACTGACCAATATCCCGGCATATATTCGGGCCATCTTTGAAAACCGGCCTGATCAATCCTACGAGATCAACCGGATGGCCAATATCCTGCCGGGGGTTCTCGGGCGCATCTGCTCCAGACCCTGCGAACAAAAATGCCGTCATGGAGAATCGGAGTTGGGCCAGCCCGTCAATATCTGCCACCTTAAGCGGGCTGCATCGGATTTTAAAACCCGGATGCCCGAATTTTCGAGGCATCCAAAACCCTTGGGGAAAAAAGTGGCCATCATCGGATCCGGTCCGTCAGGACTTGCCGCCGCCCATGATCTGGCCCGTTTCGGCTTTGACGTTACCCTTTATGAGGCACTGGAAAAGCCGGGAGGGATGCTCCGGTACGGTATCCCTGAATTCAGACTGCCGCGGAACGTCCTGGATGAGGAAATCAACGCCATCCTGAAGATGGGGGTTATGCTGAAGACCGGAATCCGGATTGGTGAAAACATGCCCCTGGACAACCTGTTAAATTCCCATGATGCCGTGCTGGCGGCCACGGGGTGTTATCGTACCATCCCGCTGCACATTCCGGGGGAATCCGAATTGGCCGGGGTCTATCCGGGTCTGGACTTCATGATGGATGTCTGTTCCGGAAAGAATCCCCGGGTAGGCAGAAGAGTTCTGGTGATCGGTGCGGGGTTTACCGCCTTTGATTGTGCAAGGTCCGCCGTAAGACTCGGGGGAGAGGAGGTTATGATCTGCATTCGGCGCACCGAAGAGGATTTAACGGTAACCCATGATGAAATTCTGGAAACCAAGTCCGAAGGGGTAAAAATCCGTTCCCTGATGTTGCCCCAAAAAATCATGGGTAAAACCGGAATTGAAGGCGTTGAATTCGTAAGAACGCGTCCCGGTGAAAAAAGACCGGACGGAAAAAGGGAAGTGTCCGTCATTCCCGGCAGTGAATTTGTATTGCCCACGGATACCGTCATCGTGGCTACGGGTCAGAGACCCGGTCCTTTTGAACTCTCCGGGGGAGGGATAAAACCTGAGGCCGGGACCTCGTTCAAAACCACCACAAGAGGGTTGTATATTTCAGGAGACTATCTTACCGGGCCTTCAACGGTCATCGAGGCTGTGGCCAAGGGCCGGAATGCGGCTCATGAACTTGCCCGGGACCTCGTGGGAAGAAGGTTTTACGAGAAAACGGTTCGGATGGAGGATGGGCGTATTACAGATCGGGAACGGACCTGGGATTTCATTCCCAGGGAAGAAATGCCCACACTGATGCCCATTGAAAACCGCATTTCCAACCCGGGTTATGAGGTGGAAACCGGCCAGACCCGGGATCAGGCGATGAACGAGGCAAAGCGGTGTTATCTGTGCTATCTGCACTATGAAATTGACCTGGACCGATGCATTTACTGTCGGTACTGTATTGACGTGGCGCCGAGGGATTGTATCAAGCTGGTGAAGGACGTCGGCATCAACGACGATGGAGCCGTCACCGGGTTCGTGGAAACCACCGTGTGGCAGGATGTCAATGCCATTGTCATCGACAACAGCCGATGCATCCGGTGCGGGCAATGCATGCGGGTCTGCCCCGTGGAATGCATCTCCGTTACACGGGTGGAACTGGTGGAAAAAGAAACAGGGGGGATCTGATGGACAAACCTCATTTCGTCGTCATCGGAAACGGGCCGGCCGGGAATCAGGCGGCTTTGACCTTAAGGGAACTGGACCCGGATGCCCGTATAACCCTGATCAGTAAACACCTTGGGGGGTGCTTTCATCCCTATCTGCTCCCCCGGATGATTTCCGGGGAGATCTCGGAAGAGGATATTTACCTCTATTCGCCGAGCTCTTACAAGGAAAACAACATAAAATTTCGAAAAGGGCAGGAAGTGGTGCGGCTTGATCTTGAACGGCATGAAATTTATATGGACCATAAAGAGGTGCTGCGATTCGACGGACTTATCATTGCGGTGGGGGGTAAGCCCAGAATCCCTGAAAACCTGGCTGTTTTCAGCGATATCCTGTATACGCTCAAAAATCCCGGCGATGCCGGAAAATGGATTCAAAGACTGAAATCCGTGGAATCCGTGCTGATGATCGGCGGGGACTTGACCTCCTTCGCCTTGACAAAAGCGCTGCTTTCCATGAGAAAAAATATCTGGTTTATGTTCGATGAAGAAGCTTTCTGGCCGGTGCGATTCAATGAAAAACTGTGGGAAGATGCATCCTGCAGGCTCGCCGGCCTCGGCGTAAACGTGCTGCCCCTCTCCAGGATAGAAAGCCTGTCCGTGATAAATGAGAACGAGGTGCGAATCGAGATGGGAGGCGAGGCGATTTGTGTCGGGATGATCGGCGCCTTTTTCGGGCTGATGCCGGATATCCGGTTTCTGGCCGGGAGCGGATTGAAAATCGACAGGGGGATTCTGGTGGATGAATATTTGAACACCGGTTTTGCGTCTGTATATGCCGCCGGCGACTGTGCCCAGATCTATCACCCGGAACTGCAGGACTATTGGGTTTCCATAGGTCATGAGAATGCCTTGGGTCTGGGCCGGATCGCCGCCATGAACCTTGTGGGCGCAAATATCAAAACCGAGGTGGATCAAAGGAGCGTATTTCAGGTGCAGGGAGTGAACGTCAATACATCCTGGTGGATGGAGTTCTGATATGACCAAAGTGGATATGACCATTGAAATTTGCGGGATGTCCGGGGATGGAACCATAGCCGCGGGCCAACTTCTCAATACGGCCTTGATTCAGGCCGGTCTTTACCTCATCGCATTTGATTCCTACCCCGCCGAAATCCGGGGATTCGGCCGATGCGTAACCCATTCCCGGGTGGGAGATGAAGAAATGCTGGCCTTGAACAGCAAGGCCCATGTACTGATATCCCTGGATGATGAACAATCTTTATCCCGGCTTCCCTTTCTGGATGATGAGGCCGTCATCCTCTTTGACAACCGTCCACTTTCCTATGTGTCCTCGGAAAAGACGCTTCCCGCCCATATTGAACCGGAGATGCATCCTTACGGCATTCCTTTCGGAGACCTGGCATCCGAGGCCATGGGGAGCCGGCGCGGCCGGAACATGGTCGCGTTGGGAGGATTTTCTGGAATCTTCGGACTTCCGCCGGGGTATTTTCATAACGCGATTCGCAAGAAATTCGGTTCCAAGGACGATAAAACCGTTCAGGACAATATCAGGTGCTTTGACGCCGGCATTCAATACGCTCTGGATCATTTCAAGGGCTTGCCGGTAAATGGGTTGGCGGCTCAGAGGGAAGTGGCCCCGAACGACAGGCTTCTTGTGTCCGGGAACGAGGCTGTAGCCAAAGGAGCCCTGGCCGGGGGGCTGAAATTTTATTACGGATATCCCATCACCCCGGCCACGCCGGTTATGGAGTTTTTATCCAGGGCCCTGCCCGAGGTCGGGGGAGCGATGATGCAGATGGAAGACGAAATGGCCTCCATCGGCGGTGTTTTGGGGTCTTTTTTTGCCGGCAGGAGAGCCATGACGGCGACTTCGGGTCCCGGCTTCGCCCTGATGACCGAACTGATCGCTCATGCCACGATTACCGAGACCCCTGCGGTCATCGTCAACGCGCAGAGAGGGGGGCCGGGCACGGGACTTCCCACCAAAACGGAACAGTCGGATCTCGGGGCGGCTGTATTTGGCGGCCCCGGTGATTCTGCCCGCATCGTTCTGGCCCCGGCCAATGTCAGTGAATGCTATTATTTTACGGCCCGAAGTTTTCAGATCGCGGAAAAATACCAGTCGCCGGTAATTCTTCTGACGGATTTTTTCCTCCACAACCGGGTGGAAAGCATTCCGGAACCAAAGGCAAAGGCGGCTGAGGTCGCCGACGGAAACCTGTATCCGGGTCCGACGGATAAAGATCCATACCGGCGGTATAAAATAACGGATTCCGGCATATCCCCCAGGGCGATTCCCGGCATGGAGGGGTATATTTTTCGTGCCACCGGCCTTGAGCATACAGAAAACGGGATTCCCGATTATACGCCCGGTCTGCATATGAATATGAGCGAAAAACGCCACCGCAAGATCCAGGGGGCATTGCAGGATCTGCCCGAACCTGTGCGGTTTTTCAAAGAGGAGAAACTGGATATCGGCGTGGTCGCATGGGGTTCCACCTTCGGCTCTGCTCTGGAGGCCGTTAAAAAAGCCAGGAAAGAGGGGATTCCGGCTGACGTGCTGAAGATATCCTCCATTTATCCCTATCACGCCAATCATATCAAGGAGTTTATGGACATATGCGGCGAGGTGTTGATTCCGGAACTGAATCTTGAAGGGCAGTTGGCCAATCTCATCGGGCATCTTCATCGAAAATGCGTCTGGCGCTTGAATCAGGTGACGGGGGTCCCCATGCCGGCCAGTGATATTCTGGCCAGGATCCGGTCCATACTCGGATCTTAAACAAATTATAATAAGGAGCTTTGAGTGAAAACGCCCGGAAAGAGCCTTGCCGGTAAAATAACTGCCATTGCCGAATCGCGGAAATTTTCCATTCGTTCCGGAAGCCTGCCCACATGGTGCCCGGGTTGCGGCTATTTCGGTATTCACCAGGGAATCAATGATGCCATTCAGCAGACCGGGATTGCCCATCACCGGGTGGTTGTGGTATCGGGCGTCGGCTGCGCCGGCCGCTACCCGTTTTTTGTCAATGCGTACGGATTTCATTCGGCTCACGGACGGGCATTGCCTGTAGCGACAGGGGTTAAAACAGCAAATCCGGAATTAACGGTTTTTGCCGTTGGAGGAGACGGCGACGGCATCGGCATCGGGGGTGGACATTTGCCCCATGTCGCCAGAAAAGACATCAATATCAATTACATTCTATTTGATAATTCAATCTATGGTTTAACCAAGGGGCAACCCTCTCCCAGTTCCCCCATCGGGCTAAAAACCAAAGCTTCGCCCGGAGGAAATGACGCTGCCCCGCTGAACGCCACCCTGATGGCCCTGGCATACGGTGCCTCTTTCGTGGCGCGCCTGTACGCAGGTGACCCCCGGGCCATTGCAACGGCGGTTTTGGAAGGCATCAAACACCCCGGGTTCTCTTTTTTCCACGTTTATACTTCCTGCGTGACCTTTGACAAACAGAATAAAACCTGGGACCACCTCAGAGAACGGACCCATTCTCTTCCCCGGGATTATGATGCGTCGGACCAAAAAAACGCCATGAACCTCGTCCTCGATGATGATTATGCCATGGGGATAATTTACAAAAAAAAGGGTAATCGCCCTGAAGATCAGAGTGATCACCCCTTTTAGGATGCAATCGAATCGGGGTTAGAAGTTGGTTCCCAGAGCCGCGGGGGTAAACCGCTCCTTATCCATGGGGGCATCCGCGGTAATCGTCCATAACAGGTTGTTGCTCCAGAAATTGTTTTTCAGATCGGTCAGGGAAGAAGAGCACTGGGTCCAGGCCGGCTGTTTCTGAGCCGTGGCATAATTGATGACGGCGTTGACGCATCCTTTCCAAAGGTTGCCCTGTTTGTCGTAAACATGGGCATATATCACGTGATAGACGAAATCCTCGATAAACAGGGTTTTCCTGGATTCCGGGTGCCGGGGATTCACCGGAACGACATCCACGACGAAAAAGTTCCGGACCTCATAAGGATCGTCAGGACCGTTGACCACGGGATGCGGATAACCCTTCTCATATTTGGTTCCCGGCACACACTTGGTCTGCTGGGCCATCAGGGCCAGCATCTTTTTTTCGGCGATCAGGGTCGGTTTCCATTCGTTGAGCCGCCCGTCAAACCCGTAAAAATCATCCCAGGTAAAAGGGGTCCCCCGAACCGGGTTTGCTCTTTCACTGGATACCAGTCTCAAGGTTCTCCGGAGAGTGGGTATGTAAGTCCACATATCGTCATTTTTCGTCGGATCGTCATACCGCCAGGCCAAGGTGGCCATATCCTTGTTCGGCGGGGTCCTGGAGTTCAGGAGCAGGGCTGAATAAAGGTTTTGGTTGTTGGGCAGGGTGGGTTTGGGGTCGACGGCGGTCCTGTGGGCATAGAACAGCATGTCGATCTGGGTCAGATAGCTGCTGATGGGGCCTCCTTTTCTCTGCTGGGTGTACCAGTACCCGTCGTCATAGGAGTATCCGTCCGATCGCCAGCGGTAATAATGATTCCACATGATTTTTATGGCTTTGTTGGGTTCCTGGGGATCGGGGAAGGGTTGCCCGGCGATAAATCCCTGGATCGTGCCGTCGGGATTCAGGGTTGTCTTTCCGGCGTTTTGCTTGGTGGCTTCGGTGTAAGTCGAGGGGACGTCGACATTGGTTTTTCCCTTGACATGAATGACGGCCGGGGAAACGATTCCCCATCCATCCTTGATAAAACGCTGCATGATTTCGGGGAAATAATCATTGTATTGATCAATATTGGCGGAATTGATCACGTCTCCCGGTTGAGGATCCGCCGCTATGGCAGGTCCGATCGGTACCATCCAGATGGATAATAATACAATGAACGCAAAAACCAGGCTCAATCTATTGATTTGAAACATTAACATACCTCCTGATTAGGGTTGAGCTGTTCCTTTGAAGCAGTTGGTTTTACAACGGCATTCGGAAAAAAGTTCAACAAAATGAATGAAATTTATATAATAGATATTTAAAAAAATATTATAAGTCAAGTTAAAAATAAAATCAGCTTTTTTGCCGGCCTTGCCTGCCATGAAGGGATTGGAAACATGGAGGTAGAACCGGTCATATCCAAAAAGACCCGATTGGGTCATTGTCGAGACGAAATCAAGTCGTCTTGACGATTATCTCCTTGACTAAATAAAAAACATTCGTTAACTGAAGCGGTCAAATGTTTTTGAAGGCGTTGCGATTTTTTTGAAAAACATTCAGAATCCTCCAACACCCCGAAAAATTGCAGCCCGGGCCCTTTAATCAATGAACCTTGGATAACGCATGAGTTTGAAAGTCCCTGATTTTTCACCAGCGCAATGGGAATTTATAGCCGCAACCCAGGCCTTTGAGGAGCCGGTATCGGTTCATATCATCGGAGCCCTTGTGCCCCTGTCTCCGGGGGAAATTTTGGATCTGCTTCGAAAAAGCCTTAAATTAAAATGGATTCACAGATCCGAGGAAGACCTGTTTTCATTGACCGCAGATATTCCCGAGCAGGTGGCGGCTGTTTTACAGAAAATAAATACACCTGAAAAAATCGCGGGAATCATTGAATTTCTTGAAACAAAGGGGCTGGTGGAACAGGTTCCCGGGGGTGCATATGCCAGACTGCTTCAAAGATCCGGAAAAGAGAAAAAAGCCATCAGGCTGGAAATGGACATGGCCATTGAGGCGCTGAAAAAAGGAGATAAAGAAGGCGCTAAGGTCCACATCCAGCAAGTGGAGGCCCTGCTTCCCGCCATAGAAGGGTCCCCGGACAGTCATCCCTGGTTTATACAGAGCGCGATCGAACTTTCACAACATTGCGAGGCGAGGGCGGTTGGATTTTCCCTGGTATTCGGCCTGTTGGAAAAAGTCCTTGTCATGGCCCACGGCATCGGCGATGAAAGGAGCTGGACCATCGCTAATTTCCTGCTCGGCAGGGCTTACTGGAGTGTGAATAAACTGCAGGAGGCCATTCAATTTTTATCCAGGGGCAAGGCCAAGGCGGAGGAACTCGGCGACAGCGATATCCTGACCCAATCCGCCCCGTTTGTCGGCATTTACTATTTTATTAAAGGTCTTCATAACCAGGCCGTCCCCTACCTTGAAATGGCGGTGGAGTTCGCCGAGGACAGCGACAAGTATCCCATGAATTTTGAATCCCCCATTTTACTCGCCTATTGCGACGTCGACCGGGGAGATTTCCATCGGGCTATCGGGAAGATTGATTTTTTCAGGCATTCGGCCCTGCGGGTTGAGGATTACTACATCGCTTCGCTGTATCGCGCGGTTCTGGGCATCATCCTCTGGCTCATCAAGAAAAGAAAGGAATCCCTGTTCCATCTGGAGAGAAGCCAGACCGACGCTTTGGCCACCCAGAACATGGTAGCGTACTGGACAAGCCTTTACGGTCTTTCCGCCTTATATTTGAGTGAAGGGGATATCGAAACAGGACTTGCCATACTGAAACAGGCAATAAAAATCGCTGAGCAATTCGGCATGGGGCATCAAATTTTTCACTCCATTTTCCTTGAAAGCTATGCAACGGTTGAACAGGCCGGATGGAAGCTCCCCGCCGGTTGGAGCTTCAACGAACTATTTGAGCGGATCATGAGGGAGCCGAATATCCATGTGCAAGGGGTGGCCTTACGTATCCGCGCCTCCAGGACCATGTTGATGTCGCCCTATGAATCCGCGCCGGTGATAAAGGACCTGGACCACAGCGAAGTGTTGTTGAAAAAATGCGGCGATCCCGTGGAACTGGCCAAAACCCATATTGAAAAAGCCCGGTATTATTTAAAGCAGAAAGATACGGAAAAGGCAAGGGAACTGACCTATGCGGCATACCAGTTGATGTCCGGATACAGTGAGGTTTTTTTTCCGGATGACCTTCGCTTTCTTCTGGGAGATGAGAACAAGGAGATTCGGTCACGGCAGGAACCGGAGGATATGGTCGAACCCTTTGTCCGGATGCTGGAGGAACTGATCCCCGGTCCGTTCCAAACTCGGGAAATTGATGCCCTGCTGTCCACCCTTTCGCGGTTTTTCAGGGCTGAAAGATCAGCCTTGTTTTTATTTCAGGACCAGAAGGGGAAAAACTATGAAATAAAGGCTGCGAGAAATTTGTCGCAGAGCATTATTCAGGCTGAAAATTTTCGTGATAACCTGGCCGTCATCTTTAAAAGCGTTCACGAGAAAAAACCCATCGTCATTCAATCCAGCGGTGTACGAAATCGCCTGGCCTCGGGTAGCCGTTTATCCATGTTATGCCTCCCCTTGATAGAGGACAATAAAGTACTCGGCGTTTTGTACTTTGATAATTCCTACCTGGACAATTGCTTTGATTTTATCAAAACGCCGACCCTCAGCCGTTTGGGGCACTATTTGACCAACGTTATCGGAAATTATTTGCGGATTGAACAGAGAGCCGCGTCCGTGGAAACGACCCCGCAGATGAACACCGTCATGGATATAGCGGGAAATCAAAATATTTTCGCCGAAGATCCCAACATGAAGCGTATTTTGCAGCAGGCGGAAAAACAGGCCCGGTCGGATGCGGCCATTCTGCTCATGGGGGAGACCGGGGCCGGAAAGGAAGTACTGGCCAGGTGGATTCACCGCATGAGCAACCGGAAGCGAAACCCCTTTGTGGTGGTGGATCTGACGACCATCCCCGAGAATTTAATGGAAAGCGAATTGTTCGGGCATGAAAAAGGCGCTTTTACGGGAGCGGACCACCAGAAAATCGGCCGTGTGGAATTGGCCCATCACGGCACGTTGTTCATTGATGAAATCGGAGAAATTTCACGCGGTCTTCAGACCAAGCTCCTGAGACTTCTTCAGGAGAAATCCTTTGTCAGAATCGGGGGAACAAAGACCCTCATCTCCGATTTTCGGCTCATCTCCGCAACAAACCGCAATCTTACCGAAGAAATTGCCGCAGGTCGATTCCGCGAGGACCTGTATTATCGGCTGAATGTCCTTGAGCTCACCATCCCTCCCCTGAGGAACCGGAAAAAGGATATCCTGCCGCTGGCCCGGTATTATCTTCTCCATTATGCCAAAAAATACCATGTTTCAATGCCGGAGATCAACCAGGAACAAGAGTCGGCGCTTATGGAATATCATTGGCCGGGAAACGTCAGAGAACTTAAAAACGTTATTGAAAGAGCGGTCATTGTTGCCGACGGCGGTCCGCTTGAATTTGATTTCACCCTGAGAAGCCTCGAACACGAAAACAACCCGTTCGCTGATTTACCAAGCCTGGACGAAATTCAACGCCGTTACATCCGATATGTCATGGAGCACACAAAAGGGAGAATCGGAGGTCCGGAAGGCGCAGCTGAAATCCTGGGGATGAAAAGGACAAGCGTCAATTCCAGGATGATTCGCCTGGGTTTGAAATAAAAAGAGGTCATAGATGGACAAAACGACGAAATAAAGTCGCATTTGGGCGGTATTGAGTCGATAACAGGCCTTCATGATTTGCTGAACATCATTTAAATAAATAAATAAATACATGATATTGCGTATAAGCTCCTTTATGGCACACAGATTGCATTATCCTTCTTCAAATCTTATCGATTTATTTTCTGCAATCATTTTCAGAAGGTCATTCGCAATCAATTCCGACCAGCACTTTAAAGGGGGGGCGTAATGAAAAGAATACTCAAGGACACCAAGGATTCAAAAAAAATTTTTAAGGACATGGGAATGAACAAGTGGCGCGAGGTCGCCATTCCCAAAATCAAAAAGGGAGATCGATTCAGAATTTACTCTCAGGCCGGCCGTCCTCTTGAACTGGGGGGTGAAGAAACCCTTGTGGCCCAGTCCGACGCCTTTCAGGTCGACGGCGTCTGGGCTGTCGAAATCAACTGAACCGGTCCCTGGGCCGGAGGGATTCGACATATGAACCCGATTAATTCCTCGGATATGAAATCAACATCAGGAAGGAGGAGGTATGCCACGAGAAGGCAATAAAAGCGGCGTGATTTTAGGAGGGGAGCTTCCAAGGGAAGTGACCATGCTGGAGCTTTTGTTAAGAGACGGGTTGCAGCATGTGGACAAAGTTATTCCGGCGGAAGCCAAAGTATGGTATGCGGAACAGCTCGTCAAGGCGGGTTACCGTCATATCGAGGTGACCAATTTTGGACACCCGAAGACCCTGGTTCAGTTCAGGGACGCGGAAGAAGTGCTGGAACGGGTTCATAAACTTAAAATTGTCCAGGAGGAAAAACCCCACCTGAAATGTTATGCCATGACCAAAAGGGCCTTTGAACGGGCCGCGGAAATGGCCCAGAAAGGATTTCCGCCGTCCAGTTGTGCCTTCACCATATCGGCGGAGGACCTCCACGGCAGGAGAAACTCCGGGCGCACCCGTGAGGAATATCTGAAGGAAATCCCAGAGTTTATTAAAATCGCCGAAGCCAACGGTTTCGAAATCGACATGGCCATTGCCTGCACTTACGGCTCCGCCATCGCCGGTCCGGTTCCTATTGAAAACACCGTAGAACTCATGGAATGGGGCCTGGATCACGGCATACGGAATTTCACACCCTGCGATACAACCGGCGAATGCAATCCAAGAACCGCCTTCGAATACATGTCCACGCTGGTGGACCGGTTCGGTAAACATGACGACCGGATCAAATTCAGGGTTGCTCATTTTCATGAGGGCAGGGGAATGTCTCTTGCCAACACCATCGCCTGTATCCAGGCCGGCGCGGAGATCGTTGAAAGCTCGGTGGGCATGGGCGGCGGCCAGCCTGCTTTTTTTGTGGAAGGCATTCCCGGAAAGGGCAGCGGACCCATTTATACCAATTCCTGGGAAGTGGGAAACTGCCCCACGGAAGACGCCCTGGTCATGATCGATGAGATGGGGATCGAGACGGGTATCGATATTGACCAGATGCTTTGTATCGGCCGCGTGTTTGAATGGACCATGCAGCGCACCCTGCCGGTCTGGACCACCAAGTCCGGACGGCCCATTAAATATCCCGTTCAGTGGTGTATCCCCGGAAACAGCCTGGAACATATACCGCCCTATGGTCCGCCCCAGATGTTCTGGGCGTCTCCTGAAAAATACATACCTGCCTCAAAGGAATTTATCGACCGGGAGTTCTCCGGCAGAAGTTTTAAATGGGGCAAGACCAAGGACTGCGAGGACGAATATTGTCGGATCGAAATTTTTGAAGATGAAGACAAATAACTGAAAAAGGAGCCATTGATGACTGACAACAAGAAGATTCCCGAACAAGAGATTCCCTGGGGTGAACTGGATCTGCATCCTAACGCAAGTACGTATCTGGCGGAGGCGCTGGTGGAACACGGTGTGGAAATCGCATTCGGCGTGTCCGGAGGCCATATCTGGCAGATGTGCGATGAAATGAGCCTGGCCGGCATCAAAACCATCACCGTCCGTCACGAACAAACCGGTGCCTATGCCGCCGAAGCTTATTCCAAAGTCACGCGAAAACCAGGCGTTTGTTACGGAACCGTCGGACCGGGGGTCGGTAATGCCCTGAGCGGAATCCAACAGGCCCATGAAAGCAATTCACCGGTTCTTTTTCTGGGCGGCGGCAACAGCCCGGAATCGGATTACCTGCCGGTGATTCAACCCTCTTATGTTCTCGACCTGTTCCGGCATATCACCAAGTATTGCCAGCGCCTGGTGGAACCTTCGATGTTCAAGCAGAATATCGCCAGGGCCTTCATGGCCATGCAGTCCTACCCCAAGGGGCCGGCTGCTTTGGAAGTCCCGGGATCAGCACTTTTCAGACCGGTTCCGCCGAAGGGTCCTGCCGGTATGATGGGGCAGCATGCGCTGTACCAGGGAAAATGGCTCAGGGAAAAAACAGGAGATGCGCCCGAGCCGGGCGGGGATCCCGAGATGATCGCCAAGGCGATTAAGCTGCTGTGGGAATCCAAGAAGCCCGTTATTTTTGCAGGAGACGGCGTTCACTGGGCCAATGCCGCAGCCGAACTGGTGGAGTTCGCCGAACTGGTGAAGATTCCGGTTGTCACACGGCGAATCGCCAGAGGCAGCATGCCGGAAAACCATCCCCTGTATCTGGATTCCAGAACAGGCCGGGCCGCCATCAGCCAGAGCGATATCCGGTTGGGGCTGGGCATGAAAATCGGATTGTTCGACAACTGGGGAAAAGGTTGGGGCCCGACCATTCAGGTCAATGAAGGGTGGGAACACATCTGGACCTACGTGGATACTCCGGCGGCCATCGTCGGGAGCGTACGGATCGTTTTGAAACAAATGATGGAATACATCCGGCAGAACAACCTGAAACCGCCGGCAGGCCGGGATGAATGGGTTGAAACATGCCGCAAGGTGCAAATGGGCGGATTGGATGCCCGCAGGGCTAAAGCCGAACAATACAAGGACCATACCCCGGTCCATTACGGCTATCTGGCCAAGAAGGCCTGGGATGTCTGTGAGTCGGTCTACGGCGGAATGAACCGGGTGATCCTGGACGGCTACACCATTTCGGATTTTGCACCGGCTTTTATCCAGGCACGGTTTTCCGGACAGATCATGGATGCTTCGGAATATGCCGGCGTCGGGCATGGGGTGGGCATGGCCATCGGTGCGGCGTTCGGTGATCCGGAATCAAAAAAACATCCCATATTGGCTCTGATGGGAGATGCCGGGATGGGGATCGCCGGTATGGATTACGAGACGGCGCTGATCCACAAACTGCCCATCGTTTACCTGGTCACGGAAAACAGAGGCTGGTTGACGGGCATGAAGCATGTGGTGTACGGGGAACACTGGGAAGCCAAGGGGCCCCAGGACCAGGCTCACGGCGAGGAAGGTGTGGACAACGCCCGTTATGACAAACTTTGTGAAATTTTTGGCGGCCACGGGGAATATGTCGCCAAACCCGATGAGATCGTTCCGGCACTGACCCGGGCTTTTAAGGCCGCCGAGAACGGCGTGCCCGCCATCGTGAACGTTCACATGGATCCCCGGGTGCACAACCGGCAGCTCATCGCACCGTCTTATGCCGCCAGTTGGGCACATCTGCCATGGAATAAACTGGCGCCCAGGGCAAAGGCGGCCAGACGGGCCTGGTTCGGTATGGCCTATCCATTTGACCAGTACGGAATTCCGCCGATGAGCCTGCCTGATCCATGGGAGCCGGTGAAAGACGATGAGGATTTTACCATTGAGTAAAATGCAACGCGGATAGAAATCCTCTTGATGCCGGAAGGCCGGGCTGTTTCAAGTGAAGCAGGGCAGGCGGGTACGCAAGGCCCTGCTTCATAAAACAGCCGGTTTTCGTCAAGGGTCTTTTTGTTTCAAGGGGGAAGATTGCATGAAACTGTAAGGAGGTATGTACGATGAATCTTGCGGACGGACTGAGGATCAGTTCATGGAAGAACCCGGACAAGGTGGCGGCCGTGTTCGAAGAAAAACGCGTCACCTATGAGGAATTGAACAAAAGGGCCAACCGCCTTTCCCATGCCATGCTTCAAAAAGGATTTAAGCGCCAGGAAAAGGCTTCCATCATCATGTACAACAATATCGAATTCCTGGAAATTTACCACGGGCTGGCCCGGGCCGCACTCATTTCGGTGCCCGTGAATTTCAGACTGGTTCCCGCGGAACTTGAATATGTGATCAACAATTCCGATTCAACCGCCCTTTTTATCGGCTGTGAATTTCTGGAAAAGGTCAATCTGAAAAATATCCCGATGGTCCGGAAGGATAATGTCATTGTTGTCGGACCCAGGGAGCAGACTCCGGCCGGGTTTATGAATTATGAGGATTTCATCGGCGGGCAACCCGAACACGAACCGGACAACGTCCTTCAGCAGGAAAGCGATATATTTTATTTCGGCTATACCAGTGGAACGACGGGATTCCCCAAGGGAGCGATGAACACATCCCGGGGGACCATCGATATCATAAAAAACCTTTTTGTCCGAACCGGGAACCGGAAAGCGGTGGATCTGTCCAGCCGCGTTTTTCTGGCCATCATCCCCATCTGTCACTCAAACAGCGTCTGGGCCACCTTGATCACCTTCTGGGTGGGCGGCACCAACGTGATTTTTCCATCGGGAAAATATGATCCTGAAAAGGTGTTGAAAACCATATCCCGGGAAAAGGTGACCACCACGTCCATGGTGCCCACCATGATCACCCGGATCATGGAATTGCCGGATGAGGTTAAGAATCAATATGACATCAGTTCGTTGACTTCCCTGGGGTCTTCATCGGCGCCGTTGATGACGAAAACCAAGGAAGAAGCGCTTCAGTTCTTTAAAAACGTCCGTTTCAGCGAGGGGTATGGTTCAACCGAAACAGGCGCCCTGACCACCCTGCGCTTCAAGGACCAGAAACGGAAAGTCCGCAGCATCGGCCAACCCAATCCCGGAATTGAAATTAAATTGATCGACGAAGACGGAAACGTGGTGACGGAACCCCATAAATCCGGGGTCCTGTGGGCAAAGACCCGGTCCGCATTCATCGGATATTACAAAGAACCCAAAAAAACCAGGGAATCCATTGACGGGGAGTGGTCCACTGCAGGTGATGTGGCCTATTTCGATGAAGAGGGCTACTATTATCTGAGCGACCGCAAACACGACATGATTATTTCCGGCGGGGAAAATATTTACCCGGCGGAGATCGAAGAAGTCATCTCCAAACTTCCGGAAGTTTCAGAGGTTGCGGTGATCGGCATTCCCAACGAGGAGTTCGGCGAGGAAGTCAAGGCCATTGTCAAGCTGGTTGAGGGCAAAGTCCTGACGGAAAAGCAGATACTGGACCATTGCAAGGAACATCTTGCGGGCTATAAGCGCCCCCGGTCCGTGGATTTTGTGACGGACTTCCCGAGAACAGCCACCGATAAAATACTCAAGAGACTGATTCGTGCGCCCTATTGGAAAAACCAGGAACGAAACATTTAAGGATTTTATCATTGTCCCATTTTTCACACAGCCGGAATATCTCATGCGAGAACACCATAATTCACCCCACCCGATCCGGGATGGGATTGATGGTCTTGTTCCTGTACGTTCAATCACCCGGCAAATGAGACACTTGAACCCTCCGAGATAATTTTTACCATAAAAAAAGGAGAATGCCATGAGTCAGGAAAAAGAAGTCAAAACCAAAGGATCGAAAAAATCCCTTCAGACAGCCCGGAATACGTTTAAATTCATCGTCGAGGACTACCTTCAGGGCCATGCCCATAAACAAGAGGGAAAGCCCGTCGTGTGGTCCTGCGCCCTTGCGGAAAAAGAACTTTTTTATGCCATGGGGCTTCACCCCTACTACCCGGAAAATTATGCGGCGGTCTGCGCCACCCAGAGAAAAAACAGAGATCCGTCTGCAGAAAAGGAAGCGGTCCGTTTTGCCAAGATTGCCGAACAGGCCGGGTATTCCGCGGATTTATGCGGATATCAAAGGGTGGCTACCGGCTACATCATGAACGACGACCTGACCGATGCACCACTGGGGGGGATGCCCGCCCCGGATTTAATGGTGACCACATCCAGCGTTTGCGATGTTCGCCTTAAATGGTTTGAAGACATGGCCCAGCGCCTGAATGTACCGCTTTTCACGCTGGATCGTCCGGAACGGGTTTTTAACGATATCCGGCGGCATCCCATGCCCCATGAAGTCAAATATTACAAATCCATTCTCGAGGACTACATGTCCTTTGTCACCGATGTTACCGGCATTCGATACGATGAAGACCGGTTAAGGGAATGCATGGAATGGAGCTACAAAACCAATGAAGTCCGTTTGGAGATACTGGATCTGAGAAAAGCCGTCCCCTCACCCATGGGATGTGCCGACGGGTTCGCCACCATGTATCCGGGCATGTACTGCTCGGGAACGGAAAAGGCCTACAACTACTACAAGGAACTGAGGGATGAGGTCAAGGCAAAGGTCCTTGCCGGGGAAGGCATCATTCAGAATGAGAAGTTCCGTCTCATGTGGTACGGGATTCCCCTGTGGTTCAATATGGGGATATTTAATTATTTTGAAGATATCGGCGGCGTGTTCGCCTATGAACCGGCTTACAACCCCTCTCCCTGGCCGCAGTCGACAGGGGATGATCCCTTGACCGAACTGGCCATCCGCTCTCTTTACACCGGAACGTCGATGAGTTCCGGCATGAGTTCGATACTGGAACAATGCCGGGAATATCATATCAACGGAGCGGTGCTGGCCTTTTTATTGACCTGCCGACCGGTTTACCTGCCGGCGCTGGAAACCAAACGGATACTGGAAAAAGAACTCGGTATCCCCTCCGTGATGATCGAATGTGATCTGGTTGACGAGCGGAGTTATTCCGAAGCCCAGGTTAAAACACGGATGGATGCTTTTGCGGAACAGATTCTAGGCCAATTGGAAGCGAAAAAGGAGGTGGCTTGATATGAACGAGATCTTTGCCCAGTATTGCAATAATCGCCATGATATGGCGCGAAAATGGAAGCAGGAAACCGGCAAAAAAGTGTACGGTTATTTTTGCTGCATGTCACCTGAAGAAATTCTGTTTGCAGCGGATATCCTGCCGGTGCGTATTACGGGAACCGGCGAGCCGCTTCAGAAGGCGGATCTGCATGTTCCCCCCAATTCCTGCCCCTTTGCCCGTTCCTGCCTGGATGCCGGAATGCAGGGGCATTACGATTATCTGGACGGGGTTGTGGTTCCCAACAGCTGCGATATTATTTTCAGCATGGAATACCTTTGGAAGACCCTGGTCAAACGCCCCAATCCGCCTTCAATGGTGGGCGGAATCGACTTGAAGCCCTACGTTCACTATATCAATTACCCGGAAAAAATTAACAGCCGGGGAGTATTGCCGTTTTACAAGGAAGTTTTGAGCATATTCAAACAGGAACTGGAACGCGGCAACAACCGTCTCATTACCGATGAGGATATGTCCCGTGCCATAACGGCATACAACGATGACAAATTTCAACTCAAGCGCCTCTACGAGATGCGAAAGACCGACCCACCGGCAGTATCGGGGTTTGAAGCCTGGCAGGCCGTTTATGCCAGTATTTTGATGCCCAAGGACCAGCACGCGGCCCTGTTGAAAGAATCACTGGACGAGATCGAAAAAACCGGACGGAAAGCGGAAGAAGGCGTAAGGATTTATCTGTCCGGTTCGGCCATGGATCGGGTGAATGCCGATATCATCAAGGTCATTGAAGAGTGCGGCGGTCAGGTGGTCACCGACGACCTGTGCGTTGGCACACGCAGCTTCTGGTACCCCATCAGCACGGAATTACCGCCACTGGAAGCCATTGCCCGGCGCAGCCTGGGGACGGCCTGCCCCAGAAGCACGGTCAAGGAGCGGATCCCCGAGAACCGGTGGGCTCATATCGTGAACACCATAAAAGGATATGACGTTGAGGGGGCGATTTTTTACGTGTTAAAATGTTGTGACGCGCGACTGGGTGAATATCCGCATTTAAGAGACAAGATCAAGGAAGAAATGGGGTTGCCGTCCCTTTTTCTGGAAGGCGATTACACCGCCGAAGGGGTTGAACAGATGCGGGGCAGGGTGGAAGCATTCATTGAAATGATCGGAGGGTAATCCATGCCGTTTTATGCCGGGATCGATGTCGGCGCCCAGAGCATCAAGGTCGTTGTTTTTGACGGAGAAAAAATTCTGGGCGCCAGGATCGTCGTTACGGAAGACGAGGCCAATCGCGCTGCCCAGCGGATTTATGAGGATCTTCTGGGTGAATTGAAGCTTTCCGGATCTGATGTCGAAAAAATATATGTCACTGGATGGGGCGCCGATGACGTTTTATTCGCCGACGGAAAAAGTTCGGAACAGGTTTGCGCCGCCAAGGGGGCCCGCTTTTTAATCCCGACGGCAAGAACCATTCTGGACATGGGGGCCGAAGGGTCCCGTGTCATGAAGCTTTCCGCCGACGGTATCCTGGAGGAATTCGTCAATAATTCGAAGTGTGCATCGGGAACCGGGTCTTTTATCGAACTGGGGGCCGTTTACCTTCAGGTCCCCATCGAACAAATGGGACCCCTGTCATTATCCGCCGACGGGTCTGCGGATGTCAGCAGCACCTGTGCCGTATTCGCCGAATCCGTCATTATTTCGAATATTCACAAAGGGGAACCCCTTGAACGGATAGCCGCCGGAATTCATAAATCGGCGGCAACCCGCGTTTCGGAACTTCTGGGCAGGATCGGCAAGGTGGACGACGTGGTATTCGTGGGAGGACCGGCGAAAAACCGCGGATTGGTCAGAATCCTGGAGGAAATGAGCGGTGTCTCCTTCAAGATCCCGGACAACCCCCAGATCGTTGTGGCCCTCGGTGCGGCTCTTCAGGCCTCCACGAAACAAAAACGAAAGCGCCGAAAGGGTGCAACGTAATTTTATTCATGCAAGGAATGAGACCTATGTTTGTTGCGGGAATCGATATCGGATCAGCCGCCACCAAGGCAGTCCTGTTGAACCAGACGGAAATCGTCGCTTCTCATATCATTGAAACCGGGCCCAGGAGCCGGGCAACGGCGGAAGAAGCGATGAAGGGCATCCTGGAAAAAAGCGGGTTGAACAGCGGCGATCCGGGATATATTGTAGCCACCGGTTATGGCCGGATCAATGTGCCCAGCGCCAATGAAATTATCACGGAAATCGCCTGCCATGCCAAAGGGGTGAACGCCGTTTTCCCCAAGGCCAGGACGATTCTGGATATGGGTGGACAGGACTGCAAGGCCATCCGCATTGACCACAAAGGCAGGCATGTGGCATTTGTCATGAACGACAAATGCGCCGCCGGGACAGGCCGGTTCCTGGATATCATGGCCCAGATGCTGAAAGTGCCGCTGAGTGAAATCGGGCCTTTGTCCATGGAAGCCAGGGAAGATATCAAGATCAGCAGTGTCTGTGGGGTGTTCGCCAGGTCCGAGGTTGCCCGACATCTGAGACGGGGTGTGAGCAAGGCCGATATCCTGGGAGGACTGCACGCCTCGGTTGCAGACCGGGTTTACGGAATCCTAAAACGAGTCGGGATCGAAGAGGATTTCGTGATTTCGGGCGGAATCGGAAAAAACATCGGGGTCGTTAGGCGGGTCGAAGCCAAGGTCGGCCTTCCCGCTTATATTTCTGATGAACCCCAGCTCATCGGTGCCTTGGGCGCCGCATGTTTCGCCAGGGAAAGGGTGAGCCAGGGGTAAAAGGATCATGCATGGATATCAGAACTTATTGTCCGGATAAACTGGTCACCGCCGAGGAGGCCGTCTCCCATATCAAACGGGGAAGCCGCGTTTTCGTGGGTTCGGGAGCCGGAGAGCCCACCCATCTGGTGGAAGCCATGGTCCGGAACCCCGATCTTTACGATATCATCATCTACCAGATGCTTTCCTGGTCGCTCGCCGATTATGTGAACGATAATGATTTTCTCCGTCGTTTCTCGTTAAAACTCTTTTTTATCAGCAGCAATATGAGGGAGGCGGCTTTTCAGGGAAAAATCGACTACATCCCCGCCTATATCTCGAAAATACCGACGCTTTTCTCGACCCGGCAGATTGGACTGGACGTCGCCCTGATTCAGGTCAGCGTACCCGATGAATTCGGTTATTGCAGTCTGGGCATCTCCGTGGATATCACCCGTTCCGGGATGGAAAATGCGGATCTGGTCATCGCCCAGGTCAATCCGCGGATGCCGCGAACTTTCGGGGCGACATTCGTGCATGTGGACGATATCGATTTCCTGGTCTGGCATGAGAAAAATCTGGTTGAAACCATCCGTACCGTAAGCGAACGGGAGCAGGACGTCACCGAGAGAATCGGCCGATATGTAGCCCAGCTGGTGGATGACGGCGCCACCCTCCAGATCGGGTTTGGATTTCTTTCCCTCTCCATATTGAAATACCTTGATGATAAAAAGGACCTGGGCGTTCATACCCAGATGATCACCGATTCGTTTCTGCCCCTGTTTAAAAAAGGCATCATCAACAACCGGAAAAAGACCCTTCTTCCGGGTATGGCCGTGGCCTCGCTGTGCATGGGATCCGAGAAAATCTTTAATTACGTGGACAGCAATCCCATGTTTTATTTCCGGTCCTCGGATTTTGTAAACGACCCCATCCAGATAGCCCGGAACGACAATATGGTCTCCATTTCCTCGGCCCTCGAGGTGGATTTGACCGGCCAGGTGTGTTCAGACTCCATGGGGTCGCGTTTTTATTCCGGCATCGGTGACCAGGTTGATTTTTTAAGGGGTTGCTCCATGTCCAGGGGGGGCATTTCCATCATCGCCCTGCCGTCAACCGCTAAAAACGGAACGGTGTCACGCATAGTTCCTTTTTTAAGCGAGGGCGCCGGCGTTGCCACCACCCGTGGGGACGTGGATTTCGTGGTAACGGAATACGGCATCGCCGCTTTGCAGGGGAAGGGAATATATCAGCGGGTCATGGAACTGGCCCAGATCGCACACCCGGACTTCAGGGCGGAGCTTATCGATTCGGCAAAAAACAGGCGGTATATTTTTCCGGACCAGCTTCCGCCCGCCCAGGAAGACCTCCTGTTCATTGAGGAATATAAAAGCACTTTCCCGATGAAAAACCGTAAAACATTGGAGGTCCGGCCTTTGCTGCCTTCGGATGAATTCGAGATCCGGAACTTTTTCTATTCCCTCCAGGACCGTACCATTTACATGAGATTTTTTTACGAAATGAAGCTGTTTTCCCATGAAGTGGTTCAGATGGAGTGGGCCAGCCTGGATTATCGGAAAAATATGTCTCTGATCGGTCTTGTAAAGGTCGGCGGGCATAAGGAGATCAAGGCCATAGGCTCCTACGCCAGGGGGCACGGTGAAGACGATGAGGACTGTGCTGAAATCGCCTTTGTGGTGAGTGAAGAATATCAGGGCATGGGCATCGCCTCCTGTCTTCTGGACAAGCTGGAGGGAATTGCGCGAAAAAACGGTTATAAGAGGTTCGGCGCCACAGTGATGAGAGAAAACATCTCCATGCTCCGGGTTTTCCGGAAACGTTACCCCGATGCCCGGGTCTCACCTACCGAGACCGACGAGTACCGTGTGATCATGACGTTTTACGATCATCTGATACCTGAAAACACGCTGACCAACGAAATCCGGAATCAGGTCTACAGTCAGTTGAAAGACCGTCTGGGCAAGGAAATGGTCAATCAATTATTAACGGATTTCAAGAAGACCGAAGCCTTTGATGAACTCGTGGAAAAGGCTTCGCGGGATCAACTGGATTTTGAACAGGCGGTTAAGGACATGGCCGCCGGGTGGCTCGACGGCATTCCCCGGTAAACACCCGGATCACCCTGAGATATCCCCGCGGGTTACGAGGGGGGGGTGAAGATCAGAGAATTATTCCAGGGCGCATAATATACGGGTTTGTTCATCGATCCGGCAGGTGTTATAGCGCTCCTGACCGGCTTCATACAAACGGCGTTCTTCGTCGGTGGAAGGAATCAACGGAGGCACCCGGGCCGGTTTCTGGTCTTTATCTAAGGCCACGAAAATAAAATAGGCGGTGAGTGCCTCCCATTTTTTACTCGTCAGCAGGTGTTCGGAAACGACTTTTACTTGAACTTCGATGATTGTTTTTAAGCCGATGCAAACAGGCGTTTCCGGCAGATTGACGGAATCGCATGGAAAAAGTGAATGCGGGATGTCAAGGCCCGGAAAAGCACCTGCCGGATACCTGAAATCCTTAAAATATTGTTTCCGGGGAGAACGGGAAAAGACGAGGTTGACGTAATATCGTCTTTTTGAGGATTTATTTGCGTCTCTCGGTCATTTTATCAGTAAACGGCAAAACACGGATTTTCATTTAATTCATTGAAATAGACCTTTTCGGAACCGCATGGCATATCCATTGCATAGTTATAATTACTCTTTTTTAATATGCAGGCCCATGCCCGGAAACGCAGCGAAATTTGAAGGCGGTTGATTTTTAAATTGCCGTAATACCGACAGTCTTTTTTGCGGACAGCTCATTTAAATTGATAACATGTGAGGAGGTTAGTATGAGTCAAAAAGAATGTGCAATTGTCGGTCTAGGGTATACCCCCCAGGGAAAATGCCCGGACTGGAGCGTAAGAGAGCTTTTTCTGGAGGCCAGTGTGAATGCCATCAAGGATGCGGGTATGAAGCCCCATGATATCGACGGTATTCTGGTCGAACTCTGCTGGACCGATCCGACCACCCAAAACTGGTCTTTACAGATGGACCTGGGAATCCCCGAGCTGAGTCTTTCGGCGGTTTATGATTCCATGGGCGCATCTCCCGGATGCCAGATGCAGGTTGCCCAATGGGCCATTCAAAACGGGATCTGCAAAAATGTTTTGTGTGCCTTTGTGGAAAAATCCGCAACAGCACCGGCGGTGCCATACCGCATGAGTGCCGGGCCGGGACTGGCTTACGGACTTCACGGCGCCATGCACGGTATCGCCCTGGCCGCCATGCGTCATAAAATGCTGTACGGGACCACCAGCGAACAGCTTGGGGAGGTGGCCGTAACATTCCGGAAACACGCCCAGTTGAATCCCAAGGCCCAGATGTACGGCAAACCCATGACCCTTGCGGACCATCAGAATTCCCGGATCATTGCCGAACCCCTGCATCTTTTCGACTGCTGTCTGGTATCCGATGGTGGACGGGCCGCGGTTATTACATCGGGGGACCGGGCAAAGGATTGTCCTCAGCCGCCGGTTTATATCATGGGATACGGTCAGGGTCATGTGAAGATGGATCTTATTGAAAGAAACACCCTGGTGGACACCGGAGCCGGAGTCTCCGGGGCACATGCTTTCAGGACCGCCGGTATCCAGCACAAAGACATCGATGTCCTGGGACTGTACGATGCCACCACCCATAACATCATCACCCAGCTCGAGGAACTGGGATTCTGCGAAAGGGGTGAAGGCGGGCCCTTTGTCGAAAACGGCCGTTTGTCCATTGATGGTGAATTCCCCACCAATCTTTCAGGTGGCATGCTCTCCGAAACCTACCTCCAGGGATGGACCGGAATTCCGGAAATCGTCAGCCAGCTTAGAGGCCACTGCGGGGACCGCCAGGTCAAGGATGCCAAAATCGGGCTGGTCACCAACCAGGGCGGATATATCGCATTTCATTCAACTCTAATTTTGCGGAGGTAATCTGATATGACAACCCAGTTTAAAAAACCATCTCCCGGAATTACGCCGGAAACCAAGCCTTTCTGGGATGCTGCTAAAAGAAATGAATTCATGCTGGTCAAATGCGTGGGTTGCGGTTTTTACCGGAACCCGGTTTCCATCACCGCCAACATCTGCCCGGAATGCGGGTCCAGAAAGCCGGGGGAATGGGTGAAGGCCAGCGGCAAGGGCAGGGTCCACACTTACACGGCGGTTCACCGGACTTTTGATCCTTCCTTTGAAAAAGAACTTCCCTATATCATCGTCATCGTCGAGCTTGAAGAAGGCCCGCGCTTTCTTTCCAACATGAGAGACGCAAAGCCGGAAGACATGAAACTGGACATGCCCCTTGAAGTGGTCTTTGAAAAAGTCAGCGACGAGGTGACCGTTCCGTATTTCAAACCCGCAAAATAAATGGGAGGTTCCGATGAATTATGAAGCCATTCTCGTCGAAAAAAAAGGCCATATCACAATAGTGACAATAAACCGGCCCGAAGTGATGAATGCGGTAAGCCCCATCACCGGTCTGGAGCTTGAAACCGCTTTCAATGAATTCAACGAAGATCCCGAGGCATGGGTCTGTATCGTTACCGGCGCCGGTGACCGGGCTTTCTGCGTGGGAAACGATCTGAAGTTTCATGCGGAAAACTTCGCCCGGATGCCGGAGCTCTCGGCCAGATTAAAATACGGATTCGGCGGGATTACCGAAAGATACGACTGCTTTAAACCCATGATCGCGGCGGTTAACGGCATGGCCCTGGGCGGTGGTTTCGAGATCGCGCTGGCCTGTGATATCATCATTGCTTCCGAGAAAGCTGTTTTCGGCCTTCCCGAACCCCGGGTGGGACTCATGGCCCTGGCCGGCGGCGTGCATCGCCTTTCCCGTCAGATTCCCTATCACGTGGCCATGGGCATGATACTGGCATCCAGGCGCATTACCGCCCAGGAGGCTCTTAACTACGGGGTCGCCAACGAAGTCGCCGCCCCGGAGAAACTCATGGAAGTCGCCTTGAAATGGGCTGAGGAAATTCTTCTGAGCGCCCCCCTTTCCGTAAGGGCATCCAAGGAGTCGGTGATCAGGGGCAGCGATTTGCCTCTGGACAAGGCCATTTCCGCCCAATTTCCCGGTGTGATTAAAATGATGAATTCCCAGGATATGATCGAAGGTCCGACTGCCTTTGCACAGAAACGCAAACCCAACTGGAAGGGAAAATGATCGATAGGATTATAAAAGGACTGTGCGATGAAAACCTTATGTGAGGATCTAAGAAACGAACAGCAGGCCCTGGATGATATCATCGCTGAGATTGCAGACGCGGACTGGGAAAAAGATACCCCTGCCAAGGGATGGGCGATAAGGGATCAAATCGCCCATCTTGCCTTTTTCGATGAAAAAGCCAAAAAGACCATTATCGATCCGGAAGGATTTAAAGCCGAGCTTGAAGAAATGATGCGGAACCCACAAAAATTTCTTGATGTTATGAATAAACCGGCAATGTCAAGAACCGTTCCGGAATTAAAAGCCTGGTGGCGGAAAGAACGATGGGACCTTGTGGAAGCCCTGTTACCGCTGGATCCCAGGGAACGGGTCGCCTGGTATGGCCCCCCCATGAGTGCCAGATCCCATGCCACGGCAAGAATGATGGAAACCTGGGCTCATGGGCAGGATGTGGCCGATGCTCTGGGGGTAAAACGCCCGGCCACCGACCGTCTGAAGCATATCGCCCACCTGGGATATACCACCTTCAAATGGAGCTTCGTCAACCACCGGATGGCGGTTTCGGATGAGCAGGTGAGACTGGAACTGGTGAGCCCCTCCGGAGAGTTATGGACATGGGGGCCTGATTCCAGTGAAAACCTGATCAAGGGGCCTTGTGAGGATTTTTGTCTTGTGGTGATTCAGAGACGGAACGTGGCTGATACGCGGCTATCTGTAACAGGGAAAACGGCGGGGAAATGGATGTCCATTGCCCAATGTTTCGCAGGTCCTGGAACCATGGGTCCTGATCCGGGAAAATTTCCCTTGGGGTCATTCTCTGATGGATCCTGCTGAAATATCATTTTAATTTGTACACTGTAGATGGACGTTTGAATTTTCAGGTTGGAGGGAAGAACATGAATTTCAGCTTTACAACGGAACAGGAAGCATTTCGCACGGAAGTCAGGGAATTTATGGAAAAGGAAGTGCCCAGCAGGTGGAGGGAACTGGGTTACGGCATCTGGGAAGAGGATGACGAATCCTGGGAGCTCACTTCCCAATGGGTTAAAAAGCTGGGGCAGAAAGGCTGGCTTTCCTTGACCTGGCCGAAGGAATTTGGAGGACAGGAACGATCCCATATTTACCAGTTGATTCTGGATGAGGAAACGGCCAGGGTCGGGACCCCTTCGGGAATTGAGAGCATGATCACCATCGGCTGGGTCTGCCCGACCATCATGGTGTTCGGAAGCCCCGAACAGAAAGAAACAATCCTCCCGAAGGCCTCCAAAGGGGAACTGATTTTCTGCCTGGGGTACAGCGAACCCGGAGCCGGCTCCGACCTGGCATCGGTAACGACAACGGCTGTGGAAGAGGGCGATGAATTCATCCTGAACGGACAGAAGGTCTGGACCACCATCGCCCACCGGGCGGATTACTGCTGGCTGGTGGCGAGAACCGACCTGGATGCGCCCAAGCACAAGGGCCTTTCCATGTTTATCGTGGACATGAAAACCCCCGGAATCAAAATCAATCCGCTGACCAATATTCTGGGGTTTCATTCCTTTAACGAAGTGTTTTTCGATAACGTCAGAATCCCCAGGAAAAACCTGGTAGGGCAGAAAAATCTGGGATGGTATCAACTGGCCATGGCTCTGGACCACGAAAGGTCGGGAGTCGGCTCTCCAGCCGCCATGGACAGGATGCTCCATGAACTGATCCGGTATTGCAAGACGACCCGAAGGGACGGGAAATTCCTCGCCGATGACCCATCGGTGAGAAAACGGATCGCACGCCTTGCCGTAGAGAAGGATGTTTTAAGAATGATCTGTTACCGGGTGACTTCCGTTCAGGAAAAAGGCGGGGTCCCCAATTATGAGGCCTCCACCGCCAAGGTTTTTACAACGGAATTGATGGACCGGTTCGCCAATACGGTCCTCGATATACTGGGTCCTTACGGCCAGTTGGATCGAAATTCCAGACTCGCGCCTTTTAACGGGCTGTTCGTCAGGCAATTTCTCCATTCCCCATCCAGCGTCGGCGGCGGAACCTCCGAAATTCAAAGAAATATTATCGCCATGAGGGGATTGGGCCTTCCCCGAGGGTAAAAAGGACCCTGCCTACTCACGCCAAAGGAGATGTAAAATGGATCTGGATTTGACCAGGGATCAGAAAATCCTTTTCAATTCGGCAAAAGAATTTTTGAAAAAAGAATGTTCAACTTCCCTGTTGCGGGAAATGAAGGACGACGCAAACGGTTATCCGCCGAAAATGTGGAAAAAAATGGCGGAACTGGGATGGCCGGGGGTTATGATCCCGGAGGAATTCGGTGGAATGGCGGGAAATTTCATCGATCTTGTCCTTCTTCTCGAGGCCATGGGGGAGGTCAATTGCCCCGGGCCCTTCTTCTCGACAGTTGTTCTCGGAGCGCTTCCGGTGATGAACGCCGGAACTCCGGAACAGAAAAAGGAAATACTTCCCAAAATCGCCGATGGCGCCATGATCATGGCCTATGCCATGAATGAGGCCGGAATTCATTACGACGCTTCATTTGTCGCCATGCCCGCCAAGGCCGATGGGGACGCCTATATTTTAAACGGAACCAAGCTGTTTGTTGAAAACGCCCACATTGCCGACCTTATCCTTTGCGTTGCCAGAACCGAAGGGGTTCCCGGATCGAAAGACGGGTTGACGCTTTTCATGGTGGATGGGAAAAGCAAGGGCGTCCGCACGTCGATGCTGACGACCCTGGCCTTCGACAAGCAATGCGAAGTGGTGTTTGACGATGCCCGGGTTGATAAAGACAGAATCCTCGGCCGGCCGGGAAAGGCTTTTGAGATAATCGAAACACTAACGGAACAGGCGGCCCTGGCCAAGTGTGCCGAAATGGTGGGGAGCGCCCAGAGAGCCTTTGACCAGACCGTTGCCTATGCCAAGGAAAGAAAACAGTTTGACAAACCCATCGGGAGTTTCCAGGCGATCCAGCACCATATGGCCAATATGATCATGGATATGGACGGCGCACGGTTCATGACCTATCGGGCCGCATGGGAAATGACCCGGGACCTGCCGTCGGCGTCCATGTCGGCATCCATGGCCAAAGCCTGGACCGGAAACGCCACGCACAAAATAGCTCTTTTGGCTCACCAGATTCACGGCGCCATTGCTTTTTGCGAAGAACTGGATCTGCACCTGCATTATCGCAGGACAAAGGCCGGGTCGCTTTCCTTTGGCGACGAGGATTACCATTTAGAGAAAGTGGCAAGGCATCTGGGGCTTTAATTTGTTGAGTCGAATTTTGATTATGCGCTTTTGGCCTGGGCCAGACCCAGATCCGCCAGCGGTTCGGCCATGGCTGAGGTTTCCCGGGCCTGCTGGCTGGCTGCGGTCCCGTCCTTCACCCGGCCCATGATGCCGAAGACAATGGCGGAAACACGGAACAGGTTAAACGCCATATAGTAGTTCCAGTTCTTAATCTCTTTTATCCCGGTCCGGCGGCAATACGCCGCGACATAATCTTCTTCAGTAGGAATATTAAGGGATTTCAAATCCAGACCGGCCAGTCCCCGTCCTTCACCGGCAGGCATCCGCCAGCTCATGCAGTGATAACAGAAGTCCGACAGAGGGTGGCCCAGGGTGGAAATTTCCCAGTCCAGGATGGCCAGGATTCTGGGTTGCGTCGGATGATAAATGATGTTGTCGATCCGGTAGTCCCCGTGGACAATGGCGGTTTGATCATCTTCGGGGATGTTCCGGTTCAACCAGTCGATGAGCTCATCCATGGGCGGATAGCCGCTGTCCACCGATGCCTGGTACTGTTTGGTCCAGCGGGAAAGCTGGCGGGCAAAATAATTGCCTTTTTTCCCGAAGTCCTCAATGCCTATGGATTTGTAGTCCACTTTGTGGAGTCCGGCGATGGCCTCGTTCATGGCGTCGAACAGGGCGGCCCTTTCTTCAAGCGGCGCATCTTCATAGGTCCAGAAAATGCGGCCTTCCACATCGTCCATGATGTAAAACCAACTGCCGATCACCGAATCATCCGTACACAGGGCATAGGTCCGGGCGACCGGCACATCGGTCCGGGCCAGTGCGGTGATGACCCGGTATTCCCGGTCCACGGCATGGGCCGATTTCAACAGCTTCCCCAAGGGTTTCCGGCGGAGAACGTATTTCCGGGAAGGCGTTACGATCTGGTACGTGGGGTTGGACTGGCCTCCCCTGAACTGCCTTATTCCAACCGGTCCCGCAAAGCCCTGCACATGCTCGGTCATGTATTTTTCAAGCGCTTTTTCATCAATTTCATACCCGCTTCTCACAGGTCCGGTTCCGGAAAATGCAACTTGTCGTTCGGTCATTGTTTGCTCCTATCCGGGCACTCTCCCATCAAGGGGAGGAAAATTAAGGTGTAACCACCGGAAAATCGGCGTCCACCGGTTCGATAACATCGGCAAGGGCTTCAAAAAGGCTTGAATCGCCATCCATCACGATATCTCCTTTCGCCGCCTTTATGCCGATGGGTGCTTTAGCGAAAAGCGTCATCAACAGGTCGGGAAAGGTACATCTTACGGTTGCCCCGGCTTCGGGATCCACAATATCCTGTTCATGAATCAAAACACCGTTCTCAACGGTGATCAGGTGGCGCTCCTTTCGGTCGGTCAGTTCGATGTTCAGCTTGAAAGGCCGGGATATGGCTTTATCAGGGTTAATCCGCACGGCGGCAAAATCAAATATCATGGGTGTGGGCGTGGCGGCTATCAAATCTTTGGCGATCATGCCGGCAGGCGTCTTCAAAACACCGGTGCGCAACTCCTGGGCGCCGGTGAGATAAATGTTGCGCCATGTGCCTGCTTCACATTGAAACCCAAGCTGCGTGTACACGTCGGCAAGCTGATCCCTGGCCGGCTTATTTGTTTTATCGGCGAATACGACATGGTTTAACAACATGGCGGCCCAGCGGTATTCCCCCTTTTCGACGGCGCTGTTAGCCAGATCCATGACTTTTTTTGCTCCGCCCATGGCTTCCGTGTAACGTTTGGCCGCGGGTTCAGGAGGCAAAGGCCAAAGGTTCGCCGGATTCGCATCATACCAGCCCATGTACCGCTGATAAACCGCCTTGGCGTTGTGGCTCATGGTGCCGTAATAGCCGCGGTTATACCACTGTCTGGCCAGCACATCGGGAAGCTCCAGGACCTCGGCGATTTCCGAACCGGTCAGGCCGGCGTTCATCAGCCGGACGGATTGATCATGCAGGAATTTATAGGCATCCCGGTGGAGGCTCAAAAAATCGACGATTTCTTTTTGTCCGAAACGGGGTATTCCGTGGGCTGCGAACATAATATCGCTTTTATCCGCGAAAAGACGGATGGATTCGGTCAAATAGTCCGCCCACGCCTTGGCATCCCTGACAAGCGCGCCTCTTGCGGGCAGAAAATTGTGCATGGTCAGATTGGCATTTTCCGCCATGAAGACCGCCCGGAACTGAGGGAGATAGAAATTCATTTCCGCAGGCGCCTCTGTTCCGGGCGTGACCTGAAAAACCAGTTTAACATCGCCGATGGTGATCTCCCGGCCGGTTTTTTTAATGATAATGGTAGGAGCGATCAGGCTGACGGTTCCGTGAGGGATCCCCGGTCCGAGTCCGGAGGTAACTTCACCTTCCGGGCCCCTGGGCAGGGTCCCGCCGATCTGGAAGCGAACCCGCCGGTTCATGGCAGGTCCGGCAATCACGTTCTCCGAAATGGCATGCTCCATGAAGCCATCGGGTGCAATCACCTTTACTTTTCCTGAATCAACATCCTCATGGGAAGTAACCCCCAGAACACCACCGAAATGGTCTCCGTGGGTGTGGGAATAAATCACCGCCAGCACCGGTTTTTCGCCCAGATTCGCGGTGACCAGATCAAATGCGGCCCGGGCCGGTTCCACCACCGTTAAGGGGTCCACAACGATCCAGCCGCTGCCGGCGTCGATGAAGGATACGGTGGAGATATCAAACCCCCGCACCTGGTAGATCCTGTCGGCAACCTTGAACAGTCCGTGTCTGGTCAGAATTTTAGCATGACGCCAGAGACTGGGATTCACGGTGTTCGATGTCGGGCCTTTTAAAAAATCATAGGAAGACAGATCACTGACAACCTCGCCCTTGGCATTTCGTATGAGCGGGTCCGTTCGTGTGGCGATAAATCCCCGTTCCGCAAATTCAAAATCCTTTTGATCATCAGCCTCCACGAGTTGACGGACTTCGGTCATCGCGAGTTTTGATGCTTCTGACAGGGCTTGTTCAGGGGGTGCCGGAATCTCGGGTTTCCCTGCAAAATTGATTTGGGCGATCATGCCCCGAAATGCATAAGCCCCGGCAGCGATCAAAACCATTGCGGAAAGCCCGCCGATGAAAATCCCCAGCCAAAATTTGCCTTTCAGCATCATAATTACCTTTTATTTCGGTTCTTTCGGATGTCAGACCTTTATTCACTAAATGCCTGGGACATCGGGTCATTTTTTCCTTCCGGGAAATACTGGATCGTGGCGTCGGGAATGACGACGACTTTGGCGTTATCGCCGTGGGTCGCCCGGAGACCTGAAATAACCTCATCCCAGTTGCGAAGGGTTTCGCTTTCTTTTAATCCCAGCCATTGTTCCCCGGCTTTATCTCCGAGGGGGGCATAAATGATCATCCGGTTTAAACCCGGAATCTGGCTGACGGCGGGAAGTCCCTGGTAATGGCGTCCGCCGAGGTTTTTCCCGAAAACACCGTAAATATAATGGGTCACCTGGCCTTCCGGAGCGCTGACGATCATGATAAAGTCTTTTTTCGGGGGGACGAAGAAAAACGGAAGACAAGCCGGCAAGGCCAGTAGTGCTTCGCTGCCCTTGGCGTAGCAGTTGGCAACGATGATGTCGGCATCCGGCAGCATTTTGGTGGCATAGTGGGACTCGGCTGCGGCCGCTCCGGCCAGATAGGCTGCTTCCACGTCTCCGACGAAAAGGGCGGTATTCTGACGCCGGCCGTTGACCAGGGAGTTGATGATCATATCCATACCGGCGATTCGCGCCGCTTCCACCATGTCCAGCCGCATGACATTCTGTTTGTATTTGCCCAGGGCGATTTCAGATCCCAGAGAAGTCTGCATGGCGGTATACCGAAGCGATTCGTGGTTCGCCTCGATGGTTTCCATGGAACATACACCGGGCAGCAGAATCTTGGCGCCGCCCCCGAATCCCGTGTACAGGTGAGGAACAATGGACCCCATGCCGATCTTCAGGTCGCATTTGGCCACCTCGGCATTGATGAAGACCCGGGTCGCCCGGCTGGTTTTCCCCATGAGGGTGCAGTTCTCATAGACATTGTGATTGTAAACAGGGTAACGGCCGACGGTATCCTCCCCCAGTTTCTTTACGAAGTCCGTCCGGGTGTAGGCGCCGTGTGCGCCCAGGCCCATGACGAAACGGATGCAGTCGTCCTGTATGCCCCCGGCTTTCAGTTCTTGGAGCAATATGGGGATTATCGCGTCCATGCGGGTGGGCCGGGTCATGTCATCTATGATAATAGCCGCCTCATGGCGGTCCTTTGCCAGTTCCCGGATGGGTTTTGCGCCGATGGGTTCGGCAAATGCCTTTCGGATGCCGGCTTCATCCAGCTCAGGGGCACGATGGCCGTTCATTTCACAGGAGACGACGTCCCAGGATGCGGGAAATAACAGCTCCACGGGAATATCCCCGTGCCAGGCACGGGTTTGAACGGTTACGGATTTGGTATCATACATGGCGATCGTCCTCCTTTATTTTTGAAGTGCGCCTTCATGAAGCGTCGTGACGGTATTGATGTAGCGTTTCATCTGACTCAGCAGATTTTGATGCTCAGGCGTTTTTCAAATTTTTTTCCGCCGCTGGAGCTCATTCTCGTCGACCAGAAGATCCAGGCGGCGGTTGGGGATGTCGATACGAATCTTATCTCCATCTTCGACCAGGGCTAAAGGCCCTCCGTCATAAGCCTCGGGGGTGATGTGGCAGACCATGGCACCCCGGTTTGAACCGGAAAGCCTGCCGTCGGTGATCATGCCGATATGATCCGCGTTAAGAGCATTCAACATGTAAGGCAAAAGGCTGATCTCCCTGCCGCCGGGCCCGCCCCTAAGCCCCTCATAGCGGGCGACTACGATATCGCCGTTCTTCACCCGTCCTCCCATGACGGCCCAAGCCGCCTGATCCGCGTCGGAAAAGCACCTGGCCGTGCCCTTAAAGACCATGCAGTCCGGTGGAAACGGCCACGCGAAGAGCGTTTTCAAAGGTATTGGCCGTCATGATGTCCCTGGGCCGGAGATTTTCATGGATCATTTCCACGATGCGCATGCCGGATTTTTTGGCAAGACCCGGTTTTCTCGAATCCACCGCATGGATCGTGGCGCAGGAGGGCAGGGTGATGCCGATGGCTTCGGCGAAGATGGCCATGGAATTGGCCGTGTACATGCCCTGGCAGGAGCCCACGGTGGGAAAGGCCTGGGCCATTAATTCCGCTTTTTCCCCGGGGGTGAATTTCGCCTTTCCCAGGAGTTCCGCCATGCGGCAGTCCACATAATCCGACAGCACGAAATTTTTACCGTTACCGCATCCGGGCTGCATGGGGCCGGATGTCACCAGGATGCCGGGGATGTTCAACCGGGCCAGGGCCATCATCTGACCCGGCACGATCTTGTCGCAGCCGGATAACAGCACCATGCCGTCGAGCTGGTGGGATTCGATGAGGATTTCGATGGAATCGGCAATGTGGTTTCGCATGGCCATCTGGTATTTCCCGGTGGCCACCCCGTCGCACATGGCGATGCAGGGAAATTCCAGGGGGACACCTCCGGCCATCCGGATCCCGGTTTTCACCATGTCGGTCAATATTCTCAGGTTCATGTGACCGGGAACGATCTCGCTGAAAGCGTTGATCACCCCCACCATGGGTTTCCCAACCTCGTCTTCAGTAAACCCGCAGGCATACATCAGCCCGTTTAATTCGGAAAATCGCTGTTTGCTGCGTAACTCCATTTGCGGTAACCTTTTTTGTTATGTGTCGGGATATGAATCCCGACCTGGGGAAAGGACTCAGCAGATCATTGTGGGTCGGGTTTCCAAATCCGAAAACATTCCCCCAATTTTATTTACCCCACCATGATCACGATCAACTTCCGGGGGCCGTGCATGCCCTTGAACATCTGTCCCTGGATGTCGGCCGTCATGCTGGGTCCGGTGATAAAACACAGCTGGGATGGACTTTGACCGTTTAAGAAAACACTTTCCATCACGCTCTCATATACGGGCACCACATTCTTGGCCTCCACCACGGCGATATGCAGGGCCGGTGCAAGCGAAAGTAGTCTGGCATTGCTTTTGTCATGGATGATGGCGAGGGTTCCGGATTCAGCGACGGCGAAATCCGCGGCGGTCATACCGGCGTCGGCATGGTTGAAAACAGTATCCTGGTAATCTTTTCGGTCTTTAAAATCATGGGGAAAAGATACGGAAACGCCTTGGTCTGCCCCCCAGAGTTTCAGATTCAGGGCTGTTATCAATCCATCTTCAGAAGCTATGACGTTTTTCAGGCCTTCCTGCCTGACGAGATTTGAAAGTATTTCCAAAACCCCCGTCGTGTCTGCCGTACGGTAAAAAACACCTGTTTGTTCCCCCAGTTTGGCGGCGAATTTTTCGATCCATTCTTCCCGGGTCATGGCGGCTTCATAAGGCGGCGGCAACTGAATTCTTTTCGGAACTTCCATTGACCGGGCCATTCTCAACTGCCGCAGAATCGCATCCCGTGTACCTTCCATTTTTTTACCTTTCCCGGCTCAGTTTTCGAGCACAGCTTTTGGCGGGTTGTTTTCTATTTCCTTCCATCTTTCATGAAAGGTTTTATCGCCCATCTGCGGAAAATCCCGTCCAGCAAGCCAGGTTTCCAGGGGTCCCGGACCTTTTGAGAGTTTGCCGTCCTGAGCGTTCCGATTCAGAACCGTACGGATGATTTTTGAGGTCAACTTCCAGAGCGTGGGGTTGGATGCGATAACGGAGAAGGCCTTGTAGGCCATGTCTTCGGTGAATGGCGGGGGCACGGCATCCAGTGATTTTTCGCCCTGAACCTCCATTTCCCTCAGATAATGAAGGACTCTGGGGTGATCTATCCCCGCAGGGCAGTTGGCTTTGCAGGCGCCGCATCCCGTGCAGGCCCAGATATGGTCATGGCACCCGGAAAGACCCAGGAGCAGGGGCGTCAGCAGTTGGCCCATGGGCCCGGAATAGACCCAGCCGTAAGGAAATCCGCCGATGATACCGAAAACCGGGCAGATGTTCAGGCATCCTCCGCAGCGGATACACTGCAGGGCCTGCCGGGTTTTTACATTTTGATACAGGCGTGTCCTGCCGTTGTCCAGGATGATGATATGCAGCTCATCAGGACCGTCCATCTCGTCCTTTTTCCTGGGGCCCGTGTCCATGGAGGCATAAGCGCCGATATGCTGACCGGTGCAGTTTCGGGAAACCAGACGCAGCATATGCATGGCGTCTTTCAGATTAGGGATCACCTTTTCCAGGGTCATGACGGAAACCTGAATCTTCGGTGATGATTTATTGAAGCGGATGTTGCCTTCATTTTCCACGTTGATGATGGTCCCGGTTTCGGCAACGGCAAAATTTATGCCGGTGATCCCCATTTTCATCCTTGAAAAACGATCCCTTAAATACAGCCTGGCCGCATACCCCAGTTCCCTGGGATCCACCGTGGGGTTTTCCATGATGCCCTTTTCAATGAAAATATCCCGTATTTCAGGGGGAGGTACATTGGCTGCCGGCCCTACAATGTGAAAAGGAGGACGTTTCAGCAGCTGCGCGATGAATTCCCCCAGGTCTGTTTCATAGACCTCGATTCCGTTTTTTTCCAGAACTTCATTTATGCCCATTTCTTCGGTGACCATGGATTTACCCTTGGTAACAAAGTCCACCTGGTTATTCCGGGCCAGTTCAAGGATATATGCGTTTGCGGCATGGGCATCACCGGCCCAGAAAACCTTGGCGCCGGCTTTAAGGGCATTTTTTTCAAACTGTTCAAGCAATTCGGGAAGTCTTGAAAGGGCTTCGGCCCGGATGATGCCACCCAGGCGCTGAGCCGCCTCAGGGTCGGGGAAGGACGCCATGGCCAATTGCCTGAGTGATGAAAGGACCACGGGCAAGAGGTCAAGGAATATGCGGGAATTGGGATTGTTGAGTTCCTGTCTGGCAACCGCTTTGAATTGTCGGGTCTTGATTTCCATGGGATGACTTCCCCTCTAGTTTTGTTTTCCGGCAAGAAATTCGGCGATATGCATGGCCTTATGTTCGGGATGGTTCCGTGAAAGGTACCCGTTGATGTTCAGAAAGCAGCCGGGCTCGGAGATGACGAGAAGATCGGCTTTTGATGCGATGTAGTGAACGGCCTTTTCCTTGACCAGGGCTTCGGAAATATCGGCGTAAGTCACTGAAAAATGGCCGCCGAACCCGCAACAGACCGCAGCCCCGTTCAACGGGACCAGTTCCGTTCCGTTAACGGCCCTTATGAGGGTTTTGGGCTGTTCCACAACGCCCAGTTCCCGTGAGAGTTGGCAGGATTCGTGGTAGGCGACCTTACCCGAAAAGCTTGCTCCCACGTCGGCGATTCCCATGATATCCACGATAAACTCGGATAGCTCGAATATCCGTTCCGCAACAGCCTGCGCCCTTTTCAGCCACGCCGGATCATCGGCCAGAAGCTCCGGATAGTGTTTTTTTACCATGACCACGCAGGAACCAGATGGGCAGACAATGGTCTCGTCATTTTCGAAGATCTCGATAAACCGTTTGGCGAGCTTGACGGCCTCGGGGTTGCGCCCGCCGTGGAAGGCGGGTTGTCCGCAGCAGGTCTGGGCATCGTGGTAGACCAGGGAAAGCCCCAGACGCTTTAAAAGCCGGGCCATTGCCTCGCCAATATCCGGCAGGAACAGATCCACGATGCAGGGGACAAACAGGGATACGGTTTTCATGTTCGTCTACCTCCCGTTCCGGGCGATCATCTCGATTCCCTTGTCATAGGCCGCCAGATTGACCTGGACCTTTTCCCCGGAAAACGTCAGGCCGATGGCGTTTTCAAAGTCTTCCCGGTCCAGGGGAAGTTCATTCAGCCCGGCCAGGGCGCCGATGAGAATGATATTTCCCAGAATGGCGGCACCCATTTCCATGGCGACATCGGTGGCGTCCAGAAACCAGGCGTCCCGGGAGAGTTCCCGGATCCAGTTTTTGGCGTCTTCCAGGTCCGGGTAGGAAGGCTCGCCGGAAATGACCTGGACCGGATGGATGGGCCTCATGTTGCAGATGGTTTTAACATCCGGGTTGCCGTAAGTCCCCAGGACCCGGAGGGTATCCGTGGGCTCCAGTCCGATGATCATGTCGGCTTTTCCCCTGGGGATCAGGGGAGAAAAGGCGGATCCGGAGGATATTCTCAAATGGCTCATCACTGAGCCCCCCCGCTGGGTACCCCCGAAAGTTTCCCCGATGGTGACGGTCAACCCTTTCCGGGAGAGCATATTCCCCACGACCCGGCTGGCCAGAACATTTCCCTGGCCGCCGACACCGGCAATGATCAGGTTGTATGGATCTTGTGAAAGCTGGATGTTCGTCATGGCTCAGGCGACCTCCTTTTTCTCGATGGCGGCATTGGGGCAGATGGACCCGCAGACCCCGCATCCGATGCAGATGACGTCATTGATTTCGGCCTTGCCTTTATCCTTGTTCCAGATGAGCCCGGGGCAACGGAAGATCCTTGTGCACAACCGGCCGCACCCGCAGCTTTCGCCCAGGCATTTTTCGGCCATCACCCGGACCTCGAATTTCTTTTTGGCTTTCTTCTCCGGACTGAGAGTACATATCTGTTTCAAAATCAAAACGTTAACACCATTTTCCTCAAGTAGTTCAAAAAGGGCGTTCCGGGTGGATTCGATGTCAAAGGGATCGCTGATTTTCACCTTGGCACCGATGGAGCGGCAAACGGCTTCAATGCTGATGGCCGGAACTTCCTGGCCCATGGCGCCTGTTTTAAGGCCGGGATGGGTTTGAAACCCGGTCATGGCGGTGCCGCTGTTGTCCAGAAGGACCATGGTGATATCCGATTGATTATGAACGGCGTTGAACAGGGCCGGAAGCGCCGATGCAAAAAAGGTGGAATCTCCGCAAACGGAAAGAACGGGTTGGTCCATGCCGAACTGTTTGAGTTTCCCGAATCCGCTGGCTACGCCGGTTCCGGAACCCATGGCATGGAGGGTCTTGGATGCGGAGAATCCCGTGGGCAGCGTGGAGAGGGTGTAGCATCCGATGTCCCCGCAGACAAAACCCTGGCGGTTGTCCATTTTCAAGACGTTGTTGATGGTCCAGAAGGAGGCCCGGTGGGGGCATCCCGGGCAGAAGGTCAATTCCCGGTTGGGGGCCCTGGTAACGATTTCCCGGCTTCTTTGCACATAATCATCCGGCTGGGGCTTGTACTCCAGCCCCAGCAGACCGGCAAGGGCCTGGGTGACGATGTCCGGGTTGAGTTCCCCCACCATGGGAAGTTTCCCGTCCCGCTTGCCCATGATGGTCTTTATCCCGATCCGGGGCGCCATTTCCTGGGCCAGGATTTTCAGGTTTTCCTCGGTAAAGGGAATGACTTCCTCAACCACGAAAAACCGGTCCGTCATGGAGAGGTATTTTTCGATCAGCTTCGGGGGCAGGGGCCAGGTGGTGGCGAGTTTCAGCAGCCCCACCCGGTCTCCGGCATCCAGGAGACCGATGGCTTCCCTGCAGTAAAAATTGCAGGCCGAAGAGGTGACCAGTATCAGTTCAGGATGCTCGGGCCCCTGATAAGTGTTAAAAGGGGAATTTTCGAAACGTTCAACGGCTTTTTTCAACTTGGCATGCTGGAGACCGTGCTTGTAATCCACCGGCGCACTGGTAATGATGCCTTCCATCTCATCAAGGATGAAGCCGTCATGCTTGAACCCGGCTTTTGGGTTGACCTGCGGCAATTCGCCGAACTCCACATTACCGCTGGCATGGGAAAGGCGGGTCACGCTCCGGACAAACACCATGCTGTGGAGTTCCTCCGACAATTCAAAGGCCCACCGGGTTATGCCCTTGGCTTCCTGGAAATCTCCGGGTTCCAGAAGGGGGACTTCCAGAAGCCTGGCAAACTGGCGGGATTCCCCCTCGTTGATGCTGGAGAGTGCCCCGGGGTCATCGCAGGGAACGATCACCATGCCCCCGCGGGTACCGGAAAGCGCCAGGTGAAGCAGAAAATCCGACCCCACGTTCACGCCGTTCTGCTTCATGGGGCACATTGCCCTCAAGCCGGCAAAGGAAGCCGCCGCCGCCACCTCCATGGAGACTTTTTCATTGGTCGACCATTCCACGTAAAGGTTTCTGTTCCCGGCGACCTTTGAAAGGCTTTCGATGATTTCGGAAGAAGGGGTTCCGGGATACCCGGCGCACACGCTGACCCCGGCTTCCAGGGCGCCCCGGGCAATGGCCTCGTTTCCCATGAGAAGATAACGTTTTCCAGGTTCTCCATTGGTTAGAATTGACATGATTTACCCCTCCTTCTATGCAAGAATCCGTTCCACAACGGCTTTTTCGATTCTCATCATGGCCCGCTTTCCGTTTTCCGCGGTATTGAGCAACCCCTCTTCCATGGCCCCGGCAAGCGCCCTTTTTTTCTTGTTGGAGGCAGCGGCCGAAAGATGATCCAGGTTAACGGCCGGCATCTCCCGGATCGTCAGAAATCCCTGGGCAACGGCTTTATCCACAAGGTCTTGTCCGGTCCGGGTGCGGATAATCAGGGTGTTGAATTTGGGCTCACCCTCCAGGACCCCCACCGAAACATCGGCCCATTCGGAAGTCATGTCCGGACACAAGAGGCAGGTCCGGGGGACCAGAGGCCGGATTTCGCTCAACGGAATCTCAATGGTTTTTCCGCCCATGTCCAGCACGAGGATTTCCGCAGGGGGCGGGGGGATGTCCATGGCCTTAATTCCCGTGATGTCCAGGCGGCTTGACAGATATGCGGCAAGCTTCCGGGTATCCAGTGCCCAGGTGCAGAACAGGCCGATTTTCAAAGCCACGGAGTCCTTGAAATTTTCAGTATGAAGGGGGTTTATGCTCATCTGGGCCAGGGCCGTCATCTGACAGGGGGTGCCCACCACGCCTATTTTTTGAAATCCCTGTTTTACCCCCTGGTTGAACGCTGAGAGAGTCGGGGCCGCCATGTACTTGGAAGTCGTGAAACGGGCCACGGATTCGGATTCGGTTACGAGTTCTGCATAAGGAATCAGCCCTGTACGACCGGTGAGAACCGCCGCATCCACCATTCCGTTCTTCATGGCAAAAGTCACCAGTGCGGAAACGGCACCGCCGGCCTGGAAAGGCGCGGGGTGAACCTTGTCTCCGGCCCTGGCGATCAGGATTTTTTCATGATGTCCCATGGGGCTTCCGTCATAGGGTTTGCCGAAAAGCGACATCGACAGCTCGGTCAGGTCCGATTCCGTCTTGGGGCAATAGGCATGGCACCGGCCTTGCTGCACCGTGCAGGGAAATATCATGGCGGTTTTCCCCTTGTAGGTTTTAAAATAAGGGCAGAGGTCGACGCATGCCCCGCAGCCGATGCAAAGGTCTTTATTCAAAACATCTTCAACCAGTTCCTTTGAACCATACACTTGCATCACATGTATCCTCCTGTCGGATTGTTTCGGATAGTACGATCAGATGCTAAAGGGCATAAGCACGGATCTGAATTCCGGGCAGATATCCCATTTTATATGAAATTTCCATGGCCGTCTGAATAAGGTCCGAAGCCAGGCGGTTCATTTGATCTCCGAACAACAGTTCCCCCTTGCCTGAAATGCTGATGGCGCCTACTGGAGAGCCGGTATGGTCCAGCACCGCCGCTCCCATGCAGGATACGCCGATGATAAATTCTTCCCGGTCAACGGCAAACCCTTTATCCCTGGCCTGGTTCAGTTCTTCCCTCAGGCGTTTCGGGTCTGTAATGGTATTGGGCGAAAAAGCGATAAGAGGAGTTGTGTTCAGATACCGGTTCAGTTGATCTTCGGAAAGGGCGGAAAGAATCGCCTTGCCCTGGGAACTGCAATAAGCCGGAAACCGTGAGACGAACTGCTGGGGCTGGACATTCGGGTAATTGGAGACGCCCCGGAATGTCATCACCACCGAACCATTGTCCCAGATGGAGAGACTTGCCGTCATTCCGGTTTTGGCAGCCAGTTGCTGGGCGGACATGGATCCCACCTGGTTGATCCGGATATTGGAGGTAAACACGGAGCCCAGTTCGTAAAGTTTTCTGCCCAGGGCGTATTTTCGGGTTTCCGGATCCCGACTTAAAAATCCCAGGTCCATCATGGTCTGGATGAGACCGTGTGCCGTGGGTTTTGGAAGCCCCATGGCCCTGCTGATTTCCGTAACCCCCATCCGGGGCTGTTCGGAGGAAAATAAGGATAGTATTTCAAGCGCCCTTTTTACGGATTGAATGCTCATTGGAGATGGCCGGAATAGTTCGATAATGCCAAACAAGATTTGGTATTATTGAACACTAAAAAAAAGTGATGTTTTTGTCAAGGGCAAAAATCAGTTCTCAAAAACTTCTCCCACAAGATCCGCAAGCCGCAGGGTGTGGCGACGGATTTCAGACTGACTCCGGCCGGGATAGCGCGCATAACTGATCATGATGCCGTTCAAGGCCGAGAAAAGGGCATGGGCCGTCAGCCTGGGGCTGGAATGGGTGGCGACGGCTTCCACGGCGTCCGTAAATCGGTCCATGAGGGGCCTCATGACGGTGTCGAGTTTCCGGGCCGCTTGGGAGGACATGTCTCCGCTCAGCATGAAATGTCCCATCATCTGGTAAAAGGTCATATTGTCGTTGAGATACGTGATATACAGGCTGCACAGCCGCTTCAGATCCGGTGGCGGGTGTGGCTCTTCCCCAGTCAGGATTCGGGTGATTTCTTCGGCATAACCCAGAAATATATCCAGAAACAGTTCGATGAGATTGGGGTAATAATTATAAATGGTGCCGATGCCGATGCTGGCGGCTCGGGCGATTTCACGGACCGTTACGCTGCGGAAATCTTTCCGGGCAAAAAGCCCGCAGGCGGCTTCCAGGATCAGTTTTCGCCGGGTGTCTTTTTCCTGCTCTTTCAGATCCCGCAATCCGTATTGCGGGGCTCTGTTTTGCTTTTCCGAATCTTTCACCGACATCGCCTATCCATGGATTCCGCCTTCAAAAACATTTAACATGTCTTCATCGGTAAAACAACGCTCGCTCTCATCCGGATGGGTCGCATCATTTTCCATCTGCCTCCGGTCATAAGACGGATCGAGAACTTCGTTGTAGTACTCGTGCTGAATGAGCAGATTCATGATCTGGGTCGTTCCGGTCCAGATCATTCCCAGACGCGTGTCCCGCAGCGCACGCTCAACAGGGTAGACATCCGTATATCCGATACCCCCCATGATCTGCATGGAATTGTTCACGATATCCCAGGCGGCCTGGGTGGCGAAACGTTTGGCTTCGCTCACCAGACGTCTGACATTGGGATAGTTTTCGTCCACGGCCCGTGCCGCGAGATACGTGAGTGCCCGGGCCGCGTCGAGTTGGGTGATGGAGTCCGCCACCATGAAACAGACGGCCTGGTTTTGACGGATCGGTTTTCCGAAGGTGCGGCGCTGGTTGGAATACCGCACCGCCAGATCCAGCGCCCCCCACATCCCGAGACAGCCGGCCGCGGAAGTCAATCTTTCCGGTATCATCATCTGATGGAAACACAAGGCCCCCCCATGAAGTTCGCCGACAAGATTTTCCCTGGGGACTTTAACATCGCGGAATACCAGCCGACCCGTGCCGCCGCCGCGACACCCAGCTCATATCACGGCCCCCGTATTTTTTCGGAAAGCGGATACCGCGCAGATTCAAAGCCGCCAGCTTTTCCACAAACTCACGGGGGTAAACGACCTCGTCCTTATCCATTTTCCGCAGAAAGTCGCTGCTGATCTCCTCTCGTACGAACCTGCGGGCCTGTTGTTTCAATTCCCGTTCTTCGGGCGTCAATAAAAAATCATACATCACTGCCTCCCATGAGCCGATTTTCGGTTAAAAAACTCTCATTAATGAACAGCGTTCATAGTAATGAACATTGTTCTGGTTGTCAACTCTTATAATTATGGTCATCAGGGCAAAACCATATTTATTTTTGGAATGGAATTTGCGGTCCCCGTCTTTCCTGAAATCTCGGGAAAGGCTAACGAATTGGTATGACTGCGATTGCGCTGTTACCTCATCTGAAATGTAGTGAAGGGGATTTCGAGAAATGAAATATTTGTTTACGATCCATTGAATTTTGTGCATAATCCGGAGACGCATCAGCCTGAAAAAACGCTGAAAAAAAATGGATCGCTTCTCCGGTTCTTCACACCGTCAATAGGGCAGGTCGGGATTCATATCCCGACATTAAAAATATCTTGAACTCCGCCTAAACCCCTGAAGGAGATTCATCATGTTCAAAACCAGACCGGCAACGGAAACGGATGCCCCTTTTATCGCCTGGGTCATGCAGGAGGCGGCTCGCTCCCATCTTAAAATCGGTCGGCAACACACCCGCCAGGAAAGCCTATGAGAAGATCGGCTTCCGTGACGTCAAGCAGTACTGTCATCCCGACTTTGAAAAAGCTTTTGGAGAGCCGGGCATTGCCTGTATGCATCGGTTCTTGCAGTCGACTGAATAATCATTTAAAAAAAAGGAGACTCGATGGAAGTTGAATATCAAAGGCTCGTTGGAAAACTGGCCGGGGCATGGCGTCTTTTATCGTCGGAATTTACGAATTCCAGAGGAGATGTGTTCTATCCGCTTGGCGAAGATGCCCAGGGTCAGGTAATTTTCACCCAATCCGGTTATATGTCCGGCCAGCTTCTGAGAAAGGGCCGTCCTGTATTTTCATCGGGCAATCAGGCTTCGGGAACACCGGAAGAAATCAAGGACGCGTTTGAAGGCTTTGTTTCCTATTACGGGCCGTTTGAACTGGATCTTGGTAAACACAAACTCATCACTCACGTAGAGGGAAGCCTGTTTCCCAACTGGGTCGGGGGGGATCAGGAGCGATTTTTTGAACTGCATGAAGACCGCCTGATATTAAAAACAACGCCCATTGCCATTGGCAATGATGAATTCGTTGGAGTGCTCATCTGGCAAAGGAAGTGAGAAAGGATCCTTATGTGCGATACCCTCGTGGCCACCACGGATGTCACTCAGGACGGGGTTACGGTATTTGCCGAGAATTCCGACCGCGAACCCAATGAAGCGAAATTTATCCTCACCGGAGGACCTGGGATCGATATGATCGTTAAGCCGGCATGCCCGAACTTACATGACGGTAAATCGGGGCCAAGAATAAGGCCAACCCCTTGAATGTTCTAAAATAAAATATAAGCAAAGGAGGGAAAAATGGCTGACTGGAAACAAATCGGCGAAACCTTGAAAAGTACGTTGCGATTAAGGACTGAACCCATCGGATATAAGAAATATGACTCTGCCGAAGAAATGGGGGAACTCAAAGACGTCTTTCGGTTCGATCATGCCTACACCTTCTGCCAGGCCATATTCATGGCAAGGGTTGCCGGGCGGACCGTGGCCGTGGCAAGGGACAAAAAGCTCATCACAAGGTGCTCCCAGTTCCACGGACTCCACAATGCCACGGAAGAAGAAATCGCGGCAGAGTCTAAAATGCTGTCCAAAACATGGATCGGAACCCCGGAGGAGGCCGTGGTGCAACTGAAGGAATGCCCCCGTATACCGGCGGGGAAGGGCGTCGCGTTATCCCCGCTCACCCGGAACAGCTATGAACCCGACGTGGTGCTGGTTTACGGAAATCCGGCCCAGATCATGCTGATCATGAACGGACTGCAGAAGGAAAAACACGAACGTTTCCGGTTTTTCTTTGTCGGTGAAGGATCCTGTTCCGACCACCTGGCCCAGTGCTACAACACCGGGGAACCGGCTTTTACCGTGCCCTGCTACGGGGAACGGTCCCTGGGCCAGGTAGCGGACGACGAGGTGGTCATCGCTCTTCCGCCGGATGCGGTTGAAAGATCCATTTCAGGAATGAAAAAGCTGGCCAGATTCGGTTTTCGGTATCCCGTTTCCCCCATTGGTGGATTTGCCGACCCATTGCCCATGTTTGCCTCTATTTACAGTTGACGTGGCAGAGGTTCTAAACTTCCGGGAACGCCCGGCCGGCGATTCGTCCTGACACCCCGATGTGTGTGGGGAAACTTTAAAAATAAGGCCGCAGGGCGTTACGGCGGTACATTGGAAGGAGAAAAAATTATGGCATTAGTTGAGTATTCGGTTGAAGGCAATGCAGCGGTATTAACCATGAACAGCGGTGAGAACCGGTTCAATTTTCCCTTTTTCACCGAGATTTTCGATGTCCTGGATGAAATTGAGAAGAAAACGGACGCCACGGTTTTGATCACGAGATCTTCAGACCCGAAAATCTGGTGCAACGGCATCGATCTGGACTGGTTGACGCCCGTTGTGCAAAACGGGAAACAGGCCCTGGCCAACAAATTCTACAGCCAGATGTATTCCCTTTTCAGGAGGGTGCTGACTTATCCCATGATCACCGTTGCGGCCATCACGGGCCATGCTTTTGCCGGAGGTGCATTTCTGGCCTTTTCCCACGATTTCCGGTTCATGCGGAACGACAGGGGATGGCTTTGCCTTCCGGAAGTGAACCTGAAGAAGACATTGGGTCAGGTTCTCATTGCGCTTGCCCGCCGGGCTCTTCCCGAATACCTGTTCGAGGAAATGGAGTTTACCGGAAGAAGGCTCACCGCTCAGGAATGTGAAGAACACCGCATTATCCGGAAGGCCTGTTCCATGGATGATCTGATGAAGGAAGCCCTTGCCTTTGCCTCAAACCAGAACAAGGACAGGGATATCATCCACCAGATGAAACTGCAGACCCATGAGCGGCTTCTGGGAATTATTGACCAGACCATCAACTCCATGATGGCCTGATCATGCTCTTAAACGGCGGTTGGGACTGCCCCTCATGGAAGCAGTTATTCTGGGATGCTGATGATTTCAATTCTGCTGACAGCCTTGACTTCGCGATCCGCCATGAGGTCGTCTGGAAGAACGAGGATAAATCGTCCGCCGTTTTTCCATTCCTTTTCATCCACCTTGTCGGTAATCAGTATGCGGTTCCCATGAGGGTTTAAAAACAGTTCGCCATAAGAGATCAGGCTGCGATAGGCATCTGGTGCGGAAATCATAAAAACGCTATTGATGTCGAAACGGGCTTTGGAACTATTCAGAAGATCGGTCAGGGAAATTCCCTCGAAAGTGTGGGTGCCATGGTACCCCCGGCCTTCCCCCACAACATGAGCACGGATGTGCCTTCCGGGAAATTCGGGCAATTCCGTGGTGACTAATGGTGAAATACCGGGTCCAATGATTTTAAATTGTTCGGAGGACACGGAGGGGGATTTTTGGCCATCCACCTTGGGCTTTAAATCGACGACCCGTATTTCAGAAACGGATTCGATACATCGATCGGAAAAAAGGTCCCCGGAAACGACCAGTCGTGGGAAAACCAATGACCTGTTCAGGGTCTGTATCATTCTTTCATAAGCTGCCTTGTCCTTAAAATGGTCGATACCTTTATGTGGGAATACCGGGGTTGCTGATAATACGACCAACACCCTGTCCGGATTTTTAAAGAAAATCTCCCCCCACGACAAAATAGCCTTATCCTTCTGCGTGTTTTTCACTACTACCGCCAGATCAACCGGCTTGTTAAAGTCGGGTTCCGTTTTTTTAATGCCTGAAAGTGTCAGCAGGGTTTTCAGTGAAACGCCGCGGCAGGCGAATACGCCCCTGAATTCTCCATTATTAAGAACGTCTGTGAATTGTATTTCAGACTGTTCGAATTTTTCCATATCCTTAAGGGTAAGGGACAGCGGCTGTTCTACGCAACCGGTTATTTTAAGAGGATTTTCATCAGCGGGAAATACCGGGGTGCCTAATATTAAGTATAAAATGATACCCAAAATACAGTTTTTTAATTTCATGGTGTCCTCTTGAGAAAAAAAATATGGATGATTGTCCCGTTCAGGGAAGCTCCGGCATTTTTTCATTTCGCCGGGTGATGACGATAAATCCGATTAGGGAAAGAATCATCCCGGCATAGGTAATGAAAAAAAATGGAATAACAGGATTTTTCGTTACCGTCAGTTTTACTCCGATGGTATCCTCAGCGGAATCCCCCTGAATAAAAAATTCCGTCAGCGTGACCCGGATGGAGCCCGCTCGAAGCGGGGAAAGTACATACGCACGACCGGACGAAAGGATCCGACTCCCGTCCGTCAGTGTGACATGAGCGTAATTCTTCTCACGATGAATGTTCTCCCGTGACATCAGTGCTCTCTGATTTTCAAACGAGGCTTTTAAAAGGGCCGGATCGTCGCCAAATCGGACTTCGGACACCGAGAGCTTATAAGTATTGTCAAGACGGGTGGAATTTCCGGCAAACATTTTGATGTCGCTTTGCTTGTAACCCACGGCCATGCTAATTCCATGACATATCATTACCAGTCCGAACAGGATATGAATGAGCAAAAACAGGAACTGCCGTGTGGAAAAACCATTTTGAACGAGCCGGAAAAGCCTGAGCATCACGCAGCTGGCCAGGTGGATCAGGAAAATGCCTCCCACCAGACATACCATGACAAACCACGTGGCGATAACTGAATTACCGGCGGCTTCATAAAACAGCCACGTCAAAGGAAGTTGGCGGCCTAATGATTTAAGGGCAACGGCATGGGACTTGTCCAGGGTCAGACCAACGCCGGCCAGAAGTGAACCGATCAGCAGGCCGAGGCAGATGAAGGTTGTTTTAACGGAAGTAAATTTTTGGAGCATATGGTTTTTTTGAACCTGTAGTAAAAATTAAACATCTGCCCAGTGATTAATGTAAAAATAAAACCCACAGCGTGCCTGCCGCCGGGAGACTGCCGATGATGCCGCGAATTTCGTCAGACATATTCCAGTTCGCGGGGATGTGACAAGAAAGCATGGCGGTCAGAAATACCGTGGATGCTTTCAGGAAACCCTTGCTCCATTGCCAGGAGTCTCCCAGCCAGTCAAGGCACCACCAGGAGCCGGAGAATTCACTGATCAAAAAAAGAACGGCTCCGGTAAGCATCCAATTTCCGGCCCGGCGTTCATACCCGGGATGGCTCCGGTAAAACCCGGCCCAGAAGATTATGGCGGAAAATAAAAATACCGCGGATGCCAGTATCCTGAAATGAAAAAAAATCATGACCCTGAAGTCATCGTACATATAAAAGTCCGGGTTTAGACTTCGGGGGTAAAAGTACAGAATGAAAAGAATGATGAGGTTTAAACCCCATGCCCAGGGAGAAATATCGTTTTTGGCCCTGATGAACACGTCATTCAACAGGGAAAGGATATTCATCACCAGAACAATGGTGATCAGACTTTCAAATTTTCCGAAAAGCGGGAGTCGCTCGGCTTTACAGATGATCAGGATAAAAAGGGCAAGTCCGCAAATTGTCGAAAGCGAACCGCAAATCACGCTTAAAGTCCTTTTTCGCAACAGGGCAGCCGACATGGCGCATGCCAGGCTGCCCGTCATGGAAAAGTACATAAGGTCAAATAAGTTCAAACCGGACATCAGAACTCAAGACCGCATCCGACCAGGAAATTTCTTCCAGGAGCCGGAAATCCGACTTCCTCTCTATAGTCTTTGTCAAAAAGGTTATCGATTTCAGCGTAAAATTCATATTTATTTTTAAACGTTTTCGAAAGACGGGAGTTTAAAATAAAATAATTATCGCTTTCCGAAATTTCGTCGTCCGGGCTCCCGGTGGTGGGAAGACTGTCATAGACTTCATCCACATAAATGGCCTGCACATCCCAGGATGCGAGAATCCTGGGGATTACCATATTGAATCCCGCTCCCAACTTGTGGAGGGGTACGCCGATGACCTTCTCCGTAACGGCCTTGCTGCTGTCATTTTCCGCATCATTATACGTATAGTTCAGATTCATTTTGAAATAGTCGCAAAAAACAACCTGTACGCTGGTTTCAAATCCCAGCATGGAGACGTCTTCCACGTTGACATAGATCTCGTTTCCGGTGAAGGTGTCTTCATAATAGTCCCTGGAAATCCAGTCGGAGATGTCATGATAAAACCCGGATAAATCTGCGGTGATTTTCTTTCCAAAGGCTTTGGTCACCCCCAGGGTGTAGTTGATTGTTTTTTCCGGCGACAGATCCGGATTTCCGCTGGTAGATGAAAAAAGTTGGCTTAACGAAGGAAACTGGCTCTTTCGGGCAACAGAGCCGTAAAGCTTTGCAAGATCCATGTTCCAGGAGAAGCCGACCATGGGATTGATTTCATCCTCGGTTGAAGATGTTTCGAGACCTTTCTGCCCCTGGAAATTATCATCTTCGTCAAATTCATAATCCTCCGCCTCGTCCACCTTGAACCAGTCGTAGGCGATGCCTGCGTAAACCGTCAATGCCTCACCAATGACATAAGCGTGTTCCGTGCCTAAGGACCCCGTATAGGACTGGTATTGATTATAGGGCAGATACACATCGTCTGTGGCTTCGTGAGAATCCCTCCGATAATGCAGGGATACATGACCATCGTGGGGCTCAGCCAAGATAAAATCGGAAAAAAGGGAAATGCCGATCACGTCGTCTTTATAAGTGCTTTTGGCGATCTTGTTTTTGTAATCCGGGCCGTCATAGGACACGTAGGCATCCTCATGATCGTGATAAAATAATTTCCCACGGAAAGTCAGTGCGTCCGACAAAGTCTTTTTGCCGCTTAAGTCTATTCCCCAGTCATCGTAGTCGTCGAATCTCGAGAAAGTCGAAAATGCCGGCACATCCCCTTCCCTGGGGAAAATTCTGTATTCGTTTGTTGCGGGGGGATGCCCGATTTCAGAATCCAGCAGATGCATGCTGACAAAATACTCCGAACCGGGAGATGGGGTTATGCCGGCCCTGGCCCACAATCGGTTTTTTTCATAATCCGAATTTTTGCGAAGGCCGCCGTCTTCATGAATACCATCCACGTTGGGCATAAATTTTCTGGCTCTTACGGCTGTTTCCGGTTTGAAATCATCCGAAAGACGCCAGCCGTCGGATTCTTCATGGATATAGCTGAACCAGTAATTGACGGCACCGATCTGGTTTCCATGGGAAAAAAGAGCCCTGTATGTACTGTCTTCACCGATTTCGACGCCGACATTATAGGTGGGGGTGTCCGTTCCCTTTTTGGTGATGACGTTGATCACCGCAATTTGGGCATTGGGTCCGTAAAGGACGGAAGGTGCGTTTTTCGTGATCTCGATTCTTGAAATGATCTGTGCTGGAATTTGATCAAGGCTGAGTTTCCCATAATAGGTTTCATAATAGGGAACGCCGTCGATGAGAAATAGCGATTTCTCCTGACTGAATCCGTGTACGGAAATCTCGGGTTCGTTTTTTCGTCCCCGGGTGACCATTATTCCGGGCGTGAATTGCAGCGCATCCGCAACTGTTTTACTGTTGGTCGCCTTGATTTCCTCCTGGGTGAGCACTTGTGAAATGCCGATATCCCCGACGTCCATTTTTTCGCTGGTCACCACGATATCTCCCAGATCAAAGGCGTCCTGTTCGCCTGAATCTGCTGCAGGTAGATTATTCGCCTCAACCAGGAAAAACCAAATAAGGCCGAAACATAATAAACGTTTGAACATCTTTCTTCTCCTCCTTTTCAAGAAAGTCGTTAAATCCAAAATAGGCCTGGACAGCCTAATTGTCGTACTTACAATTTATAGGTCGGATTATGTCAATATAAAAATATACTGGAAGGCAAAAAAGAAAATAAATAACTGAAAATAACTAAAATGGATATAAAAATAGGGTTGGAAAGAGGAATTAATTGTATAATTATCACTCTTGCCACTGCACGAGGAGTTTTAGACCCATGGCGTTTTACGGGGGAAGGAAAGCACTCTCAGACGAACAGATCTTGAATTCTTTATCTCAATCCCTCAAACAGATCGGTTTCCTTTGCATCGGATGCCCTGCACCCGTGTTTGCAGACAAAATATTCTCTGGCAAACATGACCTGGATCTGTTCTTCGGACATTTTTCTGAAAAAACTGGCTGGCCCGATCTGACTTTTGTGGATGAAGATGGCGTTGAATTTCACGTCCAGCACATCTGAAACATCAATTACAGTGGTGATTTCATCCTCGGGGGTGCCCACGAGGGATGTAGGGGGGAGTTTTTCAGGGTCCCGGTCTTTTTCCATAGTCCTGATTTTCCGGATCCGCTCCATGGGAATGGCCAGGTAATAAAGTTTTTTTGGGCTCCATGGCGGCAGGTTGTCGGCAGTCCGGATCTCAGGGTTTCCGGCCATGAAAAAGGATTTTGTCGTCACGACGTTGGTCATGATGTGATCCGGATGGCCGTATACGCCGTATTCATCATAGGTCACCACCACATGCGGTTTTTCCTCCCGTATGATTCGGGCAAGTCTGAGGGACGCCTCCTCAACATCCGCCTGGGCGAACACGGCCGGATTTTGGTTCTCCGGATGCCCCGCCATGCCGGAATCTCTGTATCCGAGGTAATGGGTTGAACGGATTCCCAGCAGGGAAATTGCGGCTTTAAGTTCATGCATGCGGATATCCGCCATGGCCATGCCCGGCACCGGGGGTACGAATGCAGGGTCCTGAACATCGCCCATCTCTCCCCGTGTGCAATGCACCAGCACTGTCTTGATGCCTTCCCGTGCGTATTTGGCGATAATTCCCCCCGTACCGATGGATTCATCATCCGGGTGGGCGTGTACGGTCATAAGTGTCAGCGGAGGTGATGTCATCTGGATATCCCATCATCGGTTGAATTCATAAAGTTAAAGGATACGCCGGGCGAATTTGTACCCGTAGAACCTATCTATATAAAAATCCACATCCGTTTTCAAACGGTTCTTAAAAATATCCGCGGAAATGACATGAATGGCATAAACAGCGAAGGAATCCGCAAAACAGCATAATGGCGATGAAAAGCGGGAAAAGCGGTTCATCCCGGATGCCCCGGGCCTGATAAAAATTGTGCGGGAAGGTTAAATCGGGTTGTTATTTTTACCAACGGTGAGTTATAGTTCGCCCATGATGAAACCCGTCGCCCTTGCTGAAATCGATCTTGGCGCCATTGCTCACAATGTCAGGGCCTTGAAATCCCTTACCGCCAGCGACGTCCGCATGATGGCCGTGGTGAAGGCCGACGGCTATGGTCACGGGGCCGTTGCCGTATCGCGGACGGCTTTGGAAAACGGGGCGTGTGAACTGGCCGTGGCCCGGATCAGTGAAGCCGTAACCTTAAGAGAGGCCGGTATTGATTCGCCTGTTCTGATTTTCGGATACGTATTTCCGGAAATGGCTGAAGAGCTGATTGAACTGAATTTAAGGGCCTCCATCCATTCATTGCCCCTGGCCGAGGCCCTTTCCCATGAGGCCGGAAGGATCCGGAAAAAACTAAAGGTTCACCTCAAAATCGATACGGGCATGGGCCGATTGGGGCTTTTGCCCGGAAACAAAGTTCTGAATGACGATTGCTGCATTGGGAAGGTCCGAAAAATTGCCGCTTTACCATGGCTCGAACTGGAAGGTATTTACACCCATTTCGCCAATGCCGATATGGCGGATAAAACCCATGCGCGGGAGCAGCTTTTCAAGTTTTTGGAGATTCTCGGAGCGCTAAAGGCAAAAGGCATTGACTTTCCCCTTCGCCATGCCGCGAACAGCGCTGCTTTAATCGAAATGCCCGAATCTCACCTGAATATGGTCAGACCCGGCATTTCAATATACGGCTGCTATCCCGGACCCGAAGTGGACAGGTCCCTTGTGGAACTCAGGCCGGCCATGACACTCAAGTCCGGAATCGTTCAGGTCAAGGAAGTTCCAAGGGGTTTTCCGGTGAGTTACGGAAGCACCTTCATCACCGAAAAACCCAGCAGAATCGCCACGGTATCGATCGGCTACGCAGACGGATACAACCGCCTCCTCTCATCCAGGGGTTTCATGCTGGTGCGCGGAGAACGTGCGCCTGTTGTCGGAAGGGTCTGCATGGATCTGACCTTGATCGATGTCACCCATATTGAGAACGTGCAAATCGGAGACGAGGCCGTTCTTTTCGGACGCCAGGGGGAAGTTGCCCTGCATGTGGACGAAATGGCGGACCTGATCGGTACCATCAGTTATGAACTCATCAGCGGCATATCTTCCCGTATCCCCAGGATTTATCATTGAGCCCATGAGACGTTTCATCCCCCGCATCATGATTCTGCTCTGCTTCATGAATCTGTTCATCCTACCGCAACGGTCTTTCGCCTGGCATGACGAAACGCATCTGGCCATCGCGAGGTCCGCGGGCTATAATAAATGGTACAATGCGGCCGGCGCCGACATGATCAAACTCAAGGCCGGCTTGAAAGAGCGGTTGAATCATTTTGTCAATAACCGGAAAGGGAGTTTCATCGACGCGGAAATGGTGAAAAAGCAGGTGAAACGATATGACCGGTTCAGCGTAAAGGGTCATCTCTACGGTGCGATCATCGCCTCTGTCAGGGACTATATAAAAGACAAAAGCGAAGGCAAATACGGAGAATATCATCTGGCGCTTTGCGCCCATTATATCGGTGACCTTTCCCAGCCCCTGCATAATCTGGAATATAACGATTTCAACAAGAAATTTCACCGGAAAACCGATGGCATCATCAATGACGGGATCCTTGGAAATTATCGGAATATCAACATTTACCCCATTATCCTGAATTCCGAAGAAGACCTGATCAACGAGGTGGTTCGGATCGCCAACCTGTCCATCACAGTCGGTGAACGGCTGGAAAAAGAAAATCGACTGATAACCCGGGAAGAGGCCTATGGCCAGATCAGTCACAGCGCTTCCCTGTTCAGGGGGGTTCTGGGATACGTCAAAGGGCGTGTGCGGCGATAAAGTCGAAGACGGCCCTGTTAAATCCTTCCGCTGCTGCGATGTTTACGGCGTGCCCGGCTTCCAGGTCGACGATCTTGAGCATCGGCATGTGGTTTTGCGCAAATTCCCGAAAAGTCTGAAACCTTTTTTCCCTTTTTCCGCAGACCAAAAGCGATGGCACCTGATTGAGGTGAATGACGTCACGGACGGAAACTTCCGGCATGGTGAATTCAATCGACCTGGATATGCCGTCAAGATCGGCTGCGGCGCTGTCCTTAAGAAGGGCCGCTTTGACGTCCTTTCCAAGAAAACGCGCGTGAACGGGATGCATGGGGAGAGTTTCCAGAAATTTTGAATCTCTTTTTCCCCTGAGTCGGGCGGCAAATTCTTTGTACCGGTTGGTCAGGGCCTCTTTTTTCGCCAATCCAGCCACCGTATTGGTGAATACCTGGGCTGTAACGGCTTCCGGATGTTTCAGCGCATACCGCAAGGTCAGGCTCGCCCCCAGCGATTGCCCGCAGATAAACCATCTCGAGGCGCCCAGATTCCGGCGAATATTTTCAAACGCCCTGACATATCCGTCCGGATGATACGCATCAGGTGACTCCGGAGAAGGGGAACGGCCGTGGCCGTATAATTCAACAACAACCGGCCTACAGATCTTTGAGAGGGCCTCAATATTGGGCAACCACTGGGCCCGGCTGGATAAAAATCCGTGGACCATCAGCAGATAGGGGCCTTTACCGTGATGGACCTCCCAGTATGGCCCGGATTCTTCATGATGTGACGTCACCGGCAAAACAATTCCTCGTTATCGGGTTTGTTATGAAAATGGATCCCTGTACGTTTTTCATTAGAATCAAAATTTAGACAAAAATCAAGTCCAACAAAAAGAAAATACAGGAAATCCGGCATTTTTATCATGCGGGCGTTCGTTATTGACTATTTCAATTTCATATTGTATTTCAAAAAATGATCCGTGATTATTTCTGAATATGTTGCCTTATTCTACAAACCATCCATCACTTTTTTTACGCACAACCGGATTTTATAATCTATTCGTTTAAGCTCACATTTTCGAGAGGAAACAGCAACTTTAACCAAGGGGACAATCATGAAATTGGGAAAAGAAGATTTGATTTCGTTGTATCGGAAAATGGTTCGCGCCAGAAAAATGGATGAGCTGACCATCCGGGGGCTCCAGGAAGGAAAGGTATTGTCGTTTTATCACAGCAATCAGGGCTCGGAAGCATTATCCGTGGGCGGCGCCGCAGTTTTGAAAAAGACGGATTATCTGTGGGCCCACCACCGGGGACACGGCATCGGCGCTTTGATCGGCAAGGGGCTTGACCCGAAAGGGTTCATCGCCGAGCATTACGGGAAAGTCACCGGCAGTTGCAAGGGAATATCCGGGTTTCACATGGCCGAACCCGAAGACGGCATCCTGGGGGCAGGGGGCACAATCGGCTACCAGTTTCCGCTGGCCCTGGGGAACGGCCTTGCAGCCAAAAAAGCCGGAAAACAGCAGGTGGTCCTGGCCTGTTTCGGAGACGGCGGGTCCAACCGGGGAACGCTTCATGAAGCCATGAATCTTGCGTCCGTATGGAAACTCCCCATTGTCTGGGTTTGCGACAACAACGGCATGGCCCAATACACCCCCATCAAGGACACTTACCCCAAGGAAGACATCGCGGATCTGGCCGCCGGTTACAATATGCCCGGCATCGTGGTGGACGGACTGGACATCATGGCCGTGTACGAGGCTGTTTATGAGGCTGTCGAGCGGGCCAGAAAAGGAGACGGTCCGACCCTGATCGAAGCCAAGACCGCCCGATACCGGTCTCACTCCGAGGGAAGTCCCGATGTCTCCCATACGCAGACACGCAGCCAGGAGGAAATTGCGGAATTGAAAAAGCGCGATCCCGTCGAGTCCTTCAAGGAAAAGCTGTTGAATCAGGGAATTTTGACCGAGGAAATGGTTGCAGCCATTAACCGGGAAGCGGAAGAGGAAGCCGCCGCCGCGGAAAAATTCGGCGTAGAGAGCCCTCCGCCCGATCCTTCGGTTATCGACAACCTGGTTTACAGATAGCCGATCTTAATTGCGGTGTATGACCTCACAACATTAAAGGCTGCGCAAAAAGGAGACATTTAAACATGAAACAGACCATATATCTTGCGGCAATCAACGAAGCATTGAGAGAAGAATTGAGGCGGGACGAGAAAGTTTTCGTCATCGGAGAGAATGTCCAGCAGGGAACATTCGGGACGACCAGCGGCCTGGTCCAGGAATTTGGGAAAGACCGGATCATGGACACCTCCCTGGCGGAAACAGCTGTGGCGGGAGCCGCCATCGGTGCCGCCATGTCAGGATACAGGCCGGTTGCGGACATGATGTTTGCGGATTTTCTTTATATCGCGGGGGATGAAATTTTATTAAAGGCCGGCAAATGGCATTTTGTCCATGCCGGGAAAGTCAACGTGCCCGTGGTGGTCATGGCGGCCATGGGCGGGGGCATGAAGATCGGCGCCGAACATTCCATGTGCCCGGAAGCCCTGGCCATGCATTCACCAGGACTTAAACTCGCCGTACCCTCCACACCCTACGATGCGAAAGGCCTTCTTAAAACAGCCATCCGGGATGATAACCCGGTGGTTTTCTTCTACAACAAGGGGCTTCTCGGACTTCCTGGAGAAATCCCCGAGGAAGAATATCTGATTCCCTTCGGCAAAGCCGACATCAAACGGGAAGGGTCAGACGTCACCGTAGTGGCCATCTCCAGAATGGTTCATCTCTCCCTGGAAGTTGCGGAAAAGCTTAAAAACGAGATCAGTGTGGAAGTCGTGGACCCCAGGACCCTGGAACCTCTGGACATCGATACCATCATCGCCTCGGTTCAAAAGACCGGCCGTTGCGTCATCGTGGATGAAGACAACAAGCGCTGCGGCGTAACGGCGGAAATCTTCGCTCAGATCGTCGAAAACGGGTTTGATTATCTGGACGCCCCGATTCAGCGGGTTGCCGCGGCCGATACCCCCATAGCCGCGGGTTTTCTGGAAAAACATGTGCTTCCCCAGCCGGAGGATATCGAAAAGGCCATCCGAAAAGTGATGGAATAGCCTGACGGCCCCCATGTCTGATTTTAAGAATAGCAAGGCATCGCTTGTCAACGAACTGAACCGGATTCGGGACAGGATCAGGGAATATGAAATCGCAGAAAAAAAATGGCGAAGTCTTGAGAAAAAGCTGATCGAAAGCGAAAAGCAATATCGTCTACTGGCGGACAATGTGGCGGATGTCATCTGGCTCATCGACCTTGAACAAGAACGGTTCACTTATATCAGTCCTTCGATCGAGCGACTAAGGGGGATTACCGCCGAGCAGGCCCTGGAAATGCAGACCAACGGTGAATTTTTCCTGCCCCCTGAATCCAGGGGGCTTCTTCCCGGCATCCTTGAAAACGAGTCTCTCTGGAAAACCGGTAAAAGTCCTTCCCAATCCGACCCGATTATTGTGGAGCAAAAAGAGTACGGGAAAGACGGTGAAATCATCTGGGTTGAACTGACAGCCAGGGTGTTGTGCGATGAAAATGGGCGTCCGGCTAAGGTTTTAGGGGTGAGCCGGGATGTGACCGCCCGGAAAAAAGCCGAGGAAGAATTGAAAAAAGCGCATTCAGAGCTTGAAGACAAGGTCAGGGAACGGACCGCCTACCTGGACGAGGCCAATATCGCCCTGAAGGTTCTGTTGAACAAAAGGGAACAGGATAAAATGGATCTTGAGGAAAAGATCATGGTCAATTTCCGGGAACTCGTTCACCCTGCCCTGGAGAAATTAAAAAAAAGCGGCCTCAAGGATCGGCAGTTTTCATACCTTGAAATTCTGGAGGCCAATTTGAACGATATTCTGTCACCTCTGTTGAAAGGACTGTCATCCCGATACGTGAAGTTAAGCCCCATGGAAAACCAGGTAGCCAACCTGATCAAACAGGGTAAAAGGACCAAGGAGATCGCCGATATCCTGAACCTTTCCAATAAGACCGTGGAATTCCACCGGGACGGCATCCGGAACAAAACAGGCATTAAAAATAAGAAAATTAATTTGAGAACCTATCTCCAGTCTTATGTGTAAGACCCATCTTCCGGATGCAGAAATCGGACAATAAAAAAAATACTGGGAAATACCCAGGAAAACCACAGGAATTTTCCATGTTATTTTGTTTTTGCCGATTCGGCGGAAACATCATATGAGACATGATGGATGATTCAGGCGGAAACGGCAGATCCTTTTCTGTAACTGTTCACGGGTGTTTCCCCCCGACGGCCGAAAAGTT